>NZ_JMLK01000008.1 GCF_000686725.1 Clostridium akagii DSM 12554 | reverse complement strand
ATATGACCTGGTAGCTCAGCTGGTTAGAGTGCCGGCCTGTCACGCCGGAGGTCGAGGGTTCGATCCCCTTCCAGGTCGCCAAATGCTGGCATAGCTCAATTGGTAGAGCAACTGACTTGTAATCAGTAGGTTGTGGGTTCAATTCCTACTGCCAGCACCATTTTTTTAAAATAAATTTAAATTTTACAAGGCCCCTTGGTCAAGTGGTTAAGACACCACCCTTTCACGGTGGTAACATGGGTTCAAGTCCCGTAGGGGTCACCATAACATATTATGGGCGTTTAGCTCAGCTGGGAGAGCATCTGCCTTACAAGCAGAGGGTCACAGGTTCGAGCCCTGTAATGCCCACCATAATATGACCTGGTAGCTCAGCTGGTTAGAGTGCCGGCCTGTCACGCCGGAGGTCGAGGGTTCGATCCCCTTCCAGGTCGCCATATTAGCTGACATAGCTCAATTGGTAGAATAGCTGATTTATAATTAGTAAATTTGGTTCCAATTGCTATTGTTAGCAAAACAACGCTTCTTAGGTTTTATCTAGGAAGCGTTGTTTTTTGCAATTAAGGATGCACATACTTGATTAAAAAAGTTACAGGTTACAGATTAAGGAGATTTTGCCTTGGGGCAAAATAAAAAGAATATAAGAATAACATAGTAACATAGAGAGGAAAAATGTTTAGGGAGATAAGTGGATTTGTGAAACAAATCAGCTTACCTCCCTATTTTATTTATTCTTCGGCTTTAGCCGAAAATATTCCTTAACTTGTCACTTGTAACTAAATGAGTGTTCTGCATTTTCTAACAATTTTCAAGTTATACTCTCAAAGCAGTAAGTTATTGTTTCTGTCTTTGAAGGTTTGTTTTAATTCTTATGTCATCTCCATAAAATTTGAAAAGGGTAAAGTCGCCAAATAGTCTGGAGGTAATTCTTTCAGAATAGGTTCTTGAAAGTTTTTCTAATGCATAGTTTGAAGAAATAAGCATCTTCTTGTTCATTAAAAGTTTTTTATTGAGAAGATTGAACAGTTCTGTGGACGAAAAGTCTGTTATCTGTTCTGTGCCTAAATCATCCAATATGAGTAAATCACAATTAAGAAGTAAGTTCTCTAAATTATGATCATTTTCAAATTTAACTTTTTTAAGATCATGGATGATATCATCTGAGGTTCTGTATATCACAAGGAATCCTTTATCTAATAAATCTTTTGCAATACAATTGGATAAAAAAGTTTTTCCAGTGCCTGAACTACCATAAAATAATAAATTATTTTTTGTTGCTGGAAAGTTTTTCAAATAATCCATTACATACGGAATTATTGTATCCTCCATATTTTTTCTAGGACTTCTAGGATCATTATTTGTCCTCTGGGTAGAGTAATAATCTATATTAAAGTGTTCAAAATTATTGCTTGCAAGCATAGAGTTGTGATAAGAATTCTTATAATATAATTTTACAAGTTTTTGCTTATAGCAACTGCATTTTGTGGAACCTATATAGCCGGTGTCTTTACATTTATTGCATTTATATTGAAGCGATACATAATCTTGAGAATAACCATTGGCAACTAATAACTCTGATTTTTTTACTCTCAGATTAGTAATTTCATTTTTCAAATTACTTAAATAGTTTTCTCTGTCATCTATATCTTTAAATGAATTAACCGCTAAATCAATGCAGAGTTTTGCTATTTTTTTCTCAAGGTTAAAAACCACAGGAAGATCATTTTGAATCTTCTCACGGCGTTGTTTTAGTAACCGTGCTTCATTTTCACGAATGTCAGAATACATTTTAGATATTTCTTCTGCATAGCCTCTAATCATTTTTATCCCATCCTAATAATTTCTTTTCAAGTTCATCATAATCATAAGATCTCTGTTCATAGTCGTTGAAGTTAGTTTTTGGACCAGTTTTTGGACCTGCCTTTTTATAGCTACTCTTTTTAAAATCTTTAGTATCAATTTCAGTGAGAGTTTTTATGCCACCCTTAAACCAGTTAGTTAAGATAGCGTCCATGTATTTGAAGTCAGCTTTATTTATTCTAGAAAAAGTTATGTCACAGGACCTATAGATTACGTCTAAAGGAAAACCATAGGAATTAATCCATTTATCAAGAAGTAATTCTTGAGGTTTTAATACATCAGCATCCCTTATACCTAGATAATTTAATATTTTTCTTATTTTAATCCATTTATCTTCATGTTTTTTAATAAAGGATTGAGCATCATCAATAGAATTAATCTTGTTTTCATGCCAATTGATAGCTATTGTTTCAATATATCTATAATCCGTTTTACCCTTTGAAACACAATATTCTATAAGCAGAAGAATCAGCTCTGGAGGGAAATTAAAATCACTTATCCAGCCTATATACATTTTCATTTCTTTAGTAGATAGGGTTCTTCCAACCAATTTTTCGATATCTTGGAGCATATCTTTAGTTGAGCTGTTATCTAATTCCTTTAAAAGATTTATGGTTTCATCTTTATCAGAACTATTTTCATCAAGGTCTAAAAAATCTATGTTAAAATTCCCCATGTTATCTATAGGAACTAATTTTACAACACCTTCGTCATTCCAATAGTTCCAAGCATTCATAAGGTCCGTCTCCAAAAGATGAAGAGTGTTAGCAAACAAGGCTGAATCAACTCCAAGCTCTCCGGATACACAGTATTTCATTCCCAAAATATATACTTTAACATATTCTCCTCGTGCTCGAGGCATGTACTTATCTATAAAAATATTACTTAAAGGAGTATAGTTTTTAAGTTTATTCTTAAACATGAAAGTACTCATAATATCACCGCCTTTCAAATTTGCTTATGCAATATATAGTACACTCACATATTTATTATAACAAAATGTAGAGATAAAATTAACGTTTTATAATATAAAAATTATGTTAACACTATACTTCCCATAAAATGGCCTAAAAATACTAAAGTTAATATGCATTGATATGTTATAATTTATATATTAATAAAGTAGCATTTTGAAAGAAACAACTAGGTTATATCCTAATTTGATTTTTTTTTTCATATGCCTATAAACAAAATGAGGTGAAGTAATGAGAGCAGAACTTTTATCAGTAGGTACAGAATTGTTATTGGGTGATATAGTTAATACTAATGCTCAATATCTTGGAAAGGAACTTGCCAGTCTTGGAATTAATGTTTTTTATCAGACTGTAGTAGGAGATAATCCAGAAAGGCTAAAAAATGCATATGATATTGCCATTAATAGAGCTGATATCGTTATAACCACTGGAGGACTTGGACCGACTAAAGACGATTTAACAAAAGAAATTGCAGCAGAATATTTTAATAAAAAATTGATCTTAGATGAGAAATCTTTAGGAGAAATAATGGAGTATTTTAAAAAAATGAATTATACTCCAACTGAAAATAACAAGAAACAGGCATATTTTCCTGAGGGATGTATTATAGTCAAAAATAATAATGGAACAGCACCAGGTTGCATTATAGAGGAAAATTCTAAGATCGCAGTATTACTTCCTGGACCTCCAAGAGAGATGAAGCTAATGTTCAATGAGAGTATAGTACCATATCTTAAGAAGTTTCAAGATGGAATGCTTGTATCAAAGTCATTAAGGATAACAGGTATTGGTGAAAGTAGTGTAGACGATGCAGTTGGATACATATTTGATAGGCAGAAAAACCCAACAGTTGCGCCATATGCCAAGGATAATGAAACGGTTTTAAGGCTTACGGCTAAAGTAAACCATGAAGCTGAGGCAGCGAAAATTATTGCGCCCATAGAGAAAGAGATAAGGGACGTACTTGGAGATATAAATGTATATGGAATAAATGAACAGACTATAGAAGAAGTAGTAGCCAAAATACTTATAAAAAATCAGTTTACTATTGCAACAGCAGAATCATGTACAGGAGGACTCTTAGCAGGAAAACTAATAGACTATCCTGGGATTTCTGAGGTGTTTTTAGAAGGTGCGGTAACATATAGTAACGATGCTAAAGTGAAAAGGCTTGGCGTAACTGAGAGCACGTTAAAAGACTTTGGAGCGGTTAGTAGTGAATGCGCAGGGGAAATGGCAGCCGGTATTGCAAAAAATGCTGGAACTACTATTGGTATTTCGACAACAGGAATAGCTGGACCTGGCGGTGGAACAGATGAAAAACCTGTAGGGCTTGTGTACATGGGGATATATATGTTTGGAGAAGTAAAGACGAAAAAATTCAATTTTGTTGGTAACAGGCAAAAAATTAGAGATAGGGCAACTTTTACGGCTTTAGATTGGCTTAGAAGAGAACTTATTGAACATATGAAACAAGTTTAGAGTTAAAATGAATTGTGTAAATAAGTATTTAAACCATTCATATACTTATATAGAAAGCTGGTATAGGGGTGATTATATGGGGTGTCCAAATATTGAAGTGTGTCCATATATTAATAGCAGAAATGAGAATGAAATTATTGAATATAAAAATAATTTTTGTAATAGTGACTATTTTAAATGTGCAAGATTTATTGCTGGTAATATAACAGGTGAAGTACCAGATGATTTAAGGCCAGATGATTTTAAGGAAGCAGAAAAGATAGTAAGAACTGACAAGTGAATGGAAATTTGTCCTAGTGGAAAATTTCATGATTAGTTAAAAATAAAAAAGATGCAAGAAGATTTGTAAACCAATCTTCTTGCATCTTTTTTTATTTGATTCTTCTGCTTCAGCTTCTTTGAGTAAGAATCATCTATTCAAAGCTTAAAGCATCTATTGGACTAAGTTTTGAAGCCTTACTTGCAGGATATAGTCCAAATACAATGCCTACAGTTACAGAGAATGCAAATGCGGCCAGGACTACAGTGCTAGATAGTTGTATGGCGGTGTTGTTAAATGTTTGTAACAACTCACTACCACCAATACCAATTAGTACTCCTAAAATACCGCCGATACCACTGACGAATACCGCTTCAATTAGGAATTGTAATAGTATGGCTCTTCTTTTAGCACCTAAAGCTTTTCTTATACCAATTTCTCTAGTACGTTCCATAACAGAGACAAGCATTATATTCATAATACCAATACCTCCAACTAAAAGAGAAATAGCAGCTATACCAGCAAGTTCATTGGTCATGGTTTGATTTGTTGAAGTTGCTGTAGCAAGTAAGCTGGACTGGTTGAATACTCTAAAATATTTATTTGTTACGGTACTCGCAGAAGTAGTAGGAAGACCGTATTTAGTATCCATAAATAGTTGAAGATAAGACATGGCTGTATTTACGTTATCAGAACTTGATGCCTGAATATAAAAAGTTTTTATATCAGTTGTTTTTAAAAGTCTTTGAGCTGTAGTTAGTGGTAGAAGTACAGTATCATCTGATGAGCCAGCAGAACTGGTGCCCTGTGATTTTAACACTCCAACTATATCGAAAGATACACCGTTTATATTGAGTTTTTGTCCAACAACATCTGTACTATTAAAAAGTTCAGTTGCTACATCTGTTCCAACTACGGCAGAATTATATCTATTATCCAAATCATTTTGATTAATAAATCGTCCACTTTCCGCAGGGACATTTTTTATTGTTTCATAGTTAGGCTCCACGGCTTGAACAGTTGTAGTAGCCGTTTGATCTCCAGCAGATATATTAACATTTCCACTGCTAAGGGTTGGTGATATGTCTTTGATTCCTGGTTTGGTTTTCAGTTCATTTAATTCTTGTTTTGTAACATCTTTTGTTGTTTTACCTGTAATACTTACAGTTATAAGGTTAGTTCCCATGCTTGAAATGGAGTCTTGAACCGATTTTGTACTTCCTTGACCCATAGCAATTAGTATTATGACAGATGCTATACCAATAATTATTCCAAGCATTGTAAGAAAAGAGCGCATTTTATTGGCAAAGATAGATTTAAGAGCCATTTTAAACAGCTGATGTATCTTCATTATTCTCACCTCCATCATCAGAAAGTATATGACCATCTTTTATTTGAATTCTTCTCTCGGCTTCTGCCGCAATTGAAAGGTCATGTGTTATAAGCACTATAGTTCTTCCTGTTTTATGGAGCTCTTGCAAAAGGGCAAGTACTTCTTTACCAGTTTTACTGTCTAATGCTCCAGTTGGTTCATCTGCCATAATTACTGATGGATTTGTTACAAGTGCTCTTGCAATGGCAACTCTCTGCTGCTGTCCACCAGAAAGTTCAGATGGTTTATGGTGAATATGGGATGATAGGCCAACCTGCTCTAGAGCTTTTTCAATTCTCTCTTTTCGCTCAGCATTACCAGTACCTAAATAAATTAATGGTATTTCTACATTTTCATATACATTTAATTTTGTAAGCAGATTATATTTTTGAAATATAAACCCTATTTTTTCATTTCGTATTTCTGCCTGCTGGTCATCGTTTAGAGTTTCAACAGGTGTGCCATCAAGTATATAGCTTCCTTTTGAAGGTATATCTAGACATCCTAAAATATTCATTAATGTAGATTTACCAGAACCTGATGGACCAACAATAGCAGCAAATTCACCATCATTTATTTTTAGAGAAACGTTGTCTAAGGCATAGAGTTTCTCTTTACCAATTTCATATATTTTACTAAGATTTCTTATCTCTATCATATTATAAGTTCCTCCATAATTAGATTATATCCAATCACCGTAAATTGACCGATACTAGTTAGTAAGTTAATTTCCACTACGGGAACCACCGCCAAAGCCGCTACCGCCAGCACTGCCGCTGCCCAAACCACTGCCACCGCCGAAGCCACTACCACCGCCAGATCTAGATGATGAAGCAGATGTAGATACAGTAGGCAATTGAACTAGTACCTTTTGCCCTTCTGATAGACCACTTATGATTTCAACATCATTTTGATTTGAAATACCAGTTTGAACTTCTACAAGTTTACCAGCTTTAGTACCACCACTTCTACTTGAACTAGAACCAAACTTGGATGAACTTCCACCACTGCCATAGCTTGAACTTGAGCTAGTTGAAGAAGTTGAAGGCTCCATTACATATTTTTTACCACTTACAGTTTGAATAGCATTTGAAGGTACCATTAAAGTGTTGTCTTTGCTTTGAACATTTATACTTGCGTTTGCATTCATACCAAGTTTTAAACCTGTAGAATCATCTATTGTTACGACAACATTGTAAGTGGTTACACTATTTGTGCTTGTTCCACTATCAGGTATACTTGCTACAGTTCCAGTATAATTTTTACTTGGAACATCAGCAAATGTCAGGTCAACTTTCTGTCCAAGTGATATTTTACTAATATCAAGTTCGTCTACCGCAACTTGAAGTTGTAAATGGGTTAAATCCATAATTGTTCCTAGGGTTTTACCGGATTGCACGGAATCTCCATTTCCATTAGCAACATTTTCAAATATCCCGCTTATTGGTGCAATAATGTTTTCCTTACTTAAAGTTGTATTATCATTGTCAACTGTAGACTGTGCTTGCTCAATTGCTAGATTGTCATTAGTTATACTGTTGTTATCACTGTTTGCATCATTTGTTAAAGAGTTTTGAGCATCACTAATAGCATTATTATCCTTATCTAGTGTAGCTTGATCTATATTTGGTTTTGCCTTATCTTCAGTGAGCTGGTCGCTGGCTTGGGTTATTTTAGCTTGGCCAGATTGACTATCACTGCTACTTTTTTGCTGTGCTTGGGTAAGTTGTTGTTTAGCCTGGGCAAGTTTAGCCTGATCTATTTTGATTTGATTTTGAAGATTAGAGTCTACCACTGAACCTAGTGAAGTTCCTTGGGTTATAGCGCTTCCTGTTGATACTTTAAAGTTAGTTAGAGTACCATTACTCGGAATAATGACATCTTTTGTTGATGAGGAGGATACAGCTCCAGTTCCAGAAACCGTAACTTTTAATGTGCCTTTTGTTGCCTGTTCGGTGATGAATCTAGTTTGGGTAGTTGCCTTAGCTTTAATTTTAGTAACGTATAGATAATATCCGCCACCTGCAATCACTACGAAAATCAATGCGGAAATAATAATCTTTTTTAACGAAGCTCTATTCATTTTAATTCCTCCTAAGATTTGCTGTTTAATAAATACCAAATATAAATAGGTGACTATTTGCAAATTTTTAAATATTAATTATATAATATAGATACTCTGTTACAGTTTCGTGGCAAGTTTGTAAATAAAAGCTCTTTTAAAAAAATAATGTTCAAGGGTGGCGTTAAAATGTATACAGCATATTATGAATCACCAATAGGAACAATAAAAATCATAGGTTCCGATTTAGGAATTGAAGCCTTGGAATTTTTAGAAAGTAAACAAGAGAAAAATGGAAAAACCAATTTGAATGAAAATATGATTTTATGTTTAAAAGAACTAGACGAATATTTTACTAAACATAGAAAAATGTTCACTGTAAAGCTAAGTATTAATGGTACGGATTTTCAAAGACGGGTTTGGGATGAACTTCTCAAAATACCTTATGGGGAAGTGAAATCATATAAAGATGTAGCAAATGAAATAGGTAATCCAAAGGCAGTTAGAGCAGTTGGGGGAGCAAATAATAAAAATAAAATACCTATAATAATTCCATGCCATAGGGTTATAGGTATAAATGGAAAACTCGTTGGTTATGCTGGTGGTATTGATAAGAAAAAATATTTATTAGAACTAGAGAATAGAAAAGGATAAAATTCCAAATATTTATAATTTTCTTGACTAAAATACAAATATTATATATACTTTGACTATCAAAATATTTTATTATAAACACACAAATTTAATTTAAACAGAAAAGGAAGAGATGATTATGAGAATACCTTCTTTGGTAATAGGAGATTTAAAGGCAGCGATTCCCATAGTTCAAGGTGGCATGGGTGTGGGTATATCACGTTCAGGCCTTGCAGGTGCGGTTGCAAACTGCGGAGGAATTGGGGTTATTTCATCTGTGCAAATTGGTTTTGATGATCCGGATTTTGAAAAAAATTCAGAAGCAGCTAACCAAAGGGCACTAAGAAAACATATTAGAAGAGCTAAGGAAATTAGTCCCAATGGAATAATAGGACTTAATATTATGGTGGCTGTTAATAATTATGATGCTACAGCTCGGATTGCGGTAGAGGAAGGAATAGATCTTATAATTTCAGGAGCAGGTCTACCAATGTCACTACCAGGTCTTGTAGAAGGATCTAATACTAAAATTGCACCAATAGTATCTTCAGGCAAGGCTGCTAAGGTTATTTGTAAAATGTGGGATAAAAAACATAATAGAATACCTGATTTAATCGTAGTTGAAGGGCCTGAAGCAGGGGGACATCTTGGCTATTCACTGGATGATCTAAATAATGACAATAAAGATTTAGCTCAGATAGTAATAGAGGTTATTGAAGAGATAAAACCTTATGAGGAAAAGTATGGTAGAAAAATACCTGTAGTAGCTGGCGGTGGAGTCTATACAGGAAAAGATGTAGCTAAGTACTTAAAGCTTGGTGCAGCAGGAGTTCAAATTGCCACTAGATTTATAGCCACAGAAGAATGTGATGCAGATATAAAATATAAAATGGAATATCTTAAATGTAAAAAAGAAGATATAGAAATTGTAGTAAGTCCAGTAGGTATGCCAGGAAGAGCAATTAAAAATGTCTTCATGAAAAACATAAAGAAAAAGAGTGAAAATGAAAAAATAAGTAGATGCTATAATTGCTTAAAACCTTGCAATCCCAAGGATACGCCGTACTGTATATCAAAAGCTTTAATAAATTCGGTAAATGGAAATGTGGATCAGGGACTTCTTTTCACAGGAAGTAACGGATATCGATTGAACAAAATTGTTAAGGTAAAAGATCTTATTGATGAAATCATAACTGAATGCGAAAAAGAGGCAGAATAACTCGCATTAGATATTTTCTGATCAAATATAAAATTATTTTAAAGCGGTGATAAGAGTGGAGAGGTCATTGACTGTTATGAATGAATTAATGATAGACATATTCAATGATATTCTAACTATAGAGCAATCGGACTTAAAAAAAGGATATTTTAAGGATTTATCAATTACAGAAATACATACCATTGAGGCTATTGGTATGTATGTGCCAAGAAATATGTCGGAAGTGGCAAGGGATATTGGCATTACGCTAGGCACACTTACAACGGCTGTGAGCAATTTGGTAAAAAAAGGATATGTTGAAAGAAAAAAATCCGAGAATGACAGAAGAGTGGTTAATATTGATTTAACTAAAAAAGGCAAGCTTGCATATAGAATACATGCCAAGTTTCATAGAGATATCATTCGAGAGACAATAGATGGTTTAGACGAGAAGGAAAAAAATACTTTAGTTAATGTTTTAGAGAAACTTAATTTTTCTATAAAAGAAAAATATGATATTAAAACTAGGACTAACAGGGAGTGATTGTGTGAACAACGTTAAAATAATAGGTGTTGGAAGTTATGCACCTGAAAGAATAGTAACCAATTCGGACCTTTCAGAAATAGTTGATACAAGTGACGAATGGATTTCTTCTAGAACTGGTATAAAGGAAAGAAGAATAACAGAAGGTGAAGACACTTCTAGTCTGGCAGCAAAAGCCGCACTTAATGCAATAAAGGATGCAAATATAAATCCTTTAGAAATAGATCTACTAATAGTAGCTACAACTTCCCCAGATTCATTTACGCCGTCTACCGCCTGTTTGGTTCAAGCGATAATAGGTGCTGATAATGCTACTTGTTTTGATATTGGTGCTGCTTGTTCTGGTTTTATATATGGATTAAATGTTGGAACTCAATTTGTTAAAACTGGAGTAGCAAAAACTGTTCTTGTTATTGGGGCTGAAGTTCTTTCTAAGATACTTGACTGGGAAGACAGATCAACCTGTGTGCTTTTTGGAGATGGAGCAGGTGCTGCAATATTAAGTAAAAGTGAAACAAACGGAATATTATCAATATTTACGGGTTCAGATGGAAAAGGTGCAGAATTTTTGAAATGTCCTGCAGTAACTGTTAAGAACCCGTTTGCTAGTAATATTGATAAAAAAAGCAGTGTAGTATCTATGAATGGAAAAGAGGTATTTAAATTTGCAGTTAAAACAATGCCAATAGGTATAGATAAGGTATTAAAGGACAGCGCGTACACTATAGATGATATTAAATATATTGTGCCACATCAAGCTAATATGAGGATTATAGAACATGTGGCTAAAAAACTAGGTATTGACAATGAAAAGTTCTTTATAAACTTAGATAGATATGGAAATACATCAGCTGCTACTATTCCTATAGCACTTGATGAAATGGCAAAGCAAGGATTACTTAAAAATGGAGATAAAATCATCTTAGTTGGTTTTGGTGGAGGTCTAACGTTTGGATCAGTACTTATTGAATGGCTAATTTAAGGTGATGACATTTATTTTAATAAACCATAGATAATATTTAACAATTGATTAGAACACGCAAGAACGGTAGGAGGATTATTATGATATTTGAAAAAGTAAAACGTATTACAGCACATCAACTAAATGTAGACGAAAAAACCATAAAAATGGATACAGCTTTTGAAGAAGATTTAAAGGCTGATTCATTGGAGCTTTTTCAAATAATAATGGAAATTGAAGATGAATTTAATATACAGATTGAGGTTGCAGATGATATAAAGACAGTTGAAGACGCAGTAAAGGCAGTAGAAAATAGAATTAGTGAAAAATAGTCAAAGTATAACAATTATTAGGGAGGTTATTATGATTAAATCTGTATTTTGTGAAATGGTAGGAATAAAATATCCCATTATACAAGGCGGAATGGCTTGGATTGCAGACAGCTCACTTGCATCAGCAGTTTCTAACGCTGGAGGTCTTGGAATAATAGCAGCAGCTAACGCACCAGTAGAGTATATAAGGGAAGAAATAAGAAAAACCAAAAAATTAACCAATAAACCTTTTGGAGTGAACATAATGCTTCTCAGTGAAAATGCAGAAGAAGTGGCAAAAATGGTTTGTGAAGAAGGAGTTAAAGTTGTTACAACGGGTGCTGGAAATCCAGGAAAATACATAGAAATGTGGAAAGCACATGGAATAAAGGTTATACCTGTAATTGCATCAGTTGCTCTAGCTAAGAGAATGGAGAGAAGTGGTGTTGATGCAGTAATAGCAGAAGGGTGTGAATCTGGAGGACATGTAGGTGAAATTACTACCATGGCCATCGTACCACAGGTTGTTGATGCAGTTAGTATACCTGTTATAGCAGCAGGTGGAGTAGGTGATGGAAGAGGAATTGCAGCTGCACTTATGCTTGGAGCTGTTGGCGTGCAAGTTGGTACTAGATTTTTAGTGGCTGAGGAATGTACAGTTCATGATAACTATAAGGCTAAAATAATAAAGGCAAAAGATATAGATTCAGTAGTCACAGGAAGACCAACAGGGCATCCTGTAAGAGTATTAAGAAATAAACTCACAAGAAAATTCCAAATCCTTGAAAAAGAAGGAGCAGGAGCAGAAAAGTTTGAAGCACTTGGAGTAGGGGCACTTCCTAAAGCGGTAAAAGATGGAGATGTAGATAATGGCTCTGTTATGGCTGGTCAAATTGCGGGACTTGTTTGTAAAACTCAAAGTTGTCAGGAGATAATAAAGGAAATGTTCTCTCAGGCTGAAGAAACATTAAATACTGTTAAGGTAGTATAATATAACCGCTAAGAAATGGAGAATTTATATGGGAAAGATAGCATTTTTGTTTTCAGGTCAGGGCGCTCAATACGTTGGGATGGGCAAGGAATTATATGATAATTTTAATGTGGCAAAAAAGATTTATGAAGAGGCAGATTCTACTTTAGGTTTTGAAATAAGTAAGCTTTCCTTTGAGGGGAATAAGGCTCAGTTAGATGAAACTGAAAATACACAGCCAGCTATTTTAACAGCTAGTATAGCAGCGCTAAAGGTATTAGAGGAAAAAGGAATAGAAGCAGATGTAACAGCAGGACTAAGTCTTGGAGAATACACCTCATTAGTTTATAGTGGCGTATTTGAATTTAAAGAAGCAGTTAAGCTTGTAAAAAAAAGAGGTCGGTTTATGCAGGAGGCTGTTCCACAGGGGAAAGGTGCTATGGCGGCAGTGATAGGGCTTGATAGTGAAAAAACTAGGCAAGTATGCACAGATGCAAGCAAATTTGGAATTGTAGAACCAACTAACTTTAATTGTCCAGGACAAATAGCTATTGCAGGTGAAGTTGTTGCCGTAGAAAAAGCGGCTGAAATGGCAAAAAATGCTGGAGCAAGAAAAGTAATTATGCTTAAGGTTAGTGGTCCATTTCATACTTCTATGCTAAAACCAGCTTCGGATAAATTAAGTCTAGAGCTTGAAAGTGTAAAGATTAATGATTTAAAACTACCAGTTATAACAAATGTAACTGCTGATTATATAAAATCAAAAGATGAAGTAAAGGATCTACTGACTAGACAGGTTATGAGTTCGGTACTTTGGGAAGATACCATAAGACGAATGATATCTGATGGAGTAGATACTTTTGTGGAAATAGGACCTGGAAAAATTTTAAGTGGTTTTGTTAAGAAGATAGATAGAACCCTTGCAATATTTAATGTAGAAGATGTTGATAGTTTAAATAAATGCATAGCTGGAATTCAAACAAAATAACAGCTTAGAAAGCTTAGGAGGTTTAACAACTATGGAAGGTATTGATCTTAAAGGAAAAACAGCAATAGTGACAGGTGCAAGTAGAGGAATCGGTAAAGCTATAGCACTAAGGCTAGCAGAACTCGGTGCAAATATTGTTGTTAACTATAGGAGTACACCAGTAGACGATCTTATTATTGAAATAGAGAAAATGGGTGTTAAGGCTATAGCAATAAAAGCAGATGTAAGTAAATTTGATGAAGCAGAAAAACTGATTAAGGAAACTGTAGAAACATTTGGAACTTTGGATATACTAATTAATAACGCTGGAATTACAAAGGATGCACTAGTAATGCGGATGAAAGAAGAGGACTTTGACAGCGTTATTAATGTAAATTTAAAGGGAGCATTTAACACTATAAGGCATGCAAGTGGTATAATGTTTAGGAAGAGAACTGGAAGAATAATAAATATAACTTCTGTTGTAGGCATAACAGGTAATGCAGGGCAAATAAATTATTCTTCAGCAAAAGCAGGACTAATAGGGATGACAAAATCTTTGGCAAAAGAACTTGGAAGCCGCGGAATAACTGTTAATGCAGTAGCACCAGGCTTTATAGGAACGGATATGAGTGATGAACTTTCTGACAAACAGAAGGAAGCTATGATTGGAAGTATTCCATTGAAGCGAGTAGGAAGTACAGAAGATGTGGCAAATCTTGTAGCATTTCTAGTATCAGATATGGCCACATATATAACTGGTCAGGTTATAAATGTAGATGGCGGTATGGTAATGTAATATACGTATACGAAAAATAGTACACATAAAAGGTAGGCGAAAAATTTATGAGTAGAAGAGTAGTAATCACTGGAATGGGAGCTATCACACCAGTGGGAAATGATGTTGATACTTTTTGGAATTCTATTTCCAGCGGAGTAGTTGGAATAGGAGATATCAAAGCTTTTGATACAACTGACTTTAAAGCAAAGCTTGCGGCAGAAGTTAAGGATTTTGATCCTGAAGATTATATAGATAAAAAGCAAGCAAAACGAATGGATAGATTTTGTCAATTTGCATTAGCAGCTTCAAAGGAAGCAGTAGAAGATTCGGAGTTAAAATTTGATCAAGAAAATATGGAACGAGTAGGCGTTATAGTAGGCTGTGGAATTGGTGGAATAGGAACAATAGAAACACAAGTAGCTAAAATGAATTCAAAGGGACCTAACAGGGTTACACCAATGCTTATACCAATGATAATAAGTAATATGGCATCCGCGAACATAGCAATTGCATACGGTGCAAAAGGAATTTGTACTACAATTGTTACTGCCTGTGCGTCTGGAAATAACGCTATTGGAGAAGCCTTTCACAAGATAAGACATAATGAAGCAGATATAATTTTTTCAGGTGGTACGGAAGCATCAATTACGCCTTTATCAGTATCTGGATTTATATCTATGACAGCACTAAGTAGGAGCACTGATCCTAAAAGAGCATCAATACCTTTTGATGCAGAACGAAATGGTTTTGTAATGGGTGAAGGATCTGGGATATTAATATTAGAAGAATATGAGCATGCAGTTAAAAGAAATGCTAAAATATATGCAGAGGTTGTTGGATATGGGTCTACTTGTGACGCTTATCATATAACATCACCATCACCAGGTGGTGCAGATGGTGCAAGAGCTATAATTATGTCCATTGAAGATGCTGGTATAAAACCAGAAGATATTTCATATATAAATGCACACGGAACAAGTACTCAGGCAAATGATAGTACTGAAACAGAAGCGATTAAAAAGGTATTTGGTGAAAATGCATATAAAATTCCGGTTAGCTCAACAAAATCTATGACAGGACATCTATTAGGTGCAGCTGGAGCTATTGAGGCAATAATATGCGTAGAAGCACTACAGAATAATTTTATTCCACCTACAGTAGGACTCCAGGTTAAGGATCCAGAATGTGATCTTGATTATGTTCCAAATGTTGGTAGAAAAGCAGAAGTTCAATATACCCTTTCAAATTCTTTGGGTTTTGGTGGACATAATGCAGCAATTGTATTTAAGAAGTGGGTTGGAGGTAGTAAAAATGGATTATGAAGCGATAAAAGATCTTATTAAAACTGCATCAGAACAAGAGTTAACATATTTGAATGTTGAATCTGAAGGAATGCACATAATAATGAAGAAGGGTTCACAGGAAATTGACACTAGAGTAGAAGACAATGTGGCAACTAGTAAAATTAGTGATACTAATGAAATTATAAAAGAAGATAAGCCAATCATAGAAAAGAAGCTAGTTACAGAAGATAAAAATATTAAGGTAGTAAAATCACCAATAGTTGGAACATTTTATACTTCAGGAGATCCAAAGGCCGGTGCTTTTACGAAAATTGGTAGCAAGGTTAAAAAGGGCGATGTGCTTTGCATAATTGAGGCAATGAAACTCATGAATGAAATAGATGCAGAATTTGATGGCGAAGTAATAGAAATTCTAGTGGAAAATGAGCAAATGGTTGAATACGGTCAAGGTTTATTCAAAATAAAGTGTAATTAGATAATCATTACAGTGAATGGAGAGAAATTATGAGTTTAGATATAAAACAAATAATGGAAATAATACCGCATAGATATCCAATGTTACTAGTTGATAGGGTTGATGAACTTGAGCCAGGAGTTAGAGCGGTAGGATTTAAAAATGTTACAATGAATGAACCTTTTTTTCAAGGACATTTTCCTGGTAATCCTATAATGCCAGGGGTTTTGCAGGTTGAAGCAATGGCTCAACTTGGAGCTATTGCATTATTAAGTATGGAACAATTTAAAGGAAAGACCCCTTTGTTTGGTGGAATAAAAGCTGCGAAATTTAGGGGCATGGTTGTGCCTGGGGACATATTAAAACTTGAAATTAACATAGTAAAAATAAAAGGAATCGCAGGTATAGGCAAAGGAATAGCTTCAGTAAATGGAAAAAAGGTAGCAGAAGCTGAGCTTACCTTTATGATAATATAAGGTTATAAAAAAAATAAGCACTAAGCTTTAGAAATGGAGAGATAGTTATGCTTAAAAAAATATTAATTGCTAATCGAGGTGAGATTGCGGTTAGGATAATAAGAGCTTGTCAAGAAATGGGAATCGCTACAGTTGCAGTTTATTCTGAGATTGACAGAGACGCTATGCATACTCAGATTGCGGATGAAGCGGTTTGTATTGGGCCAGCTAAATCTCAAGATAGTTATTTAAATATGCAAAATATAATAAGTGCCACTGTACTTACGGGTGCACAGGCTATTCATCCTGGTTTTGGATTTCTATCTGAAAACAGTAAATTTGCAAAAATGTGTGAGGAATGTAATATCATATTTATCGGACCGAATGCTGAAACTATTGATAATATGGGAAACAAAGCTAAGGCTAGAGAGCTAATGATTAATGCAGGAATTCCAGTTATTCCAGGTACAAAGGGTGCTGTGGATGGGTTAGAAGATGCATTGAAACAAGCTGTTAAAATTGGTTTTCCTGTAATGATAAAAGCTTCTGCTGGCGGTGGTGGAAGAGGAATAAGAATAGTTAATGAAAAAAAAGAATTTAAAAAGGCCTTTGAGACAGCGCAAACAGAATCCAGAGTTGCTTTTGGCGATGACACTATGTATATAGAAAAATTCATAGAAGACCCAAGACATGTAGAGTTTCAAATATTAGGAGATGACTTTGGGAATATACTTTATCTTGGAGAAAGAGATTGTTCAATTCAAAGAAGAAATCAAAAAGTCATTGAAGAAGCTCCTTCACCTGTTATGACTGAAGCTCTTAGAAAAAAAATGGGTGAGACAGCAGTTAAGGCAGCTAGAGCCGTAAATTATAAGAATGCAGGAACTATAGAATTTTTATTAGACAAACACGGTGATTTTTATTTTATGGAAATGAATACACGTATACAGGTGGAACACCCAATTACGGAAATGGTAACTGGTACTGATCTTTTAAAAGAACAGATAAAAATTTCATCAGGAAATGAAATAAGTTTTAAGCAAAAAGACATTAAAATCTCAGGTCATGCAATTGAATGTAGAATTAACGCAGAAAACCCAGAAAAGGGCTTTAGACCTTCACCAGGAGAAATAAAAGCACTTAATTTTCCAGGGGGACTTGGGATAAGAATTGATAGTGCAGTATTTCAAGGTTATGTAATTCCACCAACATATGACTCAATGATAGCTAAACTAATCGTTTATGGTAAAGACAGAGATGAAGCTTTAAGTAAAATGAGGCGAGCACTGGGCGAATTTGTTATAGAGGGTGTTGATACAAACATCGATTTTCAATATAAAATACTTAATAATCAAGCTTTTATTAAAGGAGAATATAATACTAGTTTCATAAAGAATGAATTTAATCTATAATAAAGGGATAGGGTTTATTCAAAGATAAATTTGAAGATGCCTAAATGCATGGTAAAGGTTAGGTGAATTATATGGGATTGTTCAGAAAGAGGAAGTATATTACCGTTAGTAATACTAAAATAGAATATGATGAAGATATACTAATGGAACAGCAACCTATAATACCAAATGGTATGTGGGTGAAATGCCCAAAGTGTGGAAGAATATTATATAATAAAGATTTAGAAGAAAACTTAAAGGTTTGTGGAAATTGTAACGCTCACATAAGGCTAACTGCTAGGGAAAGAATAGAACTTACCATAGATAAAGGCAGTTTTGTTGAATTTGATGCTGACATGAAATCCTCAAATCCTTTGGACTTTCCAGACTATGGTTCTAAAACAGAAAAAATGGCACAAAAAACAGGCATTAATGATGCTGTAATTACTGGAATTGGAACAATAGGAGACAAACCTGTAGTAATAGCAGTAATGGATAGTAATTTTATGATGGCTAGTATGGGTTCTGTTGTTGGAGAAAAGATAACAAGGGCAATAGAAACCGCAACAGGTAAGGGTCTACCCATAATCATATTCACAGCATCAGGTGGTGCAAGAATGCAAGAAGGTATGTTCTCACTGATGCAGATGGCAAAGACTAGTAGTGCATTAGCAAAACATAGTGAAAAAGGACTTTTATATATAACAGTACTTACAGATCCAACTACAGGTGGAGTAACAGCAAGTTTTGCTATGCTTGGTGACATAATATTATCAGAACCAGGTGCGCTAGTTGGATTTGCAGGTAGAAGAGTTATTGAGCAAACACTTAATGAGGAATTGCCAAAAGAATTCCAAAGTGCTGAATTTTTATTGGAACATGGATTTATAGATAAGATAGTAGCAAGAGTAGAACTAAAAAAAATACTATGGGAGCTTTTACCAGATTAGAAGTGGAGTGATATAGAATGGATATAGAAGAAAGTAAAGATTTATCTGCATGGGAGAGACTTAATATTGCCAGAAGGATAGATAGGCCAACAACGCTTGATTACATAAAAAATATATTTGATTCATTTATTGAGCTCCATGGAGATCGTGAGTTTGGAGATGATCCTAGCGTAGTAGGTGGCATTGCGAAAATACAAGGTATACCGGTTACTGTTATTGGTATACAAAAAGGTAGAAATACTAAAGAGAATATAAAAAGAAATTTTGGAATGCCAAACCCTGAAGGTTATAGAAAATCCTTAAGGCTTATGAAGCAAGCTGAAAAATTCAAAAGACCTGTGATCTGTTTTATAGACACACCCGGAGCATATTGTGGTATTGGTGCAGAGGAAAGAGGACAGGGAAGTGCTATAGCTGAAAATATTATGGGAATGTCAGCGCTGAAAACACCTATAATATCAATAGTTATTGGAGAAGGTGGAAGTGGTGGTGCACTGGCCCTAGCAGTGGCAGATCAAGTTTGGATGCTTAAAAATGCTATATATTCTGTTTTATCTCCTGAAGGTTTTGCAAGTATACTCTGGAGAGACGGTAAAAGAGCAGAAGAGGCAGCAAATGTAATGAAAATAACGGCGGATGATTTATTTGGTTATGGAATTATTGATAAGATTATAGATGAGCCTGAAGAAGGTGCGCATACTGATTTGAATCATATGTGTAAAAATATAAAAGATGCCTTATTGGAAGTTATGCCAGGCCTTATGGTAAAAGATATGGAAATATTACTTCAAGAAAGATATGATAAATTCAGGGAAATAGGTAGATTTGAAGAATAAGAAGATTTATTAATATAATATTAACCTAATAGGCTATGAGGAAATGATTTTAATCATTTCCTCATAGCCTATTAGGACATCTTAAGAAAATAATAAACAAAATGTTATTTATTTTCTTATATTTAAATCATCTAGTATTTTTCCTAGATTATTGGCACTGATTTTTAGCTTCTCAATTTCCTCATTAGAAAGAGGTACTTCTAATTTTTTTATTATACCATCACTACTAATAACGCAAGGAATACTTAGAGCTACATTTTTTATTCCATATTCACCATCAAGTGTTGTAGATACAGGTAAAATGCTTAGTTCATTGAGGAGAACTGCTTTTACAATCCTGCTAACACTCATTGCTATTCCTGAACTTGTATAACCTTTTAATTCAAGTATCTTAAGACCTGTACTTTTTGCTTCATCTAATATTGCATCAGTATCAAGTGGATCAGAGCTACCTAAAAATTTATCAAACTCACTATATGGAATTCCTGCTACATTAACAAGACTCCAAGTTGCAAAGGCACTTCCACCATGTTCACCGAGCACATAACCATGTACATTTTTAGTATCAACTAAATATTTCATGGCTAATATCCTTCTAAGTCTAGCAGTATCAAGTAGGGTTCCAGTGCCTATAATCTTTTCTTTTGGATAATCAAAATTATTCTGAGCAAGATATGTAACTATGTCAACAGGATTTGTAACAATAACTATAACTGCATCTTTAGTATATTGGGTTATAGAAGACATTACGCTATTCATAACCTTAACATTTTTATCTGCTAATAATAATCTATCTAAGGTCTCACCAGGTTTAATACTTGGACCAGCCGTCATTACTATAATTTGAGCATCAGAACAATCCTCATAATCACCAACCCTAAGAAGGACATTAGGACTATATGCAAAGGAAGTTGTATGACTGGCATCAAGGGTCTCTCCTTTTGCCTTGTTTATGTTGTTGTCTATGACTACAATCTCAGCTACAAGACCAAGTCCTAACACTGAATTCATGACAGCAGAACCAACCATTCCAGCGCCGATAATAACTACTTTATTTTTTACAGGCTTCATTTAAAATTCCTCCTCGTAATAATTTGATTATAATATTCTAGTTCATATAAATTAATCAATTACAGTTAATCAGTTTAGTTTATTATATGGGTATTGTCAATAGAAGTGAAGTTACCTAGATATATTTATAAAATCTAAAAAATACTTAAATGTACAAAATATTTGGCATATGTTATAATCGAAAGAATATATACAAAATATTTTACTATTATAATACGGGGGTGTTAATATGCTAACAAAAGAAGTAACCGTAAAGAGTACCGCAGGTTTACATGCAAGACCAGCTACACTTTTAGTTAAAACAGCTACTACATTTAAAAGTAAAATTGAGATTGAGTATACAGGCAAAAAGATTAATGCTAAAACCCTAATAGGAATTCTGTCATTAGGTGCAGGCCCAGGAGCCAAAGTGAAGCTAATTGCTGACGGAGAAGACGAAACCAAAGCAATAGAAGATATTGGTAAGATAATAGAAAATGTTGAATAAAATATATAAACAAACCAATGGACATTTGTTCTGTTGGTTTTTTAATGGGCATTTTTAATTTGGGTAAAAAAATGATAAAATATATTTATAGGATAAAAACTATTATGAGTTTAATGATAAAGTCATATCTATAAATATGGGAAATAGGAGAAAAAAATAAAATATGAAAAAAGTTATAATAGCAGAGAAACCTTCAGTAGCTAAAAATATTGCGGATGCTTTTAATATAAAAATAAGAAGAAACGGTTATTTTGAAGGTGATGACTATTTAATTACATGGGCTTTTGGACATCTTTTGCAATTATACGATGCCAAAGATTATGATGAAAATATGAAAAGCTGGAGACTAGAAAAGTTTCCATTCATTCCAGAAAAATTTGAGTATAAGGTGAAAAATGACGGCATCGATAAATCATCTATAGATAAGGGCGCAGAAAAACAAATTAATTTAATTAAAAGTTTAATAGATAGAGATGATGTGGATGGAATTATATCAGCCACAGATTATGATAGAGAAGTTATGCTTACTTGATTATGGGTGTAATAACACAATCCAATAGTTGTATTATTATTTTTTTTTGATATAATAACATTATAATGCTCACTTGTAGAAATGGGTAAAATATGAGGTGATGTTTATGAAGAGGATAAAAGAGATAACTTCATCTAAAGGTAATTATTATGAAGTATATTTAGATCAGGTAAAAATAGATACTGTTAAAATCACAAGAGTAAAAAAAGAGAAGGATGGACTTACGTATTTTATACTATTTGATAGTAAATGGAAAGTTATAGATGAAGTTTATAGATACCTCAATTATAATTGTATGAATGAACCAATAAATGTAAGAGAACAGATGGCTAATGCTCTAAAAATATTATATAGTTACAAAGAGATTGTTAATAAAGAATTTCAGGATTTTGATATGAAGGATTTTAAAAGTTTATCTAACTTAATTTTAGGTATTGGAATTGAAAAAGATCATCATGAAAATTCGTATATTGTAAGTAGGGGGAGAAGCACTCATGATATATATTTTTATAACATAAGGAGATTTTACAAATGCCTACATATAAAAAATGAAGTGCTATTTGAACAAAGAATAGTAAATAACTTAAATAGTGGATATGGCTTTTTGGCGCATACCAAAAGAGTAACAGTTAAAAAGTACACTATAAACAAAGGCGACGCAAGAAGATCGAGAGTATTTATTCCTAAATATATTTCATTAAAAGAATATAAACAAATAATTAAGTACACTACTGAAATGGCAAGTAGGAATAGCTTAAGAAATAGGATTATGATAGATTTAATGTATACAACAGGCATGAGACTAGGAGAAGTTCTTGGACTAACTTTAGAAGATATACAAAGGAATATAGATAATCAGAAATATGGAACACTTTATATCAGAAATAGAGTAACGGACAAATCATATCAAAATGCAAAAAGCTGTTTTAAGGTTAATAATATATGTGACTATGAAACATTGTCATATAAGACTGAAAATGATGGATATCAATTAATAAACATTGCACCGCGATTATTTGAGTTAATACAGGAATATATAGATGAATCTCGAAGTGTTCTTGATGTTTCAGAAATTGTAATGAATAATATCACTTCTTGCTCAAGGGCCGATACTGTTGATGGAAAAAAAGAAAATCAATACCTGTTTTTAAATAAGGATGGAGGCCCCCTATCTTCTTCAGGATGGAATAAGTTTTTAAAATCTGTATTCACATCAGTAGGAATTATTATTGATAGAGGTATAAAAAAGAATAATTTATCTCACCGGTTTCGCCATGGCTATGCGATGTATTTGATTGATGAAGAAGGAAGAAGTATTGAATATGTAAAAGATAAAATGAGACATAGATCGTTACAATCTACACTTATCTATTATAACCCAACAGAAGAAGATAAGTTAAAAGATACAATGATTATTGAAGATTCTATAAGGGAAAAACTAAAGGAGAATTAGGTATGGAATATAATATAGGAAAATATAAAAGAAAGATAGTTAAAGGACAGTATTATTTTTATTATAGAGAAGATAAAGAAAGAAGCTTTGTAATTTTTTCAGAAAATGAATTAATAAGAAGAGTGTTGGAGGATTTTATAAATTCATACTGTAGTTTGGAAGTTGCAACACAGTCTAAAAAAAGAAAATTTTTAAAGAAATTTCAAGAAAGTTTAAAAGATGAAATTATAAGTGAAGAGAATTGGTTTTCAAAGGAACTATTTTATAAACAATATAATTTTTATAACGGATTAGGAATGAAAACTGAACTAATAACTTTTTATAGATTTATAACAGTCGGAATTTATGGAGAAAGGTATAAATCTGATTTTACTAAGATATTTATAGCCTCAATAAATTCTAAAAATTTTCATGAATATTATAAATCTGGATTTACGTTTGTATACCATAATTTGTTTGAGGAACCACCTAAAGAAAATAAGATATGTATTATTCCAAGTGAAAGTGTATTAATTAATGCCAATAGTAAAAATACTGGATGGAGAGGAATTGATCTAACGATATGTAATGAAAGATACAGAGAAGATTTAAGAAATTTTATTTGGAGTAATTGGAGTAGTTCATGTTCATTTAATCATTACCCTAGATTAGTTGATTTTTTAAATTTGAGTAATGTAGAACAATGCTCAGATAAGGTTATACAAATAAATAAGTTAGACAAAGAGTTTGGGGAAGAATTTTTATGGAATTATAAAATAATGATAAAAAATGAAGTTGAGAATAAAAGCACTATAAAAAATATTTTTAAAATAATACGAAAATACTTAATGTATTATAAAGAAAAATATAGAGTAGATGAGGCAGACTTTGATATATTTTCATTGGCTAAGTTGGATAATTATGATGGTGGTAACGTAATGACAGAAAAAGATATGAATCTCATATATAAGGCATTTAAAAAAAATGAAATAGCACAACCTTCTCTTAGAATATATTCCTTAGTTTTTGAGTTTTTCTTAACAACTAAGTATAGAATTGGAGAAATATTGAATTTTAGAAGAGATTGTTTTGAAAAACCAGATGAAAAATTAGATGATAAAACATATGATATTTCCTATATAGGCAAGACAACTGATCAATGTATAGTAACAGAAAAAATATCAAGTAAGAGTGCACATATATTATCAGAAGCTACTAAATTAACTAAAAATATAGTAAATAATGGGGGACTATGTGATAACTTTATATTTGTAGAAAGTTATCATGCAACTAATATTAAATTCTGTAAAAGAATAAATTTTACTTATGAATTTCATAAAATTTTAGATGAGTTATCTAATGTATTAGATAAAACAAATTATATAGTTAATAACATACGGAATACTTTCATAGATAATGTCTATAAAGAAGGTACAAAGTATGGACTTTCAATTAATAGAATGGCTCTTATAGCGGGTAATTCTTATAAAGTAGCAAATAAACATTATAGAGACAGAAATGATTTATTAAATTATTTAGAAGCCACAAATGGTGTTTGTATAGCAGATGTGGATGTAATGGGTACAATTCTTGAAAAAGACGATTATAAAATAATTAATAAAGTAAAAGGTGGATTAGGAAAATGTGTTTCAAGTCGATGCTTATTTGAAATTGGTGAATGTTTAAGATGTAATGATTTTGTGACATTTACAAATAGAGAAAAGAATTTTGAAAATGAAATTTTAAAAATACAAAATTCAATAGAAAATACAGAAAATACAGATGAAATTGAAGAATTAGCAGCAAATAAAAAATTGATGCTAAGATACCTATATGAAATCAAGAAAGTTATAGATCAAGAGAGTGAGAAAGTATGAGTAATGTACTATTAGATAGAATAGAAGCACAAGTAAATATGGGATTAATAGATTATCAAAAGAACGGAGCATATAATTTTAGAATTACAGACGAAATACGATTTAATGATGAAATATGGGATTTTAATGCTTTTAATGAATCTAAAAGAGAAAGATTCCAATATAGATTTGATTTTAATAGTATATCAGAGATGTTTTGGTTTGGGCTCAAAATGGTTATTTTAAATAGATTATTTAGGAAATCAACAGATTTTTCAACAGTCAAAAATAATTATAATGATATTAAAAATTTCGGCAATTTCTGTGAGGAGGAAAACATAAAGGATTTAAGATTATTGAATGTAGACTCACTAAAAGGGTATTTCGAACAAAGAACTAAGGATATCAGTAATGGAACAAGAATCCATAGAGCAAATACGCTAAAAGAAGTGTTGGAGATGTGTGATAAATATAATATTTATGATGGAAAAGTTTTAATAAAATATCTTGAAGATTTTATTAAAAAGCATCCTGAAAAAAGAAATCTTACGTCTAAGAACGAATATATCCCTGATGTACTTTTCAATCAAATAGTATCTTTAGCTGTTATAGATTTAAATGATACTAAAATAGCAATTAGAGATAGAATAATAGCAGGTCATATAATAATGCTAGCAGAAATTGGTATGCGTGTGGAAGAAGCAAGTATGTTGGAAACTAATAAACTTAAGTCAATCGGTGAAGGTGACTTGAAAGTATACTATCTTCAATTTTATACATTCAAGATTACGCCAAATGGAGAAGAAAAAAGACTAACTTATTCATTTCTAACAGATTTAGCATTAAGTACTTATAAGAAGTTATGCGAATTAAGAGATGAAATAATATTAGGGTTAAGTGAAATGACAAAGTTAAGATTAATAATACAAATTAAAGAGGATATTAGATTAAAGGGTTATAAAAATTTAATTGAATTAACAGAAATAGTAAGTAAGTATACTGAAAAAGAAAGAGCAGAGATAGAAAAAGAAATAAATAGATTTACTTTTATAAGTAGTGAAACTGGATTACAAAAAAGAGGGGGACTTGTATTAACAGACAATACTAAAGAATTTTATGTAAGACATGCTAAGGATTTTGATTTAAAAATGTTAAGTAATAGTCAAATAGAAGATGTTAAAAAGTTTATGTTAACATCTGAAACTAAATATAATAAATTTTTTAATGCTAAAGAAAGGGAAGAGCATCCTTTTGAGGAAGTTAAAAAAAATCTATATGTATATATAAATCCACATAGATTTAGAGTGACTGTGTGTACAAAACTGTTTTTAAAAGGTATACACTTAGATTACATAGTAAGACATCTTAATCATTTGAGTGAAGATATGACTATGTATTATAATAAAAGTCTTGAGTTCCAAAAAAGTTTGGAAGATACAGTAGATATATTTTTTGAAAATGCTACAGATGATGGATTAATAGAAATTGATCCAGATAAAGCTAAAGAGGGGGTATTAAAAGAAGAACTTAAAGTTCCCGAATTTAGAGAGAATATAGATAAAATCAATCAATTTATACAGAGGAATAAGTTTAATATTAATTCTGATATGAAGAAAATAATGAGGCTATTAAAAAAGACTAATTCTCCAGTAATGGAAAATTCATTAGGCGTATGTATAGTAAGTGTAGTACAAAAAGTTTGTGAAAGGCGTAAATATTTTTCAAGTTTAGATGATAATTATTATATTGGAATACAATTAGAGACTTATAAAGATGTTAATTATTCTTATAAAAGATTTAAGCAAAAAATAGATGTAATTAAACATAATAAGGAAATTTCAGATGAAAACCCGGAATTGAAAAATGAATATGAAAGAGAAGTTAACGCTCTATCGTATTATGTTAAAAAGACACTAATAAAAGAATTAGATCTATTAGAGAGTGACATTAACCATAGAGGTGAGAAAGCTTTATTAGATGAATATCCCGATTTACATAGTATAATATATAAATTTAAAGAAATTCGGGGTGAGGTATCTGAATGGACGTAAAAGAGAAAATAAGAGAAAAGCTTATTAATTATGAATTAACGACATTTGATAAACTTGAGGATAAAACTGTAAAAAGATTAAGTGAGATTGAAACATGTGTTTCTGAAATGGAGTCTGAGGCAAAGGAATTAGAAAAAAGGCTTAAAGATTTAAAACCTAATGTAACAAAAATAATTGCTTGTGATAAAGTTTCTATTACAAAAAAAACAGCTTATAATAATCCAATAATTTTAAGGTATATTGAAACTTCTATAAAAAATTTTCCTGATTATCTTAATGAACAAAAGATAGAAAAAATGCAAAAAAATTATGATGAATTGAATGACATGTATTATAAAGTTATAGATAATATCATTGAGGACTATAATAGAAAGAATGAGAGGATTCTATTATTAGAAGCTATTGATAACCTAAAAAAAGAAAATGATACTCTAAGAGAAATAATATCAGAAAAAGATAAAGAAATACTCAATGCTAAAAAAAACAATAAGGTCATATCTATAAATAAATTTGAGAAATAGGAGAAAAAACTAAAATATGAAAAAAGTTATAATAGCAGAAAAACCTTCGGTAGCAAAAAATATTGCAGATGCCCTTAATATAAAAACTAGAAGAAATGGTTATTTTGAAGGGGATGACTATTTGATTACATGGGCATTTGGCCATCTTTTGCAATTATATGATGCTAAAGATTACGATGAAAATATGAAAAGTTGGAGACTTGAAAAATTTCCATTCATACCAGAAAAATTTGAGTATAAGGTGAAAAGTGATGGCATTGATAGATCATCTGTAGATAAAGGCGCAGAAAAACAAATTAACTTAATAAAAGAGTTAATAGACAGAGATGATGTGGATGGAATTATCTCAGCCACAGATTTTGATCGCGAGGGTGAGGTTATATCTAATGAGATATTGCTATTTTTAAACGTAAACAAGCCTATTTATAGAATATTATTGAATGAATGGACAGCAGAAGAAGTAAAGAAAGGGATGGCTAATTTAAAGCCTAATGAAGAAATGAAATCCCTTCAAGATGCAGGTGTAGGTAGACAATGTGCAGATTGGATAATAGGAATAAATTTAACTTCTGTAGCCACCTTAAGATATAAGCCAAATGATAAGAAAATATTAAACATAGGAAGAGTTTTATTACCTACATTAAAGATTATTTATGATAGGGATAAAGAAATAGAAAATTTTGAATCAAGCACGTACTATAAATTAATAGCAACCTTTAAGACAAAAGGAAATGAAGAATTTGAAGGATTGTATTATGAAAATGAAAATGAGAAATTTGAGAATAAGGAAATCCCTGCTAACATGATTAAGCTTTTAAAGGATAAAAATGCAATTATCATAGAAAAACAAGTAGAAAAGAAAAGGGATTATCCACCTAATTTATTCAACTTATCCAATTTACAGGGATATGTAACAAGTAAATATAAGGGATGGACCTCCGATAAAGTATTAAAAGTCACACAATCTCTTTATGAAAAGAAATTTACTACATATCCACGTACGGGAAGTATTGCATTATCAGAAAGTTTAAAAGAGAGAACAAAGAAGGTATTAGACGTAATTAAAAGAGGACTACCATATGAAAATGAGATAAAGTTTGTGGATAATAAAAGAATATTTGATGATTCAAAGGTAGAAAGTCATAGTGCTATAGTCCCAACATATATGAAGCCAACAGGGCTAAGTAAAGATGAAGAAATCGTGTATAATGCTGTAAAAAACAGATTTATAATACAGTTTCTGCCAATCTCAGAATATGAAGAAACTAAACTTGTATCCAAAGTTAATGAGAGTGAAATTAAGGGAACTTTTGTGACAAAGGGAAAAGTTCAAACAGTTGTAGGATGGCATGTTGCTGAGAAAACCGAAAGCAAGGATACTCTTCTTCCTATGGTATCAAAAAAAGAAATTGTAGATGTAGTTGATGCTAAAGTAAATGATGTGACTAAAAAGCCACCTAAACTTCATAATGAAAAGACACTTTTAAGAGTTATGGAGACGTGTGGGAAGAGTTTTAAAAATGAAAAGGATGAAGAAGATACAGAAGAGATGATGGCTGCCATACTAAGTGGATTTAGTATAGGAACACCAGCTACAAGGGGAGAAACAATTAAAAAGTTAAAAGATGCATCATACATCGTAGCAAAAGGTAAAAGTCTTACATGTACAGAACTTGGCAAAACACTAGTAGAAATCTTTCCGGCTAAAGAACTTTTAGACTTAGAATATACAGGGAGGCTTGAAAAAACACTATCAGATATAGAAAAAGGGAAATTCAAAAAAGATGATTTCCTGAACATGATTAAAGAATTTACTATTAAAGCAATAGATGCTATAAAAAAAGATACTTCTATGTTAAAGAATTTTAAAGTAGAATTACCAGAAGGTAAAGAAAGTATAGGAATATGTCCTATATGTGGGAATGCAGTAGTTGAAAATGACAAATCATTCGGATGTACCAATTGGAAAAATGGATGTAATTATACAATATGGAAGAGCGATAAGTTCATTGCAGCATTAGGAAAAACAGTAAGCAAAGCAATGGTTGAATTACTACTTAAAAATGGAAAAGTAGGATTCAGAAATTTGAAGAGTAAAAAAGGAACAACTTATTCAGCATATTTAAAATACATAAGAGATGAGAAAAGTGGATACTACAAATGGGAAATGGAATTCATAAATTAAAATAAAATATAAGTAACAATCTATATGAATTGAGGCTTATATAGATTGTTATTTGTTTTTATGCAATTCAAATAAATCCTGAACTTTTACACCTAAAATATCAGCAATAGATTTTACTTCGAAATCTAATATTTCTCTAGTTTGATTTTCAATTCTAGAAATTATAGTTTGATCTATATCAATTCCACGCAAATTGAGCTTTGCAGCAAGTTGTTCTTGAGATATTTTTCTAGTATTCCTAATAATTTGAATGTTTTCACCAGTTATATTCCTTTTCAATACGGTAACCACCTTAAAATTAAGATATTATGTATTGATTTTAGAATGAAAGAGGATACTATGTTATGAGGTTATCTCATAATATAGAAATTTTATAACATTTTTTATTGAAAGGTAGGGTAAATAACTTGGAAATATATAAACCACAAGTAAAAGCCATTTCATTATACAAAGAAATAGCACAAAATATTGTTAATCCTTTAGAACTTTTGAGAGAAGGTATTAGTAATTCACATGATGCCGAAGCGAAAGTTATTTCAATAATAATTTATAGAAACTGTGAAGGTAAGTTTGTTATAGAGATTCAAGATGATGGGAAAGGATTAAACATAAATGATATACATAGATTTTTTAATTTAGGTGACTCAAATAAGTTGCAAATAGGAATAGGTGAAAAGGGATTAGGTACAAAAATATATTTTAGAAGTGATAAAATTATGCTACAAACGCAAACTACAAGTAATGAAGCGTATAAAGTTATAATGGATAAGCCATGGGAACATCTTTGTAATAATGAATTGCCAGAGTATTCAGTTGAAAAAATTAATACATCATCCGGTAAAGGTGGTACTACTATTATAATTGAAGGATATATGATGGATAACCCTGAAAAGTACTTTAATTTTGATATTGTCAAAGATTATATACTTTGGTTTACTGCAGCAGGCAGTTTCAAAACATATTTTGCAAATTATGCAGAACTACATAAATATATTAATAATATGCAGATAGCTCCGAGAGTTTTTCTGGAAGATAAAATACTGAACATAAAAGAAGAAATAGCAGGGACACACCAATTTTATCCACCTCAAGAAAAACCTAAAGAGGATCCCTGTGAACCTATATATAAAAGATCAATAAATTATTGTAGACATTTTGGACCATATAATATGGCTACAAATATCAATGGAGAATATGTTTCACTCCAGTTATATGGTACTATATCGGGGTTGAACTGTAGAAAAAAGATTGCGAAATTTAGGCAAGGAGGAAATTTCAGAAAAAGATTTGGGGTTTATCTTGCAAAGGATTTTATTCCATTTGTTAAAAAAAACGATTTACTTCAAAATTCAAATTATAATCATTATCATTTATTGCTTAATTCTCAAGCTTTTGAATTAACAGCAGATAGAAATAATATTTCGAATTTAGAAGATTCAAAGGTAAAATGGGTATTATCAGAAGCAAAAAAAATTATTGATGAAAATATAATTCCACTGGCTGAAGAGGGATATTTTAAGTTAAGAAAAATGGAAGAACAAGAATATATAATAAAAGAGAAACAAAAAAAAATAAAAGAGAGATTGGAGCATTTTGATAAACTAGATGATTTATTGACAGATGAAATTCCTATAACTAAGAGGCCTAGTAATGAGTTACAGGTTGCTCTAATATTTGCAGCTATGATATCCAATGAAAAAATAAAAAAACTAATAAAATATATCGATAAAATTGGCGACTATTCTCAACATTCAACAACAGATATGATATGTTTTAATTATAATAAAGAAAAAGTTCTTGTTGAAGTTGAATATAAACTTAGTTCATTATTTAAGCATGACCATCCATATGAGACTTTTGATTATGTAATATGTTGGTATGTAGATTTACAGGTTAATGAAACGAAAAGGTTAAAGGATGGAAATACGCTAACATTAATAATGGAGAACAAGGAGTGGTTTTTAAAATATGGAGCCCAAAAAATAATACCAATTATTGAATTAAAACTTATAGTGAGCAAAGTAAAAAAGATTTCTTAAAATACTTGCATAGCAAAAAATATATAATAGATTAGTAGTTTGAAACATCAGAGGGAATTCTGATGTTTTTTTATTGTCATTCAGTATTATAAAGTATTTATTTTTATCGATAAATGATATAAGAAAACCGAAAGGTAGTAGTGAGAAAAGTATATTGGATGAATGAAAATAGAATTAAAATGAGAGAGTTAATTATAGAAGAAGAATAATACAAATACATAGGTAAAATGAAGATATAATGATAAAATTTGGAGTATAATAAGATTATAAGGTATTAGAATAAAATGTGCTTTTGAAAAGTAAAAATAATATATTCATTAAAGAAGGACTTTCCTTGTGCTCTATGGATGAACTCTAGACAAGCCTACTGAAGCAAATTAAGCAGGGGTGTCTTATGATACTTAAAGGTATAAGATGCAGAAAAAAGGGAGCTATATTCACTGGTGTTACAGTCAACTTGGGGTTTATTGCTTTGAAATCTATTGTGGGTTCTTCTTGAGTGAATATAATGGAAATAAGATGAGTTATTGAGTCACACTTTCCATAAAAGAGGAAATCAAATATCATATCATATTTGATATAAAGAAAGAGGTGTGGACTATGCCAATCTTTAGAGTTTTACTATGAATATATAGTAAAATCTATGGGAAATTGTAGAAAGGAGCTTAATAATAATGTGGAAAGACAGTGAAACAGAATTGGATTTTTTGGATTTTGATTATCTTATTGACGTGTTAAGGGACACTATTTCCGACGATAAGCTACTTCCCGCAAGTATTGGTGTTTATGGTGACTGGGGAAGCGGAAAATCCAGTTTAATGTATATGTGTAAAAGGCGTTTGGAGGAAGCAGATAAAGAAGCTAAATGTCTTGTTTTTAATGGCTGGCTGTTTGAAGGATATGATGATGCCAAATCAGCAATTATGGGTTCAATTTTAGATGCGATTGAAGAAGAAAGGACACTAACGGAGAAGGCTAAGGCAATCATCAAAGGGCTATATACAAGTATTGACAAGTTCAAATTGCTTAGGAATGGATTAAAATATGGTACAGATTTTTTCTTGACTGGGGGACTAGGAACATTAGCTGATATAACATTAAAAACTGTTGTTCAGAAGGGTTCCAATAAAGCTGAGGGTATTAAAGTTGATGATATTAAAACTAGGATTACGGACGAGCTAAACAATAAGGTACTTCGCAATGATATTAAGAAGTTCCAGAAAAAATTTTCAGAATTACTTGATGAGTCTAATATATCAAGGTTGGTTATTTTTATTGATGAGTTAGACAGGTGTAGTCCGGATACAATTCTCGATACATTAGAAGCAATGCGTTTATTCTTGTTTTCGGGGAAAATTGCTTTTGTTATAGGTGCCGATGAACGTCATATTGCATATGCAGTAAGAAAAAAATTCGTAGAAATTGAAGGAATTCAAATTGATATTGGAAAAGAATATCTTGAAAAATTGATTCAGTACCCTATTAGAATTCCGAGACTTAATGCTGATGAAGTTGAATTCTATATTACGTGTTTATTATTGCAGGAAGAGTTACTACCAGATAAATTTGATGAGATTGTCCGCTTATTAAATAGAGAGAAACATAAGGACTTTTTAAAGTTTTCAATAGATCAAGCAATGCAGAAAAGCACATTGAAAAACAACTCTAAAGCTATGGAATGTGTTATTGTTGCAAAACAGCTTGCAAGCGTATTAGCCAGAGGGTTGAATGGTAATCCTCGCCAATGCAAAAGATTTTTGAACTCATTGGATATGAGACTGAAAATGGCTAAATATAAGGGGAAACAACTAGATAGAAAAGTCTTGGCTAAGATAATGATGCTAGAGTATATTATGCCAAGTCTATTTAAGAAAATGGCAGAAATGTCGTCTAAAGGTACCCTAGGTTTGGAACTCGCAACATTTGAAGAAAATAATTTGGATGAACTGAATAAGTTGAAGATTTGGAAAGATGATATATGGGTTCAAACCTGGTGTAATATTGAACCTAAGCTTGCTAACGAAGACCTTACGTTGTATTTTTACTTTACGAGAACTTCTTTAGATGAGAAAGTCAATTTAATGAGTTCAAAATTATCACCATTAGCACAAAAAATATGTGATGAGTTGTTGTCAAAAAGTAATTTAGCAATAAAAAACGCTATTTCTTCAGCTGATAGTGTTAGCGAGACAGAGGCAGCCAAGATATTGGAAATGGTATATAATTCGATGATGTCTGATACTAAGTTGGAAGATTCAAAATTCAAGGCTCTTTTGAGCTGGGGTTCGTCAATAGAGTCATTGTTTTCCGAGACACTTTCGTATTTGCATAATTTAAATGGAAATCAGATTGGAATGGGACTTGTACCTTATGTTTGTAATTTTCAAAAGAAATCAAAAAAAATTGCAGATATTAAGGAAATTTCGGACAAATGGATAAGAGAAAAACCTGTTCTTGAAAAAGCATTTCAAAAAGGGTTATTAAGGTAGGGGGATTATTGTGGGAACTTCAAGTATCTATAATGGAAAAATGGACAAGAATTCACTACTTCCGGATGACTATGATAAAAATGGAGAACAGGGAAATGAGGAATCACAAAATAGTCTTAAAGTGTCTTGGCAAACAGTGAAAACTAATATGTCAAAATACATCAAAAACGGAGGAAATTCAGGAAGTGTAAAGCATATTGCACGTCAGTATGTAAATGCATCAGGTGGATCCGGAACAATTCTTAATCAGTCATCGTCGGGCATGAGAGCTGCTGGGAATATTGGCAATTTTCTAAATGGTATTAAAACTGAAGGTATAGTTACAACACTTCAAAAATTTGGAGTAGATTATGCGGGAAGATCAATATATGATGTGTTTTCAGATTTGGTGAGTGCTGTTGCATTCCAATCTGATTCTAAGGAAGATATAGTTGCTAAGGAAGCATCAATGGAGTCATTGTCTAAAATATATGATTTTGTAGAAGCAAATAATATGGAATTAGAAAGCCTTGATTCCATGCCAGTAGTATTGATGAATGAGACGTTATGTGAGTATGTAGGTTCATATATCTGGATTAAGATGATGAACGATTTAGAAAGCAGATTCGAGAAATATATTAGTAACCCGAAAGAAGCCTTGATCCTTGAGCAAGAATTTAAGCAATACATATTTAATACAGTTAGAGTGGAATTTGAAAACAATGGAGATATAATCAACCAAGATGTTAGGTCATCTATTGTTATGCTCTATAGCAAATGCTTAGAAGTATTGGAGGGAACGCTATGATTATTTCATGCAAAGTATCATCGAATGATGATTTTTCTACAGATAAACAAAACTTTGAAATCAATCTTTCAGATAAAAAAAAATTTACATATACATTTTGGAAAAAGATAAGAAAAATGGATCAGTTCTATGATTTGGCAGCACTTGATTTGTTGTATATTTCGCTCATGGTATTTGCAACAGATAGATTGGTACTTAGAAAAGATGCTAATGATAGTTGGAGCCGAAAAATCGAATTATATATTCCAGTATTAAATTTAGAAAAATGGAATATAAATCGAGATCTACTGCAGAAGATGATTGGTTTTTTGAGCGGTGATAGCTGGGTTATTCATTTTAGGGGAAGAGAATTGGACAAAGAGGAAGTCCGCTATAGAGATAAAATGATTGCTTCAAAAGTTTTACACAAAAGTTATGATAGAGTTTGTATGTTTTCTGGCGGTTTAGATTCATTTATAGGTGTGATTGATATTCTACAAACATTAGATGATAATACACTGTTTGTGAGTCATTATGGAGGAGGCAAAGGAACAAAAGAGTATCAAGATATGCTAAAAGCTAGATTTATAGAACAATACAATTTAGAAGAAAGTGATTTTTGCCAGTTTTATGCTTCGGTTAATAAAGGAAAAGAAGACACAACAAGAACCAGATCATTTATGTTTTTTTCTCATGCTATAGCTTTGGCATCAGCAATAGGTAAGCCAGTTGAAATGATCATACCAGAAAATGGAATGATATCATTGAATATTCCCTTTACAAATTCGAGATTAGGAACAAGTAGCACCCGGACTACTCACCCATATTATATACAAATGCTACAAGAGTTGATTGGTAAGTTAGGATTAAGTGTTTCTCTTAGAAATCCATATCAATATTTAACTAAGGGTGAGATGCTTTTACAGTGTAAAAATCAAGATTTACTAAAAGGTGAATTGCATAATACAATGTCGTGTTCACATCCGGATCAGGGAAGAATGCGTGGAGCAACAAAATCTTGCCATTGTGGGTACTGTTTACCATGCGTGATACGAAAGGCAGCAATAAAAAGGGCGGGACTTATTGATAATAGTGAGTATTTTGATGCGTCTTTTACAAGTGGACCAACTGCGAAAACCAATATTAACTCATATAAACTTGGTCTTGAAAGATTCAACCCTAAATACTCATTCTTATCAATACAAAAATCCGGTCCCATTACTTATGATATTGATAAATTTACGCAATTATATATTAGAGGAATGAAAGAGGTAGGTAAATATTTGGAGGGAAGAGGATGAGGAGTTTTTCGATGGATGCGCATATGCACTTTGATTTATATAAGGATAGAGATAAAGTAGTAAGATTCATCGAAGAAACCCAATCTTATACAATAGCTGTGACGAATTTGCCGGTTCTATTTGAAAAATACATGAAAAACTATTGTGGATATAAATATTTTAAATTGGCATTAGGGTTTCACCCGGAACTAGCATATGAATATCAGCAACAGTTACCTGTTTTTTTGAAAAACATAGGACGAACCAGATATATCGGTGAAATAGGTTTAGATTTTACTGTTAATAACTTTGAAAATAAACACTGTCAAGTGAAAATTTTCAAGAGAATTGTTGAAGCATGCCGTAATTTTGATGACAAAATTCTAAGCGTCCATTCTAGGAAAGCGACTAAGGAAGTTATTGACATACTTGAAAACTATACTGGAAAAGTGATATTACATTGGTATACAGGCAACCTGAGATATATACAAATAGCTATTTCTCGCGGGTTTTATTTTTCAATCAACCATCAAATGATTAGAAGCATATCAGGGAAAAAAATAATAAATTTTATACCCTTGGATAGGATTCTGATAGAGAGTGATGCACCATTTACTTATGGCTTGAACGATCACTATGATCTGAATTTTTTAGATAATGTTTATGCTTATCTTTGTCATATGCATAATGTGAGTATAGAAACAATTCAAAGAATAGTGAAAAACAATTTCAAGAATCTACTGAGTTGAACAAATAACGGCGCGTTATTTATATACTTATATGTAAAGGATTATATGTGTAGGTTTAATAATAATGTAGTCTGGCAGTACCATATGAGCACCAAGAAATAAAATCAATTATATATTTTTATGAAATAGTAAAAGAAAAATATAAACCAAATAAAATAGAAAGTATGTAGATAGATTTGAGGAGGAGTTTAATGTGGTTTTAGTACAAAATAAAAGCGAAATTTTAAAGAATGTCACGTTATTGGATGATTATATAACCAAGGCGGGTGAAAAAGAAAAAGAGTTTGCTTTAGCGCTAATAAAAAAAGGCACATGCTTTATTGTTTTGAAAAATGAAGGTTCGTATAAATTTTATCCAAGTAGATTTATCGGATATTCAGATAATAATATAGATGCACATTTGAATAATGAGTATAAGGATGGTAAAGAAACAAACCCAGCAATTTCGAGTATATTAGGTTGTAGACCAGCTTTTGATTTAGAATTAGAAAAAGAATATAAAAAATATTGTAGAAAATTGAAATTTACCCCAAATCAAAAAGGTTCATTTGGGGTAGAAAGAAAATTCTGGCCACTATAGTAAATAAATTAATTTTATAAGTGTCTACACTATTTGGTTAGACCCATGATTATAAAATGAAAAAACAACACCACAATGACTAACATACTCATGAATTTATAAAAGTGGATAGGTTGATGATAATGGATAGTTATTATTAAATGTGGTTACATATTTATTAATAATGGAGGTGTTCATCATAGAATTATTATATGTTTGGATTAATCGCACTCGAAATGGTATTTTTAGAAAACAAGATATTTGCATTAATGACGAGTATAATATTAGATTTGACATAAAATCACACAAACTAGAAGTTATACAGAATGTTAATTATTACAACCTATTCAAAAATGATGTAATTGATAATGTTTCTGCTCTTGTTGGTGAAAATGGAGCAGGAAAAACTACGCTTCTTAAATATATATTTGAGAACGATATAATGCCTAAAAATAAAGAGAAGAGAAAAGAATATACAGATAGTTCGAAAATTAATTATGAAGAATCCAAAACAATTCAGATCTATAAAAATAATGAACAAATCATAGCCATACATAATTTGGAAGAAAATATTACAAGTGAATACAAAAGTATATACATAATACAAGTAAATAACGATAGTTACAATAAAATGTTTGAGAAACAATTGTATTTAAATGAAGTTACAAAAATTTATTTATCAAATGGTATTTATAATTCTGACTTAAGGGGATGGACAAGTGAGGGGCGGGTTGTGAGTAAAATTGCCCTAATACCACAAAGTATGAGCCTATTTGGGAATCATTTCTATAGAAAGACTGTATCATTTCCTGAAACTATAATAAAAGATAATTTGTATAATGGGCTTCAAGATATAATCATATCAGAAAAAACAGATATAGATTTTCAGGCAATATGTGATGTATTGTATTTTAATTATTTGAATAGTAAGAAAGGTCAATTTAAAAGTTTTGCAGGGAAAATATCCACAAATCTATTACTTTCAAGTGATTTACTTATAAATGTTTTATATAGAAAAAAAGATAAAAAACCTAAAACATATATTTCAAGCATTAATTATTACAATTTGATTGAAAACAAAATAAAAATTTGGGACAATTTTATAAAAAGTAACAAATGTAATATTCATGATTTGAATGTTAGAATGAAATTAAATCTAATATTCGAAATAGATTTTATATATAATATCATTAAACAAGATTATATTGATAATCCTATTGGGGAGAATGCATTATTTGATAATTGTATTGATCTAGTTAAGACAAAATTTTATGAAGAAGATAATGAAATTATATATTACTACAGTAATGCAGCTAATGAAATTAGAAAATTAGAGAATATTATATTAGGTTGTGAATTTAGAAATAACTCATTGCCAACTAATGATATGGCATATGAAAAATGGATTGAAGTTGATTTAGATAAGAATAGAGAAGCTTATAAAAATTTTATTGAATTAATTAATCAAGTTGCAACAGCGCCATTTTCCTTTATTTTAAAATATCTCAATATAGAAAATCTTAAATTTTCATCAGGAGAAAGAGCATACTTGAATCTTTTCTCTAGATTAAATCTGATTCCATTTTTCAATAAAATAAACTCTAACGTTATAAACTCAACAAAAAAAAATATTTTGTTACTCATTGATGAGATAGAACTATACTGTCACCCAGATTGGCAACGAAAATTTATTAAGTATCTTTTAAATGAGTTGAATATCCAATTTCCAGAGAAAAAAATACAGATAATATTTGCAACACATTCACCAATAGTGCTTTCAGATGTTCCTGTTGCTAATACTGTTTATATTAGGAAAAAGAATAATGGGTCTATAATTGATAACAGAAATAGGCATAAAGAAACTTTTGCTGCTAATATATATCAATTATTTAATGATGCATTCTTTTTAAGTGGGAAAGGTGAAATAGGAGAATATGCAAAAAGTAAAATAAATTTTGTAATTAAAAAATTGAAAAATCCAAAACAGTTTGATTATGAAGATAGTGATGTACTTAATATCATTGAAACGATAGGCGAGCCAGTTATTAAGCGAAAAATATTTAGCATGTATAAAAAAAGATTGAGCAATTGCAATGAGAACCATCAAGCTATTCCAAATGAGAAAGAATCACCATCAATAAATATTGAACGGGAAAAACTTATTAGTTTGAAAATTAGACTTGAGAAAATGATTAATGAAATTAATGAAAGTTTGGACTAAGGTGAAAGAATGATAAAAATTAATATTGAGAATAAAAAAAATAAAATAAAGAAATATCATAAAATAGATTTTGGGAGAAAGCAAGGATATAAAAAAATAAAAGATAAATTAGACAATTTAAAAGGATATACCAATTTCTATAATTGGTTTCAAAATTCCAAAGGAGTTCTAGATGAAAAAAAGATAGAAAAACTAATATGTACAGATTCAAAGCTAAAAATCATTGAACTTATTAATCAATTTGAACCACTCATTTATAAAGATGCAGGATCGAATTTATTATTAGTTAAAAAGGTAAAGGAAGAAATTCAAAAAGAATTCGAGAATCTCTTCAAAAATTTTTCAAAGAGAAAATGGGCATATAATTTTTTGGAAGAAATTGACGCTAAAGTGTGCCCATATTGCAATAGAAGCTATACGTTTACTGTAGTAAATAGACAAAAGCCAGAATTGGACCATTATTTTCCTAAAAGTCAATATCCGTATCTAGCTATTTCAATATTTAATATTGTGCCATGTTGTAGTGGGTGTAATAAAGGAAAGAGTGACAATTATGTAGATGTAATAAATCAACCAATATGTTACCCATATGAAGAATCTTTTGATGACAAAATAGTATTTGAAACAGATTTTGATGAATTAGATGCATGGTTTGATGAAAACAAGAAATTATCTATAATACTTTCAGGTGATGCTGCTTATACTGATATAATCAAAGCCTACAATGAAGCATTTAAAATTGATTATTTATATACACAACATAATGACTATGCAAGAGAAATTATTAAGAAGTCAATAATATTCAATGATGATTTCTTTGAAAGCATATATTGCAGTTTTCCTGAAGCTTTTAGTTCTTCAGATGAAGTAAAACAAATGATCTACTCTAACTATTTAGAATTAGATGAAGTAGGAAAGCGACCTCTTTCAAAGCTAACTCAAGATCTTTTAAAAGAGTATAATGTTAAATTTGTTTAAAATTGATTTAACTCATGTTTCACAAATATAAACAAAATGAAATATATCAATGGTAGTTTGTTTTGAATACAAGAATCATGTGATGTGATTTAAAGGACAGTTATTAACTGCTTATTTTTCAACTTACATTATAAAGTACCTAATTTTTACACCCTAAAGTGTGTGTAGTTTTGGGATGCTATTAAATGCTACAAAAACGGGATAAAAACATATAAAGATATTGAAAAAATTAAAGGGATGCAGTCATTTATTTTGTCCATAGAAAAAAATGTATTTAAAGAATAATGTTACTCAGAGAATATGAAAAAATCAAATGTTAATAATGAGGCTGATTCTATGCAAGAGAAAGCATTAGGATTTGCTCTTAATATTAGAAAATTCGAAATAGATATTTACTGGAAGAGAGCAAGATATTTTTGGATATTTATAGATTTAATCTTTGCAGGATATTTTCATTTAGTAAGTAAGGTTGGTAAGATAAACAATAATTCGATACTTATTGTATGCGCAGTGGGTTTTGTATTTTCTTATAGTTGCTACCTTGTAAATGGCGTACCGGGAGCAAAACGCGGAAATTATACGCTAAGGATTTAAAAATCATGAAGTTCTTAATTTTTTATACTCTAAAGGTTTTTGCCTTTGGCAAAGTAATTTCAATATGATGATTATCATAAGCATTTTAAAATAAAAAAGGCGTATAACATTTCAGTTATACGCCTTTTAAATATTAATGGTGTTATTCTTTTACTAAAATCATGTGTGGATTTATGTTAATTAGTATATTCCTTATGAGTATCAATATGGGTATGATCTTCTGTTGAAGCAAAATAAGTACCTATAATCATAATGACTAAAGCAATAACAAATGAAAATGCAATTAGTAAAGCTTCAATTCCAGAACCAAATCACTTTATGACTATAATTTTCTTTAAAATTAATATATAAAAAGCAACTGCTTATGTGGTTGCTTTTTATGAATAAGGACTTTAAAAAAAATTTATCCGATGACTACCACTACATCAAATTATAATGGAAATTTTTGTATAAGAAAATTGCCATTATAATTTTAAACAAACCGTTGAAAAATAGTTGATTTATGAATAATTTATGGTAATATATACAATAAATAGTTTAATATTTCACCTTATTGTATAATTTCAATAAAAATGGTGATGTGACAAAAGGTAAATGCTATTCTTAATAAAGCAATTGGATTTGGTTCATCAGTTGCTGTAGGGTCTGCAAGTAACATTGTAAAGGTTACAATAGGACACTACAACTGGTCAAATTGTTTAAAAGGAGGTGAGTTTATGAAATTTTTGAGGTTGAAACAGATAGAATAAATATATAAGATTAATTGAAAATTTAGAAAACATGTAATAAATAGTCTACAACCAATTAATAAAAACTTTTATGGGGGGGAACAATTCAAATGATTAAATTTAAAACAAAAACAACATTACTTACTGTAGCAGCAGCTATTCTTATGTGTCCTTATGGCATAAGATCATATAATGTAAGTGCAGCAACAGTTACTTCATCAATTGCTTCATCAGCAGTATCAGATGCAACAAAACCATCTAATAATTTAGTTGTATCTGTCATTGCACACGATAACAATAATATTACATTAGCATGGGAAAAGCCAGCTGATTACAGTACTATCGCAAACTACAATATATACATGAATGGAAAATTTATAGGTAATGCAAATAATAACACTGCTTCACAGTCTAAGCAGTACACTGACAACTTTTATAATGATACTAGCAATAGTTCAGCTGTAAAAACAAGTATGCATAATTATATAGCTACAGGACTTACGCCTAATACCGCTTATAGCTTTGTAATTAAGGCTGTAGATACTACAGGAAATGTACTTAGCCAAAGTAGTACAATAGTTCAAAGTACAGATCAAATACCAACAATTTTTAATGTTACGAGTTACGGTGCAGTTGGAGATGGTACAACTATTGATACCAATGCCATTCAAGCAGCTATTAATGCTTGTACTTCAGGTGGGGAAGTTCTAATTCCAGCAGGCAAAACTTTCAAATCAGGTTCTCTTTGGTTAAAGGATAATATGATTTTAAGAGTAGATGGGGAATTGCTTGGTTCTGATAATTCACAAGACTATATAAGCAGTGCTCATCCTGTATCAAAAGGCAGCAAAAATAATGCACTTATTAATGCTGTTGGTACTAGTTCAGTTCAAAGCCTTAAAATTATAGGAACTGGTATAATTGACGGAAGTGGCTGGAAGCAAGGTACTCCACAAGCAGGAACAGGGTTTCCAGTTGCATTATCAAGTTCTATATCAACAGTTAAACAAAATGGTGATCTTGCAGCCAATCAATACAATTTAGGAATAAGTGAAGGTCTTTCTAGTGTACAAGCTTATTCAACAAGATCAGTTTTACTCTCACTAAGCAATATAAGTAATGTATATTTAGGTGATGGACTTTCATTTGAGAATCCGGCACAACAAACTATGCAAACAGCCAAATGTAATAATATGGTGATAAACGGTGCTTTAGTTAAAACCTATGGTTGTAATAACGCAGATGGAATAGACTATAACGCACAGGGGTTAATTGTTATGAATAGCGTTTTTGACACTGGTGATGATGATGTAAACTTTTCAGCTGGAAGGGGAGTGCAAGGTGAAGCTCTTCCTCCTGTAAGTAACATTTGGATATTTGACAATTACTTTGCACATGGACATGGTGCTGTAGTTGCTGGTAGCTATACGGCTGCAGGTATTGATAACATATTAGCAGAAGATAATGTTATCAATGGAACAGGTTCTGGTCTTCGTTGTAAATCAGCTCAAGGAATAGGTGGAGGAGCACAAAACATTTATTTCCGTGATTCTGCATTAAAAAACATTACTGATGGTGAAGGACAACCATTTATATTTACATCTGCATATACTAATTCAAGTGCAACTGGTTCTTATACATCTGCTCCAGATCTACCTATATTCAAACACATTTTTGTTAGTAATTGCAGCGTTAATGGATCTAAGAGTTATGGAATATTTGTAGATGGCTTAAACGGTGGAGCACACACTGACATACACTTTAATAATGTATCATTTGCAAATACTTTGGGTGCTAGCTTAACTTATATGACTAATAGTACATTTACTAATATAACTTTCAAAGGCATGACAAATCCTTGGACTTTGACAAACTGCACAAATGTAACATATTAGTAATTTCTGCTATATAAAACTCTATAATTATAATTGCTTACTTTTCATTTTTCTAATTTATATGGTGATACAAGTAACTATACCTTGTATCACCATATATTATTAGTTTAAACAGGTCTTTTATTTTATACTTCTTCTAGTGTATGGCCCATAACATAGACTTTTTATTACAAGATAAATGTATTTTGGTTGTTGAATTAATAATACTATGATTTAACAACCTGATATTTAAAAATTAGAGGGGGAGTAACATGAAAAAAATTTGCGGTATACTTATTGTTACAATTTGTGCAATATGTATGATTACAGGGTCTTATCACAAAAAAAATGTTGTACCATTGCTAGGAAATAATGCAGGTGTGGGGGTTGTACAACTTACATCAGACGTTAATGCAAGAACAGCTACTATGTCCAATCAATATATTACTATTAAAATTAACAGTGATGGTACAGTATATTCACTGGTGAAAAATAATAAGGAGCTTATAGGAACAGCAAAAGGATTTTATGCTTCTGTAAATGGTGTTACTGGATTTACTGCAAACTCATTTAAGATTGTAACTAATAATTCTACAATGGTTGATGTAGCATATATCAGTGATTGGGGAGAATTACATTACGTATTAAGAAATAATGTTAGTGGTATATATTCTTATTTTGTTGCATCAAATTTAGGAACAGTTGGTGAATTTCGTACTGTTTACAGGGTAGATGGGAGCATATTTAGAAATGGATATAACTCAGTTAAATCCGGTGCTCTTCCAACATTGTCAGACATTCAAAATGGAACTAAATTACAAGATGAAACTTGGCAGTTTCAAAATGGTCAAATCTATACAAAGTATGATTGGGCAGACTATGAATATAGGGACCATGTGCATGGATTATACGGTAATGGAAATGGAATATGGCTTATTCCAGTAAGTAAGGAATATTATAGCGGAGGACCAATGCGTCAAGAATTAATGGTTCATTTAGAAAGTAGTACTGGAGATGGAGTTTTGCTTAACATGCTTAAAGGGTCTCATTTTGGTGCTCAAAGTGTAACTATACCAAGTGGCAAAATATATGGACCATGGCTTGTTTATGTAAATGATGGTGACATAGCTGATGCAAATTCCCAGGCATCGGTGGAAGAAAATTCATGGACATACAGTTGGCTAAATAATGTTAATTATCCTATTTCGAGAACTAGTGTTAGTGGAAAGATAAATGTTTCTAATGGAAGGTCCGCTGCGAACACAATGGTGGTTTTAGCTAAGCCAGGCGGAGAATTTTACACGCAAGGTTCAGATTATATTTTTTACTCAAAGACAGATAATAACGGTAATTTTAACATAAAAAATGTGCGCCCAGGATCTTATTCGATTTATGCTTATTCAACAAATGGTACTATAACGGATCAATTTGAAAAGGATAATATTAATGTAAGTGGTTTAACTTTAAACTTAGGAAATTTAAATTGGAATGCCACTCAATATTCAAATTTTATATGGCAAATTGGAACAGCAGATAGACTAGCATCAGAATTTAAATTGGGGAATTTACCAAGGCAATATGGTCTTCCAGCACAGGTTCCAGCAAATTTGACATATACTATAGGACAAAGTACACCAGCTAATGATTGGTACTATGCACAAACAAAACCTGGAAATTGGAATGTGAATTTTACAATGATCAAAACTTATACTTCAAATGCACATCTTACAGTTGCAGTAGCAAGTGTTTCAAGAAATCCTGTATTAAATGTACTTGTAAATGGAAAGAAAGTTAGCACATTAGACTATTCAACTGAAAATGATCAAACAACATATAGAAGTGCAAATCAAAGTGGGAGATATCGACTTTGTGATATTACATTTCCTGCAAGTTCACTACAGGATGGTAAAAATACAATAACTCTGCAAATGCAGAAAATTGGTACTGATGGTGGAATTATGTATGATACTTTGAAATTAGAAATAGAATAATAAGACACATAAAAGAAAAAATAATTCATCACAAAATGTAACTTATTTTTTTAAAAATAGTTGCGTAAATATAGAATTCATGGTATAATTTAGTACAATTTAGTATTGCAATACAAAATTACAATTATTATTAATAAATGTATGGGGGAATCTATAAATGAAATTAAAAAAATCATTTTCAAAACTACTATTATCCTTATTGCTTTTGACCGGTGTCATTATTCCAGGGCAAATTGCTCATGCTGGAGTTTTACATCCACTAGGATTGAAAACACTCCATGAAAAAATTAGCAATGTAAAAAAACTACCAACCTCTTTTGGACAAAGTGCCATTCAGTTACCTGCTTCAGTTGACCTATCAAGCTTTTTGCCTTCTGTTCAAAATCAAGGAAGCTTAGGAAGTTGTGTTGCTTTTGCAACAACTTACGCCAAGTCATATGAAGAAAATGCTAAAAATAATTGGTGGGGAGTAGCTACTAATAATCATATTTTCAGTCAATCATATATGTATAGCCAGATTCATGCAGATAATTCTGCAGATGGAGGCGGATGTTCTTTTAGTGATGCCTTTAATCTCTTGGACAACCAAGGATGTGCAACTTTAAGTGACATGCCATACAATGGTAATGAGTATGCTTATACAACTAAACCTACAAGCGTACAAATTGCTGATGCGGCTAATTATAAATCTACAAGTTGGACACAACTTCAAAATGGAAACTATACTCAAATAAAACAACTTCTTGCGGATGGATATCCAGTAGTTATTGGAATAAATGTATATCCAGACTTTGATAATTTGTCCCCTAGTAACCCAATTTATGATAATGCAAGTGGTAAAAGCAGAGGCGGTCACGGTCTATGTGTAGTTGGTTATGATGACCAAAAGCAAGCAGTAAAAATAATAAACTCTTGGGGTACAGGCTGGGGAATCAACGGATACGGCTGGATAAGTTACAATTTAATTAAAAGTCAAAACATGGAAGCATATTATACTGTAGATTAAGTAAAATTCAAATAAAAAAAGTTAATGCAAAATATTTTCGAGAAAAGGAGTTTTTATTAATGAAAAGAAAAGTATGTTTAATAACTTCTGTGGTAATGTCTCTTTCCCTATTTGCGCTGCCACAATTAACAAGTAATGTATATGCAGCATCACCACCTATCCAGGTAGCAAGCACAGGCACTGACAATGATTCAGCAGCTATTCAGGCAGCAATAAATAAAGCTGTGCCTGGGGATACCATTGTGCTTACTAGTCCATCCTACAAATTAACATCACCTATTGTATTAAATAAAGATGGAGCTAAAGGAAACACTATAAAATTAAAATCATCAGGTACGGCAAAAGTTAAACTTGATTTTACTGGTGAGAAAGATGGAGATAGTTCTTATGGAATTAACATCACAAATTCATATTGGGAAATAGACAATATAGAAGTATATAGTGCTGGTGATAATGGTATATTAATGAAAGGGGCTGCATCTAATAACAATACAATTACAAATTGTATAACAGATAACAATAATGATGCAGGTTTACAAATTACAGCTGGTGCCCACGACAATTTAGTACAAGGTTCTGATTCTTTTAACAACTATGATATAGGCACAAAGGGTTCAAATGCAGATGGTTTTGCATGTAAACTTGCTGCTGGGGCAGGAAACAAATTTATAAGTTGTAACTCTTATAACAATTCAGATGATGGTTGGGATTTACTTGGAACAGATGAAGTAGTTACAATAACTAATTGTACTGCTACTAAAAATGGATACTATCATGGTGATCCACAAAGTTCTCTCAATAACGCAGGGATGAATGGTGACGGCATTAAACTTGGTGGTAATCAAAAACCTCCCAAAGGTACGCACAGATCATTAGGTAATCATGTGGTAACCGGATGTAAGTCATATGACAATAAAGCAGCTGGATTTTCTCAAAATAATAGTGCAGCATCATTATCTCTTACTAGTTGTGATGCTGATAGAAATGGTGCAGATAACATACTTAATGCTAATCAAAAAACTACTAAAAGTAACTTTAATTTCCCTTACAACCCGGGTAATGGACATGTATTTACTTTTAAAAATTGTACAACAGAAGGAAAATGTGACATATATTCTGGTGCAAAAGTTATAGGAGGTAATGTAACTGCAACAGCTCCTAATACTCCATTACCTGGTATTAATGAATAATTAAAATATGCATCTAGCTTAATACAATAAAAATCACTATTTAAAGCGTAAATAGTGATTTTTTCTATTTAAATTTAAATGGGTTGAGCCTACATACATGGTGTGTAGCCAATCAAACCGATAAAAGCCATGCTAATCCAATTAATGGTATTTCATAGAAAATCAAAGTAATTTAAAGAAAATTGAAGTTCGATTTTCCTAATTTTGAAGCATTTTATCATGGTTAAAAAAAACTCAATCACCGGACAAGGGCGATTATAACCTAAAATCAGTTTTGGTTACTTTGATAATTGGTCAAAATAAATCTTATGTTTATATTTAAGGGGTACCGGCAGCAAAATACGGAAATTATACGCTAAGGATTTAAAAATCATGAAGTTCTTAATTTTTTATACTCTAAAGGTTTTTGCCTTGGGGGGTACAGCTGACCCTCTATTATATTTAATATTGTTTACTAAAATATAACAAGCTATTTTAATCATTGCGGAATGTATTTATCTAGTTAAACTACCTAAATACAGAGTTTTATTTAGGTGGTTTTTTTGTATATACTCAATAATTTTTCTATTTTTCTTATAATCTCAATCCTAACATGTTCTGGTTCTAAACATTCACATTTATCACCAAAGCGAAGAATCATATTATAAAAATAATCATCTTCAACAAAAGGGAGATAAGCTATATATTTATTATCTTTATAAAGTGTAACATTATTTTTACCACAGAATTCAACCATAATATCTAAAAGTGATTCGTGAATAAGAAGTTTAAGGGTAATAGTTTCTCTATCAGTTCTAAAATAAATATCCTGGGAATCGTAATCAAAATCTCTAGTCATAAATGTTTCTTCAAGAACTTCAAGTGAAGACATATTAGAAACTTCAAAGATTCGAAAATCTTCTCTCATTGTGCAGTATCCTTGTATATACCAGCTCGAATTTTTTAATACCAATCTATAAGATTCGATTTTCCTTTTGCTTTTTTGTCCTAAACGATCAAAATATTTAAAAGAAATAAATTTATTTTCATTAATGGCAGTTTTGATTTTTTCAAGGCTTAACTTTATTCTTTCATTGGCAAACCAAGGTGTATGATCAAATTTAATTTGATTTGTTTTTTCCTCAACTTGTTGAATTTCATCTTTAGAAACCAATCCCTTAATTTTTGCAATGGTATTAAGAAGCTCCTGACTAGACATAGTTGAATGAATACTTTTAAGACCAATTAATAACTCAGTGATGTCTGAAAGAGTAAAAAGTTTTTTCTCTATTTTATATTCTTCCATTATACCAATGCCACCATTTGGACCACGAAAAGTAATTATAGGAATACCAGCTTGATTTATCGTTTCTATATCTCTATAAATTGTTCTAAGATTTACTTCAAACATTTTTGCAAGTTCAGGTGCTCTAATTTTTTTTCTCTGAAGCAATATCATAATAATTGATACTAATCTTTCTATTTTCAAAATTACTCACCTCTAAATTTCTTTTATTACATCATATAATCATGACATAATGGTGTCAAGATAATATGATATAATAAATTTACAAAGAGAAAGGGGAAATTAAAAATGACAGAAATAATTAAGGATTTATATCAATTTTCTATGTATATTCCACCTATACATTTTACACTTCATCAATATTTACTTTTATCAGAGGAACCGGTGCTAATATCCACAGGTACTATGCAACAAGCAGAATTAATATTACCTGAAATTAAAGAATTATTGAATGGAAAAGAGCTAAAATATATTCTTTTCCCACACATAGAGTCTGATGAATGTGGCGGATTATCAGTATTCCAAAAGGAATATCCAAATGTAATTACAGTATGTTCAGAACTTAGCGCTCGTGAATTACCAGGATATGGCTATACAGGAGAAATTCAAGTTAAAAAACATGGAGACGTATTAACTGGTAATGATTTTTTATTTAAATTTATTGACTATCCATCAGAAGTACATCTTCAAAATGGTCTTGTATTTTATGAAGAGAGTAGAAAAATATTTTTCAGTAGTGATTTAATGTTGAGATTTGGTGATGCTCTTGGTGAGACAATTGATAGTAGTTGGAAAGAGGAAGTAGAAGCAATAAATATCGAAGTAATTCCTAATGAAAATAAACTAGCAGCATTAAAGAATACTTTACAAGAAATAGAACCTGAGTTTATAGCTGTAGGACATGGATTTTGTGTAAACTGTAAATAGGAAATTAACACTTTCTAAGATAGTAACAGAATATTTTAAATAATTAGAACTTTACTATAAAAAAACATTAGAAAAGTGGAGGTAATTATTAATTAGAAGTTGATTCCCAAATTGTAAAGGAATCAGCTTTTAATTTCTCTTGGATAACAACCTTTATTGACTTAAAAAACATGGAGAAGTATAAATTGGTAATGGTTTTTCATTTAAATTTTTTCGCTATCTATCAGAGGTACATTTTCAGAATAGTATTGTTTTTTATGAAGAAACTAGGAAAATTTTTTTCAGTAGTGATTTAATGTTGAGATTTGGTGATGCTCTTGGTGAGACAATTGATAGTACATGGAAAGAGGAAGTAGAGGCAATAAATATGCAATCAATTCCGAGTGGAGATAAACTCGTAGAATTAAAAAATAGTTTACAAGAAATAGAACCAGAGTTTATAGATGTAGGACACGGATTTTGCGTAAACTGCAAATAATATGTAGCTAAATGAGCTTGCTTAAATAAGAATTTTAGTATAGGAATATAGAAAGGGAAGATTATGAAGGAATATGATTTTAAGTTTAATGAACCGCTAGTGGAAGGTGTAATTGTAAAAAGAAAAGGTCAGTTTATTATAATTTGTGAGATTAATGGCGAAATTACTAATTGTCATTGTCCAACAACAGGAAGAATAGGTAATCTAGATGTTAGTGGTCTGCCTTGTTTGCTTTCAAAAAGCAGTGATCTTAAACGAAAAACTCCATATACAGTAGAAGCAGTATCTTTGAATCGCCTAGAAGACTGTAATAAGTCATGGATTGGTATTAATCAAAATGCAGCAAATCGTTATGTAGAGCATTATCTTGTAAATGGAGGATTTATAGAGATGGTTGGGACAGAAAATGAGGTTTTAAGAGAACAAGTCCTTGGTATATCTAAACTTGATTTTCTTGTAGGAAACACCTATGTTGAAGTAAAAACACCACTTCAACATTTGCAGGTTGAATATCCAGAGTATATAAAAACGAAAAAAGTTACTCCATTTAGCTCTACTGATAGGTTTGTAAAACATATAACAGAATTAGGAAAGAGTCTTCAAAGTCATCAAAGAGCTATTCTTTTAACATGTTTTATTTATGATAATCCTGGTTTTGAGATAATTGAGAAAAGTACGAACTATGAACAAGTAAAAGTAGCAGTAGATAGAAGTATTGTATTAGGTGTTGAGACGTGGCAGGCTAATTTTGAAATCAAGCCAGAAGGTGTTCAATTAGTACGATATTTTAAGAGAGAAGTTTAAAATAAATAAAAAACAATTCTCTGTTTTTATTTACTATGATGGTTTCACAAACGATCAACTAAGGTAAGAACTGATAAATGATCTTATGGAAATAAAACCTGAGTTTACTGGATATGAACCATGTATAAAACTATAGCTGATATAGTGATCGAAAAGATGATTGAGACCCTACTAATAATACAAAGAAGCAAGTTATTTTCTCGATTATTTAAGACCTCAACTCTTGAACATTAATTAATGAGTAGAAAGTTGAGTTTATTATTATGTCTATAAATAGCTTAATATATATAAAATCTGATTAGTGAATGTAACCAAAAAATTTGATAAGGAAGTGATTTAAAGAATGGATTCAAGAAAGAGAAATATAGTAATAGCATTAATGGTAGCAATGTTTTTAGCAGCAGTTGAGGGAACGGTTGTAACTACAGCTGTTCCAACTATAGTAAAGGATTTACAGGGATTTGGAATTATTAGTTTGGTTTTTTCAGCATATTTCTTAACTTCTGCAATTTCTACACCTATATATGGGAAGTTGTCAGATTTATATGGAAGAAAAAATATACTTTCAATCGGAATAATAATATTTTTAATTGGAAGTATTTTGTGTGGATTATCACAGACTATGTATATGCTGATTGGATTCCGTGCGATTCAGGGGTTGGGTGCTGGAGCAATATTTACAGTTACATATACAATTGTTGGAGATGTCTTTACTCTGGAGGAAAGACCGAAGGTTCAAGGAAGTTTAGGTGCGGTATGGGGAATTGCAAGTCTTGTAGGTCCATTCTTGGGTGGAACCTTAATTGATATGCTGTCTTGGCATTGGATATTTTTTATAAATATTCCTTTTGGAATATTATCAGTTATACTTATTCAAAGAAATCTAAAAGAAACCTTTGAGAAGAAAAAACATAACATAGATTTTGCAGGAGTTATTACTTTATCAATGGCAATGATTATATTTATGAATATTTTTCTATCAACTGAAAATATAAAGTTCAATCATAATATATTTATTGTAATATCGGTACTGATAACTATTATATTACTATTGGCATTTTATAAAATAGAGAGAAAAGCAAAAGAGCCAATTATTCCTTTTGACATATTTACAAAGAGGAGCACAATTGTAAATTTAATAAGTTTTCTGATCTCAGCAATAATGATAGGTGCAAATGTTTATATGCCAATATATATACAAAATATACTAGGCTTTAATGCTAAGATATCAGGATTAGCTCTGCTTCCAATGTCAATTTCTTGGCTTATAGCTTCGGTAGTTTTAGGAAAGTGCTCTATAAGGTATGGAGGAAAAGCAGTAATACTGATATCTAATGCTGTTTTACTTATTAGTACAATATTACTGCCTACGTTAGGCATAAATTCTCCATTAATATTAGTATTAATATATGTTTTCATAATAGGTTTGGGATTTGGGGGAGCTTTTACTACCTTAACTATAATTATCCAAGAGTCCGTGGAATATAACAAAAGAGGTGCTGCAACTGCTACCAATTCATTGCTTAGGACCTTAGGGCAAACAATAGGTGTAAGTGTATTTGGAAGTATATTTAACTTATATATAATTAAATATTTTACTCAGTTAGGCATAAAAGGGGTAGACCCGAGTAATTTATATAAGTCTTCTGCATATAATAATGCTTTAACCGGTGAGCAGATAAAGCTTTCCATAAATAGTTCTTTGCATGTTGTGTTTATAATATTTATAGTCATATCCAGCCTATCACTAATTTTATCAATAATAATGCCTAAAATAGCAGGGATGGATAAAACCACAGCATAAATGTTATATTATATGCTTGATATACTTATTAATAATTTTTGTTTGCTTTTGTCATAAAAACGCCTACCATTATTATTGTAATACTTTAGTAATTATATATAAAAAGATTAATTCTTTAAAAAACAAAACAATAAGCCGCAGCAAATACATTGATTTTCTTAAAAGGAATCAATGTATTTACTACGGGATTTTGGAGAATATCAATTAGAATATAATAATGGATTTACTTATAATCATATTCTCAATCAAATACACGATGATAAACCGAAATTAGGTGGACCACTTCTTGCACAAAATGCATATAATATTATTTAGTTCATGACCATGAAAAAACAGAAAAGGTTTATCCAGATTATTTTTACAAAATCATAAATTACGTAATAGACAGTGGAGTTGAATTTGTTAAAGCAAATCTTATAACATCGAAAAATTAAGTTATGAGCACAATGTTCTTTAATTACGCCATAACAGCCACAAAATAGTAGTCCTATTTTTGATTTACATTTCATCAAAAATGGTAAATGCTGTATTGAGACTGTTTTTTACACGCATCGTTGCCGTGCCCCTTGGGCAAAGTAATTTCAATATGATGATTCTCATAAGCATTTTAAAATAAAAAAGGCGTATAACATTGTCAGCTATAGCGTCTTTTAAGTATTAATAGTGTTATTCTTTTACTAAAACTCTATCTCATAATATTATAGAGATAATTCCAAAGATGAAATTTTGAGAAAACCTAAAATCGCTACTGGCACACTTAATAACGATATGGTTCAATATCATGTTTGGATTTATGTTAATTAGTACATTCCTTGTGAGTATGAATATGATTTCCTATAATAGTTTTATCGTGACTATGGTTATGATAACCATCATCATGATAAAACTATGCTCATGAGATATTACAGTATAACTATGTTTATAAGTATGCTCTTCTGTTGAAGCAAAATAAGTACCTATAATAATAATGACTAAAGCAATAACAGATGAAAATGTTGGTATTTCTTTGAAAATTAGCAATGATAACCCCACACCTATAAATGGTGCTATAGCATAGAAAGCACTTGTTCTTGCTGCTCCCAAGTCTCTTTGAGCATAGATATAAAAGAATATACTTAATCCATAAGCAAAGAATCCAAGTAGGAGAGCTGCTAAAATATAAGGAATATTATTTATGTGTTCACCTAATGCAAATGCAATTAGTAAAGCTCCAATTCCAGAACCAAATCCCTTTATGACAACAATTTCTAAGGGATCTTTTACAGATAGCTTTCTTGTGCAGTTATTTTCAAATCCCCAACAGGAAGAAACATTAACAATCGCAAATCAAAAGGAAATAGATCGCCTACAAGTGCAAGTAGAACTATGGAAAAAAGGATTAACCGATATTTTAACATTGGCAGAAGAATTAAAAATGGGAACCATTGAAAAAGTTATGCAAACGAGTGATTTGGAATTAGGGATAGAATATTTAAAGAAGTTCTTTTAGATAATTTGCCTATTCCACCTTTATGGGGGGAGGCAAAAATACCCTATAAAGAAATATATTCTAATTATGGTACAAATATGGTATAGTGAAATTGATTACAATTATGAAAACGTTTGCGCTTGTATAAGTTAATGTTAAAGGAGTGTGATTTGTACTTATTGAAAAGCTAGAAAAAATATATATGGGGGTAACTTATAATGAAAATGAGACTAAAAGTAGTACCTAAAAGAGTAGTGCCTTAATGCTTTGTTAATATATTATTTGTTAGTACGAAATTACAAGGATTATTAATAACGTAAATTTTTAAGGTGAAAGGATGGTAAGAATAATATGGTTAATAATAAAAGACGTACATGTTTTAAAAAAATAATGTATTGGTTTATTGTTATCACCTTAGTATTTAGTAATTTTACGTCTATTTCTAATGTAAAAGTAAATGCGGCAGTAGGCGGAAATATTACAGTAACCGGTGATACAATTACAATTCCAAACGGTTCAGATCAATACATTATTCAAGTATGTGAACCTCAGATTCTTAAAGTTGATTATATGCCTAATGGAGCATCAAGTGATGAAACTCAAGTCATTGACCCTAATAAGAGCTGGAGTACGGGAAATACAAAATCTATTGATATTATATCAGATCCCATGGTTATCACTACAAGCAAAATGATAGTAAAGATAAGCAAATCAGATTTAGGTGTTTCTGTGTATGATTCTTCAAATGGTCTGCTTATAAAGCAAACATCTCTTCCTAGTAATGGAGTAACATTTAGTCACAATTCTGGAGATGATTTTTATGGTATAAGTGGTTATACTAATGGAGACAATTCTTCCGCAGGGATGCTAAGAACTGGTACTATAAATGTTCAAGCTGGTACACAAGGTCATTGTGGGTCACCATTTGTGTGGAGTAATAATGGATATGGTGTATTGGTAGATTCAGATGGAGGAAAAATTTCGCTCGGAGACACTAGCCTTGGTTATAGTGGAATTTCAAAGAAAAATACAGAATATTATGTTATGGTAGGAAATCCTACAGATATTCTATCCTCTGAGTCTGATATTACAGGAAAATCACCTATGTCACCTAAATGGTCTACAGGGTTCACTAATACTCAATGGGGCTGGCCAGATACTACAAAGACAGATGAACAACAACTTACAGATGTTATAAATACTTATAGGTCAAAACAAATACCTATAGATAACTTTTGCTTGGATTTTGACTGGAAACAGTGGGGTTCAGATAACTATGGCGAATTTAAGTGGAATACTACTAACTTTCCAGATTCAGAATCTGGACTACTAAAAAAGACTATGAATTCTCAAGGTATTAAGTTAACAGGAATTATGAAACCCAGAATATTAGTGCCATCAGTTCAAGCAACAGCTATTACAGCAATGAATGGATGGCTTCCAGGAAGTAGTCCTAAAAATGATTATTGCGCAAATGTACCAATGCAAAGTTTAAATTATGAGAATCCTAGTGTAAGAACATGGTTTTGGAATCATACACAAGATGCTTTTGACAAAGGAATAGTAGGATTTTGGAATGATGAATGTGATGGGGATAATGGATTTGGGAACTTTGACAATATGAATATGCAAAAATCCCTCTATGATGGTCAAACGGCGTATACTAATCAGAGAGTTTGGTCACTTAATAGAACTTATTATGCTGGGGCACAACGATATGGTTATGGTATGTGGTCTGGTGATATAGGATCTGGTTTTGACACTATGGCAAATCAGCGTGAAAGAATGCTTTCGGCTGTAAACCTTGGAGAAGCTAAATGGGGCATGGATACTGGCGGCTTTAATGGTCAACCAAGTCCTGAAAATTATGCAAGATGGCTTGAATTTAGCGCCTTTACACCAATATTCAGAGTTCATGGCACCAAGGTTACAACTCCAAGTATGGCACGTTATCCTTGGAATTATGGTACTACCGCAGAAGCAGCAGCAAAGAAGATTATGCAATTAAGGTACACTTTAATACCATATATTTATAAATATGATCAACAAGCTTCGGATACAGGTATAGGTTTAATAAAATCCTTAATGATGGCATATCCTAATGATCCTAATGCTGCAAACGATAAAGAATCTTGGATGTTTGGAGATTCGTTACTGGTATCACCAGTTGTAACACAAGGACAAACTTCAAAAAGCATTTATCTACCAGAAGGAAACTGGATAGATTATTTTAAAGGAACAACCTATACTGGTGGTCAGACTATAAATTATCCAATAGATTCATCAAGTTGGCAGGATGTACCATTATTTATTAAGAGTGGTGCAATTATTCCTTCACAGGATTATGAAAACTATGTTGGGGAAAAGAAAATGACTAATATTTATGTGGATGCTTTTCCTGACGTTCAACCAACAAGCTTTAATTATTATGACGATGATGGTAATACTTACGACTATAAAAGTGGAAATTACTTTGGGCAAAAATTTACACTGCAAAGAAGTAATGATTGGAAGTCAGTTCAGTTTAATGCTTCGCAAAAACAAGGGAGTTATACTCCGGATGTGCAAAATTATATAGTAAAATTACATGTAAAATCAACTGGGGCCGTAACAGTTGGTGGACAAGTGGTTTCACAATATACTAATTTAGATGCGTTAAAAAATGCAACGGGAGACGGTTATGCAGTAGGTACTGATGTTTATGGGGCTGTTGTTTATGTTAAAGTGGCAGCAGGGCAGATAAAAAGTATAGTAGCACCTTGTACTTTTAACCAAGAAACAGCAAAAAAGACAACAGTGTATGTAAGAGATTCAGCAAGTGGTGTAAATTTACAATATAGTTTGGATAATGGTAATACTTGGGGTTCATCACAAGCAATGACCAAATCAGATAAAATAGGATATTTTCAAACAGATTTGAACTATACTTTAACAAGCTCCTACCCAGTAAAAGTACGTTATTCAGACGGTTCAGTAAATAAGCCATCTGATGAAGGAGTTTCTTTGCCTGTTACAAGTGACATTTGTACCATTGCAAATGATGGAACAGTTACTACTGGAGCACCAAAAACTAACACAACAAATTTATATATTGGAACTACAACAAATAATCAAGTAAAGCTTCAATATGAAGATGACAATGGAAACTGGAGTAGCGATATTCTAATGCCTAAATATGGTGTGAAGGATGGACAATTTATGAGTCACTTAGCATTTCCTACAGATGTAAAAACACCAGTAGTTAGATACTCAGATGATAACGAAGTAACTTGGAAACCTTCTTCGCTAGGTCAAGCTGTAGGTGCAGGAGACTATTATAATGATAGCACTGGATCTATAATTCCTGGAAATCCCAATTGGTCAAATGGAGTAACTATTTATTATAAAAAAGGTTATACAACTCCATATATACATTGGAGACCTAGCGGAGGAACATGGACTACTCCACCGGGTGATAAAATGTTGGATTCCGAGATAGCTGGCTATGCCAAAGCCACTCTTAATATTGGAACAGCTACTTCAGCAGAAGTATGTTTTAATGATGGTAGCGGGCACTGGGATAATAATGGAGGCAACAATTATATTTTCAATGCAGGAACATCAACCTTTAGTGCAGGTACAATAACGTCAGGTGCACCATCTGGTCTATCACAGTTGACAGTATCAGCTGATATTAAAGGCGGAACTTACACTTCACCACAAACGGTAAATTTAACAGCATCTTATGCAGCAAGTATTTATTACACTACAGATGGAACAACCCCTACAAAAACCAGCACCAACTATACTGGACCAATTAAAATTAATGCAAATACAACATTAAAGGCTATTGCAATAGATTCACTAGGTAATCAATCTTCAGTGGATGCAGAACAGTATGTTATAAATATATCAACAGTTTCCATAACTGTACACTATAAAAATCCAAGTAGCTGGGGATCACCTAACCTTTATTATTATGATGCTTCAAAAGTATTAACTTCACCAGCATGGCCAGGAGTAAAAATGAATAGTGACGGTAACAGTTGGTATTCTTATACTATTAAAAATTGGTCTACGGCAAAGGTTATATTCAATGACGGTAAAAATCAGAATCCAGGTGTGAATCAACCGGGCTTTGATGTTACCGGTGAAAAGTGGTATGAAAACGGTACATGGTATACGTCAAATCCTGATACACTAGCGGTAAGTACAAAAATTAAGAATGCTGCTTATATTACTGCACAGAGTGTACCATTGACGTCATCCAATATGGTGATTACTTACTATATTGAAAATGGAATAGTACTGCCGATTTTAACTCCACAATCTAAAGGTACATTTAGAGCCAATAACATTACAACACTTAAATATCATGGACCACAATTAATAGTTTCACCATACCTAGAAGTAAGTATTGCTTCATAAACAACTAAAGCCACATGCTGGATATTTATTCCATCATGTGGCTTTAGTTGTTGAACAATATATGAAACATGCGAATTTGCATATTCCACCTTTTCGGGGGGATGGGCAAAAATACCCTTCTACAAAATTTTATCCAAGATTTACGATAGATGAAGATTTTGTTTTTATTTCAAATGAACTTGATGATGTGGAAATTGATAATATAATTAGCGGGCATCTTAGAGAAGGTAAGTATGTTTATTCAATTGATAATGATTTTGATTTAGTTTTTGAGTATGATGAATTTAAGAGTTTTATAAAAACTAAACTTTTTAAATTGACTTTTAATTTTCATGTAAAAAAAACTGTTGCTAAATGTGGATTTTATACTTATTATGATATCCAATAAAAGTTATCATAGTGTTTCTTGCTTTGAAATATAAAATAATGCTGTTGTCAATTATTCATATAATATGTATTAAATATAAGGGTGAGGAACAACATTATAAAGCTGTCTTAAATTATACTGTTCGTTAATGTAAAATAATTTGCACAAAACTGAAAAAAAGATGACACAAATATGGTGAGTGTTGATTACTATTTGTATGTTAAACTATATTTGTGGTTGAAAAAATATATGTTCTAGCTGTTAGTTGAAATTTCAGTCATGTAAACATATCTACTATATATTGAATTGTAGATATATCAACTAAAACATTTATTAAAGTTATCAGTAATAATACCTTATAATTAAACAAAATATATATGACTACTTAAATACAGAGAATCTACTCTTATGAATTTAAGTTATATATATAATACAATAGGTATAAAACGAATGATATCTCTAGGTGTGTAAAAAATTAAGAAAAATAAATTGAGTAATTATTTATACAAAAATAATGGAAGTGTAAAATTAATAAATAGGTTAATATGTGTTGTAAAGCAATCAGTTAAAGGGTTAAGGTGTATTTACGCATATATGTAGGTGAGCATAAGAGAGGGTCAAGTTATTGCAGATGAAATATTTTTATATTTCAATGAAAAAAAACCTGTATTTAGAATATTACTCAATGAATGGACTGTAGAGGAAGTAAAAAAAGGAATGGCAAATTTAAAACCTAATGAAGAGATGAAATCTCTCCAAGATGCAGGTATTGGCAGGCAATGGGCAGACTGGATAATAGGGATAAATTTAACCTCCGTGGCCACATTAAGGTATAAGCCAAATGATAAGAAAATATTAAACATAGGAAGAGTTTTATTACCTACATTAAAAATTATTTATGATAGGGATAAAGAAATAGAAAACTTTAAAGCATCTACTTATTATAAATTATTAGCCACCTTTAAAACCAAAGATAATGAGGAATTCGAAGGGCTTTATTATGAAAATGAAACTGAGAAATTTGAAGATAAACAAGTTGCACAAAATATACTTAAACTTTTAAAAGATAAAAATGGGGAAATTATAGAAAAGCAGATAGAAAAGAAAAAAGATTATGCTCCTGTTTTATTTAACCTTTCTAATTTACAAGGATATGTGACAAGTAAATATAAGGGATGGACTTCGGATAAAGTATTAAAAGTGGCACAATCTCTTTATGAAAAAAAATTTACTACATATCCACGTACAGGAAGTATTGCATTATCGGAAAGTTTAAAAGAGAGAACAAAAAAGGTATTAGACGTAATCAAAAAAGGATTACCCTATGAAAGTCAGATAAAGTTCGTAGCTAATAAAAGGATATTCGACGATTCAAAGGTAGAAAGTCATAGTGCTATAGTTCCAACCTATATGAAACCAACTGGATTAAGCAAAGATGAGGAAATTGTGTATAATGCAGTGAAAAACAGATTTATAATACAATTTTTACCGGTAGCTGAATATGAGGAAACTAAACTTGTATGTAAAGTTAATGACAGTGAAATTAAAGGGACTTTTGTAGCAAAAGGAAAAGTTCAAACAGTTATAGGATGGCACGTTGCTGAAAAAATTGAAAGCAAAGATACTCTTCTTCCCATGGTATTAGAAAAAGAAATTGTAGATGTGGTTGATGGAAAAGTTAATGAAGTTACAAAAAAACCACCTAAACTTCATAATGAAAAGACACTTTTAAGAGTTATGGAGACATGTGGGAAAAGTTTTAAAAATGAAAAGGATGAGGAAGATACGGAGGAAATGATGGCTGCTATACTAAGTGGATTTAGTATAGGAACCCCAGCTACAAGGGGAGAAACAATTAAAAAGCTAAAAGATGCTTCATACATAGCAGCAAAAGGTAAAAGTCTTACATGTACAGAACTTGGGAAAACATTAGTAGAAATCTTCCCGGCTAAAGAGCTTTTAGATTTAGAATATACAGGTAGGCTTGAAAAAACACTATCAGATATAGAAAGAGGGAAATTCAAAAAAGATGATTTCCTCAGCATGATTAAAGAATTTACCATTAGTGCAATAGACGCCATAAAAAAAGATACTTCTATGTTAAAAAACTTTAAGGTGGAACTACCTGAAGGTAAAGAAAGTATAGGAATATGCCCTATATGTGGCAATGCAGTAGTGGAAAATGAGAAGGCATTTGGATGCACAAATTGGAAAAATGGATGTAATTTTACAATTTGGAAGAGTGATAAATTTATTGCGTCATTAGGGAAAATAGTTAGTAAACCAATGGTTGAATTGCTACTTAAGAATGGGAAAGTAGGATTTAGAAACTTGAAGAGCAAAAAAGGAACAACTTACTCAGCATATTTAAAATATGTAAGGGATGAGAAAACTGGATACTACAATTGGCAAATGGAATTTATAAATTAAAAAAGTAGTCCTCACTTTAGGGTGGGGACTACTTTTCACTGTAAACTCATATAAATGTTAGCTAAGTTTTTTTTCATGCTTTGTAAATAATCTAAATTATCTTCTTCACTTTCAATGGTGTATATCTTTGTAACCTTTGCACCTACTGCATCAGCAAGGGTGCTTGTAACTTTAGGACTAACCATATTTTCAACAAAAACAGTAGTAACTTTATTCGCTTTGCAATATGCTATGAGGTCTTGAAGTTTTTGACTACTTGGTTCTCCATCAGCAAATACATCCTCTACACTATTTTGTGTTATATCAAAATCTCTACATAGGTAATTAAATGCTGCATGACCAGTTACAAAACTTTTTTTAGGTGAATTTATAAACTTTATTTTATAGTCATTATATAGTGTCTCAAGCTTTGTTTTAAAATCTGAATAATTTTTCTCAAAATAAGCTTTATCTTTTGGATCGGATTTTATAAGAGCAACCATTATTTTATTAGCTTCATATTCAGCACCTTTTAAGCTTAGCCACACATGGGGATCATAAGCACCATTAGATGTTTGGATGGGTTTAAAGCCGCTTGAAGCATTAACAGCTATTAGTTTTTGGTTGTTAACTGAATTTACCGCAGTTGATTCCCATTTTTCTAGATCCATACCATTATATACAAAAACATTTGCATCAGTTAAATTTCCAAGATCCTTTACTTTGGGTTCGTATTCATGCGGTTCTTGACCGTTAGGAGTTATGGTCTCAATGTCCACCTTGTCTTTTCCTACTGCATAGGTAAGTTCTTTCATAGCATTAAAGGAAACTACTACCTTTATCTTGTTATTGGATGCATTATTATTATTATTATTGCATGCTGATAAAGTTAAGATCAATACTAATAACAAAATAGTATGTATTATTTTTTTTAGCAAACATATCACCTCATATTAATGTAAATGCAAATCAGTGGCATTTACATTAAATTTATACTATTATATGGTTTTTGTCAAGAAGATTTATACAAATCCTTATTGACAGGCAAATTCATTTGGCGTACTATTCCCTTATGACATGATAAATATTTTAATAATATAAGGTATCTTAGGAAAAAATAACAAGTAAATTTGCTAGTCTATTTTCTTTAAGACGCTTTATTTAAGAATAGGGGGTTGGTTTTGTGGGGGAACAAGGAATAAATGTAATAACTAATATATTTATTATTATACTTATTTTTATAGGATTAATACTTATAAGCTATTCAATAAATATAAGTTATTTATACATGATTGCTTTTGTACCATTAGTATTAATTTTAATTTTAGGTGTGTATATTAGAAAAAAATCCATTCTTCATGGACTTAATAAAAAATTCAAGAACGAATGGGGAGAAAAGGTAGATAGGAAAAGAAACTTTAAAAATATTAGGCTTACTTTTGATTACATAGAAGATGAAACAAATGATGAATTTTGTATAGATGATCAAACTTGGTCAGATTTAACTATGAATGAGATATATACAGTTATGGATAGAACTATAACCTCACCGGGGGAAGAAATGTTATATAAAACATTGAGAATGCCCTTATTTAATGAAGTAAAACTTAAGAAGAGAAATGCAATTATAAAATTATTTCAAAATAACGAACAATTTAGAAACAATTTAGGAATGCATCTTTTAAAACTTAATAGGGTCAGGAAAAATCATGTTCCTAATTTATTATGGAATGACATTGAAGTGGATATGAAATACAAAACATTATGCAGAATTTTAGCCATACTTCCTATACTAATTGGTGGAGCTCTCTTTTTTACAAAGGAATATAGCTTGTTGTTTCCACTCATAATTGTTGTTTGTGTAAATCCTTATTTACATATGAAAATCAAAAAAAATATATATCAATATGTATCTTGCATAGGATACAATAATGCAATTATAACTGCTGCAAATAGTATATCAAAACTTAACCAAGTGGAATTTAAGGAATATAAAGATTTACTTAGTGATTTAAGTAAAAAGGTTGAACCAATATTAAAAAAATCAGCTGGAATTGGTAGAATTGAAGGTATGGACCAAACAGGTATTAGTGATATTTTATATATGGTTTTTCTGTTTGAAGAAAATCAATTCTTTTCATGTATAAATTTGATAAAAAAGCATCAGCAGGATTTAAAAAAACTGTACATATGTATTGGAGAAATAGATGCACTACTTTCCATTGCGTCATATAGAGAGGGATTAGAAAATTATACTACCCCAGAATTTACAAATGAAAATGGACGCTTTGAGGCAAAAAATATGATCCATCCTCTTGTTAGTGATGCTGTTTCAAATGACATCACCATGACTAATAGAGGGATAATTTTAACCGGTTCAAATATGTCTGGAAAATCAACTTTTCTTAGAACTATAGGGGTAAATGCTATTTTAGCTCAGACAATATATATGACTACTACCTCATTTTATAGGGCTAGTTTCTTTAAAATAATGACATCCATAAGCCCAGAAGATAATATTATGAGTGGAAAAAGCTATTATTTCAGGGAGGCAGAGGCACTTCTAAGGATTATTGAGGAAGGTGGAGAGGATTATCCACTGCTGTGCATAATTGATGAGATATTTAGGGGTACTAATCCTGTAGAGAGGGTTAATGCGTCTATTGAGATATTAGGATATTTAGAGAAGCATAATTCACTAGCTGTTGTTGCTACACACGATATTGAACTCACGGATAAATTAAATGATAGTTATGATATGTTTTATTTTACGGAAGATATGGATAAGGAAGGTTTGGTATTTGATTATAAATTAAAAGATGGTGTATGTAGAACTAGAAACGCAGTAAAACTTCTAAAATATTTGAAATATCCAAATGAAATTATTGAAAATACAAACAGGAGAATTGAAGAAACAATTTCACAAAATTCAAAAGCTGAAAATTAAGAGCTTCACAAGTTAAAAATTAAGCATAGGTGACCACAGTCATGAGGTATATGACTGTGGTCACCTTTATATTTAGAGATAATGTTCTATAATTAATAAAAGATACTACAATTTATCTAAAAATACAAATTTTTAATATTTTTATGGGATAGAGGAAGATAGTTACGTCTATTATAGTGAGGTTGAAATATTAGGTGATCCAAATCTAATACTAAAAAATTAGAATTTGTGAATAATTGTATTTCAGAGCATAGGAGGATAAAAATGTGAGTATAATATTAAAATTTATATTGAAAAAAATAAAAGAAAAAAAACTAAGAACTTTTTTAATTGTTATTTCTATTGTGGCATCCACTGCACTTTTTTTCGCAGCGAGTGGCATAGCTTCTACAATAAAACAAAGTGAAATTAACGGTTATAAAAGCTATTATGGTAGTGCTGAAATTTCCATTTCCGCTGGTCAAAATTCCCCATCACCCTACTTAACAACAAATAAGGCAGAAGTTTATAGCAACAAATTGGATTACATAATTGGTGAAATGAACAGTGCAGGTTCATATGAACATACAAAGGATGATGTAGTATCCCTTAGTCTAATTGGTGTGGACTACCAAGATATTACCATTATGAATCCCTTAAATATATCGGAAAGCTTAGGTATAAAGCCATTTGAGGGAAATAAGATAATAATAAGCGAAAAAACTGCCCAAAAGTATAATTTAAATGTAGGTAGTAAAATTAAGATTATAATCCATGGAAGCAGTGAATTTTTCACAGTAGTTGGAGTATCTAAGGCCCAGGGATTATTCCAAATGGAGTCACAAGGAGTAACCGGAGTTATACCAAAAGTAGCAGCACAAAATTTAAGCAATGCTAAAGGTAAATCATCCATGATTTATATTAAGACTAAGGATTCACAAGACAAGGATAAAATAATAAAATCTTTGTCAAAAGATTATAAAAATTACAGCGTAAATGAAACAATAAATATGAAAGAGATAGATGAAGAGACGAGTTCTATAAGTACCGCATTTCTAGTAATGCTTATAATAGTTCTTGGAATGAGCATATTTATTATTTATACAGTTTTTAAAGTCATTATTGTAGAGAGATTACCTGTAATAGGTACGTTTAGAAGTATAGGAGCTACAAAGCTAACAACAAACTTTGTGCTTATTTTTGAAAGCATTATATATGGAATAATAGGTGGAATATTTGGGACTTTAGGAGGAATTGGCATAGTAAAAATAGCAAGTATGGCAGTAGCAGCTCAGGGAGTGCCAGTTGCAATAAGTTACTCAGTAAATCTTATGGTAGAGGCATTTGCATTTGCTGTAATTATATCGGATTTAAGTGCATTAGTACCAATAATTACAGCATCAAGACTTTCGGTTAAGGATGTGGTACTAAATACTGTAGATACAGTGGAGAAGAAAAAATTTTGGAAGGTTATATTGGCATGTATTTTTGTGGCATTTGGTCTTATAGGACCAATGGTAACTTTAAAGCAGGATATATTAATAGTTGGTTTGGTTGGTATGGTATTAAGCTTAATAGGAGTTGTAGTGTTAGTACCGTATATTACTGATGTTTTTGTAATAATACTTCAATGGGTGTATGCTTTGATTTTCAAAAATGAGGGGATTTTAGCAGCCAAAAACCTTAGAAATAATAAAAATATAATAAATAACATTTCACTTCTAGCCATAGGAATATCTACTTTATTTATGCTCAATGTGCTTAGTGCAAGCCTTGGAAAAGAGTTGGTAAAAGCATATGCCGTGTATAAATGTGATGTTTGGGTATCTGGTGACATTCAAAAAGGTGCTTTGGACAAAATAAGAAGTACAAATGGAGTTTCAAATGCCGATGGAAATTATACAGCGACAAATATAAATGTAAATATAGGTGCAACAAAAAATAGTCTTTATGAAATATGGGGTTATAATCCAAATAGTTTTAATGACTTTATAAATATGAATTTCCTTCAAGATAAAAATAGTATACTAAAAAATTTATACGACAATAGAGAAATAGTTATAACAGAAAGCATTAGAAAGGCTATGGATGTGAATGTTGGAGATGTAATAACATTGCAAACCCCAACTGGAAATAAAAATTATAAAATATCAGGAACCTTTAGTACACTTATGGACAATGGGAAAATGGCACTTATATCAGAAAAGTATATAAAACAGGATTTTAAGGTGAATGATTTTTCAAATATACTTATAGGCACCAGTGGGAATTCTGATAAGGTCGTAAAAACCATAAAAAATGAGTTTAAAGGTGAACAAATACAGGCACGAACTTATGCAAGTATAGAGGCAACAAACGCTTCCCAAAATAATACTATGCTAATGCTAATAAAAATGTTTCCAATCATAGCATTAATTATTGGTGCTTTTGGAGTTTTAAATAACTTTGTTATAAGTTTTATGGAAAGAAAGAGGCAACTAGCAGTGATGGCATCTGTTGGCATGAGTAAAAAACAAACAAGAAAAATGTTGTTTGTGGAGGCGCTTTCTGTTGGAATTATCGGTGCAACCATAGGTATAATAGGAGGACTATTATTGACTAATATAGTTCCCTATTTATTAGCGGCAGCAGACTTCCCTATGGAAATGTTTTATGAACCTACAACATTTATAGTTTGTTTTATACTAGGTATTCTTATAACAATGGTATCTTCACTAGTACCGTCAATTAAATCTTCAAAGCTAAACATTATAGAAGCAATAAAATATGAATAAATTAGTTAGGAGTGAATAGTATGGAAGCTACCCAGCAGCAAGTAAGTTTAGGTGAAACAATAATTTTAACTGAGAATCTTAATAAGACATATAAACTGGGGACAGAAAATGTTGAAGTTTTAAAAAATATAAACCTTACAATAAAACAAGGTGAGTTTGTTTCAATAATGGGACCTTCAGGGTCGGGAAAAAGTACGTTATTATATCTTTTGGGTGGACTTGATAACCCTACAAGTGGAAGCGTGAAAATTGCTGGCAAAGAGCTTTCAGTAATGAAAGACAAGGAAAAAAGCATTATGAGGAGAAGAGACGTTGGTTTTGTGTTTCAATTCTATAACCTTATACCAAATTTAGATGTGGAAGATAACATAATGCTACCCATACTTCTTGATGGAAAAAAAATTAAGGACTATAGGAAAAAGCTTGATGATATTCTTGACGTGGTTGGTCTTACGGATAGAAGAAAATACACACCAAGAGAATTATCAGGAGGCCAGCAGCAAAGGGTGGCAATTGCCAGAGCTTTAATTAATGAACCAGAGGTAATTCTTGCAGATGAGCCAATAGGTAATTTGGATAGTAAAACTGGACAGGAAGTAATGGAACTTTTGAAAAGAATAAATTTAGAAAATGGGAAGACCATAGTTCAAGTAACTCATTCTTCAGATGCAGCTAGTTATGGACAAAGAATCATTTATGTAAAAGATGGAAAGGTGGTAGAAGAATAATGAAAAAGATGAAAATATCTATAATAATAATTACAATGGTAGGAGCATTGGCGTTAACGTCTTGTGGCAAAACTACAGCTACTACGGTTAAAAAGCCAGTAGCAAAGCAAACGGCAAATATGGTAGATGCTTCAGGAACAGTACAATCATCTAACGTGGAAAGTATAAATTTAAATTTTGGTGCGGAGGCTAGTCCAATAATTACAAAAATAAATGTTCAGCAAGGACAACCTGTAAAAAAGGGAGAAAAACTTGCAACACTAGATATGACTATTTATAATTATACAATAACAAGTAAACAAAGAGCCATAGATGCTGATATAGACACTAAATCAAGCTTACAAACTGATGATCAGAAGAAAGTACAGCAGGATAAGATAGATTCAGAGGAGGCAGAACTTAATGCATTAAAAGCTATGCCTAATGAGAATCACATAAGTGGCAATAACGTTGTAAGTGATATAGATAATGCAGTAGTCACAGATGTTAGCGGCAATTCAGCTACAGTAAGTAGTGCTGGTGCTAGTGGAATTGCAACAATTGCAGATCTTAATAGTTTATATGTCCAGGCTAAAGTAAGCGAAGAATTTATAAATAGCGTTTCAGTTGGAAAGCCAGTTGAAATAATACCAACTTCAGATCCAAATGCAAAATTATCAGGAAAAATAACAAGTATAGCAAGTACTGCAGTATTGGATAAGAATGGGGATACATATATTCCAGTAAATATTTCAATTGATCAAAATAACGGAAAGTTATTTCCAAACTATAATGTGGATGTACAGATAAGTAAGTGACAAGTGGCAAGTTAAAAAATTATAATCTTACTTCGAAGATCTGCAAATAATTATTATGGGGTATTAATAGCATTATGATGCTGTTAATACCCCTATTAATTATATTTCAATGTATTGTATACTAAAGCTAGGCTTGATATAATAGGGTAAAGTAACAGAATGGAGATGTACAAATTTGAATAATAATTTAACAAAAATAGTTATACTAGAGACAAGTGATGTACATGGGAACATTTTACCAATAAGTTATGCAAATAATGAGTCGGCGGAATGCGGAATCTCCAAGATTGCTACCATAATTGAAAGGGAACGAGAAAACAACGAGAATATTGTTCTAATTGATAATGGAGATATGATTCAAGGCACACCTCTAACATATTATTATGCAAAAATAGACAACAAAAAGGCTAATCCTATTATTGATGTGTTAAACTATTTAAAATATGATGCAGGTGTCATTGGAAATCATGAATTTAACTATGGAAGAAAGATCCTTGATAATGCAATAAAACAGTCAGAGTTTCCATGGCTTTCAGCTAACATACTAGCTAAGGCTACAAATGAACCGTTTTGTGGTAAGCCATATGTAATAAAAGAATTCAGCACAGGAGTTAGAGTTGGAATTCTTGGACTTACAACAAAATATATACCTAATTGGGAAAATCCAGATATAATAAGTGATTTGAATTTTTTGGATGTGGTTGAAGCAGCTAAAAAATGGATTGAAATTTTGAAGCAAGATGAAAAAGTGGATTTAGTGATTGTTTCATATCATGGTGGTTTCGAAAGGAATTTGCAAACTGGTGAAGTTGGGGAAAAATTAACGGGAGAAAATCAGGCATATCAGTTGTGCATGGAAGTTGAAGGAATAGATGTATTACTTACAGGGCATCAGCATAGATATATAGAAAATAAAATCATAAATGGTGTGGTGGTAGTTCAGCCAGGAAGTGGAGCTAAAGCAATAGGTAGAGTGGAAGTATCTTTAGAAAAACACAATTCTAAGTGGAGAGTAGTAGAAAAATTTTCTAATTTAATCTATTGTGATGGAGAACAATCAGATAAAAAAATAGAAGATATAGTAGAAGAAGTTGAAAATGACACTCAGGTTTGGCTGGACACAAGTATTGGAAAAATAAATGGAGATATGAAAGTACATGATTATTTTCAAATAAGAATTAAGGATAGCGCCTTAATTGAATTCATAAATCGAGTTCAGATGGATAGTTCAGGTGCAGAAATTTCAAATACGGCCCTTTTTGATAATAATTCTAAGGGATTTAGCAGTAAAGTTACCATGAGAGATATTGTTTCAAATTATATATATCCCAATACGTTAAAGGTAATTGAGGTATTAGGTGAAGATATTAAGGCGGCACTTGAAAAGTCAGCATCATATTTTGAGATTTATGACGGAGAGGGTATAAAAATGAATCCAAAGTTTGAGGTTCCTAAACCACAGCACTATAATTATGACATGTGGGAAGGTATAGAATATGATATAAATATATCTAGAACTTTTGGTCATCGTATTACAAAATTAAATTATTTGGGTAAACCAATGGAGCTCAATAAAAAATACCACGTTGTAATGAATAATTATAGAGCTGGTGGCGGTGGAGATTTTTATATGTTTAAAGATAAACCTGTAATGAAAGACATACCTATTGATATGTCAGAACTCATAGCAAATTATATATTAGCAAGAGGAACTATTGAAGCCACTGTAAACGAAAATTGGAAGGTAATTCATGATTAACTTGAAAAAACAAAAGAAGTACATAGATTTGATTTACATCAATCTCTATGTACTTCTTTGTTTTTTTGAATAACTTGTCACAGGATTTAAACTGGTGTTGGTGGTGTGAACACTCTTAGCATAAGTTCAGCATCTAGCATGTAAAGAGCCGCTTTGTCTTCACCTATTCTTTGTAATTTTTTTATGATTGAATTGTCTGTTTTTTCTTCTTCGATTTGTTCATCAATAAACCATTTTAAAAAACTTATAGTTGCATGTTCTTTTTCTTCTGTTGCTATATCCATAAGATTATAGATTCTCTTAGTAACAATTTGTTCATGTTCTAAGGTATTTTTAAATACTGTTAGCATTGAATTAAAATCGGTATCGGGATTTTCAAAACCAGTTATTATAACTTTTCCGTTCATATCGATTATGTAGTCAAAGAATTTTGAAGCATGAAATCTTTCCTCTTCTACTTGAACTTTAAAGAAGTTTGCAAAGCCGTTTAAATCTTCAGAAGCACAATAGGCTTGCATTGCTAAATAAATTTGTGCTGAGTAAAACTCATAGTTAACTTGGTCATTTAGTGCAGAAAATAATTTATCACTTATCATTACAATCACCCTTTCTAGCTACATTCTAACATACTAAAATAATATTCTTAGTATTCTGACTATTTTAACATATTCAAAAAGTATATTCAAATGGCTAGAATTGTTTTAAATTCAGCAAAATGTAAAATTATATTGACTTGTGGCAAAATTTTGTGTACTATGTCATTACAACACTAATAAATAACAGGGGGCATAAAATAATGGGGAATAAGGTTTTAGAAATTATAAATTTAAGGAAAGAGTTTAGAAAAAATATAGCTGTAGATGGAGTGTCTTTTCATTTAGAAGAAGGGGAAATTGTTGGACTTATAGGGCCCAATGGAGCTGGAAAAACTACAACTATTAAATGTATCCTAGGATTATTAAGGAAAAATTCAGGAGAAGTTTTGGTTGATGGATTTAGCAATAAGGTTCAGGAATCTAAATATAAGCTTGCATACATTCCTGAGACCCCAGATATTTATCCAATGCTTACGGTTTGGGAGCATCTTAAATTTATGGCACTTGCCTATTATCTAAAAGATTGGGAAGAAGAGGCCGAAAAGATCCTAAAAAGGTTTGATCTGCTAGAAAAACGAAATGATCTTGGAAGAGATTTATCAAAAGGAATGAAACAAAAGGTATCAATTTGCTGTGCACTAATTCATAAACCAGATGTGTTTCTTGTAGATGAACCTTTAGTGGGACTTGACCCAAAGGCAATGAGGGAACTAAAAGACGCTTTTAAGGGTCTTAAACAAGAAGGAAAGAGCATACTTGTTAGTACCCATATGCTTGATTCAGCAGAAGGTTTTTGTGATAGAGTGATAATTATGAAAAAAGGAAAAATTATCACAGAAGGAACAATAGAAGAGTTAAGAGAAAGAACGCATTCAGATGAAAATTCATCACTAGAAGATTTATTTTTAGAGGTGACTCAAGATGAAAAATAACCCCATTAAAGATTTTTCAAATCTAATATGGCTAGAAATTATCATGATTAAAAATGTAATAAAGGATTCTATCCATAATCCACTCACATTTTTAAAATCTATAATAACGTATATTTTTCCTTTCCTTTTTATATTTTGGTCTTCATTTCAAAGAACAAGCAGAAATAGTTCGAATTTTAAGGTTTATAATATAAGTTCTAAAGTTGATATTGCAGGGGCGGTAATTGTGGCACTTATCCTTATAATTGTGTTATCAAAACTCTATTCTTCTGTAGAAAAATACAATCCAAGCCAGTTTACTGTTTCAGATGCAAATTATCTTTTTACATCACCAATAAGCCCAAGAACCATATATGTTTTTACTATGTTTAGAAATTCATTTAAAACAATTTTTATATTAATTATTACATGTGTTATATATTGGTATATTATCTTAAGATCTTTTGCAGCAAATGGTTCAAAGATGATTTTTGTTATAATTGCATTTTTTCTTACAGGAATACTTCTGCAGTGTATAAGTTACCTAGTATATTTTCTATCAATTAAATTTAAAGTAGGTAATGGAATAAAATATTTTGTAAAGGGATCTATTGTGGTAGTTATTGCCTATATAGCATTTAAAACTGCTACAAGTAATAATTTGTTACAAGGATTTTTGAAGACGTTAAATGGAAGGGCCATTGAAAATATACCTGTAATAGGGTGGGTTAAAGTCATGATGTTATATCCTTTTGCAGGTACGAGCATGCCAAGATTTCAGACACTGGCTTTACTAATAACGAATATTGCTGTTTTAGGGTTCACTGTTTTTATGGCAGATGACTATTATGAAGAAGCTTTGCAAAGTGCAGAACATATTCATAAAATAAAACTAGCAGCTAAAAATAGAAAAGGTGGTATGGATAGTTTAAATACAGAGAATAATAAAAAGAAAAAAAATACACGAATAAATGTAGTTGTTAGTGGTGAATTCAAGGGGCCTTGGGCTTTTATGTGGAAGACTATGGTGATAATAAAGAGGAAAGGCAAAAATGTTTTTATCAGTCCATTTAAGATACTTTTGTTCATCTCATTTTTAGTGATATCTTATTTAATAAGAAAAGGTAATGCAAATTCAATAATGACCATTTACATATCTATGTTTGTTGGTATAACGATAATAATACCAACAATGCTTTCACCTTTAAAGAATGAAAGACGAAGTTCATATTTATATTTATTACCAGGAAAAGCTAGAGATAAGATATTAGCTATTCATTTAATATCTTTTATAAATACTATAATTTATTGTGGAATTCTTACTTTTCCAATTCTTATTTTTACAGTGAATATGAAATTTGTGCAGGTGTTTAGTATATTCATAGTTCTTACCACTACGGTTTTCGTGATTTTACTGGGAGTACTTGTTTTTACTTTAATAATGCCAAGTTATGATGATGGTAAAAATTCAATATTTATATACTTATTAGAAATATTTATGTTTATACCATCAATTATAATTGCTGTAATTACGGGATTTTTTATTTCAAGTCAAACTTATGCTATTTTTCTTGCTTTTGCTTTAGGTTCAATTTGTACAATAATTATACTTATAGTTCTAAGTGACTGGCTATTTTCTAAAATGGAATTAAAGGAGTGACATTAAATGATAGATGTTTGTTTACTTGGATGTGGAGGGAGTATGCCGGTTCCTAACCGCACACTAACTTCACTTCTTGTGAGCATTAATGGCAGAAAGATTTTAATCGATTGTGGCGAAGGAACTCAGGTTTCAATGAAGATACTTGGATCAGGATTTAAAAAGATAGATACTATTTGTCTTACCCATTATCATGCAGACCATGTAATGGGGCTTCCTGGACTTTTGCTGACTATAGGAAATTCAGGTAGGACTGATCCAATAAATATAATAGGACCTCTTGGGCTAGGATATGTTATGGAAGGGCTTTTAGTAGTGGCGCAAAATTTACCATATAAGTTAAACTTAATAGAGGTAGAAGAGGGGAACTCTGAAATAACGTTCAATGACATGGTAATAAGAACTATTGCATGTGACCATACTATTCCATGTATAGGATATAGTATTGAAGCAATTAGAAAAAGGAAATTTGACATTATGAAAGCTAATAATAACAATGTACCCATGGAACTTTGGAGTAAATTACAATTAGGGGAAGAGGTCAATAAAGATGGTAAGGTCTTTCTTCCAGATATGGTTTTAGGAAAAACAAGAAGGGGTATAAAAATTAGTTATGTTACAGATACAAGGCCTATAGATGAATTAATATATTTTATTAAAGATTCAGATTTATTTGTTTGCGAAGGTATGTACGGTGAAGATGAAGAAATTGAAAAGGCTAAGATTAATAGGCATATGATTTTTAGAGAAGCAGCTGAACTTGCAAAAGTTGGCTCAGTTAAAGAACTATGGCTCACACATTTTAGTCCTTCCTTAACTGAACCTGCAACACACATAGAAAATGTACAGGAAATTTTCGAAAATGTAATAATTGGTGAGGATAGGCTTTGCAAATCGTTTAAGTATATTTCAGATAATTAACATAATAATTTATTTAAATCTAAAATCCCCTCTCCTTGCTGCCACTTTGGAAAGCTTAATAGATCCGAGGAAGCCTTTAATAGGGATAATATATCTTTGTAGCGAAGATTAGGGTCTTTTTCAAATAGCAGTGAACATACCCCACTTATATAAGCGCAAGCACAAGAGGTACCAGTACACGTAGCATAATAATTGCTAAGTTTTGTGGGATAACGTTTTACTCCATTTATTTCAGAAATATAATTTATATCTGAACTCAATGAGCATATGTTAACACAAGCTGCAGAAAGGTCGGGTTTTGTAAGTTTGCCACAGGGACCTGTTGATGAAAAAGCATAAGGCTTAATTGTTCCCACAGTAGTATCTAAACCACCAACAGTTATACAACTGTCTAGTGATGCAAACCCTCTAATTGAACTTTTAAAGTTACCATTGCTACCACTTGGAACAATAATAGCAATATTTAAAGAAATAGCCTTTTCAAATAATTTTTTAAACATAGATATAATAAAATCGTCTTCAGTGTATATTTCAAAGGGTAAGCATATTACTTTTATGTTAAACTCATTGCTTTCACGCAATAAAGTGCTAAGTGCATAAAACACATGAGATATATATGCTTTCCCTATGGAGTTAAAGGCTTTTATGTTATAAAGGTTTGATTTTGGTGCAATACCTGCATGCTTTCCTTTGGAACTATTACCATTTCCAGAAATCAATCCATTTATAATGGTGCCCTGACCATTGTCGTCATAAGGGTAGTTTAGGTTATTTACAATATCAATAAATTTTATAATTCGTTTTGATGGAGCCAATAAATCGGGATGAGGGTATACACCACTATCTATTATGCCTATGCCTATTCCAGTACCTGTATATTTTGACGGATTAACAAAGTCAGGGCTTATCTTGGAGGGAGTAGCTATTATATTAGAACATAAATGTGCAAAGTCATCAAAAGTGATAAAACTAATTTCCGGTGTTTCAATTAATCTTAAGATTTGTCTTGAGGAGATAATTGCACAAATACAATTTATGTCCTCTATTTTGCATATAAAATCGCCTCTGGTTGCTCTTATTTTATGTTCCACATTAGATAATAATGAATTGCAGTGAATAATTACTCTGTAACTTTTGAATCTGTCATTGTCTATGGCACATTTTAAAGCTTTGTCTAGTTTTTTTTTAATTGAGAACATGGTTTTTCTCCTTATAAAAGCTTTCAATTATTATTATATTCTAAAGCATTTGTGGGGTTACAATTTTAAAAATGTAATTTAGGCTAGGGCTAGGATTTCCATTTAAATATTACGATTCCGGTGAGCATTATTATCACCCCAAGGATTTCATTTGTACCAAAGTTTATTTTTTTAGCTCCAAATAGACCAAAAGCATCTATAACTCCCGCAGTTATAAGTTGGGAAATAAGTATTGTGGAAATTGCATAGGTTGTGCCAAGAGAGGATATACCTTTCATCACAGTATATATTATTATTACCGCTAAAACTCCACCAAGCAGATATATTTTATTTACACCTTTTATATTTTTAAAATTATGTTTTCCTGCAATTATTAAAATTATGGTGCTCAATAAAAAGGCAGTTCCTTGAACAAAAACATTAGTTTCCAAAAGACCTATCTTTTCACTGAGTCTTGAATTGAATACACCCTGAAGGCTCATACATAAACCAGATAATATTGAAAGTATAACACCAATCATAAAATCACCATCCTAGGGTTAGTATAACCAAAAAGGATGAAATTATTGAGTGGGTATTATGAAAAAAATAGAATGGACATCTTTGAATTTTTATTTCGTTTAAGCTATTTAAATTAAAAAGCATAAGATTCAATTGATCTTATGCAAAAATTCAAAAAATATTAAATTAAGTTATACATAAAATTTTAATTATTGTAAATTAATAAGCGGTAGCTTTACTTTCTGCATTTACATAATTTTTATCTAAATAAGCTTTTTCTATATCATTTTCAGTAAAACCTAAATTAATACCTAAACTCAGGAAGTCCTCGAAAAGAGTTATGTAGTGATCTATGGATGAGCAAATTAAAAAATCATTGATATCAATAAATAAATCCAAAAACTGTTCCGTAATTTTATTTACAGAGCAGGATAGGACAGGCTCAATGTTCTCAAAGTCCTTATCTATTCCAACACTTAGTATAAAATAGAGGCAATCAACATATTCCTCCAAAATAATGGTTTGAGGGGATGATTTCTGGTTACACCAATATTTAAAACACCGAGTTTCATTTGCAAGTGATCCAAATTCCACTTGAAGTGCAAGGGCTTTTTCTGAAAATAACATATCATTTTGTAAATGGTGTTCTTTTGATATTCTACTATCTAATTCTCGTTGCAAATCGAATAGCTTTTTCAAATCCATTAATAAAGCCGCCTTTCTTTTACATTAGTATATTATATATATTTTATATTAAAGTTAACAATAATAAAAGTTCTCTAAAACGATTACATGAAAATTTTCTTCGAAATATTAATATTTTAGTGAAATAAATTTGAATAAAATTCATATAAAGGAAAATAAACCTACATAATAGCAAAAAAATAACATATATTGAAAGTTAAAATTTCAATATATGCTATTTTACATAAAGCAAGTTAAATTATTTTCTAAATAGTTAATTCTTAGATATAATAGGTAAAGTATTTGCAGCTTGAGGCATAAGTATGGTTCTTAAGTTAGTACCTCTTTTTTTGTATGTTAACTGGAGCGCTTGGTCAAGGGTTTTAACTACAGTTATTCCAGCTTTTTTTACAAGTGATGGATCTAGGTCTGAGACTAGTATTAAATCATATTTAAATCCAGATTCACAAAAGTAGTATCCAACAAATTTTGAGATGCTATAATCTTTTCGTAAGTTTTTTTCTCTATCTAAAAGTGAATCATAATTTAATATAATATCTTGGACTTCAGAATTACCACCAAGTCCTTCTCTGCATTGTGATACTAAAATTAAAGTAGCATTATCATTGGCTGCTTCCCTCATATTAATTATGGATTTTATGGATTGATATAAATTAATATCTTTAGGATATCCACCAGCAGAACCGACTATAAGATCTCCTTTTTCTTTTGTTGAAACACCATCTATTTTTCTAACGAGGTCTCGCCCTTTAGTATGTGCATCTATGTAATCACCAGCTACTGCTCCTGCTATGGTTCCACTAGGAGTCATAACCACGTTAAACATAAATGATGGTTTCACAAGAGCAGCTGCCTCCATCATGTCATTATGAATGGGATTGCCCATGATGTTGCCAGATCTAACTAATGGGTTTGAACCACTACCAATTGTTTCACATAAAGAAAGATGATGATTGGCCATAATTGTTTCATAGCTGCAAATTCCAGGTAAAATGGATTTTTTGCCACCGGACCATCCAACAAGAAAATGATAAATTATTCCCCCGGTAAGTATAAGGTGGTCACATTCTAAAGCAAGTTTATTTACCCATACAGGAGTGTCATAACTAGTTTTACCTAAATATGACAAATCATCTTTATCAAAACAATCGTGATCTATTACTTTAAATCTTTTAATAAGCTCAGGACCTAATAGATTTTCATGCTCCTCAGCGGTTTGTTTTCTATGAGTACCAAGAGCTGAAAGGAATATTATATTTTTATCAGGAACACCAGCTTGTTTAAGTTCTTCAACCACCTTAGGTAAAAACTTGTAAGTTTTTTGCCAAGCTCTTGTGGCGTCTGGAATAACAATACATATTTTATCAGAAGGTTTAACAATATCCCTAAGCTTTTTGCTATTAATAGGATGATTAAGAGCATCATATATCATTTCATCTTCCGTTTTCCCTGTGGATATTGTTTTACTAACAATTGTATCTAGCAAGTTAGCTTCATCTACAGAAATTTCAAAACTAGAATCACCAAATTTAAATTTCTCTTTTCTCATTTGTACCCCCTTAGATTTTTTATAATGGAAATTAATATACTGGAGTACAATATTTAGAGTATTTAGGATTGTTATTTGTGGTTATATCAAAGAATAAATCTTTTATTTTAGTAGAGACTTCACCTTTAGTCCCATCACCAATTATTCTGTCATCAACTTCAATAACAGGAGTAACTTCCATAGCGGTTCCACTAAAAAATACTTCATCAGAAGCATATAGTTCAGTTCTTGATATACTTCGTTCAACTACTTCAATTCCCAATTCTTCTCTTGCAAGTTCAATAACTGTTTCTCGCGTTATGCCTTCTAATATGTTGTCACTTGGTGGTGGTGTTATTAGTTTACCTTTTTTAACAATGAATAGATTTTCACCAGGACCTTCACATACATGACCGTTATTAGTTAAGAAAATTGCTTCGTCATAACCTTTACTAGTAACTTCAAGAGAAGCCAGTGCTGAATTAAGGTATGCTGCAGTAGCTTTAGTTCTTGGAGGAAGCATATTATCTTCAAGTCTTTGCCAAGAAGTTATGGCAACTTTAAGTTCTGTTTTGCCAGTATAACTTTCTAAGGGCTGACAGTAAATTACTAGTCTATTGTCATCATCAGCAAGTGTTGGTCCAATACCTTCGCCACCTTTATAAGCTAAAGGTCTAATATAAGTAGTTGTTTTGAAGTTGTTTTTTCTTAAAAGCTCTAAGGTGATTTTAGATAATTCCTGAACTGTATAAGGTATTTGTATATTAAGAGCCTTGCAAGATTGTAGAAGTCGTGTGTAATGATCGTCTAGTCTAAAAGCGTAAAGTTGATCTTCACTTTTATTGTAATAAGCCCTAATACCTTCAAAACATCCTAGACCATAATTAAAAGCCTTGCTTCTGATACTTATACTTACCTCACTTTCTGGAACGATTTTGTCATTGTAAACTACATAAGAATTATTCATTGAAAAAGCCCCCTGTAATATAATTTTATATAAAAAGAACAGACCTCGCCCATGCTTGGGGCGAAGTCTGTTCGCGGTACCACCCAAATTGTGTACTCGAAACTTTAACGGATTACCGGCAAGGCCTACTAAAATTCAGCTTGCAACTCAAGGGTGATATTCAGTAATTTTAGGATATAGGTTTTCAGCAGTAACCTACTCTCTGTGAAACTTAAAAACACTTACTTTTCCCTATCATGGTTTATATAAATATTTAACTTACTGTTTAATATACTATTTATAAAAACTCATGTCAATACAAATAAAGTTAAAATTGCAGTTTGATTCCTAAATTAAAAGATTAGTATTCTTTTAGAGAATAACTTTTAACTGTCATAGTTTTTTTATTATTAACTGGTTTCCAAAGTTCAATTCTATCAATTCTAGCCATTTTTTGAGGATCTAAGGATTTTGTAGTTTCGCAGGCTATTCTGTATTCTTCAGCGGACCATTTTCTACTTGCATAATTTGTATTTGCTAAAGAAACATGTAAATCCCAGTTATCAATATTTTGTCTAACATTATAATTTAGTGATTTAAGTTTATCATTAAATTTTTTCGCAATCTTTATTATGTAGCCTTTATTTTCAACTTTTAAATTTACTGATTTATATGGAGGTTCAAAACATATGACTCCATTAATATCAACTTTAAATTTTTTATAGGGTTTAATTAATTCAAGTATTATTTTGTCAAGTTCATCCAAGTTAGGATCATCTATAACCTCCAGTGTTATATGGAGCACGGGTAACCTTTTGTATAATTTATATTTTTTGCAAATATCTTTTTGTATGTTTTCAACAAATGAATAAGAATCTTTATCAAATAATGCTACCAAATAATATTTCATCATAATCCTCCATACCAATAATTTGAAGATATAAATCGTATATCACAGAACAATTATAACACATAAACAAAGTTATTATTCAAGATAATTGGATGAAATGTTATGATATACCTAATAAAATGGAAACTTTGAGGGGGTAAAGTGAAACACTTTTACATAGAGTATAAATAACATGGTGAAATGGCATAAAATAAGCACTATATTTCAAATTTAATATAAAAAAAATTATAATTATGTTATAATATAACTCGTAGTTATTTTAAAAAATAAATACAGTGTTACCTTGCAGTAAAATTTGTAGTTGGTTAAAATCGAAATTATGTGAAATTTATATATAAATATAGTGAGGATGGATATGCGGATGGACAAGTTAGTTATAAATGGTGGTAAAGAACTTTATGGAAGTGTTGATATAGGCGGAGCAAAGAACGCTGCAGTGGCAATTTTGCCTGCTGCAATTATGGCAAGTGAAAATATATGTGTTATTGATAATATACCTGAAATAGAAGATATCCAGTGCGAAGAAAGAATTATGGAGAGTCTTGGTTGTAAAATTACTAGAGTTAATGACACTATTACTATTGATAGTACTAATCTAGTAAGTTTTACTGCTAATACTGATGATGTGAGGAATATGAGAGCTTCATACTATTTGATTGGAGCTTTGCTAGGACGATTCAAAACGGCAAGAGTGGATCTTCCTGGAGGCTGTCCTATTGGTGTTAGGCCTATTGATCAACATATTAAAGGGTTTGAAGCATTAGGAGCTAGGGTGAAAATAGAACATGGAGTAATTATTGTAGAAGCTGACAGACTTATTGGCACAAATATATATTTTGATGTTGTAAGTGTAGGTGCCACAATAAATGTTATGCTTGCAGCAACACTGGCAGAAGGAACAACAGTACTTGAAAATGCGGCCAAGGAACCACATATAGTGGATGTTGCTAATTTTTTAAATACAATGGGTGCCAATGTAAAAGGTGCAGGTACAGATGTTATAAGGATAACAGGAGTGGAAAAACTTACAGGATGTAGTTATAGTGTAATTCCAGATCAAATTGAAGCTGGTACATTTATGATAGCAGCAGCAGCTTGCGGCGGAGAGGTTACAGTTAACAATGTTATACCTAAACATTTAGAATCAATATCTGCAAAATTAATAGAGATGGGCGCAGTTGTTACAGAACAAGACGACTCAGTAACAGTGAAATCAAACGGAAAATTAAAAGGTGTAAATATAAAAACTCTTCCATACCCAGGATTTCCAACAGATGTTCAGCAACCAATGAGCACTGTATTATGTGTAGCTGAAGGAAGAAGCATAATAAATGAAAGTATATGGGAAAGTAGATTTAAACATGTGGATGAACTCAAAAAAATGGGAGCATGTGTAAAGGTTGAAGGAAGAGTTGCAATAATTGATGGGGTTTCTAAGCTAACAGGAGCTATAGTAAAAGCTACGGATTTAAGAGCAGGAGCTGGCATGGTAATTGCAGGACTTTTAGCAGAGGGAACAACTGAGGTTTCTTCCATTGAACATATTGATAGAGGATACCCTCATATCGAGAATAAATTTAGAGCTCTCGGGGCAGATATAAGAAGAGAGATAGCTGAGTAAAAAATAACTAGTCAGTATGCTAGATACCTAAACTCATAGGGTAGAGGAGATAAGTATGAAATTTTGTTCACTGTATAGTGGAAGTAGTGGAAATAGTATATTTATAGCATCTGAAAATTCAAAAATACTTGTTGATGCTGGACTGCCAGGGAAGCATATTGAGAGTGCATTGTCTGAAATTGGAGAAAATCCAAAAGAAATTGACGGAATATTTGTAACCCATGAACACATAGACCATGTTAAAGGGGTTGGTGTTCTTTCGAGAAAATACGACATACCAATCTATGCCAATGAACCTACATGGAATAGTATGCTAGCAAGCATTGGACAAATAAAAGAACATAATATAAAAATCATTGATGAAAAGACCGTTAGCATAAGAGATTTAGAAGTGACTGGATATAGAATATCTCATGATGCAGTAATGCCAGCAGGTTATTCTGTAGTATGTAAAAATAAAAAAGTATGTGTAGCTACAGATTTAGGTTATTTTTCAGAAGAAGTTAAAGCGGCATTAATGGATGCGGATGTAATACTATTAGAAAGCAATCATGATGTGGAAATGCTGAAATTTGGTCCATATCCTTATAATTTAAAGCGAAGAATACTTAGTGATGTTGGTCATCTATCAAATGAAGATTGTGGAAAAGCAATTGTGGAAATAATGGGTGGTAAAAAGAAAATAATTGCATTGGGCCATTTAAGTAAAACAAATAATTACCCGGATTTGGCACTTAAAACAGTAGTAAATGTGCTAAATGAAAATGGAATAAGCACGGAAAAAGATATAGTGGTAACTATGGCAAAGAGAGATATGCCAAGTGTATATCTTGATATTTAGCCTTTTTATAAGGGGATAGATCTTATGAAAAAAACTAAAATTTCTTGTATTGTTATTTTGATTGTGTGTTCTAGTATGATGTTAGGTTCCTGTAAAGGTAGCGATTCTTTAAAAAGTAGTTCCGATGCTCAAGTTGATAATGTGAAATTATACAAGGAAAAAGGTCAAGCAATTGATTTGGACTTGTATTTTGATGCGTCTCAAGATGAAAATAATGCTAAAATAGGTAAAGACGAAAGATTAATTCAAAAACAAGAATTGATTGGGGAACTAATTGTAAGTGAGCTTATTAAGGGACCATCGCAGCAAAGTGGTTACAAGCCAATATTACCACAAAATACAAGATTACTTAGTTTTTCAATTAACAATAGTATTGCTTATGTAAATTTCAGTAAAGAAGCGCAGGTATCTATGACGCCGGTGAAAGAGCAGGCTACTCTAGAGAGCATTGTAACATCACTGACTCAGTTATCTTACATAATAAAAGTTAAAATCCAGGTAGAGAATAAAGATGTAGAAACCTTGGGTGGGAATTATGACATATCTAAGCCATTAGACATAAATAGCATACTTAAAAAAATAAATAAATAATTGGTATTTAAAGGAGAAGAAAATGAGCTTATATAAAGATTGGACCGATATGGTAGTAGATTACGTTAAAAATAAAGGCGAAGCTGCTTTTTGGGAAGAGTACGGTGCTATAGAAAAAAGAATATACACTAAACTTTTAGGTAATCACAAAAGTAACGTAAAGGGAAAAATTGAAGATTTGGCAGTAGAGTATGATACTACAGTAGTATTTTTTATGGGTTTCCTAGATGGAATAAATGAGAGTTTAGTAGAAGTCATGGATTTAGAAAATGTTACTAAGGATGATGAAATCGAGTTAAAAGTTAACCTTGAAAAATTATATTTCAACATGCTTGATGCCAAGGCCGATTATTTATATGAACTGCCACAATGGGAAGGAATTTTCTCAAAGGAAAAAAGAAGAGAAATACATAATGAATGGAAAAATTCTAAAACTGTTATAAACAAAGTTAAGACAGGTAGGAATGATCCTTGTCCTTGTGGTAGCGGTAAAAAATATAAGCATTGCTGTGGTAAAAACTAAGACGATAAGACAATAAAACAAAAAACCCTATTAACTAAAGGGTTTTTTGTTTTATAAAGGCTAAAGTGTACTAAGTACATTTTATTTTAAGCATAATTTCCGGAATATAAGAGGAGGGATACTATGATTACATTAGAAAATATAAATAAAACATACAAAACCAAGAAAACAACTGTGAATGCTTTGAAGGACATAAACCTTAAAATTGAAAGTGGAGATGTGTTCGGAATAATTGGATACAGTGGTGCTGGGAAAAGCACATTGGTAAGATGTATTAATTTATTGGAAAAACCTGATAGTGGAAAAGTAATTGTTAATGATATTGATTTAAATACATTAGCTACAAAGGATTTAAGGAAAAGCAGGCAAAAGATTGGGATGATATTTCAGCATTTTAATCTTATGAATAGTAGAAATGTATTTAGTAATGTGGCATATCCACTGAAGGGGAAAGGATTTTCAAAAGATGAGATAAAGGATAAGGTTTCAAAACTTTTGGATATAGTGGGGATCAAGGAAAAAGCTTATGTATATCCATCACAGCTAAGTGGAGGTCAAAAGCAGAGAGTGGGCATAGCCAGGGCACTAGCAAATGATCCAGAAGTTCTTCTATGTGATGAAGCAACTTCAGCCTTAGATCCACAAAATACCAGCGCAATATTAAATCTTTTAAAGGATATAAATAAAAAACTTAACCTTACTATAGTTATAATAACTCACCAAATGGAAGTAATAAAGGATATATGCAATAGAGTTGCAGTAATGGAAAGTGGTGAGATTGTAGAAGTCGGAAGCACTATTGATATTTTCTCCAGCCCTAAGGCAAATATAACAAAAGAATTTATATCCAGCACTATGCATTCTGATAAAATTAATGATGTTTTGGAGTCTGAGCAATTCAATAAAATAAAAGATGGCTCACAGCTTACTATTAAGATATCCTATATTGGTGAAAATACAACCCAGGCTTTTATATCAAAAATATCAATTAAATATGGAGTGCTAGCTAATATTTTATTTGGGAATATTGAATTTATACAAGGGGTTTCTTTTGGTAATTTAATTGTAAGATTAAATGGTGAAGAGAAGAGTATAAATGATGCTGTAGAATTTCTAAAGAAAAGCAATATCAACGTGGAGGTGATTGAAAATGCTTAGTTTTCTAAATCAATTGATGCCTAATGTGTTTGCATACTATGATCAATTGGTGCAAGCCTTAATTGATACACTTTATATGGTTGGAGTATCTGGAATTATAGGAGCCATTATAGGTATACCAGCTGGAATAGCATTAGTAGTAACAAGAAAGGGTGGACTCCTTGAAAATAAACCCTTTTACACTGTACTTGGCAGCGTAGTTAATATTTTAAGAGCAATACCATTTGTAATACTTCTTACTGCAATTAGCCCTGTCACCAGAGCTATTGTTGGAACTACCATTGGAACAATTGGAGCAATAGTTCCATTGACTTTTGCGGTAGCGCCCTTTATTGCAAGACAGATTGAATCAACACTTCTTGAGGTTGATAGTGGAGTTATAGAAGCGGCAAAATCTATGGGATCTAGCCCACTTGAAATTATATTTAGAGTACTTATTGCAGAAGGACTTCCTGGAGTTATTTATGCACTTACAATTGCAGTAATAAATCTAATAGGATATTCAGCTATAGCAGGTACTGTTGGTGGAGGCGGACTTGGAGATTTTGCAATCCGTTATGGTTATCAATATTTCAAAACAGACATTATGGTTGTTACAATAATAATTCTTCTTATAATTGTCAATCTAGTCCAATTCATTGGAGAATTTTTCATGAAAAGGCTAAGTCATTAAATTATAAAAAACACAATAGACTAGAATGCCAACTTGTTATTTTTTTATATACCTAAAATATAATAAGAAAGGAAATGATAATTATGCCACAAATAAGTAGTAGATTAAGTGGTTTTACAGAATCAGTAATTAGAAAAATGACTAGAATAGCAAACAAATATGGTGCTATAAATTTATCCCAAGGATTTCCTGATTTTGATCCACCAAAGGAAATTACGGAAGAATTAAAAAAAATAGCAGATTCAGGACCTCATCAATATGAAATAACTTGGGGTTCTGAAAAGTTAAGGGAAGCCCTTGTAAAAAAACAGAAAAAATTCATGGGAATTTCTATAGATCCAGACAAAGAGATAGTTGTCACATGCGGAAGTACTGAGGCTATGATGGTAGCAATGATGACGGTTTGTAATCCTAAGGATAAGGTAATAGTATTTTCACCTTTTTATGAAAATTATGGTGCAGATGCCATTCTTTCAGGAGCAGAACCTATATATGTTCCTTTAAAACCACCAAGCTTTGAGTTTGATAAACAGGAACTAATTAATGCCTTTAAGCAAAAACCAAAGGCACTTATATTATGTAATCCTTCAAATCCAACGGGAAAGGTATTTTCCAAAGACGAGCTTTTGTTTATAGCTGATTTAGCTAAGGAGTATGACACTTTTGTAATTACAGATGAAGTTTATGAGCACATAGTAATGAAGCCCTTTGAGCATATATACATGGCATCGCTTCCAGGAATGTTTGAAAGGACAATTTCTTGTAGCTCATTATCAAAAACTTATGCTATAACTGGATGGAGACTTGGATACATTATTGCACCTGAAAATATAATAGATAATGCTAAAAAGGTACATGACTTTTTAACAGTTGGTGCAGCGGCACCACTTCAGGCAGCAGTACTTCCAGGACTTGCTCTGCCAGATTCCTATTATGAAGAACTTAGGGAATTATATACTAGAAAACGAGATTTATTTCTTAAGGGACTTGATGACGCAGGGCTTAAATATACAAAACCTCAAGGAGCATATTATGTAATGGTAGATATTTCAGAATTTACAAATGGTAGTGATACAGAATTTTGTGAGTGGCTGGCAAAAGAAGTTGGTGTAGCAGCAGTTCCTGGTTCAAGCTTTTTTAGAGAAGATATAAATAATTTCATAAGATTTCATTTTGCTAAAAAAGATGATACACTTATTGAAGCAATAAAAAGGCTTGGTACCCTTAGAGAAAAGATGCCTAAAGGTGGTGTTTATAATAAAGAGGACAAAGGCGAAAGCTGAAGAGACAAAAAAGTTAATTTTCATTTCTGCTTTAAAGATATTTGGAGAAAAAGGATATTCTAAAACTAGTCTTGAAGACATTGCTGGTGGAGCGGGTGTTTCAAGAGGGGCAATATACTGGAATTTTGAAAATAAGCAGGAGCTTTATACAAAGCTCCTAAAAGAATATTTTTATAATAATATATATGAGGCATTATTATCATCAATTACTCACGGGGAGGATCCTCTCCAAGAACTTATTGAATACATGTATAATTATCTTTATATTATTATAAAAGATAAAGATGTGAGAAATTTTTTAGAAATAATAAGATATAAGACTGAAGTAAAAACAGAACTGAGCATAGTACTTGAAGTACAGCAAGAGATGGATATCTTAATAAAAACAGAAATTACAAGGCTTGTAGAAAGAGGAGTAGCTGGGGGAAAAATAAGATCAGATGTTGATGAAAGCGTTATAGTAATGGCCATACTAAGTTTTTTAAATGGTATTGAAGATACGTGGCTTATGAACAATGAAATATATCCTCTTAGACAAAAGTATAAGCAGTTAATTGATTTTTTTATAAGTTCGATAATTAAAAGATAAAAAGAGTTTATTGTAAGTTTACATACATTCATGAATGTTTAGTATTGAAATAATAAATATTGCTGATATAATAAAAATAGTTAATGAATTGGGGGTAGAAGTATGTTACCAATAGAATTGGGATTCAGAATGCCAGGGGAATGGGAAAAAAGAGGAAGAACTTTTATGGAATGGCCGACACGTGAAAGCTTGTGGCCAGATGGAATTATGGATGCAAAAATAGGTTATGCTAAAATTGCAATGGCAATCTCTCAGTTTGAAGAGGTTGTTATCATAGCAAAAGAAGGTTTAGTTAAGGAAGTAAATGACATGTGCCGAGAAAGGGTAAAAATATTATCAATGGAACATGATGATTCGTGGATGAGAGATAATGGTCCAACTTTTTTAATAAATAAAGACAATGAATTAGCCGGCATAAATTGGATTTTTAATGCATGGGGAAATAAGTATCATCCTTATGATAAAGATGATGAAATGGCAAAAAAGGTTTTAGATGTTTTTAATATAAAAAGTTTTAATGCTCCTATTGTTTTAGAAGGTGGTTCAATCCATGTGGATGGAGAGGGCACATTAGTTACAACGGAGGAATGTTTATTAAACAAAAACAGAAATCCAGAGCTAGGCAAGAAGGAAATAACAGAGGTGCTTAAAAATTATTTAGGTATACAAAAAATTATATGGTTAAAAACTGGACTTTATGGAGATGAAACGGATGGACATGTAGATAATGTAGCGTGTTTTGCAAGGCCGGGAGTTATAGTTACTCAAGTATGCGGGGATAAAAATGATCCTAATTATGCAAGAACATTAGATAATATAAATATATTAAAGGACAGTAATGACGCTAAGGGAAGAAAACTTCAGATTATAGAAATTCAACAGCCACCGGTCAGATTTTTTAAGGGAAGAAGGCTTGTACTTAGCTATTTGAATTATTACCCAGTTGATGGTGGCATTATTGTTCCTGTGTTTGGAAAAGACGCTAAAGAGACTGATAATGAAGCTATAGGGGTACTACAAAAATTGTATCCAGATAGAAAAATAGTACCAGTGGACGGTATACCAATAATTAAAGGTGGGGGAAATGTTCATTGCATAACTCAGCAAATGCCTTTAGGAAAAATCTGCGGAGGAACAAAGCTATGATGAGAAAAGTTAAGGTAGCCGCAATCCAAATGAGTTGCACAAAAAATTTAGATGATAACATAAAAAAGGCTGAAGGTTTTGTGAGAGAAGCAGCGGAAAAGGGAGCACAAATTATTCTTATTCAAGAACTATTTGAAACCCTATACTTTTGTCAGAAGCAAAAACCAGAGTTTTTTAGTTATGCTACTACTCTAGAGGAAAATAAGGCTATAAATCACTTTAAAATATTAGCCAAAGAACTTCAAATAGTATTGCCAATAAGCTTTTTTGAGAAAAAAAATAAGGCCAAATATAATTCAGTTGCAGTAATTAATGCAGATGGAACTATACTTGGAGTATATAGAAAAACACATATTCCAGATGGAACTGGGTATGAGGAAAAATATTATTTTAACCCTGGTGACACAGGGTTTAAGGTATGGAACACAAAGTATGCTAAAATAGGAATAGGTATATGTTGGGATCAATGGTATCCTGAAACTGCAAGATGTTTAGCTCTAATGGGTGCTGAAATAATATTTTATCCCACAGCCATAGGATCGGAACCACAAGACAGCACAATAGATTCAAGGGATCATTGGCAAAGGTGTATGCAAGGACATTCAGCAGCAAATATGATTCCTGTAGTTGCAGCTAATAGGACTGGAAAAGAAACAATAGATGATTCAAGTTTAACTTTTTACGGTTCTTCATTTATAACTGATTGTACTGGTAAAAAAGTAGAAGAAGCAACTAGGGAAGAAGAAACTGTTTTAATTCATGAGCTGGATTTGGATAAAATCGAAACCATAAGATCTTCTTGGGGAATATTTAGAGATAGAAGACCAGATATGTATAAAACCATATTAACCTATGACGGAGAACAGAAATAAAAGGAGAAATAATTTGAATATAACATTAGTCACAGTAGGAAAAATAAAAGAAAAATTTTTTAAAGATGCAATAGCTGAATACTCAAAAAGACTAACTAGATATTGTAAACTCAATATAATAGAAGTTCAAGATGAAAAAACTCCAGATAACGCATCATTAAAAGACGAACAAATAATTAAAGATAAAGAGGGGGAAGGAATACTACGCTACCTAAAGGATAATATGTATGTGGTAGCTTTAGACTTAAAAGGTAAGATGTTATCTTCTGAGGAACTTTCAGGCTTTATCAAGGACCTTGAAGTACGAGGCGACAGCAATACCGCATTTATAATAGGGGGTTCCCTAGGATTGTCAACTTCAGTTTTAAATCGAGCCAACTATACAGTATGTTTTTCAAAAATGACTTTTCCACATCAGCTCATTCGAGTTGTTTTATTAGAACAAATATACAGAGGTTATAGGATTATGAAGGGTGAACCGTACCATAAGTAAAGGAGGCTTTTTATATTAGATTAGTAGTTTCATTTAATAAGGTAGTTCTCCTAGTAAAGATAAATTTGTTATTTTTAGTTAAATAGACAAGGAACTTGTAGTATGATGTAGATTATTATATAAAGTAATAGTCTACATCATACTAAGGGGGAATTATTAATGCAAATATTTTTATCATATTGCTGGAAAGATGAAGAAAGAGCCAATTATATTGAATTGAAATGTTCGGAAAATTATATTAAATTATTAAGAGATAAATATGATTTAGAGGATTTTAATAGTATAAAAAAATATATGGAACAGGTGAAAACATCAGATAAATGTATTTTAGTCATATCTGAAGACTATATGAAATCAGAAAACTGTATGTACGAAATCTTACAAGTACTAGAATCAGAAAATACTAAAGATAAAGTTATTCCTATTATATATTACAAAGAAATATATAATACATCTGAAATAGCAAAATGGATAAAATATTGGGATAATAAATATCATGAATTGAAAGAAAATCTAGAAAAGTTACCAGAAAATAGTCAGGAAAGTTTGTTTGAGAAATTACAAATGTACAAAACTATCAGCTTAAAAATTGGTAAATTAATTTCTATTATAGTGGATATATATTCACCAGAGGAAGATACTATAGAAAAAATGATTAACAACTTAAAGGTTGGACAAAAAGAAGATAGCAATTGGAATCCTGATTTATACTGGTTTAAATTAGATGCCCTGGATGCAGACACAATTGAGATAAGTGATTATGCAGAAAATCCAGAAGGTGAAAAGACATATAAATTAATATCTCTTATGATAGATAGAGATATTCATGGTTCACATTGTAAATTTAATATGAGAGATATGAAGACAAAAGAAGTTAAACAATTGTATGTAAATAATATTACAAGAATTAGTCAAAACAATATATTCAATTCAAATTACATAAAGTACTATATGGTAAGAAAGAATATTGATGCTGAAAAAGAATACTTAGAATATATGAATTTATATGAAGGAACAAGTGAATATTCTAGCATAGTGGCAAAAGAGAAGATGGAAAAGATATATAATACACACAGATGTATATTAAGAAATAATCAACATAAATTCGGTTAACAATCACTAGAAAGAAAATATAAAACTGTTTTGTAAATGAATTCTAAATATATATTATAAATACAAGAAAACTCTTACTTAAGCACAAATAAGTAAGGGCTTTTTAACTTACAGGAGGTTATATAAATGATACAAATAGCATATTCAAGAGAGAGACAAGCAAAAAGCTATGCTACATGAGGTACAGAAAACTATCCAAGGAATACTACAAATAATAGATAACCAATATGGAACAGGCAGAAACAAATATAAAGATAATGGAGGGTATGTTGTAGTAGTAGAGAAAAAAGAAGACTTTCAAGAAATAAAGGACAAGGTACATATTAATTGTGATGATATTATTGCCGAATATGTGGACAAGATAGTATGTAGTAATGGTGAAATTTATACTAATTCACTAATATTACTCAATAGTGATTATTTAAAGGAACAAGGTAAAAAATTAAACTACTTGTAGGTATTTAAACTAACTAAGCTGAGTTTTGATGATATATTTTTCAGGAAATACAACATAGTCAAGAAGCGCCAAAATATAAAAAGAACTATAACATGTTTCCTACAGAAATGATAGATGCAAAGATATTTGTCATTGATGATTAAAAGTATTCAACAATTTATCTAAATAATAGAGGCGGTTCTCCTTCTTGCTTTAAGAAGAATGGCAATGATAAATCCTGTAAAAATAAGAATTTATATTTAGAAATAATCAAATTACAATAGTTGACAAACTAAAAGATAGATGGTAACATACAGCTAACGTTAACGTTAAATAGAGGTGCTAATCATATGAGTTATAAAATAGGTGAAATTGCTAAACTTACAAATTTAACAACTAGAACAATCAGATACTATGAAGAAATTGGATTATTAGGGGATAGAGATAATAGAGCCATAGGAGAACTTCGAGTGTTTGAAAATGACGATATTAAACGTCTAAAAAAGATTCAGCTACTCAAAGATATAGGGCTTTCTTTGGACGATATTGGTAAAGTTATAGATTTGTATTTTACAGATGGGCGACTTTTAGAAGGAAAACGGCAGGTAATACAAATTCTAAAGACTCATATTGTAAGAGCTGAGGAGAAAATAGATGAGTTAGATACGTTTAAAATGGAGTGTGAGAAAAATATTTGTAGAATAGAAGCAATCATTAAAAACAACGAAGATAACTTTGGAAAATAAGTAACAGGTATAGACCTGTACTTTTTTACCCTATACTTAACGTTTACGTTAAAGTAAAATAACTAAAAATTGGAGGATTGGTATTTATGTATGAAAGCACAGATATAACTATAAAGAAAGAATTTCAATTAAGTCATTTTCTAATTGTGCTAATGTCAATTGCTTGTGCTGCTAGTGCAGCTAACTTATATTATTCTCAACCTTTATTGGAACAGATTTCAAGATTCTTCAATGTATCATCGTCCATGATTGGAATTGCAGCTATGCTGATTCAAATTGGCTATGCAATAGGATTAGTTTTTCTAGTCCCACTGGGAGATATTAAAGAGCGTAGACGATTAATAATGATAATGTTATTTTGTTCTGCGATAGCGCTACTTTCTCTATCAATTTCCTTTAATATATGGTGGCTAGTACTCAGTTCTCTACTAGTTGGATTGACTTCGATTACTCCAATGTTAATTGTGACACTCGCAGCACATCTAGCAAAACCAGCAGAAAGAGGTAAAGTAATTGGGAGTGTAATGAGTGGATTGCTAATTGGGATATTATTATCTCGTGTATTTAGTGGAATTATAGGGTCGATTTTAGGATGGCAAATTGTTTATCGTATAGCTGCCGGAATGATGATTTTATTAATTTTAGCATTCAAATTATGGTTTCCAAAATCTGTTCCAGATTCTTCAATGAGTTATAAAAAATTGATTAAATCACTAATAGGGTTATTAATAAATCAACCAATTTTAATGGAAGCATCATTAATTGGTGCAATGATGTTTGGAACATTCAGTATATTTTGGACAACATTATCTTTTTTACTCAGGTCGTCAGCTTATAATTTAGGAGCTCAGGCTGCTGGATTATTTGGATTGGCTGGTATTGTAGGAGCTTTGGCGGCTTCTGTAGTAGGAAGAGTTGCTGACAAGAGAAGTCCTAGATTCACATTAACCATAGCTATAATATTCTCTTTCTTGTCATATATTTGTTTCTTGATTTTTGGATATCAAATGTGGGGGCTTATAATTGGAGTAATACTATTGGATTTAGGTATTCAATCAGGTCAAATCTCAAATCAGGCTAGTATAAACACTTTAGATCCAGTAGCTCGAAGTCGTAATAATGCTGTATATATGACATTTTACTTTTTAGGGGGTGCATTAGGTTCATTTCTAGGGACATTTTTCTGGGGAATGTTTGGATGGATTGGAGTATGTAGCGTTGGAATGACATTCCAGATAATTGCAGCATCAATTCATATTTTGGGTATAAAACGTAAATAAAAGAATGCAAGATATAATAGTTGTAATTTATATTTTGCAAAAATGTATGCCTTACTGCCGTTACGGTGAATCGTTTGGTTAAATTTTAAGATACATTAGATAAAAAAGTAAGGATGTAATATCTTTTTAGATATTGTATCCTTACTTTTTATATTCTATTGAGAATTAATAACCAGTATATATCCAATATGCAAAACCATATACCGGAGTAGTATATAAACTTGTATTATTTGATACCAAAGCTAGTACAGCATCATCATAATAATCATCACTTTCATAATTAAATTGAACTTGTCTGCCAATTGATACGGGAAGGTTAGTCATAGTATATTTAAAAGTACCATCTGCACCAGTATAAAAGGTTGGAGAGGTTGTTCTATTAGAACTAATAGTTGAATCACCGTCAAGAACGTTCATGTTTAGTGATACGTAAGGTAAGAGATAACCAGATGAATCTACCAATGTTCCAGATATTGACAGATTACTTTTATATGATGGGTATAGTCCCATATTCCATCTTACTGTGCCCTCATCACCACTGACAACTGGGGTTATAACTTGAACAGAAGAATCTTCAATCTGAACTTGATAAGCATTCCAATCTGACCAACAGCCATTAGAATCTTCTACACTTGTAAGAACATAGTATGCACCTGTATCTGGTATTGAGACATTTTGAGTCCAATTTGAAAAGTCTGTAGTAGAGTTTGCAGCTTTATCATATATTTGGTCATCATTTGTTGAAGAGCTATTTAATACTAACATTTCTGAATTTTTTAAAGTAGAAGAGCTATTTTGAGATTGAGAACTTGTCCAACTTACATTAAAAGCTAAGCTTTTAGGAACCAAAGAAGTTATTGGATGGTCTAAATTTACAGTTGGACGACTGCCACTTGTTGGCTCAATATTAAATTCTGGATAAGCAGGATTTGACCAAACATCAGAAGAATTTTCAACTTCTAGCATTGGAATGTACTGTGCAGGAGTATTGAATTGGAATTGAGCACCAATTAAATTGTTATTACTATCAACTAATTTAGTAACTGTATAGTTTGTTATAGATAATGGAAGAATTGTAATACCAATATCTTTAGGCAAATTTTCACTCTCATAAGAACTTGAACCATCTGAATTAGCAGATGCAATAATATCTATTTTGCTTTGTGTTGTTGGATTACCATTTACCTCACTACTTGGATTGTCAACCAAAATTGCATAGCCAGAAGCTAGTTGAGAGCTACTAGAGGAACTATCATTTGCATGCATGAGATTAGAAGTTAGTGGCAGTTTATTTGATTTTTGAATTGATGTATTTTTTTTAGTATTGGAACTAATGAGAGAAGCTAGCTTTTGCTGTGATATTTTCTCGGATTTAGTTAATGAACTAACACTTAATTTGGTTTTAAAATATGATTTTGAAATTGAAGCAGCATTAGCTGTAATGGAAAATGCTGATATAGAAAATAATGGTATAATAATGAGTGACATAGATCTCAGAAAATTTTTGAGATTTTTCATACTAAACATCCTTCCTTTTATTTGAAAAATATACTTATTTAGTTATTATATATTATAACTAAATAAGTATCAATTGAAATTAATAAAATAATTTGTATATTATACTAATTTTTGAAATAACCCTATAAAGTTCAAGTTTATTTACGATAATATATATTAATAAAAATAATTTAGGAGGTAATAGTATGTCAATTAATTCTGTTGGGTCATCGGGGATATATTCAAACAATAACATAAATATTAAACCACAACCTGATAATTCTTGTGAGTATTCTAAAGGGCCTATTGGATGCCTACATATTGATTCAGCAACAGGTAAACTCACGGAGGTGGTAGCAGGTGAAGATACAATACAACCAGCCAACTTTGATAAAAGTAAAATTTATGTGGAAGATGCTCTAGTGCGATATGATTATAATACTGGAGAAAATGAATTTGTTACCTATAATAGCAAAGGACAAATGAACGTTCCTAGCTCTTCAACAGATACTTACTCTGGTGTTTTCTCTTTAAGTAATAGAAGAGAAGATTCACAGCAAAAAATTTCAAATGACATTGATACTTCTTTTTCTTCATATGAACCAATTAGTACTGATATTCCGAAAAATGGAGAAACATTAGCTCAGTATGATGAGGAGTCTGATGAAGTACAAGCTGAAAATGAAAAAATGCAAAGTGAATATGAAGCGGTATTGCATCAATATGATGGATATGTAACACCAATTGCAGATTCCATGAATGCTTATCTTTCTGCGCTTCAAAATCAGAATGTTCATAGTGCAACTAACAATTTGACAGATGTGCCTACAGGTGATGGAAATTATCTTGCGGAATCCATAGTAGCCTATGATAAAGCAAAAACAAAAATTGGTGACACGTACTCTAGTGATAGTATAACAAAAAGAGCAGAGGAACAAGGAATTAGTGACGTAGATGGCTATACAAAACAGCAGCAAACTCAAGAAAAAGCAGAAATGCAAAACCTTAACTCATACTATTCAAAAGACACAGGTGAAAATATTGATGCACAAGCTAATAACCTAAATACATTTTTCAATAGTGCTAAATTCTCTAATGATCCTAATGAAGCTTCTATCAGTAGTTCGCTTGTAGATATGGAAAAACAACTTTCATCTTTATATAATCAGTTTAAGCAAGAAAACAATGTGGACTATTCCAATGAAAGTGTAGAGGATATAGCGAAGAAGTTTGAGGACTACAGTTCAGATAAAGTAACTGCAGCAGCAGATATTTCTGGAACAAAATTCACTTATAAGGATATAGTTTCTGCCACAGAAGTTCTTAATGATGCATTTGCAGTTTCCTCTACAAGTAATACAGTTGATGCTTATCATGCAGCTCTAGGAGATTCTGAGGTTTCTTATGTTGCAACACATGACATGACGAGTTCTGCGGGTACACTTCTAGTACAAGAGTATAACAAACATATTTATAACCAAGAAAGTAATACAAATAAAGTAGTAGACTCAGATTACTTTAATGAAGCATATAAGCAACTTAAAAATTTGGATGTTTCCAGTGCTAACGCATTTGAAAATAGCTTCAATAATGTTATAAAGACATATTTTCAAAATCCCTATGATAACAGTTATACTAAGGAGCTTCAAAGTTCATTTAATACATTTGCAGAAGAATTTTTAAGTTAAGCATTATAGATATGTAAAAAAATAAAAGCTAACATTGAAAAAAGTAGGTTTTTCAGCTTTAAAAGTAAACTACTATTCACATTAGTTATGAAGATCATATTGTTGACGTTTACTATAATTTAATATACAATATTACTAAAATAAATTTGCAGGATTATTATGGAAGCACTTATTATAAATGGTATAAAATCAATACATCATCATCACTAGAGACTTGGTCTGTTGAAGCAGATACAAGTCTATTTGAGTAGACTTGTATCTCTAGGTAATGATAAATTAAGTGAGATAATAATTTATTCAGCTATGTGGGATATTTTGCCTACATGGTTTTTTGTTGTATAAAAATAAAATAGGATATGGAATGAATAAAATGAAAAAAAATATTATAAAACCAAGTATATAGTTTTCAAAAGGGTAAAAATAATTTAGCATTAAGGTTTGATTTAACAGTACCTTTTGCAAGGTATGTAGCACAATACTATAATGATTTAATATTTCCTTTTAAAAGATATCAACTGGGAAAAGTGTACAGGGGTGAGAGAAATCAGAAGGGTAGGTATAGAGAGTTTTACCAATGTGATGTGGATGTCATTGGTAAAGATAAATTAAGTATAAATAACGATGCTTGGGTTATAAGTTTAGCAGATAAAGCATTTAGAAAGATAGGATTAGCAAATTACGTGTTTCAAATTAGTAATAGGAAAATATTAAAAGGCATACTAAGAGAATTGAATATAGAAAATGCTAATAAGGTAATGATTTTAATTGATAAATATGATAAGATTGGTCAAAAATGTTTTGAAAAGGAGCTTATAAATATTATTGGCAATGAAAAAAGCAAATATTTAAATAGGATATTTAATATCCAAGGAACTAATGAAATAATATTAGATGAACTATTGAAACTTGATATTAAAAAACATATGATTTAATAACTAAAAAGAGTATAGTATGATTTACATTTGCCCATAAGTACATAACATTTTGCCCAAAGGTACAATTGTTACAACTATAGATTGGATATAAGATAAGTATGCAGTCAATTATAGCGAATGAAAAAAAATATTTGTATTATAAAGGGGAAATATTTATGGCAAAGTTGTTGTACAATCTAGGTAATTGGGCTTATAAAAGACCTAAAAGAATCATTCTATTTTGGATAATGGTTATAGTAGTAGCAATTGGTTTTATAGCAAGTAATGGTATTGATTTTAGGGGTGATATGTCTATTCCTGGTACAGAATCTGCAAAAGCAGGTACAGTACTACAAAACGCAATGGGTCAAACTACAGATTATGGAACAATAAGGATTATCTTTAAAGTTAAAGATGGAAAAACAATAAATGATCCATCAGTAATGAAAACAATAAATAAAACAATAGAACAAGTACAGAAAAAAGATACTGCGATTAAATCTGTAGCAAGTCCATATATGAATAGAACTATTAGCAAAAATGGAAAAATCGCTTATGCAGATATTACATATAATACTGCAGCAGATAAGGTTAAAAAGGAATCTATAGACAAAGTATCAGAAGGTATAAAAACAAGTAGAAATGTAGGTATCCAAACAGAGCTAGGAGGAAGTGTTACTTTAACACCAACTGAAATGGGGGGAAGTTCTGAAGTAATAAGTATTGTTGTAGCATTTGTTATTCTTATATTTACTCTTGGATCACTTTTGGCAGCTGGATTACCAATAATAACAGCTCTTATTGGATTAATTACTGGACTACTTGGTATTCTGGTTGCAACTAGTGTTGCAGATCTGTCTGCACTTTCATTATCATTAGCATCTATGGTTGGTTTGGCTGTAGGAATTGACTATTCATTATTTATTATTTCAAGGTACCGCGAAAATATTGGTGAAGGCTATGAACCACAAGAAGCGGCTGCCATAGCAATGGGTACAGCAGGTAGTGCAGTCTTGTTTGCAGGAGTAACTGTTATTATTGCATTATGTGGACTATCGTTGTGTGGAGTACCATTTTTGGGAGTTATGGGAAAAGCTGCTGCAGGTGTGGTACTTGCTGTAGTATTGGTTTCACTTACAGTAGTTCCAGCAGTTATAAGTCTTGCAGGGCATCATATAAAACCAAAACAAAACAATAAAGTTTCAACAAAATTAGTGCATAAAGAGAAAAATCAAAATTCTAATCTTTGGGGAAGAGTGGTAACTAAGTATCCAATTATTACAATTATTGTTGCTTTAGCACTAACTGGTTTAATTGGCTATTCAGCTCTTGATTTGGAGTTAGGACTTCCTGATAATGGAATGATGCAAAAAACATCTACAGAACGAAAAGGCTATGATATTATGTCAGAGGGTTTTGGAGAAGGAGTTAATGGTACTCTTGTAGTTGTTTTGGATTCTTCTAAAGCAGGAAACAATCCATTAAAGACTATGCAAGCTATGCAAGAATCAGTTAAAGAAATTAAGGGATTATCTGATATAGCTAGCATTACACCAGTAGTTCCAACTAAAGATGGAAAAATAGCAATGGTACAAGTAACACCCAAAACTGGACCAAATGATCAAGAAACTAAAGATTTAGTTCAAAATATTCGTGATAAAAGTGGAATTACTGAAAAAAATCACAATGTTCAGCTAATGGTAACAGGAAGAACCGCAGTTAATATAGATACTTCTGATAAACTTAGTAATGCTATTCCAATATTTGGTGGAGTCATTATCGTACTTGCTTTGGTTTTGATGCTTTTAGTATTCAGATCTATACTTGTACCAATTAAGGCTGTTCTTGGATTTGTAATGTCGTTAGTTGCAACACTAGGTTTTTCAGTTTTGACTTTGCAAAAAGGAAATTTTGCTGATTTGCTTGGTATAGCAAAACCAGCACCAATATTATGTTTCATACCTGTAATAGTTATAGGTATATTATTTGGTTTAGCAATGGACTATGAAGTATTTTTAGTAAGTCGTATGAGAGAGGATTACACTAAAACAGGTAATGCAAAGGCATCTGTTCTTTCTGGAATGAAAGCTAGTGGTGTTGTAGTAGCTGCAGCTGGATTAATAATGACTATAGTTTTTACAAGTTTTGGTGTTCAAACTGATATCAACATTAAATCAATGGGACTTCCAATGGCATTTGGTGTTTTATTTGATGCCTTTGTAGTAAGAATGACATTTGTACCAGCGGTTATGACCTTATTAGGTAAAAGCGCATGGTATATGCCAAAATGGCTAGATAAAATTTTACCTAAATTTGATATTGAAGGTGAAAATATAAATAAAGATAAAGAAGAAAAAGTTTCATAAATATTCTTAGAATGCCATAAACAAATCACCTGAGAGTAATAAAGAACTATAGCATTCTAATTTGTTTTGAATGTTATAGTTCTTTTAAATGTTTTAATGAAAATATAAGTCCAAATGGAAACTCTCATGCATTTTAATAATTTTTGACATGAAAACTAATGTATGACATAATTTTATGAATAGGTAGGTGATAGATTTGCAAAATAAGTTTAAATTATTATTTACAATAGATTCAGATGAGGTTAAATTACCTAAATCTCCCATAATAATAGCTACTATTTTAATTTACATAGCTACCATATTTTTTCAAAATACATATAAGTTGAATTCACATGAAGTTGCAGGTTTCACAATAGTAATGATGGGTCAATTATTAGTATATTTGTTTTCTGATATTATATTTAAGCATAAGTACTGGATTTATTTCACTGTACAAGGAATAATCACTTTTGACTATGCGGTTATAGGCCCCAGAGGTTATGAAACAATACTTGTGGGACTAATTCCTATTTTAATTTTCCAGAGCATAATAGTTTATTATGACGGAATAAAAGTGATTGCTACATGTCTATTTTTTTACAGTATATTTTGTGGTACTATCATAGTATTTGACGGAGTGAAGGAGCTAATCAAATATATTCCCATACTTATTCTAGTTACTTTTGCTGTACGTGCATATTTAACTATCTTCCTTAAACAAGTAAAATCGCATATTCAAACTCAAAAAATTCTAATGGAATTAGAATTTGCTTATGAGAAGGTAGAAGAACTAACTTTATTAAATGAGAGAGAGAGAATGGCCAGAGATTTACATGATACACTTTCTCAAGGACTTGTAGGCATAATTATGCAATTAGAAGCTGTAAATGTCCATTTAAATAATAATAATAATACAAAACGAGCTCAAGAAATTGTGAAAAAGTCAATGGGATACGCCAGATCAACTCTAGCAGATTCTAGGCTTGTTATTGATGATTTGAGATTTAAAGAAAATACAGATATAGATTTTGCTAAGGCAGTTAAAAATGAAATATCTGAGTTTAAGGCTGTTTCGAACACTTCTATTGTATCAGACATTAAAATAGAATCTCAGATACCCTTAAAGATACTTAAACATACATTATACATTGTAAGAGAGGCTCTAAATAATATTGCCAAACACGCTAAAGCAGAAAATGTAGTTGTTAAAATAATAGAAGACAACAATAAATTAAACATAAATATTATAGATAACGGTATAGGCTTTGATGTTAAACTTTTAGATAAACTATTGGGTCATTATGGTATACTTGGAATGACAGAGCGTGTAAGGGCAATACATGGTGAGATTAAAATAAAAAGCAAAAGAAAATTAGGAACAAATATAAATATCATGATACCAATTGGGAAAGGAATAGACGAATAAAATGAATAAAAAAAGAATATTGGTAGTAGATGATCATTTAGTAGTTAGAGAAGGACTAAAATTAATTTTTGAAACAGAAGAAGATTATGAAGTTGTAGGAGAAGCAGAAAATGGGGAAAAAGCTTTAATACTTATAGAACAACTAGAACTAGATGTAATTTTAATGGATTTAAGTATGCCTAAAATGAATGGAATAGAAGTAATAAAAGCTTTGAATAAAAAAAATAATTTAGTGCCAATAATTATTTTAACAACGTTTAATGAGGATAATTTAATTAAAGAGGGACTCTCTTTGGGTGCAAAGGGATATTTACTTAAGGATACTACCCGTGAAGGCCTTATTCGAACAGTTGAATCTGCCATAAGAGGAGAAACACTTCTTCAGCCCGAAATTAGTAAAAGCATTTTTAGTTTTAAAAAGGAAACCAAGCAAAGCAATAATCCATTTAATACTGCAATTACAGAAAGAGAATTATTTATCCTGCAAGCTATTGCAAGAGGCTGTACAAGTAAGGCAATAGCTTTTGACATGGGTATATCTGAAAGAACTGTTAAAGCACATTTAACCAATATATACAGTAAACTTAAAGTTGATTCCAGGTCAGAGGCTGTTGCAGTAGCTATAGAACAAGGAATTATCCATATTGAAAAGTAGCATTCATTTTAAAGCTGAATCTAGGCTTATATTGTTTGTTTTGATTCTAAGCAGTGGAATTAATAAAAATCCTGTTACTATGATAAATACCCCAGATATAATTAATATTATATTTAAAGGTAGATATGCAATTATGATTGAACCAAGCAGTGTGCCTAAGGGAACAGAAATACTACACAACGTGCTAACTAGTGCCATTACTCTACCCATTTTATCTTTAGGTATTAGTGTTTGGTATAGAGTGCTGATTCCAACACTGGCCATAGCAACGCCTAATCCTAAAATAGCTTCAGATAGCAATGCAACATAATAATTTGGAACTAATCCTAAAAATGCAACTGCTATGCCTTCTATACATAGGCCTATAACCGTCATTTTGTATTTATCATTAAATACATTTGCCATTATAAGTAAAGCTCCTAGCAATGCACCTGCGGATATAGCAGAGTTCATCATTCCATATCCTGTAGAGCCCACATTAAGAATCTTAGTTGAAAGTATAGTTTCATAAATTGATAGGGGAGCCAAGAAAAAATTGATAATAACCCCTCCTGCCATTACAAGATATAATAGAGGTTTATCGCTAGCTATATATTTTAAGCCTTCCTTAAACTGTGAAGCAATTCCGTTAGTACAGGTTTTAATAATAACTTTAGGTATTACTATAAAACTTTCTATAATAGCACAAATTAAAAAAGATAATCCATTTATGAAAAATAACAGCCCTATGTTCATAAATGATATAAGGATTCCTGCCAGTACAGGCCCTAATATATTTGTTATTTGTGAGGACATTTGATTTAGTGTGTTTGCATCCTTCAAATCTTCTTCCTTCACTATAACGGGAATAGATGATGATATGGAGGGATTAAATACTGCTGTAACCATGGAAGATAGTATCATGAAAATATATAGGATATAAACAGGATATCTATATACAAAAATAAAGTAACTAAATACCAGCATTATAATTCCACTCAGGATATCTGTATTAATTATAATTTTTTTCTTGTCAAGTCTATCTGCAAAAACACCTGCTAGTGGTGCTATTAAAACAGAGGGCACAGTGAAACACAAAACACTTAATCCAAGGGCAATAGATGATCCTGTTTTTTTATACATATACCACATTAATGCTATATCATATAATGTGGTTCCGAGCTTTGAAATATTTTGACCTAGCCATAAAATCATAAAATCTTTATTTTTAAATACTTTCATCACGTGCCTCCTATAAATATCAAACTTAAAGTTTTATGCATATAGAATGTTGAATTTAAAAAAAGGCTAACTTTAAGTTAGCATGGTTTCAAATTGTTTTAATAACTTTCGAATGTTATCCTTATTAACCTGATAATAAACCTTATTTTCTTCCCTTACTGGGAGTATCACTCCTATATCGCTAAGTAGCGCTAGATGATGTGACATGGTTGAACTTGAAATTCCTAGTTTTTGAGATAACTCATAACCATAACAAGGTGTAGTATTCAGAATCTCAATGGTTTTAATACGGTTTTCATCACTTAAAACTTTTATGGCAGTAAGAACTTTTTCAGATGAAATATCATCTGAAAATTCAAATTCAGGTTGAGATGTACCATAAAGATAGATTAATCTTTTTCCATCTTCAAAATAGGAGAAAAGGGAAGCCGTATTGTAGTAATAAGATGGTATAAGTATTATTTGATCATTGGTATTTTCTAAGTCTAAGGAAATTAGTTTCCCAAGCATTTCATAGGGCATTTTTATTAACTTTCCTTCCAAATAGTTAATGCTTTTAATATGGGATTTTTGTAGCATAGCTAGATTTTCCTTAAATATGTTTCTGTAGAAATCTTTTAAAAGGGTTAAAAATCTTTTCTTAGTTTCATCAGGTGCAGAGCAAAAGTAGGTTAGTTTCCATCTTTCTACCTCGGGTAGTGAAGACTTAGCTAGAAAATTTTTAACTTCTATAGTATTGTCAATATTTTGAAGGCTTTTTTCTTGACCATAACCAGTGTTAAAAAAGGTTTTAATCAAATCTTTTGCTGGATACTGATCCATAAAATGAAAAAAGTCAGCTATATTTTCATAACAACCATTTTCCCAAATAAGTTGAACTAAAGACAAACCTAAAAAACTTTCATAATTAAAGAATACAGTAATATCCTTTTTCATATTATCTGTTAATTTTGATCTACTTTTTACTACCCATTTTGTTAAATCTTCTGAAACATACTTGAGTTTTTGCTGATCCTGTGGGAGCATTTGCTCATGACATTCTAGTCTAAACATAGATGCTAATAACTCATATACCATAGAGCTTCCAATGTAGATTTTTTTATTTACCATTTTCATTAAATAACCACCTTCTATTGACATAAGTTAATATTTTACTATTTTACTATTATAATAAACTATACATCTATTTCGATAATAATCAATAGAAACATTTCATTATTATCGAATATAACTTGATTACTTTAAATGATTCTATCTTGTTACCTAAACTGAATTATTATATTTACAAAATGGAAACATATGTATATAATAAATATGTAAACGGTTACGCGATTATTTGAGGAGGGAATTATATGAACAAGAAAAAAATCATAATTTCAACGTTAGGGATGTTAATAGCTATTTTTTTAGTTGCAACATTAATACCAATACAAACTTTTGCTTTGACTAATACACACTTTAGTGACGGATTTGATTCTGCAAATACACAAGCGTGGTCAAAATCAGATGGATGGTCTAATGGGGGCATGTTTAACTGTACTTGGAGAGCAAGTAATGTTAATTTTATAAATGGAGCTATGGATCTTACTCTCAATAAAGATAGTCAAGGAGGAACTACACCTTATGCCGGTGGAGAATACCGTTCAAATGATACTTACAGTTATGGACTCTACCAAGTAAGCATGAAACCGGCAAAAAATACTGGTATAGTTTCTTCATTTTTTACGTATACAGGACCATCAGATAATACACCTTGGGATGAAATAGATATAGAATTTCTAGGTAAGGATACTACAAAAGTACAATTTAATTATTTTACAAACGGAGTAGGTAATCATGAGTACATCTATAATCTAGGATTTGATGCTTCAACAAGTTATCATACTTATGCATTTAATTGGCAACCAACATATATTGCATGGAAGGTGGATGGAGTAGAGGTGCATAGGGTAACAAATACCATTCCATCACATCCTGGTAAAATAATGATGAATTTATGGCCAGGTACAGGTGTAGATTCATGGTTAGGTTCTTATGATGGTAAAACTCCACTTAATGCATATTACGATTGGGTATCTTACGATCCACAGTAAAAAGTATAATAATAAAATGTCCATTTCCATATTTGAACCTAAAAAAGTATAAGGTGAAAAAATCACCCTATACTTTTTTTAAGAACGGTTATATTTTTCTAATACATTTTTAAATTCCTGTCCTTTTCCAATTGATAAATATTCTGTTTCACCATTAGTTATAATTGACTTGTAAGCATAGGCTTCATCAGAATCTTTAGGACCAACTATCACATATTCATTTCCATTCATGGAAATGGCATCAATGAATTGTAAATCTACTTTTTCACCGTTTTCATTTACTACAGTTATTAATTCATTAGTTTTCATATACATACCACCTTTCACTTGTTATATTGTGTCTAAGGAAAGATTTTATGTAGCTGAAAACCATTATTCTAATAATTTTAATATTTGTTCGGGGTCATTATGTAATGACTGTGACAGCATAGCTTGTGCAACTTGTTGGAGAATATTGTATTTAGAGTATTCCATCATTTCCTTTGCCATATCTGCATCGGTAATACGAGAGTCTGCGGAGGTTAGATTATCAGCCTCATTATCTAAATTATCTATTGTATATTTAAGTCTATTTTCATAGGCACCTACTATAGATCTAGAAGTTGACACAGAATTAATTGCATTTTGAATTACGGAGATAGAATTACGTGCATTATCCGAATTATCAACATTTATACCAGTGCCATTAGCTATATTACTCAGGCTACTACTAATGTTAAAAGAAGATAAATTGATACCCATTGAATCATAAGCATTGGAAGTTGCACCAATTTGAAATGTAAGATTTCCAGAAGAAGACAATAGATTTATACCATTAAAATTTGTTGAACTAAATATATGAGTAATTTCACTTCCAAGTTGTGTTAATTCATTTTTTATTGCATTTCTGTCTAAAGTAACATTGGTATCATTGGCAGCTTGCACAGCAAGTTCGTTCATTCGTTGAAGTATAGATTGAGTTTCACTTAAGCCACCGTCTGCTGTTTGGAACATGGAAATACCATCTTGTGAATTTTTTGATGCTACAGTTAGAGCATTAATTTGGGATTGCATATGTTGTGAAATTATAAGACCAGCAGGATCATCAGAAGCAGAATTTATTTTTTTTCCCGAACTTAATCTAAGCATTGCACCTTGCATATGTTGTTGATTTATATTTAAATAATGTAAAGCTTTAAGAGCATTTAAATTATGACCTATTATCATAAAAGCACCTCCTTATGTTAGAAAATCAACTTAGGAATCTTCAAAAAATAACAAGCAAGTATGCTGGTATATTTGAAATGTTATTTTTTTTTCATATGCCTAATTATACTTATAAAATTATTATCGTAATAAAATAAAAGAACTTCATATTATAATTTTCTTTATTTTGACTGTATATAAGTAATATGGTAATATTGAGATAATTTAAAATACATATATTGATGGCTTTAAAGCTGAACGGGGTATAAAAAAATATATGAATAAATGGATAAAACATGAGATAAATATATCGAAACAAGTCTTGAAATTTAAACAATTATATTTAAATATTTGGTGTGATATAAAAACTGATTTTCCAAATCTTCAAGGGGAGACAGGTTATTGGCATAAAAGAAACAAGGAGAAGGAAACAGATGAATTTTTGAAACAATTTTTCAAGGCAATAGAAAAATTTCCAGCAGAAGAAATGGAACGGAAAGATTGGAAACAAAAAGTACAATTGATGCTTGATGATTTCATAAAAAATTCAGATTTAATATCTGAAAGGGATAAAGAGGTTTTACTTCAAGATGATTTAATTAAGGTTACTAAAAATTTCATTAATGAAGTGAAAAATTTTAATCCTAATATTAACCCAGAAGATATTGGACAAGCAATTAGGAATGTATGGATAATGAATTTGATTCAAATGCTTTTGCATCAAAAACTTCAGTTAACACCATCTATTTTTGGATACAGCATGTTGTATCCATATACGGATAATTATTTAGATAACCCAGAAATCAGAATAGAAGACAAATTGAAAATTACAGATGTGTTTGAAAAAAGATTAGCTGGTGATAACCTTAAGCCTAGTGATGATTATGAGGATAATCTCTTTAAACTTGTGGATAAAATCGAAGAACAGTATGACCGTAATATTTACTGTGAAGTTTTTGAAAGTCTTCTTTGTATCCACCATGCTCAAGGGAAAAGCTTGAAGCAACAGGGACAATTAAGTGGACCATATGAGAAAGATATTTTAGGGATAAGTATAGAGAAAGGTGGAATTTCTGTTCTAGCAGATGCTTATTTAGTAAACGGAACATTAACAGAAAAGGAGGCTACTTTTTTCTTTGGTTATGGTGTACTTCTTCAAATATGTGATGATTTGCAAGACGGAAAAGAGGACTTACAAGACAAGCATATGACTATCATTTCTCAATTATATAAAAAATGGAAACTGGATAATATAACTAGTAAGTTGATCAATTTTACCTATGACCTAATTGATGATATGGACTTTTTTAAAGGTGAAAACATAAATGAATTAAAAGATGTGATACGTAAAAATTGCATACTCTTAATTCTATTTGCAGTTGCCAGTAATAAAAAAATGTACAGTAGAAAATATCTTAAGCAAATACAAAAATATTTTCCATTTAGAACTAAATATATGACACATTTGTACAAAAAGCTAAAAAAGAGATATTCAAATATAAAACAAAGTTATAATGGGGTAAAAACTGACCAAATAATCTTATTTGCTTTGGGAAGTAGTGATATAATTAATCCTAATGTAAGTTAATATTGTTTATCTTTAATTCGAAATCATTAAGAAATCAAGTAATCTGGAGATTTTCTTATCTATGAAAATATGATTGTCGTTTACTCAGCTATAATCTTTCACATTCTTCTTTTGACAAATATAAAAAATAATAGTATGATTATGTAGACCGATTGTTATAATCAATGATTGGACAATTAATAATCATACATAATAAGTTAGTTCTATCCAAACTAACATAAATCATTGGACAAAATTTTCGATAATAAAGAGATCTTAGCTTTTGAGAGCTTTGATATAAGGTACCATCAAAAAAATAATAGGTCAGTATTCTGGTATATTTTCTTGAAGATACCTAAGAGTTAATTATATAATTAACTCTATAAATATTTAAATTAGGAGTGATCAATTTTGATTGGTGATAAACTGTTTTATAAAAATTTATTAAAAGATATGTTTTCCGATCCATTTCAGCTTAAACTTTGGGATGGTAGTGTACAAAATTATGGTGAAGGTGAGCCTAAATTTAAAGTTATTTTTAACGAACCAATACCAAAAGGGGATATCATAAATGATCCTTCCATGGCACTCGGTGAAGGGTATATGACTAAAAAGTTAGATATAGAAGGTAGTGTACAGGAAGTAATAGAGTCATTATATAATAACAAAGAGAGTTTTCTAAAGCATGGAGAGAAGTATCAAAAATTGATAAAAAAATTCAAAAGGACAATAAAAGCTAGTAAAGAAAACATAGAATATCATTATGATATTGGTAATGATTTCTATAAACTATGGCTTGATGATACTATGACTTATTCTTGTGGATATTTTAAAAATGAGAATGATACTTTGAAACAAGCCCAAATTAATAAAGTAGAACATATACTAAAAAAATTAAACTTACAAGAAGGACAAAGCTTACTTGACATAGGTTGTGGTTGGGGAGAACTAATAATTACAGCAGCTAAACAGTATAAAGTTAAGGCTTTAGGAATAACTTTAAGCTCAGAACAACTTGAAAAAGTTAATGAACGAATAAAAGCAGAGGGATTAGAAGATTTAGTTGAAGTTCGTCTCGCAGATTATAGAGAACTTAAAAATATAAGTTTTGACAGAGTGGTTAGTGTTGGTATGCTAGAACATGTAGGAAAAGATAATTTGACTGAATATTTCAGTGTAGTAAATAATTTATTAAAGGACAAAGGTGTTTCCCTTCTTCATTGTATAACAGGAGTAAATGAAGGTGGCACAAATACATGGATAGATAAATATATTTTCCCAGGTGGGGATTTGCCTGCAATAAAAGATTTAATAAGAGATATAGCAGAACTGAATTTTGAATTAATAGATGTAGAAAGTCTTAGAAGACATTATGGCAGAACATTAGAGCATTGGACTAAAAACTTTGAGAATGCCATTCCTGAAATAGAAAAGACTAAAGATGAAACATTCATAAGAATGTGGAGAATGTACTTGAATTCTTGTGCAGCATCATTTAATTCTGGTAACATCAATATTCATCAGATATTATTTGCTAAGGGTGTAAACAATGAATTACCTTGGACAAGAGAGTATGTGTATAAATAAGATTTAAAGAATATATAATTTAACTTATCATGAAAAATAGAAGAGTGAGTATCTTTTTTAAGATACCCACTCTTCTATTTTTCATTTTCATATTATCGTATAAAATTAGTGCCAACTCGTTCCTCTTTTTCTGGCAATGAAATTCCAGCTTCTTTACCTGCCTTAATTGATTTTAATAGCCAGGCCATATTCTTGCCTAAAGTTCTCATGGTTTGCATTCCTTCTAAATCTTGTTTTACTTCTTCAGGAGTATTTCCATGAACTGCATTCCAATATTGAGAGGAAACTACAGGCATATTTGAAATAGTAAAATATTTATTAAGTTGTTCAAAAGTAGCTGTGGAACCACTACGACGACAGCTTACAACTGCAGCGCCAGGTTTATATTGAAAACCATCCCCAGCATAAAAAAATCTATCTAGAAATGACGTTATTAGACCAGATGCACTGGCATAATGCACAGGAGATCCAAATACAAAAGCATCAGCCTCTTTAGCTTTTTCCAAACCAATATTTACGGTATCATCATTAAATATGCACTTACCAGATCCCGTTTTATAACAAGCACCACAACCTATACAACCACGGATAGGTTTATTTCCAACGTGGAAAATTTCTGTTTCAATATTTTCTTTTTCTAATTCATTAGCCACTTCACGTAGAGCGGTATAAGTACATCCATCAACTCGTGGACTGCCGTTAATAAGTAATACTTTCATTTTGCACCCCTTTTTAGGCTTCTTAAAGAGAATAAATAAATTAGTTAAATTTATTTATTCTCTTGAAAACGCATAGATTTGATATTTAAAATATCTTATACTTAATATACAACAATAAAATTATAAAAGATAGAACGCACAAATAAGTAAGGTACTAATTTTAAGTTAAAATTTCCTTAATTAAAAATGTAGAGAATATAAAATAAATATGATGCTTATGGCTACCCGAATGCAAAGCATAAATGCCCCGAAAATGGCAGGGTTGTTATTTATGGAGAAATAGTAGAAAATGGAGTTGAATAACAAAGAGCTTAGCAAGGGATCTAAATATAAAAATACAACTTACGGATTCTTGTAGTTAATTTTTGAGGTAAGGAGGCATGCGATAGATGCCATATTCAGACGTAACAAAACAATTAATGGCTGAATCATTAAAAAAACTTATGAAAAAAATGCCATTTAATAAAATATCTATACATAATATTGTAGATGGATGTGGGTTAACTAGACAAGCATTTTATTATCATTTTCAGGATGCTTACGAGTTATTGGGTTGGATATACAGTAATGAAGCTTTGGAATACGGCAGAAAAGAGATAAATTATAAAACATGGGAGGCAGCATATCTAGAGGTATTTAAATATATAGAAAATAATAAAATCTTTTGCATGAATACATTACATTCCATTGGGAGAGGTCATCTTGAAAGGTTTTTATTTGCTAATACTGCTGCCTATTTAACAAATATAGTTAATGAAATTGGAATTGATATGAACGTAACTGAGGAAAATAAAAAGTTTATTGTAGATTTTTATACCCCAGCATTTATTGCGGTACTAGCTAAATGGATGGAAGAGGGAATGAAAGAGGAACCTCTTAACATTGTTAAAAATGTAGTTGCTGTAATGGACGGAAATGTAAAAAAGCATTAGAAGAATATGAGAAGAAATGGCAATAGATAATTAGTGATGTAGCTATTTTTAGAATCGTTTGTACAATTAAAGCCTTTTGTAAAGCTTCTTTACAAAAGGCTTTAATTGTAAATTGAAAAAAATATTTCAAAAGACTATATTGATATTGTTAAATGAAATTAAATCAAGGAAGTAAATGTCTATTCTAATAATGTTAGAAAGGAAGTAATTATATGAAAAACTATGAAAAGGTTAACACTATAGCGAGCAAAGGTATTGAAAACAAAAAAGCTTATCTAGCAGGAGGTGGAATTGCATCTCTTGCAGCAGCGGCATTTTTAATTCGTGATGGACATATGCCAGCAAAAAACATACACGTTCTTGAAGAAAAACAAGTGTTTGGTGGTAGCATGGATGGTGCAGGTAATGCAAAAGATGGTTATCTTGCACGTGGTGGTAGAGAATTAGAATCTCGCATGGAGTGTATGTATGATTTATATAGTTTTATTCCTTCTTTAAAAAATCCAAATAGAACGGTTCTAGATGAATTTAGAGAACTTAATATTGCAGAACCAATAAAATCTCATTGCCGTCTAGTTGAAAATCAAGGACAAAAGGCTGATTTTTCAACTTTAGGATTGAGTTTTGAAGACATGATGTCACTAAATAAGCTTGTACTTGTAAATAACGACAAACTTAATGGCGTTACTTGCGAGCAGTGGTTTAAACCTGAGTTTTTCAAAACAAATTTCTGGTATTTCTGGTGCACAATGTTTGCTTTTGAAAATTGGCATGGGGTTCTAGAGGTTAAACATTATATGATTCGATTCATGCACCTTATTGGTGGAATGAACCAACTTGTGGGAATTCTGCATACAGAATATAATCAATATGATTCTTTGATTTTGCCATTAATTACTTGGTTAAAAGATCAAGGGGTTAGTTTGGAACTTGGAGTACAAGTAACAAACTTAGATATTAAAATTACTGATACTGAAAAAACTGTTAAAAAGATATATATAACAAGAAACGGAAAGGAAGAAATCATTGAAATTACAGGGAATGATCTTGTATTTGTTACAAATGGATCTATGACAGAAAATTCAACAGTAGGAAGTAATAATAAACCTGCTATTCTTGACAGAAATCAAAAAGAAAGAGGTTGCTGGTCTCTTTGGGAAAACATAGCAAAACAAAGTTCTGAATTTGGGCATCCAGAAATTTTTGCAGGAGACATTGATAAATCCAAGTGGATGTCATTCACAATGACAATTACTGATAATACAACATTATTTGATCATTTACTAAAACTTACAGGTGATGAACCAGGAATGGGTGGTGTTGTAACTGTTAAGGATTCCAGTTGGTTATTATCTTGGACTGCACCAAAGCAACCACATTTTATAAATCAGCCTGAAAATGTACAGGTACTTTGGGCCTACGGTTTGTTCCCAGATAATGTGGGGGATTTCATCAAGAAAAAAATGTCTGATTGTACAGGGGAAGAGCTATTTTCTGAACTTCTTTATCATATAGGGATGCAGAGTAAGATACCAGAAATTTTGGCTTCTTCAAAGGTTATACCTTGTATGATGCCGTACATTACAAGTCAGTTTATGCCTAGAAGTCAGGGAGATCGTCCTGCTGTCATTCCAAGAGGATCAACTAATTTAGCCTTCCTTGGACAGTTTTCAGAAATTGAAAACGACTGTGTGTTTACTGTAGAATACTCTGTTCGTTCCGCAATGATGGCGGTTTATGGACTGCTTAAGCTTGATAAAAAGGTAAATCCAGTTTATGAAGGTCAATACGATGTTCGTGTATTATTAAAAGCTGCTAAAACTATGATGGGAAATAAAGAAATTTCCATAGATAAATTAATTGGAAAGATTTTAATAAATACAGGACTCAAAGATTTATAGGCAATAGAAAAAATCCTTGTTGACAAAATATTTTTAAAGTTATAAAATGTAAAAATGTAAAGTATTTTCAAATTAATATTTTTCTTATGAAAGGAGATGTTTTTAATGAATGCAAATATAAAGGTGATTGCAGTTTAAAAACTAAATATGGGCGAAAATGTGATTTTAAGGGCAAAGATACCCTTTATTAATTTTACGTTTTTGCAGTAATTAATAACCTTTCATAATGTGCAGCCTATTAAGTATAAGTAACAGGGTGAAGTGCCTGTTTTTTTATAACCGTAGATAGAGCCCAAGTTAAATGGGGTCATTGTCTACGGCATTTTTTTGTCCATTTTTAGTATGAAAAAATAAATTTATAAGGAGGGGCTATAGTATGGAAAATTTAAATTATTGTTTAAAAAGTTCAAGATATGAATTAAAAAAATATTATATAAAGATGGAGGAAGTAAATGGGAAAGAACAAGATAGAAAGTTATGGCTATACAGAATTTTATAAAAGGCAAATAGAAGCACTTAGTATAGGCGATAAAGCGCTAATGCCGGCAAGAGTTGTGGAGGTTCACAGGGAAAAATACAATATCGTTACAGAGTTTGGTGAAAAAGTTGCTAAGCTTAAGGGGTCATTATTTTATAATGGAGAACAAAATAACATGTATCCTGCTGTAGGGGATTTTGTATTAGTACGGCCAAATGATCAAGGTGAAGATACTATTTATAAAGTGTTAGAGAGAAAAAGCAAATTTTCACGTATGGATACTTTTTATAAAAAAGAGCAGATTGTGGCAACCAATTTTGATAAGGTATTTATTATGACATCTCTTAATCATGATTTTAACATTAAAAGGATAGAACGCTACCTGACTACAGCTTTTCAAAGTGGAGCATTGCCTATAATTATTTTAACAAAAGCAGATTTATGTAGTGATGCTAATATCTATGAGAATCAATTGCAAAAGGTTGCTATGGGAGTTCCAATATTAGCAGTAAGCACAGTTACGGGTGAAGGTCTTAGTGAACTGCAAAATTATATTAAACCATCAGAAACAATTGTATTTCTTGGATCATCAGGAGTTGGTAAATCATCACTTGTAAATAATATTGCAGGAAGGAAAATTATGAAAGTTAATGACATAAGAGAAGATGATAGCAGAGGTCACCATACCACTACCCACAGAGAACTTGTAATGCTTGATAATGGAACTATGATAATTGATACTCCGGGGATGAGAGAACTTGGTATGTGGGATGTTATGGATGGACTTAGTACAACATTTGATGATGTAGAACAACTTGCAAGTAGATGTAAGTTTCGTAATTGCAGTCATAAAGCAGAGCCAGGGTGTGCAGTAAAAAAGGCATTAGACAATGGAGAACTCCCTAGTGATAGATGGCAAAACTATATGAAACTTAGAAAAGAGGCCAAGTTTGCAGAAAAAAAAGAAAATATAAATTTACGATTAAAAGAAAAGTCACGAGGAAAGAATATAGCTGAATTTAGAAATAAAATTAATAGTAGATAAGAAATAATAATAGGGGCTAAGTGCTGGGATAAAAGATAAAATAGAATACAGTTAACACAATGAATGGGACGCAAGTAGATTTTTTATAATTAATCTGCTTATGTCCCATTTTTATTGTTTTTAAATTTTTACTCGGCTTCAATTCTTTGTGTTACAGTACATAGCTATAATTATACTAAAGTATTATTTAATTATGTCGATTAGTAGTAGTGAGTATTATGATAACTTGATTGACATTCAAATTCAGATTAACGTTAACAATTAATGCGAAAAATTATGACTATTGATTATGGAGTTAATAGATAATGCATCTAGCTATTTTATGATAACGTTATAAGAAGTGTAGAAAGTATACTAAAAAAATTTTGAGTGTAAAATATATTTATTACAGGGGGAGATTTAATTTGAAAATAAATTTGAAAAGGCTTAAAAATGTTAAAATTACTAAGAATATAGTTTTAATATGGATAATATCACTAATGTCCACTATTATAATTGCTGGTGTGGGATATGTAAATACTAATAGGATGTATAATATCACCAGTAGCATAAATAGTGATATAATACCTACACTAAAAGATTGGGAAGATATAAATGGAAATATGGGTGTTTTGAGGAATACTTTAACTAAAATAATCGATAGACCATTTGATGAGGCCAATGAAAAAACAATGTTAGATTTAAACAGTAAAATAAATACAATTATTGCTAGACAGGTTATCGTAGCACAAAACAATCCAAAAGAAGCAGCGTCAGTAAAAATTGCTAAAACTGCTTATGAGCACTATTATTCATATATACCTAATATAATAGAGCAAAGGAAACAAAATTTAGTTCCAGATAAGCAAATAACTAATGTGGATATGGGTGTTTATGGAAACCAGCTAGCTAAAGATATTATTGGGCTTGTGGACAATCAGAAAAATGTTGCTAATTCTATGAGTGAAGAATCAAAAAGTTTGTATCATAAAAGTATGGTAACCTTCGCTATTGTGTTTGGATTATCTCTTTTAATTTTAACTATGATATCATTTACTATAATATTTGCAATTAAAGATTTAATAGAGGAGTTTACAGGTAAATTAAAAACTATATCAGAAGGGGATTTCACAATCGAAATCCATACTGAATACAAAAATGAGTTTGGGGTTATGAACACAGCTTTGAAAAAAACTATCACATCCATAGCTTACATACTTAAAACTATTGAAGAAGAGTCAACAGTTATGTCAAACGAAGCAAATTCACTTTCCACTTTATCGGAACAAATGTATATTTCAACAAAGGATATATCAAGTGCTATTGATGGTGTTGCTGAGGGATCCTCGGATCAAGCTTCGCAGCTTGTAACAATGAATAGTAATTTAAGTGATTTTAGCTTGGAGTTAGATGCAGTAGCAATAACAGTTAAGGGCGTAAATGAAAATACAAATGATATAAATCATAAAGTTAAAAGTTGCAATAATGAATTGGTACAACTTATAAATTCAACAAAGGATATATCGTCATCATTTAGTGATGTGAGTAAAAAAATATCTAATTTAACTAATAGTGTAAAAGAAATAACTGAAATTACTGACCTTTTAAATGCTATTGCTGAGCAGACAAATCTTTTAGCTTTGAATGCAGCAATTGAAGCTGCAAGAGCAGGGGAATCTGGAAGGGGATTTGCCGTAGTAGCTGAAGAAATCGGAAAATTAGCACAGCAGTCTCAGAGTTCTTCTAATGATATAAATAAACTATTGATATCTATACAAAATGAAACGGATACGGTTACAACAACAGCAGATGGTGCTAACAATGAGCTTTCAAAGCAAGTTCTAATTATAGATACCTCAATAAGCTCTTTTAAAGATATAATTTCATCTATTGAAGACATTGTGCCTAAAATCAATGGAATTAATAACTCGATTTTAGATATAAATAAAAATAAAGAAAGTATTATTTCTGTGGCTGAGAGCATAGCTGCTGTTTCAGAAGAAAATTCTGCTTCTTCAGAAGAGATTTCCGCAACTACCCAAGAGATAATAGGCTCATCTAACGAAGTTGGAAAGTCAGCCGAATTGTTAAATAAAAAAACAACTGAGATGGTTACTCAAGTTAAGAAATTTACTTTATAATATAAATAATGAAATAATGAAATAATGAAATAAGGAAATAAGGATATGAACTTAGCGAGAATTTGCTAGTTCATATCCTTATTTTGTTTTGACACTAATTGTTATTTAGCATATTATTTACAATATTGTTATTGACTTAAAGTGCACTTTAAGTGATATGATTTTATTAGGGGAGGAGTTTTATGTTGGAGTTAGGAATAAGTGAGGTATCAAAGATTACCAAATTAAAACCTCATACACTTAGGTATTACGAAAGTATTGGTTTAATTAGAGATGTAAAAAGAAATTCATCAGGAAAAAGAATTTATAGCGAACAGGATCTAAGATGGCTTGAGGTAATTAACAGACTTAGGACAACAGGAATGAATATAAATAAAATGAAAGAATATGCAAGGCTAAGACATTTAGGAGATGAAACCATTACAGAAAGAAAAAACATTATGAAAGATCACTTAAGTTCAATAGAATGTGAAATTGAGATGTTGCAAGAGGCAAGGGAATATGTTACTAGAAAAGTTGAAATTTATAATGAGATGGAGGAAAAATTTAATGGAAGAAGAAAGTAGATTAGAACGAGGATATAAGAAACTTAGCGAAGTTGATGGAAAAGCAGGTGAAGATGTGAAAAACAGTTTAAATGATATATCACCAGATTTAGTGAGATACATGGTTGAATATTGTTTTGGAGATATATATTCAAGAGATGGATTAGACCTGAAATCTAAAGAAATTGCAGTGGTAGCATCATTAACAGCCATTGGAAATGCAGAACCTCAATTGAAAGTTCACCTCAATGGAGCATTGAATGTGGGGTGTACAATTAATGAAGTGAAGGAAATAATACTTCAAATGTCTTCATATTCTGGTTTCCCTACATGCATAAATGCTATGAATGCATTAAAGGATGTATTAAATAACCGTGAAAAACAAGGAATAAAAGATGTGATAGGATATGAACCAACTAACAAAATTTCACCTATGGACAGATATGAAGTTGGTGTAGAACAACTTTGTGAATTAGACAGTAAGCAGCTAGATCGCCTTGAAAAAGCCTATAATGATTTCTCACCAGATTTAGTGAAATTTATAGTATGTGGCCAAGCAGATATTACAGCAAGGAATAATATAAATAAAAAGTATAGAGAAATTGCTACTATTGCAGCTTTAACAGCATTAGGTAATGCGGTGGCACAATTAAAATTTCATATTAATGCAGGTATGAATATAGGTATTACAGCTGAAGAGGTAAAAGAAATTATGCTCTTAATGACTGTTTATTCTGGTTTTCCCTCAGCAATAAATGGAACAAATATATTAAAAGAAGTTTTAGAAGAGAGAAAATGACCATATAAAATTTGTAGCAATGTATACCAGTAATTTACTCTATAGACATAGATATAAATTACTGGTATAATTTTTGTAAACAGTGTTCAATAAAATTTAAATGTTTAATAAATATAAAATATTAAGGGGGATTTATATCTATGAAAACACTAATTGTTTATGCTACCAAACACGAGTTCACTAAAAACTGTGTTGTGAGACTATCAGAAAAACTTCATGGAAATGTTGATATTTTCAACTTAAAAGAAGATAAGGACATAGTAGTCTCAGATTATGATAATGTAATTATTGGAGGTCCTATTTATATGGGACAAATGATAAAGGAAGTAAAACAGTTTTGCTTAAATAATTCGGAGGCGCTAACTAGGGAAAAGATAGGATTATTTGTATGTGGTATGAGTGATTCAGAAAAAATCACTTCAGAACTAAATCAATATTTTCCAGAAACACTTATAAGTAATGCTACAATTGGCATTTTTGGAGGAGCTTTTGTATTTAAAAACATGAATTTTTTTGAGCGATTAATCATAAAACTTGTTTCTAAGACAAATGAAGATATGTCAAACTATAAAGAAAAAGATATTGATGAATTTGCGGAGAAAATGAATTCAGAAAGTTCTGAGGAGGAAAATGGGAATAACTGAAAGAAGACAGACAGAAATAGAAAATATAAAGAAAAAGATAATAGATGCTGCAAATGAGATATTAATTAGTGAAGGTTATGAAAATTTATCTATACGAAAGATTGCAGAAAAAATAGAGTATTCGCCAGGAATTATATATCATTACTTTAAAGACAAAGCAGAAATAATAAAATGCATTGTAGATATTGGCTACAAAAATATATTAAAAAAAATAGGAACAGTACCAGTAGATAAAGAAAATACTGATAAAACACTAATACTGGTACTTAGAGCATACATTGATTTTTTCTTAGATAACCCAGGGCAGTTTAGAGCTATATTAATGAATGATATTAATGAAGTACAAGATAAAGTCAATATACTAGAAAAAGGTATAGCGAAGAAGAGAAAGAGCATGGAAAAATTATGTGAATTGATATCTCTATGTATAGAAAAAGGTAAGTTTAGAGAAATGGATGTAGAACTTACGGCACAAATCATATGGACGTCTACCCATGGACTTATAAGCAGATTAATAATAGAGAAAGATATTCCAGAAGAACAAAAATCAAGACTTATAGATCATCATTTCGAAATACTTATAAACGGACTAGTAAAATATTGATAAGTAAACAACTGATTGAAATGGAACACAAATAGAACTTTTATATTGTTTCATTTCAATCAGTTGTTATAATAATTATCTGTTTAATATTTCATTATAAACTTCTATATAATCTTTTACCATTCGCTTTTGCGAAAATCTTTTTACAACGGTATCACGGCATGCTTGTCTTGAAATGCTTTTTATATCTTTTAATTTTTCAGCCATTTCTTCAATATTTGATACAATAAAGCCATTTTTGCCATCTTCAATAATTTCTGACATAGAACCTCTTTTAAATGCAATTACAGGAGTGCCACATGCCATAGATTCAACAACACTTAATCCAAAAGGTTCACTAAAATTAATAGGATGTAGCAAAGCGTATGCATTTCTTAAAATAGAATCTCTTTCTTCGGGGTTAGCACAGCCGATATAAGTAATATCATCATTAAGAAAAGGTTTAACGTATTCTTCATAATACATCTTATCTTGAATAATTCCCGCAATAATTAACTTCATTTTAGCTTTTTTAGCTACTTGTATAGCTTCACTTGTACCTTTGTCTGGACATATCCTACCAAAATACACAAGGTAATCTCCTTGTTCACTATTCACAGTAAAATTCTCAATGTCTATGCCGTGGTAAACGGTTCGTATATAATCCAAATCGGTACATCTATCAGCATTGCTTATAGAAACATAGTCCGTGGTTTCATTATATTTTTTATAAACAGGAATAATTTTTGGTGAGGAAAAGCCATGAATTGTTGTTATCATAGGAGTCTTTATCAATCCGCTATAGGACAAAGGTAAAAAATCATAGTTATTATGTATAATATCAAATTCATTTGCATGCTCCATTAATTCTGATATATGGAGACATTCAAAGGCTTTAGCATCTATGCTTTTATCTTCTTCATAGGGTGATTTACATACACCTCTCAGCTTTCCTGAGGTTAATGAATCACTGGTTGCAAATAGGGTGACATCTATACCTTCTTTAACAAGTCCCTCAGTAATAAGAGACACTACACGTTCCCATGGACCGTAGTGTCTTGGTGGAGTTCGCCAAGCAATTGGTGATAGCATTGCAACTTTCATATTAAAATTACCTCTAATCATTATTTTATTTTATCTATATAATACATTGTATACATGTTAAAAAATTAAAGCAATTAATCACCTTTTGTAGATTAAGCAATACCATGGTTAACTATAAATCTAAATCCCAACGTTCTTCCAATATATTTTTTCCCCAAGCTGTATTTTCATGGGAGTTTGTTATTGAAAAGCCTTTGGAACTATAAATATGTCTTGCTACTTGAAGCAATGAAATTGTTTCAAGGAAAACATGATTATAACCTTTTTCCATGCAAAAATCTAATGCCATGTCAACAAGACGGCGACCAAGACCCATACCACGAGTGTCAGGCTCAAGAAGAAAATATCTTAGTTGAGCGGTTTCATTATTAGCCATAGCAATAGCTATGCTTCCAACAGCACGTCCATCCATTTCACATATCAGCATACACTCTTTTTTGCTATTAAAATGTTGTACGAAATCATGGACGCCTTTATCTACGTAGTCACCAAAAACTGATGACAAGCCATATTCTTTTTCATATAAAAGTTTGTGACTACAAATAACATAATCAATATCATCCTCAATAAAATCTCGAATGGTAATTGGATTAATTTCTTGTGAGATGCTACTTTTTATTATTTGCATTGCATCTAAAACCTTTGAAATTTCTTTTGAATTTAAATGTTTAATAAGACTTTGGATTTGTTTATCAGATTTTTTGCCAAGTATGTTTATGGCTTTATTGCCTTTTTCGGTGAGTACTATAAAGTTGCTACGATTATCTTGCTGAGATTGAACCTTAGCTATGAGGCTATCTTTCTCAAGTCGTTTTATTATTCTGCTCATATAGCTACGGTCAATTTTTAATGTATTGGACAAGGTGTTTGCCATGCAATGGTCGCACCTACTAATCTCTAATAAAACTCTTGCCTCTGTTAGAGAATAACCACTTTTTAAAATATCTTGGTCAAGTAGGCCTAAAACACTAGTATAAAAACGATTAAAATTTCTAATTTGTGTGACAGCATGTAATTCATTATCCATATTTAATAACACTCCTTATATTGCCATAATTCTGGACTGAGCCAATATATATATATTATGAACAAAATGATGGACTGAGCCAACTATTATTTTATTGTTTTTTTAGATCACATAGATCTCATCATGTAAAAAAATTATTGTAACGATTACAATTGCCTATTGATTTTTTTTTTTAGTAAGGTTATAATAAAAACACAGTAAATTGTTCACGTCAACATAAAGCCTATATCACAGGGGAGGTTAAGGGAGAAAAACGTTTAGTGGTGAATGATAAGCAGGTATTTTTAGATTACAGAAAATGAGGATTATATAGGTAAGAGAGTTTAAAGGTAAGTATGGTTTGTAATATTATCTAAAATAGAATAATAGTATTGGTTTTATTGTAAACGTTATTCTAAAATTTGTAACTAATAGCGAATTTAGAAGCCATGAGTAAAATTAAATAAAAAATGAGTTTAATTTATTGAAAATAATTTTGAATCAGGATATAGAAGGACAATAGTTTATAGTAATACTGACATTATAATAACAAATTTTCTAAAAACTATATCAGATATTTTCGATAAAAGTTGTTAACGTGTGCGCAAATGTATTATAATAAACTAGTTAATATTTAATTTATTAAATAATAATTTTAATGAATTAAATAGATACTAAAATGCAAATGATATTATATATTAGTATTTTAATTAACAGAGGGGGATTTAAAAAAATGGAAAAGTTAACTTTTAAGCAAAAGTTTAGCTATGGTTTTGGAGATTTAGGAAATGGATTTATGTTTGATATGGGTCAACTGTATTTACTTAAATTCTTTACAGATGTTGCGGGAATTCCAGCGGCAGTTGCAGGCGGTGTCTTCTTATTTACAAAGTTATTTGATGCTGTAGTTGATCCTTTAGTTGGAACTTTCATTGATTCAAGAAAATTCAATCCAAAATCGGGTAAGTATAGGCCGGTTATGATGATATCATGTATAGTCCTTGCTATTATATCAGTATTTGTATTTTTAGCACCTGATCTTTCAATTAGAGGTAAAATATTCTATGCATACGGATCATACATGGTTTGGGGTGTTGCATATTCATTCACAAATATTCCTTATGGTACACTAGCTTCTACTATGAGCCAAGATCCAGTAGAAAGAACGGATCTTGCAGCATTTAGACAATTAGGGAGTACTATGGCGTTGTTATTATCAGGAGTATTCGTTATACCTATGGTTTCAAGATTTAGCAATCCAGGAGTAGGTTACCCAGTTGCTATCGCAGTTATGGCATTACTTGGTGTTGGTGCATTTTATGTAGTCTTTAGAAATTGTAGAGAGATGATACCAGTAGTTGGAACTAAGGCAGAAAAGCTATCTATAAAAGGTATAGGAAAATTGGTAGGTACAAACAGACCGTTATTGGTTCTGATTTTAATGACAATATTCTCAATTTCAGCGTTTAATCTTAGATCTGCAATGTTAATATATTTCTGTCAATATAATCTTGGCAATATGGTATTAATGCCTTATGTAAGTTTTATAAGTATAGGATGTTCACTTTTAGGTGTTGTTGCTATGCCTATATTATCAAGAAAATTTGGAAAGAAAAATACAGTTATAATTGGGTTTGCAATAAGTATTTGTGCTGACTTATTAAACTTTATAATTCCTTTACATTTAGCATCATTTATTATATTACAAAGTATAGCATACTTCGGATTAAGTATTCCAAATGGAATGACTTGGGCATTGGTTTCCGATGCTATTGATTTTGGAGAATGGAAAACAGGAGAAAAAAGAGGAGCTATTACATACTCAGTATTTAATTTTTCAAGAAAAATAGCTCAATCAATAGCTGGTTTTGCTGCTGGAATTGGTTTATCATTAACAGGATATATTCCAAAGGTAGCACAAACAGCAGGAGCTTTAGTGGGAATAAAAGGATTGCTACTTTTATATCCGGCTTTTGCACTAATAATTGCAATAATAGTAGTTGCAACATTGTACAACTTAACAGATAAGAGATACACTGAAATAGCAGCAGAGCTTAGACAAAGAAACTCATAAAAGTACAAATTAACTTGTAAAAGAATAAAAAATTAAATATAATTAGTAAATATAGTTAACGTGTGCATTTCTTTTGAAATGTGCATGTTAACTTTTAGTAAGATAATATTTTTTTATTCAAAAATTATTGGAGGAATAGAAATGAAATTAAACAAAGAAACTTATAAAGAGTATAAAAAATATCCTGAAAGAGTGCTTCAATTTGGAGAAGGTAACTTCCTAAGGGCATTTGTGGATTGGCAAATTGATGTATTGAATAAAAATGCAAATTTTAATGGTAGCGTTGTAGTAGTACAGCCAATTGAATTCGGCTTAGTAGATAAATTAAATGAACAAGATGGTTTATACACTCTTTATTTACAAGGAATGAATGAAGGAAAACCAATAAAGGAACATTCTATAATAAATAGTATCAGTAGGGGTGTAAATCCCTATACACAGCACGAAGAATATTTGAAAATCGCTGAAAATCCAGATTTAAGATTTGTTTTTTCAAATACTACTGAAGCAGGAATTGCATATGACGAAAATGACAAACTTGAAGATAAACCTCAAAAAAGTTTTCCAGGAAAATTCACAGCCTTATTATACCGTAGATTTAAAACATTTAATGGAGAAAAGGAAAAAGGATTAATAATAATACCATGTGAACTTATAGATAGAAATGGTGATAAACTAAAAAAAATAGTTCTTCAATATGCAAAGCTTTGGAATTTAGAGGAAGGTTTTGCTAAGTGGATAAATGAAGCTAATACTTTTTGTTCAACTCTAGTAGATAGAATTGTACCTGGTTATCCAAGGGATACAATAAAAGAGATAACTGAAGAACTAGGTTATGAAGACAACCTAGTTAATGTTGGAGAACATTTTCACCTATTTATTATTGAAGGACCAGAATGGATTGAAAAAGAATTCCCAGCAAGTAAAGCAGGACTTAATGTTAAATTTGTTAAGGCTATGGCACCATATAGAACAAGAAAAGTAAGAATACTTAATGGATCACATACGTCTCTTGTACCGGTATCGTATCTTTATGGATTAGACACAGTTGCAGAATCTGTTGATCATGAAGTTATAGGTAAATTTATTAGAGATACTATATATGAAGAAATAATACCTACATTAGATCTTCCAGCAGAAGAATTAAAATATTATGCAGGAGTTGTTCTTGAAAGATTTATGAATCCCTTTGTTAAGCATTATTTAATGAGTATATCTTTAAATTCAATGTCAAAATATGAAACAAGAGATTTACCTTCACTATTGCAGTATGTAAAAACAAAAGGTCAACTTCCTAAAAGATTAGTATTTTCCTTAGCAGCACTTATAGAATTTTATAAGGGTAAAAGAGGAGAAGAAACAATAAAATTAAATGATGATGAAGATATTTTAGAACTTTACAAAACTGCATGGGGAAAATGTGATGGATCAGATGAAGCAATTAAAACTTTAGTTACTACAGTACTTGGATATGAAAAAGTTTGGAAGATGAACTTAAATGAAGTTTCAGGATTAACTGATGCAGTAACAGGATACTTGATTAATATTGAAAAGCTAGGAATGAAGGAAGCAGTTAAAGAAATAGTTAAATAAGCCCGAAATTGTAAAAATTACAATTAGGTAAAAAGGGGAAATTAAATATGAGTTTTGATAATGATTGTTTTTACTGCGTAAAGGATAAAAGACTTACAGATATAATGATTGAAATATGTAAATTAGAATCTTCAACTTTGTATTTATTTAAAGAACAGACTTATAGGGGAAGATGCGTTGTAGCTTATAATGATCATAAAAGTGAAATTTTTCAGCTAAATGATGAAGAACGTTCACTATTTATGAAAGATGTAGCAAGGGCAGCAGGTGCTATAAACAAAGCATTTTCACCTGATAAAATGAACTATGGAGCTTATGCTGATACTATGACCCATCTTCACTTTCATTTAGTCCCTAAATATAAAAACGGACCTAATTGGGGTGGAACATTTGAGATGTCTCCTAAAGACAAAGTTCTTCTTAAAGATGAAGAGTATAATCAGTTAATACACAAGATCAAAGAAAATTTATAATATAGTTGATTAATAAAAGGAGGTAAGTAGATTTATTTAAGTCTACTTACCTCCTTTTTTATTGGTACTGTTTCAAATTGGAGATACTAAGCATTAATTTTTTTACTGCTTTTTCTTATAAACAATGATATTACAAAACCAAAACCAATAAGTATAGCGGCAACTGTCACAGAATGGCCGAAACCACTATATATAGCTTTTATTTGATTTTGCGAATTACTTGGAGTAATTCTATTCCTTAAGTAGTTACTTTGATATGCTGTCATGATACCTACAAATAAAGCTGAACCCAAAGCACCTGCTATTTGCATTGAAGTGCTTATTATTGCAACACCATCTGATTGACCTTTAGTTGGTAATTGACTAATACCAGCTGTCTGACTAGTTGACATACACATAGACATTCCAATCATTATAAAGCAATATATAAGTGTAATTACTAGCACAGAAGTTGATGGCGTAACACGAGATAATATGAAAGTAAAAATACACATTATGAAAAGGCCTGCTGGAATTAATGTTTTGCCACCTATTTTATCGTAAATTTTACCTACGAATGGGGTTAATATAGCAGCAACAAGAATTGCTGGAAATAAAACAAGAGCGGATACAAGAGAAGATGTTTTTAAGCCGTTTTGTAGGAGCAAAGGCAACATCATATTTATTGAAAATTGGAACATCTGTATTAGTACAACAAGTATTACACATATAGAGAATACAGGATGCTTAAATGCACGTATATCTAGTATTGGTTGTTCTAATGATAATTGGCGTTTGCTAAACAAAATTAATGCTATTAATCCAATTCCAAAAATAGCAGCAGTAGTTAGCACACTGGAAGTACTAGCCACACTTACTGCAAATATAATTCCTGCAAAACCTATAGTTGATAGCAGGATAGACAGGTAGTCAATTTTAGGTTTTGTTATCTCAGCTGTATTGGTTAAAAAAACATAACCTAAAACTATACAAAAAATCAAAAATGGAATTATTAGAATGAATAATGAGTGCCAATTAAAATATTGTAGTAGTAAACCAGAAACTACTGGGCCAAGTGCAGGACCTAATGTAATTATGCAAATGCATAAGCCCATTACTGAACCATGCTTTTCACGTGGAGTGATAGCTAGTGCTGAATTCATCATAATAGGTATTAGCATTCCTGTACCACACCCTTGAATTACTCTTGCAATTAATAAAGTTGGAAACGATGTAGAAAATGCAGCTAAGACAGTTCCTACTAAAAATATTAACATTGCGCTTACATATAATTGTTTTGTAGTAAAAGTGTGAATAAGAAATGCCGTAACTGGTAAAAGAATTCCAACTACTAAGACATAACCAGTGGTCAGCCATTGGGCAGCGGTGGCTGTGATATGCATTTCTGCCATTAACGTTGGAAACGCTACATTTAGTATTGTTTCATTAAATAGTGATATGAAGCCTCCAAGTAGTAATACAAACATAATTGATTTTGAATTATAGTGTGTTTCTTTTTCTTCATCATAAATTTTTTCTGCGGTCATAAAGTGTGGTCTCCTTTAAATTATATATAGACCAGTCGTTATATTAAATATAGACTAAACTATAAATTTTAATGAATTATTCTATTAGATACATAAGCTATAAATACAGTAAATAAAAGAGCAATTAAACGTATTATTTAGTGTTTAAATAAGGACTTAACAATAAATTTATATGATTACTAACTATCAAGAGGGGTGTAGCATTTTTTTGGGTAAGTGATATGGTAATAGCTCCTTCAATCATTAATTGTATAAGAATGCCTAATTCTTGTGCTACTTTTTTTGAAATTCCACTTTCAATTAGTTTTTTAGCATACATACCTTCTAAAATTTGAAAAACTTCTTTGCAGGCTTCTCTTAGGGGTTCACTGGACAAATAAGTCTCTAAAGCTATAAGGCTTATAGAAATATCTTTTAGTTTATTTCCTTTTTTTAAATCTTCCATTATATTTTTAATAGCGAATTGTATAGCCTCGATTGGACTTGGGTACTTGTCTAATGAAGTTTTTAATTTTTTTTGAATAGATTTACTTGATAATTGTATAGCCTCTATAGCTAACTCTTCTTTTCCATTTGGAAAATAGTAATATAGAGAACCTTTAGGTGAACCACTTTCTGTTAAAATTTCATTTAAGCCCGTAGCATTAAATCCCTTAATCTGAAAAAGCAATGCTGCAGTTGTAAGGATTTTTTCTCTTGATTCGGTTTTACATTTCATTAAATTAACGTCCTTTCTAAGTATAGAATATACCGACTGGTCTATATGTATAATAAAGCATTGTTTTAATAATGTCAAGGCGAAAAAATTTAAGAGGTCTGTAAACAAAACAATTGTCCACCGCCTACTGGATTAGGTTGTTTGATTTTAGAAAAGCAGTTTTTAAATCAAGCAGGAATTAAATTTTATGACTTTTATAAATTTCTTTTGCAATTTTAACAAATCCTTTTATTTCAGCCAGTTCATTATTCTTATGCCACGCAATCCCATAAGAAATTGAATAATTTAAATCCATAGGAATGCAGGATAGCGATGGGTCTTCCGTACATACAAAATCTGGCATCACTGCAATTCCAAGCTTCCCTTTAATCATTGTATGACCAATGATTGGTCCGTCAGCAAAATAAAACATAGACGTTGGACATTGTAATTGGATATCTTTTTGCACACGTGCCATTTCGAAGGGACATTTCAAAGGGTCCAATAGAATTAGAGCTTGATTTTGCAAGTCATCTATTTTAATAATGGTTTTCTTAGCTAATGAGTGGTCTTTTGGCAATACGCAAACAAACCTTCCTGTGAAAAGTTCTGCATAACCAACAACTGATATATCCTTAATACTTTCTTTAACTGTAAAAATCAAATCAAAATTGTGATTGGTGAATAGGTTTCTTTCCTCTTTAAAAGCAGCGCTTTTTAGATAGATATGCATATGGGGAAATTTTTCCTTGAAGGTGCTTAATATGTTTGGAAGGTATTTTACCTCTACATTTCCTCCATAACCAATTGATATATTTGACTCAAATGCAAGAGCATAATGCTTTGCTTTCGCTATTGCAATATTTGTTCTTGTTAACACTTCTTTTATGTCATTGTAAAAAGAAACACCAGCCGGAGTAAGTTCTACTTTTCTCTTTGTTCTAATAAATAATTTTAATCCAAACTCATCTTCTAGAGTATTAATCTGATGAGTAACAGTGGGCTGGGTTATATATTGTAGTTCTGCAGTTCTAGAAAAATTTAGAGTTTCAGCTAAATGAACAAAACATTCAAGTTGTTTAATATGCATATTGTCTTACCTCCCATACTTATAGAAATGTTCTATTAATAATAACATATTTCAATTTCAGTTCAAAGGAGGAAGATGTTACTATATTAGCAAATAGAGTATTACTTGATGTAATTGTTTAAGTCTAGTTAGTTGCTTAGCATATTGTTTGATTAATACCTTTAATTAAAAATAAACGGAGGGAAAAAACATGAGATATATTATTACTGGAGCAGATGGACAACTAGGAGGCAGAGTAGCTTCTAATATGTTAAAAGAGGTATCTGGAGATCAATTGATTTTTACATGTCCATATAAAAGCCATTTAAGAGAAGAACGTTTAAGGGTTTGGGAAGAAAAAGGCGTTACAGTCAGGGAAGCAAATTATGATAATAAAGAGCAAATGATAGAAGCTTTCAAAGGTGGAGATCGAATTTATATTGTATCTGGTGTAATAATAGGACCAGAACGTGTTCAGCAACATAAAAATGTAATTGATGCAGCTATTGCAGCTGGTGTAAAACATATTACTTATACTTCATTCTTTGGTGCTAACCGTCCAGAATACAAACAATATGTATTACCAGATCATACAGCAACTGAAAAATACCTAATTGAATGTGGTATAGATTATAATATTATGAGAAACAATCTTTACTTAGAAAACTACTTACTTAATTCTGTTATGATGGCTAATTTAGATAACAATAGATGGGTTACTACCGCTGGGGAAGGAAAAGCAACATTCATTGCAAAAGATGATAGTGGTCGCGTTGCTACGGAATTGTTATTAGGTAAGGGAGAACATAATAAAGATTATGATGTAACAGGTCAACTAATCAGTGAACATGCAATTTGTGATATGATTAGTAAATTATCTGGCATTAATTATGAATATGTAACCCTTAATGAAGAAGAATATTATGATTATTTAGATTCAATATATATTCCTCGTACTTCACATGGAAATTATTCAAAATCACCAGTGCCATGGTGTGCTAATGATATGGTGACAAATGAATCTGGCATTAGAGATGGTTTAATGGCAGATCAAACGGATACTGTTGAAACATTGACTGGCAGAAAGCCAATAGATCCTAATGATCTATTGGAAAAGTATAGCTTTGTATGGAAGGAAAAAATAATTACTTATCGGGATTTAGGTAAAGTTCAATAACAGTAGTAATTAGGATAAGCTAAAGAATATAATCTATGGTGAAAAATTTTTGCTGGAGTTACACTATGATTAAAAAAATTTGATGCTTCCGTTGTCTCAGTACTTTCCTCTATGTCATTCATGATTTTTGTGCTACTTTCTTTGGAAGCCCACTTTCAATTAGTTTTTTAGCATACATGCTGTGTAAAATTTCAAAAATATATTGACAATACACAACGTTGGGTATATATTAAAAACATAGACAACATTGGATATAGAGGAGGACTTTTTATGGTAAGAGCACTGATATTATTTTATTTAAGTATAAAGCCAACCCACGGTTATGATATACAAAGGTTTGTTGAAATAAATGGAATGGATCAATGGGCAAAGATTCAATCAGGTTCCATATATTATGCGTTAAATAAATTAGAAAAACAAGGGTTTATTTATACCCTAAGAGAAGAAAGAAATGGAGCAAGAATTAGAAAAGTATATGCTATTAATGATCTTGGCAAGGAAGAATTAAAGAGAACATTAAAAGAGGAATTGCTTAAACCAATGCAAAGCATTGAATCCGATAAATTCATGATATATATTATGTTTAATAGACTAACAAAAGATGAAATAACAAGTGGTGTTAAGGAACATATAAAAATGTTAGAAGAAAAAAAAGTATGGTGGGAAAGTGGTAAAAAGCTTAAGGTTACAGATACAACACTTAAATCGGAAGCTTTGCAGTTTGATGTAGTAATTAAAACATTAGGGTATCAGATAGAATGGCATGAAACGTTAATAGAAGAAGTGGATGATTTAATTAAATTTTCTGACGGCGTAGAGAATATAATAGGTAAAATTGATTTTGGAAATTTAGATGAAGTAGACTACAAATTTGAAAATGTTGAAAATTTAAATAAAGTACAATTATTATCAGACGATATAGTTAGAAATCCAATTAACTTAGAAGAAAAAGTAGCAGAGTTAATTGATTTATTAAAGCAAAGAAGGTAAGAGAGAAATACTCTCTTACTTAATAACCCAATATCCAACATTGGATATTTTAATATATATATATAACGTTGAGGAGGAAATTAAATGGATTATATTTTAAAAGTAAAACAACTTGAAAAAAATTATGGGGAAAGAAAGGCAGTAAAGGGTATAAGTTTTAATGTTAAATCTGGAGAGATTTTAGGCTTTTTAGGACCTAACGGAGCAGGAAAAAGCACAAGTATAAACATGATAGCCACAGTTGTAGATTATGATAAAGGTAGTATCTTTTTTCGGGACACTGATGTTAAATCAGATGAGAACTATCTTAAGCAAAATTTAGGAGTTGTACCTCAGGATATAGCAGTGTTTACAGATCTTTCTGCCTATGATAATGTGAAATTTTTCTGTAGTCTATATGGTTTTAAGGGTAAAGAACTTAAACAAAATGTAGAGGAGGCTTTAAATTTTGTTGGGCTCTGGGATAGAAGAAAGGATTTACCATCTAAGTTTTCTGGAGGCATGAAACGAAGATTAAATATTGCCTGCGCTATAGCTCATAAGCCTAAACTTTTAATTATGGATGAACCAACAGTTGGCATAGATACTCAATCTAGGAACAATATTTTAGAAACTGTAAAAGAATTAAATAAGAATGGAACCACTATAATTTATACTTCCCATTACATGGAGGAAGTTGAGAGTATATGTACAAATCTAATAATAATGGATGAGGGGAGTATAGTTGAGGAAGGGACAACAGAAGAGCTAAAAAACAAATATTCAAAAGATAATTTAGAGGAAATCTTTTTACAATTAACAGGGAAGGCGCTAAGAGATTAAGTCTTGGCAAAACAATAGGGGGTATAAACATGAATGGGTTTGTTAAGCTTACATGGTATGGTCTTAGAAGAAGAATGAAGGATTTTTTTATAATAATATACAATATAGTATTTCCATTACTGCTCATATTACTTTTAGGATATTTAGCTACTAATTTTTTTAAAGGAGATAGCAGAGTTACTTCAAATGACTATTATACACTAGTGCAAATTCCATTTTATTTATTAGCTAGTATTATTACCGTAGTTTATGTGGCAAAGGATGAAAGCCTTTATAAAACTGCTTATAGATTTATAATTGCACCAATAGATAATTCAGCTATAGTTTTGTCAAAGATTTTATCCTGCACAATTGTAATTTGGATTTGTAGTGCTGTAAACTTATTAATTTTACGATTATTATTAGGGGTTAATTTTGGAAGCAGTACTCCAATAATACTACTAATGTTTTTTGTAGAAACTTTCATGGCGTCAGCTATAGGAATATATCTAGGTATATGTACAAAAAACTTTAGGACTGTACAAGGCATATTAAATATTCCTTTAAATATTTTTGGACTTTTAGGAGGATCATTTTTTCCGGTAGGCTCTTTAGGTGATAACTTTGAAAAAATAACTTATATATCTCCTTTCACCTGGATAAATAAAGGGCTTATAGCAGCAGTTTATGACAATGACATAAAGATTCTTTTATATTCAATAGTTGTAACTTTATTTGTAGCAGTAGTATTTTCAGTTTTATCCGTGGTTTCATTTAAAAAGGAGGCCTTTTTATAAATGAGAATTATATTTCTTATATTTATTTCAAATTTTAAAAGAGCATTAAGTGATAAAAAGAAGTTTTTTATAAGTCTACTTGTACCAGTACTTGCTATTGTTTTAGCAATGGCTGTTAACTATTTAAGTAGCCCATCAATAACTATTGGTATAGTTAAGAAGGCTAATTTTCAAGAAGGAAATAGGATAATCTCATTACTAAAAAATACAAGAGGGGTTAAAGTAAAACTCGCAGATGGAAATTTAATAAGGACACAAATTATTTTAGGAAAATATGACGGAGTAATAACAATGAATAAAAGCTTTAAGAAAAATGAAGTCACAGATATAGATGAGTATTTTCACTTTTATAATGTTAAGGATATCAAGACTAACGATATGATGAAAAAAATGCTGGGAGTATATTTATTAAGTAACAAACCAATAAATATGGAAAGTACCATAATTAAAGCAGAAGGTGGGATGCTGACAAAGGAAGAAAGAATAATATCATTTTTAGCTACAGTTCTTTTAATAACAACAGTTGTTAATGCAGCAGTGATAATAAAGGATAGAGAAGAAAATACCTTTTACAGATATATGTACTCACCAAATAAAAAGTTTAAATATATATTAGGAAATATAATGTATAACTATGTATTTAGTTATATCCAGCTATTTATAGCCCTTAGTATTACACGCATTTTTGGCATGAAGCTTGGAATTCACTTTGGAACTTTGCTTATTTATGGACTGCTTTTAACTCTTGTTATGACCACCTTTGGCACATTTATAGCTTGTATATTTAATAAAGAACTTTATGCAAATTTATTTGGGTCATCTATAAGTTTAATTTTATCATTAATAGGAGGTACTTTTATAATTTACGATAAAATGCCTAGGGGGTTACAGATGCTAAGCGCAGTTACACCAAACAGATGGATAATAAAATCTATACAATATTTGGAACATGGTACTACAAGCGGCATAAATCCAATGGTGGTTTTGATAGGGTTTAGCATGATATTCTCTGCAGCTGCGGCGATTATGAATGTTGTGCATAAGGCAAGCTACACCAGTTGAGAGCTACACAGGCCCCACAAGCTAAGAGTTAAGAGACTATAATGAAAGAAGGTAAATAGATTTGATTTTAAACAAATCTATTTACTTTTCCACGTTCCATGATTTACACGAATATATATATAATTTATAACATTGATTTTTAGCTAATATTTTTCTTTATGAGTTTTTTATTGTTCACGTATATGATTTCTTTATTAGTTATTTTTAATAAAGTACCAGAGTAATCAATTTTTTTGCTGGGGATTTTGTCTAAAATATAATGTTCTGAAGTATTATTGATATATATTTTTCCTTCATCTGTAACATATATATTGTTTTTATCAACGGGAGTATTAAAAGTTATTGATTTCCACTGAGAGATTGCCTTTTCAGTAGGACCGTATAAAATCTTAGTTATCCTATCATTATCAGTAATACCAATATAAATATTGTTGCTAGTATCTATATTTAGTAGCCGAGCACTACCCCTATACAATGTTTTTTTTGTTTCAGCAGATTTAATGACCTTGCTATCTAAATCCTCATATACTAGGCCGGGTTTACTTTTAAAGATTTTAATGGTGCCGATATTATATGAGTTAAAGATTGGCGTGGTTCCTCCATTAACGTCATTAAAGAAGATATCGTTATCATTATTGTTTTTTAAGGTTTTAACATAAAAACTTCCCATTGCTGTTGAAGGTTCTATGTCTTCAATTTTATCCTTTGCACTGTTTAATTCTAGTTCTATACCATTATTGTGGGTATCAGTTGGAGCTTGCTTAATGTTGTTATCAGCATTATATGTATAAAATTTAACAACACTAGTTCTTTTCATAGGTTCCTCGCACAATATCATTGAATCTATATCAGGAAGCCAACGGTTATAAACCTCTGAAGAATTTTTATTTCGGTTGTTTTAGTATCAAGTAAAGAAAGTTTATAATATCTATCTACAGCAAAAAATGCTATGCTTTCGATTAATAAGGCAGTAGCAACATATCTTTCTCCGTTCCAACCATGGGGATTATTTATTACCTTTCCATCATAATATAGTGTAGAAGAAAATCCCCCATCAAGGCATGTTGCATTAGCTGCGCCATGTTTTAACAGTTCATCTTGAGCATCCTTAAGGGTAGCTCCTGACTTTACAAGGGTTTGCCGACCATCCATTACTAAAAATAAAATTGTTCCATCAGATGTTTGACCAATTGCCGTTCGTGGTTGAAAACCATCGATTCCAGCATCATCATCATTAATTTGTAATTTATTATTAATTATTAAAGCTGGTGGTCTGAAGCACAAAGCTTCTGAAACATCTGCTTTTTTTAAATCATTTATGCTGTGATTTCCAACTATAAGTTTACCGGATTTAGTGAAGGCAGTAACGCTAAAATCATCGTTTTCTCCAACATCTTTATCTTTATATACCACATTACTATTTGAGATCACAAAATCTCCCGGGAATGCAGCAGATCCACCATAGGAATTAATTGATGATGAAATATAAAGATATGAAAAATGAGTAAAAATCAAATCACGACTCTTACTCATTTCAATGAACTTCTTTTATTTGTATGACTTTTTTTGGATCGATTTTTATTTTCAATGGCAGGGGTTTGTGTTTATTTAAATTCCACTCCTCCTTAGAAATGTCCCATAATAGATGATAGCTCTTTTCATCCCCTATAGGTTTAATGAATTTAAGGTATACTTTTGTTCTAAATAAGGCTTCAGTAGTAAAAACCACCCAGCAATCAAAAGTATTTATATCGTTATAATCTTCTTTAATTTCTAAATAATGAGCCCTAATTCCTATGCTTGTTATACTATCATCTATTTCATGATTAAAAGTGATTATACATCCCCAGTCTAAAGCTTCTATTTTGTTATTTGTTATTTTTCTGATTTTTGAGATGTTTTTACAACCAGTTAATTTTGCTGAATAAAGTGTCGGTGGGTTATTAAATATAGTATCCTTAGGTCCGATAGCATCAATATGACCACTGTTTATAATTATTATATTAGTACATAGTTGATAGGATTCTTCCATGTTATGGGTAACAAATATTGACGGACCATTAAAGTCAATAAGATCTTCTTTAAGTTGTATGAGCATATTGCTTTTTAGATGTTCATCTAGTGCTGAAAAAGGTTCATCAAGAAGTAACACCTCTGGGTCAACAACTAGAGCCCTTGCAAGTGCCACCCTTTGTTGCTGACCTCCTGATAATTGAGATGGATATCTTTTTTCAAGACCAGAAAGTTGCAAATCCACAATTTTCTTTTTAATCTTATTAGATTTATCAGCTTTATTAATACTTTTAGGAAGTCCAAAGCCAATATTTTGTTCTACAGTCATATTTGGAAATAGTGCGTAATTTTGAAAAAGAAATGCTACTCGCCTATTTCTAATGGGGATGTTAATTTTATTTTCAGAATCAAATAATACACGACCATTTAATACTATTTTTCCTGCATCAGGTGTTTCAATGCCTGCAATACATCTTAGTGTCATGCTTTTTCCTGATCCAGATGCTCCTAAAAGTCCTAAAACATCATCATCTGCCTTAAAATTAACCTTCAGGTTAAAACCTTCTAACTTTTTTGTAATATCAACCTCTAGGCTCATAGTCATTTCCCCCTTGAAGATGAAAGTAAAAGAAACTTATTTTTAGTCCATTTATCAGCAGCAATCATAACAGCTAATGATATTATGAAAATTAAGATAACCCATTTAATAGCAGTGTTAGTTTCTCCATTTGCCACTGCAAAATATATTGCAATAGGAATTGTTTCTGTTTTTCCAGGAATGCTTCCGGCTATCATCATGGTGGCTCCAAATTCGCCTAAAGCCCTTGCAAAAGCTAAGACAGTACCTGCTGCAATTCCCGGCAAGGCCAGAGGTACAGCTACTTTCCAAAATATTTTCCACTCAGAGGCACCTAGGGTTCTTGCAGCATTAATAACATTAATATCAATCTGACTAAAGGCGCCTACACAGGTTTTATACATTAGAGGAAAAGCAACTACAGTGGCGGCTATAACAGTAGCAAACCATGTAAATATCAAAGTAATCCCAAATCCATTTAATACATCGCCTATAGGAAAATTTTTCCCTATGATTGCCAGTAATATAAAGCCAACTACTGTTGGGGGAAGTACCATGGGTAGTGTGAAAACTGCATCTATAACCCCTCTAGCTTTCCCCTTGTAGTTTGCCATAAACCAAGCTGCTGCAATTCCTATGAAAAATACTATAAAAGTAGCTGTAATAGATGTTTTAATGGAAATCCATAATGGTGAAAAATTCCACATATAATCCAGCTCCTTAGCTTATTTTATAAGAAAATTAAATCCATATTTTATAAATATTTTTTTAGCTTGAGCTGTAGAAAGGAATTTTAAAAATGCCTTAGTATCAGTTACATTTTTACTAGCTTTAATTACAGCGACTGGATAAACTACTGGAGTTTTGTATAAACTTTTATTTGCTACGGCTATAACCTTAACTTTTTTAGAAGATTTAGCATCAGTACCGTATACTACTCCTACATCTACATTACCTGATTCAACCCAAGCCAAAACTTGTTTTACATCGCTCCCATAAATAGCTTTTGTCTTAACTTTATCAAGAATTCCTAATGACGTAAAGATTTCTTCTGAATATTGGCCTACAGGAACTGTTTTTGGTTCCCCTAGAGCTATTTTTTTGATTTTATCATCAGATAAATCCTTAAAATTATTAATATCTAATGTAGAATCTTTTTTAGTTATAAGAACTACAGTATTTCCTAATAAATTAACGTTGGTTTTATCTAAAATCAGACCTTTTTTCTGTAACTCAGTCATCTGTTTTGTAGCAGCTGAAAAAAATAAATCTGCATTTGCACCTTGTTCTATTTGTTGCTGTAGTGCGCCAGAAGAACCAAAATTATAATTTATTGTGACATTTGGTTTTTCTTTTTTATAAAGTGTTTTTATTTCTCCCATGGATTCTGTTAAACTTGCTGCGGCAGAGATTGTAAGTGTTACTGGTTTTGCCTTAGGTGCTGGTGCTGAAGAGGTCTTTGCCTGTTCACCACAACCGGTTATTGCAACTAAAATGGTGATTAAAAATATGACTAATAAAGAACGTACCCCTTTTTTCATTTTCTTTTCCCCCTATAAATATGTATTTTAATATTTCAAATCAAAACATAACAAAATGAAGTAAAATCATATTGTATTGTGTGTTTTATAATGTTTTGTTGTTTTTTATTATATATTAATTAAATTAAATATTCAAGATATTTTTATTAAATTATCAATAAAATGAATTTGAATAACAAATATTAGCATCAAAATGCAACATTGTTTGATAAGTTGTTTTCAATTACATTGATTATTTGCCAAGTAATAAATTTGAATAACATAAAAGGTGATTTAGCTTTAAAAACTAAATCACCTTTTATGTTTCTGCAGTTATTTTTCCTAAATTGGATAAATCATATCCACCAATACCATCTAACTCAAGTTTAAACTCATCAGAACGAATAATTTGAAGTACAGCCTGAAAATGAGGTTTTTCGATATCTTCTTTTTTAATAACGAGCTCATAGCTTTCTGCTTGTAGTGGTATAAAGTCAATTCCGCTCACTTGCTGGCTCGCCTTTTCATTCCCAATAGCAAAGTCAACTTCACCTCTAGCTACTGCACTAGCCACTGCAAGATGTGAAAAGCATTCTCGCCCATAACCATCTATATTGTTTCCCTTTATTCCAAGTTTCTTCAAATGTTCATCTAGTAATATTCTTGTACCACTACCTAGTTCACGATTTATTATAGTAATTCCAGGACGTTTTAAATCTTCTAGGCTGTTTATTCCTTTAGGATTGCCTTTTGCAACATAAATTCCCTGCTTTCTATTTGCCAGATGAACTATAACAGCAGATATTCCAGGGAGCAGTCTTTTAACATAGGGTATATTATACTGATTTGTTTCACCATCCCATAGATGAGCTGTTGCAATCTGTACATTACCATGATAAAGAGCATATAAGCCATCATAACTTCCTGTATAGGATCTAAGTGCCTGAACTCCATTAGGATGATGTTGCAAAAATCTAGCCAATATATCAAGCATAATGTCTTGACCACAAATGACGAAACCATAACTGCTTTTGGTATCTTGTAATTGATATGGGTGGGCTGAGGTGGTAGAAGAATTAACTACTTCATCATTATTTTGTCTAGTAATTTGAAGTTTCCTAGATTTGTTTTTATATTCATCTATATCTTTCAGTTCTATTCTAACTTTGTTTCCGACCCTATAAGAGTTGATTTCTCCTTTTTTTACTAATTCATATACCTTGTTTTTTGAAATTTTAAGTATCGCTGCAACCTCTAGAGGTGTTAATGCAAAATCTTTTTCCATTTTTCTACCTCCTGATATATTACCTAACTAATCATAAAATTATTATATCACTCTAAACTATTAATTATATATATTCGTCCATATTTTTCTTCTTTACATTCCTTAGGCTATTTACTAGAACTAGAAATAAATACACCAAAATCTTTTGAATAAATTAGCTTTTAAATATATCCCAATAATAATCAATAGTATAGATAAGAGAATAAATATAAAATCTGTTGTATTAAGGGGCTTACGGTTATACCAAGTTCTTTTCTTGTATTTTCCAAAGCTTCTAAGTTCCATAGCATTAGATATTACATCTATTTTTTCAAGAGAAGAGAGGAGCAGAGGAAAAAACACTGAAATATAATTTTTTGTTCTAACTAATGTATTTGCTTCTCCACGCCTAAAGGATACACCTTTACATTCTTGTGCATTAATTATATTTTGAAGTTCAGTTCTAATGTTAGGAATATATCTAAGAGCTATACTAACTGCATAGGATACCCTATAGGATACTTTGAGTCTGTTAAGACTACTAGCAAAGGATCCAGGCTCTGTTGTAAATATAAATAAAATTGTAAGCGGTGCCATGCAAATATATTTAAGAGAGAGAGTTACTGCATAAAAAAGAGTTTCATAAGTCAATTTAATATTAAAAATATTTAAGATTACAGTGTAGGTACCAGTTAGTTTTGAACCGTAAGTTGGGGTCACAATTATTAGGAGTAATGAATTACATATTGTGAACACAAATATAAATATTATAAGTGGTAGAACTGATTTTAAAGGTAATTTTGCAATGTACACCATGGAGAAACCTATAACAATCATAACAATAAAAACCCGGGCATCCATAAACATAAAAGTAAACATGGTCCAACAAATAAGCATCAAAAGTTTTATACTACCATCTAATTTATGAAAAATTGAAATTCTATCTATGTACAAAGATCCTGATTTACTCATGTACCTCACCAGCCTTTAATATATTAGTAAAGTATGCTAAGAAATTGGAAGCATCGCTTACTTCATAAATTTCAGCTAATTTTGAAATGGAAGTTTCACTTAAGTTTGCTCGCTCCATAATTTGTTTATCTGAAAGTATTGTGGGTACTAAATCGTTAGCTATAACTGCTCCATCACTAATAACTACAGCTCTGTCAGCATATTCTAAAGCAACATGCATATCATGAGTTATTATAACTATGCTTATACCTATATTTTTTAAGGATTCAAGAAAATTCATAAATTCCACATAATTTTTGTGGTCTTGTCCAGCAGTTGGTTCATCGAGGATTATGATTTCTGGTTTCATTACTAGCACAGAGGCAATAGTTACTCGTTTTTTTTGTCCATAGCTTAACGCGGAAATTGGCCAACGTTTATATGCATATAAACCACAGGTCTTTAAAGTCTCTTGTACTCTAATTGAAATTGTATTATCGTCTAAACCTTTATTTTTAAGGCCAAAAGCCACTTCATCAAAAATAAGATCTTTAGTAATCATGTGATTTGGATTTTGCATTACATAACCTATTGATTCACAACGTTTTTTTATAGATAGCTTGTTTATATTTTTACCATTTAATATTAAATTTCCTTCAGTAAGTTTGTTAATTCCACATATAATTTGCATAAGGGTTGATTTGCCAGCACCGTTATTTCCTAGAATGGCTAAGATTTCACCTTTATTTATAGTGAAGGAAACATTTTTTATAGTGTATGGTTCATCTTTATAGTATCTAAAGCTTATATTATCAAGACTTAAAATGGTGGATCTGCTAGTGGATTTTAGTTTTGAGTCTATTTTATTGAACTCATTTAATAATTTTTCTTTATACTTTATTGAATTATTAATTTGTGAAATTTTATCATCTTTATTTATGGTTACTCCACACTTTTTTAAGATTTCCACATACAAAGGTTCTCTTAAACCATATTTAGGCAGAAGATTTGAGGCAAGAATTTCATCTGGCGATCCTACAGCTATTATTTCCCCAGAGTCTATTAGTACTATTTTATCATAATTGTGAGCTAATACATCTTCTATTCTATGTTCAACTACAATAATGGTTTTATCACCATTTTTATGTATAGAGTCAATTATATCCAATGCCTTTTTAGCACTAACAGGGTCAAGGTTTGCAAGTGGTTCATCAAATAACATAATATCCGTATCTGTAGTAAGTATGCCTGCAATTGATACTTTTTGTTTTTCACCACCACTTAGACTATAAGGAGTTTCTTTTATAAATGAAAGCATGCCAACTTTGTTTAATGCGTCTTTTACACCTTCATGCATTTTATCTAATGCTATATTGTTATTTTCATATGAAAAAGCAACATCTTCTCCAACGGTTAAGCCAACAAACTGACCGTCTTGATCTTGAAGTATTGTTCCAACAAAAGTACTGACTTCATAAATACTTTTTTCATAGGGCTTAATTTCATTTACATAAAGTTCACCGCTTATAGTGCCTTTATATGTAAATGGAATTAGCCCATTTATACAATGGGCTAAAGTTGATTTTCCACTTCCGCTGGGACCTGCAATAAGTATTTTTTCACCGGCGTTTATATCTAAATTTATATTCTTTAAACTTGGGAATTTCAAACTATCATATTTAAAACTAAAATTTTTAAATGATATTATAGACAAATTAGAGCTCCTTTCTATTTAGGCATCTTAGTCATCATGAAAAAAATAACAAGTTAGTATTTTGGAGGTTTTAGCTAAGATGCCTATACAACTTGAAAAACTGTTTTAAAACTAATCTATTTTTGCATCAGATTCTTTATCAATTTCAAGATTATTATTTTTACTTCTTGCCTTAGCAATTGCAATTGTTACAGGTATTCCTATTACAGCAATTACGACTAAATTTGAAACACTTGCTAGGGTGACTTGTAATAATTCCTTTGTTGTAGATTCGCCGTAGAAGAACACATCTCCTGCATAAGCAATAATATCTCCAACTACCATTCCTATAATTGCTAGAATATAAAGTTTTGCAATATGTTTTTTTGATATTTTTCCCGACAGTACATCAAAACCTTTATCAAAAGTGATAAAACCGGAAAAAAGACCTATGGATGCAGAGAGGAAAACCCAACTCCACCAAACAGAACCATTAGTAAAAGCATCATTTAAAGCATGACCAATAAATCCAGCTAAAAAACCTACGATTGGGCCAAATATTGCTCCTAAAATAGGTAATAGCGCAACAGCTATCCTAAATGAAGTATTAGGGCCTACAGGTATAGATATTATGGATAATGCTCCATATAGTGCAGCACCCACACCTATTGCTACAACACTACGAGTAGATAAAGTTTTTTTGCCTTTTCCTCGTGCAAATAAAAATAATGAAGCTATGATAGCGATGATAATTGATACAATTCCTTGCCAAGCAGCTACAGAGGATAAGAAGTCTTTAATAAATTTCAAATGGATCACTCCTTTTATAATATATGTTATAAATAATTATATACTTAACATATATGTTTTGTAAACTAATAATATCAATACATTGTATATGGATGAAAATTAAATTGCGATAAGGGAATGGTTTGAAACCATATTATAGCTAAAGTTCAGCTATAATATTACCTGTTTCACTAAGGTCATATCCTCCTATCCCAATAAGTTCATTTCTAAAAGCTTCTGAACGAATAATTTCAATAATAGCTTTAAAAGGTGGATTATTTAAATCTTTCTTTTTTATAACTAATTCGTACCTTTCTTTTTGAAGTGGTATAAAATCTACATTACCTACTTGAAGTCCTGTTTTTTCATTTCCAAGGGCTACATCGGTTTTTCCCCTAGCTACAGTGCTAGCTACTGTAAGATGAGTAAAACATTCCATATTATAGCCTTTTATAGAGCTTGAATCAATTCCTAAAAGCCGTAAATGTTCATCAAGAAGAATCCTAGTTCCACAGCCCTTTTCTCTATTGACCATAGTAATATCAGGTCTTTTTAAGTCTTCCCAACTAGTAATATTTTTGGGATTACCTTTAGCTACGTAAAATCCTTGCATTCTACAGGCAAGGTGAATTATTACCGTTGGAATTCCAGGCAGTAATCTTCGTACAAAAGGAATATTATATTCCCCCGAATCCCCATCCCAAAGATGGGACGTTGCCACTTGAATTTTTCCAAGATAAAGAGCCATTAATCCATTATAGCTTCCAGTGTATGAGCGAAGAGTACGTACACCAAAAGGATGGAGTTCTAAATAAGAGGCTAATATATCTAGGAGTACATCTTGACCACAAATAACAAAAGTATTATCGGAATTTAAATCATCTAGAATAAGCTGTGGCAATTCTAAGGATGTTGGAATATTATTTTCTGAAATATTTGGGTTATAGGTATTTTTATTTTTAGCTCTATCTCTATAATCTTGAATATCTTTAAAATCAACTCGGATTTTTTTACCAACTTTGTAACCGTTAAGCTCTCCACGTTTTATTAATTCATATACTGTGTTTTTAGCTATTTTAAGTATGTCTGCTACTTCTTGTGGGGTTAAAGCTGTGTCTTCTAACATAATAGGTCTCCTTTCCAAAAGCAGTAATAATATAAAAAATAATTGCTGAAAATATGAATTAATCAATTAATCCATATTAAAATTTTACTTATTATTATGAATTTAATAATATAATGTAATATTAATATAAAAATCATTAAAATACAATGATTATAATAACATATTAAATGAAGTATTACTAAACATCACATAGTATAAAGCTACATAACTTAGTTTTGTAAAATTATATAACACAACTAAAATAAAGTGAACAAGACACTACGAAACTAAATGATACAAGAAAACATAATATCATTTAATTAAATTATCAATATAATAATAATAATTTTATAATATTATCATTAAATATTGAATAAATATATATAATTAATAAAAATACATTGCATTTGTTATTAAACAATGATATATTGCTTTTAAGCTAATTATTTAGCACAGATTCAAAATATTAAAAAAGTAGGAGGAGTTAACATGAGACAAATAGCTATTTATGGTAAGGGTGGAATTGGTAAATCTACAACAACACAAAATCTTACAGCAGGCCTGGCACAAATGGGAAAACAAATTATGGTGGTTGGATGTGATCCAAAAGCGGATTCCACGAGACTTCTATTAGGCGGACTTGCTCAAAAAAGTGTTTTGGATACATTAAGAGAAGAAGGGGACGAAGTAGACTTAGATCTAATATTAAAACCTGGCTTTGGTAATATCAGATGTGTTGAATCAGGTGGACCTGAACCTGGAGTTGGTTGTGCAGGAAGAGGAATTATTACATCAATTAACATGCTAGAAGGTTTAGGAGCTTATACAGACGATCTTGATTATGTTTTTTATGATGTTTTAGGTGACGTTGTGTGTGGCGGTTTTGCTATGCCAATGCGTGAAGGAAAAGCTCAAGAAATATATATAGTTGCTAGTGGTGAAATGATGGCATTATATGCTGCAAACAATATTGCAAAAGGTGTACTTAAATATGCGAACAGCAGTGGTATTAGATTAGGCGGCATCATTTGTAACAGTAGAAATGTTGATAAAGAAATAGATCTTTTAAAAGCATTTGCTGAAGAACTTGGAAGTCAACTTATTTATTTTGTACCACGTGACAACATGGTTCAAAGAGCTGAAATACACAAACAAACAGTAATAGAATTTGATCCAGATCAGCCTCAAGCTCAGCAATATAGAAACCTTGCTAAAGCAATTGATGAAAATAAAATGTTTGTAATTCCAAAACCAATGGCACAAGAAAGATTAGAAGAGATATTAATGGAGTTTGGTCTTGCTGATATATAAAAAATAATTATGGTAAAAAAATCAAAAGTAATAAACCTTGGGAGGTTATTTTAATGTTAATGATAAAATCTATTATTAGACCTGAAAAAGTTGGCATAGTACTTTCAGAACTCTGTGATGCAGGTTTTCCAGCAGTTACAAAATATGATGTAGTAGGTAGAGGTAAACAAAGAGGCGTAAAAGTTGGGGATGTACATTATGATGAGATTTCTAAAGAAATGCTTATGCTTGTTGTAAAAGATGAAGATAAGGATGATGTTATAAGCATCATAATGAGAAATGCTAAAACGGGAGAAAAAGGTGCTTTTGGGGATGGAAAAATATTTGTAACATCAGTAGAAGAAGCATATACAATAAGCTCAGGTTCAAGTGAACTATAGGTAGGAGGGGTTAATTATGAAAGAAGTTACTGCAATAATTAGAATGAATATGATTAGTAAGACAAAGAATGCCCTTCTTAAAGAGGGATTTTCCTCTTTAACTTGTAGAAAAGTACTTGGTCGAGGAAAGAAAAAAGTTGATTTTTCCGTAATTGACGAAGCAATATCAGAGGGTACTATATTTAGTAACACTGCTATTGAAGAAATATCAGAAATTCATAGACTTGTTGTTAAAAGATTGGTGACCGTTCTAGTAAAAGATGAGGATGTACAAAAGGTAGTTAATACAATCATTGATGCTAACAGAACGAATAGTCCTGGAGACGGTAAAATTTTCGTGACTAACGTAACTGATGTCGTAAGAGTAAGAACCGCAGAAACAGGGACTGCAGCTCTATAAAATAAAAAGAGGTGAATGAATAAATATGGAAAAAGATATGAAAAAAGTTATAAACAGGGTTTTAGAAAAATATCCTGCCAAAACCTTTAAAAATAGAAAAGCTCATATTGTAGTAAAAACTGAAGAAGAACCAAATCCTGTTATTCAAGCGAATGTAAGAACTATTCCAGGAATAATTACAAGCAGAGGTTGTTGTTATGCAGGATGTAAAGGCGTTGTTATGGGTCCAATTAAGGATATGCTTCATATAACTCATGGACCAATAGGGTGTGCTTATTACACTTGGGGGACAAGAAGAAATAAAGCAAAACTAGAAAAGGGCGGTCAAAACTTTATTGAATATACCTTTTCAACTGATATGCAGGATAGAGATATAGTTTTTGGTGGTACAAAAAAATTAGCATTAGCAATAAAAGAAGCTGTTGAAATATTCCACCCAAAAGCTATTGGAATTTATGCAACATGTCCTGTTGGTCTTATAGGTGACGATATAAATGCCGTTGCAGCAGAGGCCACCGCTCTTTATGGAATTGACGTAATGGCATTTAACTGTGAAGGATACAAAGGCGTAAGTCAATCAGCCGGTCATCATATTGCAAATAATGTTGTTTTTTCAGATATCATCGGTAAGGGTACTAATAAAGAACATAAAAAGTACGCTGTGAACATCTTAGGTGAATACAACATTGGTGGTGATGCATGGGAAATGGACAGAATATTAACAAAAATTGGTTACAATGTGGTTGCTACTCTAAGTGGTGATGCAAATCTTGATAGTATTCAAAATGCCCATACTGCAGATGTAAATGTAGTACAGTGCCATAGATCAATCAATTATATAGCTGAAATGATGGAAACTAAATACGGAATTCCATGGATAAAAGGTAATTTCATTGGAGTAACATCAACAATTGAAACTTTAAGAGATTTAGCTAAATGTTTTGATGATCCATACATTTATGAAAGAACTGAAACAGTTATAGCAGAAGAACTTTCTGAAATTGAAGGTGAAGTTGCTTATTATAAAGAAAAACTTGAAGGCAAAAAAGCAATGCTTTATGTTGGAGGTTCAAGAGCGGATCACTATCAAAGGCTACTGGCTGATTTTGGAATAGAAACAATTGTTGCAGGATTTGAGTTTGCTCATCGTGATGATTATGAAGGTAGAGAAGTTATTCCTAGCATTAAATTGGATGCGGACAGTAAAAATATTCCTCAATTAACTGTTCAAAAAGATGAAGAAAAATACCGTGTAACTATGACGCCAGAAAGATATGAAGCTCTTAAAAGTGAAGGAGTTCCACTAGCATATTATGGTGGAATGGTTAAAACATTAAATGAAAATGCAATAATGGTGGATGACCTTAATCACCATGAAATAGATGAACTAATAAAATCATTAAATCCTGACATGTTCTTATCAGGTATAAAAGAAAAATATTCGGTACAAAAAATGGGAGTTTTATCAAAACAACTTCATTCATATGATTACACTGGACCATATGCAGGATTTAGAGGAGCATTAATATTTGCAAGAGGTCTTGAAGCTGGTATTTACACTCCAGCATGGAAATATGTAACACCACCATGGAAAACAGAACCAATGCTAGAGGGAAAAGTTGTCGGAGGTGAAGAATAATGTTAGATGCAACGCCAAAAAAAATTGTAGAAAGAAAGGCATTAAAAATAAATCCAGCAAAAACATGTCAACCTATCGGTGCCATGTATGCGGCTCTTGGAATTCATAATTGTCTTCCACATAGTCACGGATCACAAGGATGTTGTGCATTTCATAGAATGCAACTGACAAGAATGTTCAAAGAACCAATTATGGCATCTACTAGTTCTTTTACTGAAGGCGCAAGTGTATTTGGTGGAGGAGCTAATTTTAAAACAGCTGTAAAAAATATTTTCACATTATATAACCCAGATATAATTGCAGTTCATACAACATGTTTATCAGAGACTATTGGTGATGATATTCCTACTTATATCTCAACTTCAGAGGTACCAGAAGGTAAAGTGATTATTCATGCTAATACCCCAAGTTATGTTGGTTCCCATGTTACTGGATTTTCCAATATGGTTAAAGGTATGGTAAATTATCTTCCTAAAAATAGTGGAGAGAAAAATGGCAAAATAAATATAATACCAGGATTTGTAGGGCCTGCTGATATGAAAGAAATAAAAAGGCTTTTGGGTATAATGGATATTCCATTTATTATGTATCCAGATACAAATGGGGTACTTGATGCACCAATGACAGGGAAATTTGAAATGTACCCTAAAGGTGGTACAAAGGTTGCAGATATTATTGATTCAGGGAATTCTGAATTTACCTTTGCTATTGGAAAAACAGCTTCAGAGGATGGAGCTACAGTTTTAGAAAAGAAATGTAAAATTCCATTTAAAACATTATATACACCAATTGGAGTAGAAGCTACAGATGAATTTTTAGTTGAATTAACAAAAGAAACAGGTAAAGAAGTGCCAGAAGAGATTGAAAATGAAAGAGGACAACTGGTTGATTTGATGCTTGATAGTTATCAATATTTTCATGGCAAAAAAGTCGCAATATTTGGAGATCCAGATGTAGTTATATCATTAACTAGATTTGTGCTTGAATTAGGTATGATTCCAAAGTATGTAATTACAGGCACTCCAGGTGAATCATTTGAAACTGAAATAAAATTACTTCTAGAAAAAGCAGGAGTAGAAGGTACCGCTAAGGCTGCCAGTGATCTATTTGAACTTCAACAATGGATAAAAAATGATGGTGTTGATTTACTTATAGGAAATACTCATGGAAAGTTTATAGCAAGAGCAGAAGATATCCCTTTTGTTAGATTTGGATTTCTTACAATGGACAGATTTGGATTCTATTATAACCCAGTGGTAGGTTATGAAGGTGGAAAAAGACTAGTTGAAAATATAAGCAATGTGCTTCTTGATAGAATTGAAAGAGATTGTACTGATGAGGACTTTGAATTAGTTAGATAATTTTTAATATTGACCTTATGATTCAGGACCGTAGCAGTGGTCCTGAATCAAATTTTAATACACATAATTTAGTAATAAATAAAATTGGGGGTGAATTTATGGAAAACGAAAAATTGGAACTCATAAAGCAGCGAGAAGACTTTGTTTGCTACAATTCTAAAACCAAAAAATCATCCTTAAAATGTGATGAGGAAAGTGTATCTGGGGCAGTAAGTCAGAGAGCCTGCGTATACTGTGGTGCAAGAGTTGTTTTAAATCCAATAACAGATGCTTATCATCTTGTTCATGGGCCCATCGGATGTTCAAGTTATACCTGGGATATTAGAGGTAGTTTAACTAGTGGCTCTCAGGTATTCAGAAACAGCTTTTCTACAGATTTAGGGGAAATGGATGTCATATTTGGAGGAGAAAAAAAATTAACAGCTGCAATTGATGAAATTGCTATAAAACATCATCCCAAAGTAATTTTTGTATATTCAACTTGTATTGTCGGAGTTATTGGAGATGACACAGACGCAGTATGCAAAATGGCTGAAGAAAAGCATTCAATAAGAGTAATACCAGTGAAATCTTCAGGATTTGCAGGAAGCAAATCCACAGGTTACAGGGCTGCTTGTAATGCAATAATAAGTTTAATGGGTGAGAAAAAAAATGAAGAAATAATTAATGGTGTTAATCTTTTGGGGGATTTCAATTTAGCCGGGGAAATTTGGATAGTAACAAATTATTTAAAAAAACTTGGAATTGATGTTGTTTCAAAGGTTACTGGAGACGGAAAATGCGAGGAAATAATGAGAGCGCCTAGAGCAAAACTTAATGTTGTTCAATGTGCTGGATCCATGGGATATTTAGCTAGTACTATGGAAGAACTTTATGGGATACCTAGCATTAATATAAGCTTTTTCGGAATTGAAGATACTAAAAATTCACTATTAAAAATTGCTGATGCAATTGGTGATGGTGATGCAGTAAGAAAAGCTAAAGAATTTATAGCTTTAGAAGAGAAGAAAATAGAAAAGGAGATGCTATATTACCTTGCTAGATTAAAAGGTAAAAGAGCAGCTATTTATGTTGGGGGAGGGTTTAAAGCAATATCATTGATAAGACAGTTTAAAAGTTTAGGAATGGAGACCGTTATGGTGGGAACGCAAACTGGCAAAAAGGAAGATTATGAAGTTATCAGAAGTATAACTAATGAAGGAACAGTTATTTTGGATGATGCCAATCCATATGAACTAGAAAAATTCATACTAGAAGGAGGTGCGGATATATTAGTTGGTGGAGTAAAGGAGAGACCGTTAGCTTATAAACTTGGAGTTGCATTTTGTGATCATAATCATGAGAGGAAGCATGCACTTAGCGGTTTTGTTGGAGCGGTGAATTTTGCAAGAGAAATAGATTCATCGGTAAATAGTCCTGTATGGAATTATGTATAAAAATATGAGGAGGTGTTTTTCATGAGTAATAAAAGTTATGTAAATTTAGATGTAAATCCGTGTAAAATGTGTATGCCTATGGGCGCAGTGCTTGCATTTAAAGGCATAGAGGGAAATATGGTAATTTTACATGGCTCACAAGGATGCAGCACATATATTAGAAGACATATGGCAACTCATTATAATGAGCCAATTGATATAGCATCATCTTCGCTAACAGAAAATGGTACTATTTATGGTGGTACTAAAAACTTAAAAACAGGGCTAAAAAATATGATTAAGATGTATACTCCAACTACAATTGGGGTAATGACAACTTGTCTTGCTGAGACAATTGGTGAGGATATCAACAGGATCGTGGGAGAATTCTACGATGAAAATACAGATGAAAATTTGAAAAATATAAAAATAATAACAGTTCCAACACCAGGATACAGTGGTACTCAAACAGAAGGGTACTATAGGGCATTAAGAAAAATAGTGGAACAGGTTACAGTAAAATGTGAGAAAGATAAAAAGATAAATATAATATGTGCAAATTTAAATCCAGGAGATGTAAGGAATATAAAAAGCATATTGGATTGTTTTGGAGTGGGGTATACAATTTTACCTGATGTATCAAATACATTAGATGCACCACATGAAAAAGGATATAAAAGAATTCCAGATGGAGGCACAAAAATAAAAGATATTGAAAGTATGGGTGGAGCCCTAGGAACTATTGAAATGGGCGTTACACTTGAAGATCAAGAATCGCCAGGAGTTTATTTAAGAGATACATTTGGGGTACCACTATATAGATGTGGAGTACCTATTGGTATAAGAAATACAGATGAGTTTATTTCTCAAATATCAGAAATAAGTGGAATACCAGTACCAGATAGTTTTAAAACAGAACGTGGAAGATATTTAGATGCTATGATAGATAGCCATAAATATAATGGAGAGGTAAAAGCAATTTTATATGGAGAACCGGAACTAGTTCTCGCTGTAACAAAAATTTGTGCAGAAAATGGTATAACATTAAAACTTATTGCCTTAGGCACAAAAAATAAAATATTGAAGAGTAGCGTAAAACATGAATTAGAAAATCAGGTAGAAGATGCTATCATAATTGATGATACAGATTTTGAAACCATAGAAAAACATGCAAAAATCTTAGATGTGAATCTGATTATTGGTAATTCAGACGGTAGAAGAATGGCAGCACGCATGGGAGTAAAGATGGTTAGAATTGGTTTTCCTATTCATGATAGAGTTGGAGCTCAAAGACAAGTTATTACAGGATATAATGGCTCGTCGTTTTTAATAGATAGCATCGCAAATACAATACTAGAATATAACGAGGATAACTTTAGAAAAAAATCTTATGATAGTTATTTTGTACCAGAAGAGGAGGAAATAGAAATTATGCAAAACACTGAGGAATTAAACGTTGAAAATAAGAACATTATTACAAACGAGGATAAAACCTGTACACATCCTTGTTATGGGGACAATGCACATCAATTTGCTAGAATGCATATACCAGTAGCACCAAAGTGTAATATAAGTTGTAATTATTGTGTTAGAAAATATGACTGCTTAAATGAAAGTAGACCTGGTGTTACAAGTGAAGTTTTAACTCCAGAGCAGGCTCTAGCAAAATTCAAAGAAGTTAAGAGTAAAATGAAAAACTTAACAGTTTTAGGTATAGCAGGACCAGGTGATGCACTTGCAAACTTTGATGAGGTTAGAAAATCCATAGAATTAATTAAAAAAGAAGATCCTAATATTACATTTTGTTTATCTACAAATGGTTTGATGCTTCCATTTTATGCAAATCAATTGGTGGAGCTAGGAGTATCACATATTACAGTTACTATTAATGCAGTGGACATAAAGATTGGAGCAAAAGTATATAAAGAAGTAAACTATTTAGGAAAAAAATATGTTGGAGAAGAAGCAGCAGAAATACTTATGAATAATCAGCTTACTGGTCTTAGATATTTATGTTCCAAAGGAATAATATGTAAAGTAAATACAGTTATGATTAAAGGAATTAATGATGAGCATATTGTAGATGTAATTAAAAAGGTTAAAGAATGTGGAGTTTATATAACAAATATTATGCAGATGATTCCTGTAAAAGGGAGTGGATTTGAAAACTTGCCTATGGTAAGTAATCAAGAACTAAAGAAAATGAGAAAAGAAAGTGAAAAACATGTAAAACAAATGTATCACTGTAAGCAATGCAGAGCAGATGCTATTGGAACATTATCTCAAGATTGCTCCATAGATTTTAGAAATATTGGATGCAATAGTGATTATAATGATATAGAGCCTAAAGCTACAAAAACAAATGAAGATACACAAAAAACAAAGATTTTGAAATTTGCAATTTCATCTAAATCAGGTATAAATATTGATCAACATTTTGGACACTCGAATGAATTTCACATATATTCTTATGATGGGGTTAATGTAAAATATTTAGAAAAAAGAGATGTGGATAAGTATTGTGATGGAGCTGAGGAATGTGATGAACATGATGACAAAATAGGGAAAATCCTAAAAACTATTGAGGGCTGTGATGCTGTACTTACATTAAGAGCTGGGATAGAGCCTATAAAAAAATTAGAGAAAAAAGGAATTAGAGTTATCCAAATGTATGACAGTATAAATGAAGGAATTCAAAAAGCTGCAAAAGAGATGCAAGGTTAAATATTGTTAAGGCATCTGAAAGAAAATAGACTAGCATACTGACTAGTTATTTTTTTGAAGATGCCTAATTTCAAATTGGAGGTATTTTTATATGTCCATCTTATTAGAAGAGAGTAAAAAACTTATTATTGATAGAACGTTAATTCATATGAATATTGATATACAAGCACCTCATAGCTATAAGGTAGTGAAATTTTTAAAACTACTTTATGGCTTAGGTGTTGATTTAATAGAAATAAACAGTGATATTGCAAGTAACGTGAAAGAACTTCCAGAAGATTTAAATTATATGCTTAGGATGAATAAAGATTCGGATATATTTTGTTTGAATAAATATAAATTTGATTATATTGTTATTGAATATAATCAAATTTTGAATTTTAGTTGTAAGGGTGTTAGCAAGCTGAAAAACAATAAAGTGATGCTAGAAATAGACATTGAGAATTTAGATGAATTATATTTAGATGAAAGCAATAAGATATTTAGTATGTTTAATATTAAATGCATAAGGATAAAAAATATAAGTAAATACAATTTGAAGAGCTTTACTAGTCTGATCATGGATTTAAAAACAAATTTTTTAGTAAAAGTAGATATTTGTGCTGATAATAAATTTTATATGGGCACAGCAATTACTATGGAAGCATGCGTAGATGGTGCGGATTTTATTACTACAACTTTTAATGGTGAAAAGTATGGATATACACCACTTGAGGAGATTATTGTGGCGCTTAAGGTAATAAAAAAAGGCATTCTACATGGGAATTTGAAATTATTACCAGCTGCCTCAGGTGCCTATACAGAGCTAACAGGAGAAGCGATATATAATATGAAACCAGTACTTGGAGAGGATATATTTAAATATGAATCAGGGATACATGTTGATGGAATAGCAAAAGATTCAAAAACTTATGAACCTTATGAACCAAAAGAAATTGGGAAAGAACGAAAAATGCTTATTGGAAAACATTCTGGAAGAAAAGCAGTTATGGTTAAATTGAAGGAGCTTAATGTAGATTATACTTTTATAAACATGGAGGCTTTTTTAAGTGAAATAAGGGTAAATAGTATTAAGCTAAAGAGAAATATTTTAGATTATGAATTAATTGAAATGAGTAAGGGCTTTAATAATTTTTATTGAAGGCGGAGAGTGATAGTAATGAATGCAAGGATAGTAGATACTACACTTAGAGATGGAGAACAAAAAGCCGGTATAGCATTTAGTATAGAAGATAAAGTTGAAATCGCTAAACTAATTAATGCTATGGATATTTTCCAAATTGAGGCGGGTATTCCTGCAATGGGTGGAGATGAGAAAGAAAGTATCAAGGAAATTGTTAAATTAGGATTAAAAAGTAAAATATCTTCTTGGAACAGGATGAGCATCAAAGATATTCAGCAGTCAATGGATTGCGGCGTGGATATAATTCACATATCAGTGCCTTCATCAGACATACAAATTCAATCAAAACTTGGAAAAGATAAATCATGGGTTATTGATAATTTATCAAAATGTATCACTTATGCAACTTGCAAGGAATATGAGATAACAGTGGGGCTTGAAGATGCATCAAGGGCGAATATGGACTTTCTAATTGAGATATGTAAACTTGTTTTTGAAATGGGTGTGAAAAGAGTAAGATATGCTGATACAGTGGGGATTTTATGTCCACGCAAAACAGTTTATGACATAAAAAAAATAATGAATGAGGTTCCAATTCAGATAGAAGCTCATATGCACAATGATTTTGGAATGGCCATGGCCAATTCAATGGCTGCAGTTGATGCAGGTGCTCAATATGTGGATTGTACCATTAGTGGCATTGGTGAAAGAGCTGGAAATTGTAATTTTAGCAGGTTTGTAAGGGTGTTATATGAACTTACAGGAGAAGATTTGTTCTCAAAGGATTATAAAAGTTTAATTAGAAAAGAAGAAAATATAAAACATATAATTAAATATGGCATAGAACATTTATTAGTTTAAAAAACAGTTTGCAGAATGGAGGGAGATTTAATGGGTAAGACTATAGCAGTATTTTTAGGCATTAATGGAGCGACTACATCTTTAAATGAATCCGGTGTAGTTAAAGTATATTCAAAGGAAAATGAAAATTGGAAAGTAATTAAAGAAATCTTGCTAAAAATGGATGAGAGTATGAGTATAGTATCAATTCGTGAAAATATTCAAAGTACTATTGAAGCATTAGGTGATTGCAGAATATTTATAGGAAATAAAGTTACAGGAATTCCATATACAATTCTCGAAAAAATAGGATATAATATATGGGAAATAGAAGGAAAACCTGAGGAGTTTTTAGATTATGTTCTTGAAAATGAATATAAACAAGATGAGCTAGAATTTGCTGACGATGTTAAACTACAAGCGGTGCCCTGTCCAGTTAGTAATGGTAAGGATGGTTATTTTAGCATTGATTTAAAAAAAATCCAGGAAGGTAATATAAACTATTCGTCTAAACAGGTGCTATTACCATTTTTAAACAATACTCCATTTTATGAACTAGAAATAATTTGTTCTCATGAACCCAAATGGCTTGACATGGAGTTAAAAAGAAAAAATTTAAAAGCTGATGTTGAATCAAATGTTAAAAATAAAGTAAAGATAACTGTTTCTCATAAAGTATGTGGTGAGTTATAGCTGAGTATAGTTTCATGGGGAGGTAAGCATATGAAGGAAATCTTCACAAAATATGGACTGATTAAAGGAATAAGTGATATAGAATATTATAATGATAACAATATAAAAGAATGTAAACTTGATAAGTATTGTGAAATGACCACTAGTATTGGAACCTTTGTGCCACAGTATGAAGATGATGGGTCAAGACGTAAATACACAAAATCTTTATCATTTTATAAGGACGGCAATATTAGAACTATATCATTAGATAAACAAACCAATGTAAGGACAAGTGTAGGTGAGATTCCAGCTGAATTTATTTCATTTTATGAAAATGGGAATATAAAACGTATTTTACCACTAAACGGTAAAATAACAGCATTTTGGACAGAAGAAAATGAATATGAGTTAGCTACAGAATTAAATTTTGATTTTGAATTTGCAAAATTTACAAAAAAAATTATTGGGATTAAATTTTATGAAACAGCACAAGTTAAAAGTCTAACATTCTGGCCAACGGATAGAGTTAATATACAAACGCCTTGTGGAATAGCTGATATTCGTATTGGATTATCACTTTATGAAGATGGAAAACTAAAATCATGTGAACCTTCAAAACCTTTAAAAGTAAAGACCTCCATAGGAAATATTATGGCATATGATGTGAATGCCATTGGAATTAATGGTGATGATAATTCATTGAATTTTTATGGGGATGGAAAAGTAAAATCCTTAGTAACATCAATGGGAAAAATCAAAGTTACTAGTTCCAAAGGGCTTTTAAGTATTTTTGAACCTGGATTAAAGATCAGCTCATATAATGATGAAAGCAAGGACATAGTACCTTTATACATTGAATTTTATGATGATAAAATAAGGTTCAATAAGGATGCAAACGGTGAATTTTTAATAGAAGACAATTCATTTATTATTGAAGATTTTATGAAAAAATTTGATTCAAGTTGTAATAGTTGTGAAGGCTGTGAAAGTAACTGTAAAAGTTAATATGAAGGAGCTTTTAAAAGTAGAAAATATTTATAAATTTGTTATACAAATCTATAAACATTTTCTACTTTTTTTCATTGGCATAATTAGTTTCCAAAACATTCATAAATAGGTTAAATATATTACATTAAAATAAAGGAAAGTTTCATTTAATTGTGTTACAATATAATGAAAATATAAAAATAAAATAAGTTAATAAACCCGTGTAAGGAGGCATATATTAATGAGGTTAATATTAGATGAAAAGAGCAGAAGAAAATTTTTTTTACGATTATCAATTATAATACTTATTTTGTTAATAATTTTAGCCTTAATAGTCTCAGGCATAGAGGTTAATTCAAATAAAAAAAATAATAAAGCTAGTAGCACAAGCAAATTATTAACAGATAATAATAAACTAGCTGTAAAAATACCAAAGAATAAAGATGGAAATATATACATGGAACAAAATAATATATTTAAAAAGTATACAATAAATATTGCCAGTACAAACAAAAATGTAACTTATAAACAGGATGATAGTGCTATAGTGATAAGTTTTGACAAAAATTCATCACTTATACTTAATTCTGGAATTAGTGATAGCAATTCAACGGATATATATTTGAATAATGATAATGGTAAAGAGAATTTAGTAATAAAGAAAAACTATAAAGAGAATAATTTTGTAAATATAAATGAAGGTAATGACAAAAACCAAGTTATTATTTTAATTAGTAAAGTAAAAAAACCGCTTACACATAAAGCGGTACTTAATCCAGGGCATGGTGGTATGGATAGTGGCATAAGTGTTGGTAGTATTCATGAGAAGGATATAACATTAAGAATAGTAAAACTTATGGTGAGTGATTTAGAATATAATGGTGTTGGAGTAGTTCTTACAAGAGATAAAGATGAGGGACAAGCATTAGCTGATATTGCTGATTTTGTTAACAAAATCAATCCAGATGTATTCATGTCAGTTCACGTAAACGGTATGGATGGATACCAGGGTGAATATCAAGGAATTGGCACTTATTATTATAATGAAAATGGATATCAGACTTCTCAGAGAATTAGTTTAGCTAATATAATTTTAAAGCATGCAACTGCGAGTGATGGTTGGAAAAATGATGGAGTAGTGAAAGATAAGCTTAAAGTGATTAGATTAAGTAAGCCACCAAGTGTTCTAGTTGAGGCAGGTTATTTAACCAATAATAATGACAGGGCCAGGCTGCAGAATGATAAAGTTTTAGGCAATTTATCAAAAAACTTATCACTTGGAATTGTTGAATATGTTAATAAAAAATAGACAATAAGAGACATAAGTATATATGTATTGACAGCAGGGGAAAATTAAATTAAAATATAACAGAACACGATTTCGCAAGGGAGATAATACTTTGAGTGATATATATGGAAAAATTAATAGTGCAAAGATAGCAAAGCTAGCAGGAGTGTCAAGAAGCACAGTTAGTAAGGTTATTAATAATTATGATGATGTATCTAAACAAACATATGAAAAGGTAATGAAAATTATTAAGCAGTACAATTATTATCCGGACATATCAGCTCAAGGGCTTAAGGGTAAAGAAACAAAGACAATAGGATTATTTATAATATCACCTGAGGGATTTTCAAATGATGCCCATTGTAATTTTATGTTAGGAAGAGTTGTGGAAAGCGCATCTATTAAGGGATATCATGTACTAACATATATTATAAATGATACTAAGGATGAACTTGAAGCAGGAAGGATAAAGAGAGTATTTTATGAAAAGAGAGTTAATGGTGGTATTTTCATAGGTACTAAAAATCATGAGCCACTTGTAGAAGAATTAATAGGTGATGGATTTATTGTTGGTGTGATGGATGGAAATTTAAAAGGAAGAAAAGAAGCAAACAGATTAGTAATTAATTTTGAGTCTAAGGATAATGCTATTGAGGCTGTTGATTATCTTATAAGTTTAAACCATAAAAAAATAGGTTTTATAAATGGAAGTTTAGATAAAAATTCTGGATTAGAAAAATACAAAGGGTTTACAGAGGGAATTAAGAAGAATAATTTAGATATACCTGATGAATGGGTTACTTTTGGAGATTTCAGTGAAAATGGTGGATATGTAGCAATGGAAAAAATTCTCGAGAGTAAACGTGAGAATCCAACTGCTATATGTAGTGCAAATGATAGCACAGCTTTTGGTGCTATTAAGGCTATAACTGAAAAAGGTTTAAATATTCCCAAGGATATTTCAATTATTGGAAGTGATGATCATATACTTAGTGCTTATTATAATCCGCCACTTACAACTTTTAGAGTAGATTTCACGGAGATAATGACTTTACTTGTCACTAATTTAATTAAACTTATTGAAGGAAATGTAGAAGAAATGATTATAATACCTAAATTAAATACAGAGTTTATAATAAGAAAATCTTGCAGAAAGTTAGAAGTGGCAATTAATAAATAACAAATGAATATTTTTTTAATAATTTACGAACACGTGTTATAAAATAAAAATCATTATATTTTTCTTAAGGGACGGGGGTAATTAATTTGAAATCACAAAAGAATAAAGAATCACAAGGCAATAAGGATTTTGAAAATTTACTTAAAAGTTATAAGCAGAATAAAAACAAACCACTTATAACCTTACTTTATATGTATAAAGGAAATTGGGGGAAACTTATTTTATCTATATTCTTTTTTATTTTAAAGAACAGTCCAGTATGGATTTTGCCAATTGTAACAGCTAATATCATTGACATAGCCAGTAATCGTTCAAAGCATAACATAAATGGATTGTGGATAAACCTAATAGTGGCCGTAGTGGTAATATTACAAAATATACCTACCCAAATGTTGCATATGAAGTTTTTATGTGAGCCAGTAAGATATGTAGAAGCAAAACTTAGAAGTGGTTTAGTTAAAAAACTTCAAATTTTGTCTATTTCATATCACAAGGAACTGCAGTCAGGAAAACTTCAATCAAAAGTATTAAGAGATGTGGAAGCAATACAATTTTTGTCTATGCAAGTTTATGTAACAATTCTACCTGTCGTATTTAACATAGCGGTTGCACTGATTGTCACTGTAAGCAAAAGTCGTACAGTAGCAATATTTTTTTTAATGACACTTCCTGTTGCACTTATATTTATAACTCTATTTGGTAAAAATATAAAGATAACTAACTCCGAATTCCGTAAGGAAATAGAGGAAATGTCGGCAAATGTTGCAGAAATGGTAGAAATGGTTCCATTGACAAGGGCTCATGGACTAGAAAAGGTTGAAATCAAAAAGATAGATAATCAACTTGGAAGAGTAAGAAAAAAAGGATATCATCTTGATATTATAAACGGGCTTTTTGGAGCTTATAGCTGGGCAACTTTTCAGATTTTTCAAGTCATATGTCTTGGTTTTACAGGATATCAGGCTTATATGGGAAGAATAACTGTAGGAGATGTGGTTTTATATCAGAGCTATTTTGCATCTATTTTGGGACAGATTGCTAATGTTATCAATACATATCCAGTACTTGTAAAAGGAGTTGAGTCAATCAATTCAGTGGGAGAAATACTAATTGTGGATGACATTGAAGATAACAGAGATAAAAGGAAAGTTAATGACGTTAATGGAGCTTTTTCTTTTCGAAATGTTGAATTTAAATATAATCTAGGTGATGAACCTGTACTTAAAGATTTTACAATGGAAGTCAAAAAAGGTGAATGTATTGCCTTTGTTGGTGAATCTGGAGCAGGAAAAACAACCATTTTAAATTTGATCATTGGTTTTAATAAGGCAACAAAAGGTAAACTACTAATGGATGGAATAGAAATGTCTGATATTGATCTTAGAAGTTATAGAGAGCACATAGCTGTGGTGCCTCAGAATACAATATTATTTTCAGGTACTATCCGTGAAAATATAACTTATGGATTAAACTCTGTTAGTGAAGAGAGATTGCAAGAAATAATTCAATATGCTAACCTTCAAGATGTTATGAAAAAGTTACCAGATGGAGTGGATACTAAAATTGGTGAGCATGGTGGGAATTTGTCCGGTGGCCAGAAACAGCGTATTTCCATAGCAAGGGCATTGATTCGTGATCCTAAAATAATAGTTCTTGATGAAGCAACTTCAGCACTTGATAACGTAGCTGAAGTACAAGTTCAAAAGGCAATGAAAAGCCTTATAGAGGGACATACTACCTTTATTGTGGCCCATAGACTTTCTACTATAAAAGATGCAGATCATATTGTGGTTATGAAAAATGGAAGTTGTGTTGAATATGGTACCTATAATGAGTTAGTGGCACTCAAAGGCGAATTTTATAAACAATTAAAAAGTTAATTATTAAGAAAATGTAAAAGTTAAAACATTTAATTGTCATTAAAAAAGATAAAAATTTTGGGAGTGAAGTATATGATTAATGTAGGAGTAATAGGAACTAGTTGGATAACGGATGAATTTATAAAATGTGCAAGTAGTATAGAAGACTTTAAACTAAATGCAGTTTATTCTAGGTCAGAGGAAAAAGCCAAGGCTTTTGCAGATAAATATGGAGTGAAAAACGTATTTACTAGTTTAGAAGAGATGGCTAAAAGTAATAATATCCATGCGGTGTATATAGCAAGCCCTAATTCACTTCATAGTCAGCAATCCATTCTATTCTTAAATAATAAAAAACATGTGTTATGTGAAAAGCCAATAGCTTCAAATCTTAAAGAGTTAAATGCTATGATAGATGCTGCTAAATCTAATAACGTATTGCTAATGGATGCAATGAAAACTACCTTTTTACCTAATTTTAAAGTTATAGAAGATAATATAAAAAAACTTGGAAAGATAAGAAGATTTTTTGCAAGCTACTGTCAGTATTCTTCAAGATATGATTTTTATAAAGAAGGAAAAGTAGTAAATACTTTTGAACCTAAATTTTCGAATGGTTCAATTATGGATATCGGTATATATTGTATAGAACCTTTAGTTAGACTTTTTGGCAAACCTAAGGATATAAAGGCTTCCTCATTAAAGCTTTCGTCGGGAGTAGATGGTGAGGGAAGTTTAATTTTATCCTATGAAGATATGGATGGAATTATTATTCATTCAAAGATTGCTAACTCATATTTGCCCAGTGAAATTCAAGGGGAAAAGGGCACAATGATAATTGATAAAATAAATAAACCAGAACAAGTTAAAATTATTTATAGAAGCGGAGAGATAGAAGAGTTGTCTGTAATGCAAGTAGAAGAAACTATGTATTACGAAGCTAAAGAGTTCATTGAATTAATTAATAGTGGAAAATTGGAATCAAAGGTTAATTCTTTTAAGCAATCAATTATAAGTGTAGGGATTATTGAAGAAGCAAGAAGACAGACTGACATTATGTTTCCAGCAGACGTATAGACAAAACAAATATTTGTCTATATGCCAATAGACAAAATAGTTACATTGCCATATAATATTATTATAATAAGTCTTAACCATATTATAATAAAGGGGCAGATTAATAATGAAGGATGTAGAAAAGTTTCTTGATAAAGATGGAAAGATAAGGTCATGGCCTACTAAAACCAATTTTAAAGTTGAAGTTTTAAAATACATGGCTAGCAAATTTGAATTAGGCAAAGACTATAAAGAAAAAGAGGTAAATGATATAATAGAAGAATGGCATACTTTTGGAGATCATTTTCTTCTAAGACGGGGCATGATAGAAAATAAATTATTATTTAGGACAAGGAATGGTTCAAAATATTGGCGTGAACAGGATAAAGCTAAGGGTGAGTGAATAACATGGAGTCAAAATCAAATGAGCAATTTTGGAACGCGAGTAAAGAAGAAATAAAAAAAGGATATATTCAGGATGCAGAAAAGTTTCAATGTCTAATTTGTGGAGAAACTTTTACTCTAGGCAGAATATATCAAGTAGGACCAGTATTTTATGAAGCAAAAAAAACTGTGGAGATTCACATTAAAGAGAAACATAATTCAATGCTTCAATATTTGTTAAATATGAATTCAACTTTCACCGGAATATCTGAAGCACAAAATCAATTAATAAAATTGTTTTCCTTAGGAATATCAGATAAAGAAATATCAAATCAACTTGGCATTGCAACCTCAACTATAAGAAACCACCGTTTCAAATTAAGGGAAAAAGAAAAACAAGCTAAATTATTTTTGGCAATTATGGAATTGTTATCAGAAAATACTGATAAAAAAATAAGTAAACTTGATAAAGGAATAATTTGTGATGCTCACAAGACAGCTACAACATTAGATAGTAGATTTAATATAACTGATGATGAGAAGGCTGAGGTTATAAATATATATATGGATGAGAATGGCACTATAAAGAAATATCCCTCTAAGGAGAAGAAGAAGATTATTGTTCTTGGAGAAATAATTAAGAACTTTAAACCTTCAAAAGATTATTCTGAAAAGGATATTAATCTTGTGTTAAAAAGGATATATGAGGATTATGCTACGATAAGAAGAGCATTGATTGAATATGGATTTTTAGATAGAACTAAAGATTGTAGCCATTATTGGGTAAAAGAATAGTAGAGAAGCGGATACAAGATACAAAGTAATGAGGATCTTCTGCTGCGGCACAATAATCTAAAAATAAAAAAGCCCTAATAATTGGAAAATATCTTCCGATTATTAGGGCTTTTAACTTATCACTTGCAACTTGAAATTTGTCACTTTTTATTTTTGTGCCTTTGCGACTCTTATTGTTTTTCCTTTTATGCTTTTATTTTTTAAGGCTTCCATTACCATTTCACCTTTACCATTAAGTATATCAACATAAGAAAAAGTATCTTGAATTTCTATTATACCAATATCATCCGGGTTTATTCCCTCAATACTTGAAATTGTACCAGCTATATCTCCTGGTCTTATTTTTTTCTTTTTCCCAGCACTTATATATATCTTTGTGATTTCTTGGTTTAACTCACTATTTTTAGCTTTTTTAAGCTCAGGTTTAACTTTAAGGTTTTCAATGAACAACGATTTTCCTTCTTTAACCTCTTCAATGGATGGAATAACACCTCTTTTAATTTCAAACTCAAAATGTTCTTCGATTTCTTGAAGAAATCTATATTCTCTAGGAGAAACAAAGGTTATGGCAACACCGTTTTTTCCAGCACGACCGGTTCGTCCTATCCTATGAACATAACTTTCTTTTTCCATAGGTATATCATAGTTTATTACATGGGTTATGTTTTCTACATCAAGACCTCTAGCAGCTACATCGGTTGCCACTAAAAACATAAATTCTCCTCTTTTAAAACTATTGATTACTTTAGTTCTGTCAACTTGAAGCATTCCACCGTGAAGCTCATCACAGGAGAATCCGGTTTTTTTCATATTCAAATAAAGTTCATCTACATTATCTTTAGTTCTACAAAATATAATTGAGCTTTCAGGCCTGCTGCTGTATATTATTTTGTTTAATAAATCGGGTTTTTCATCTCGTTCTACTTCATAATATAATTGTTCAATTCGATCAGCTACGGAACTTTTTGCATTAATTTCGATATTAACTGGATTACGCATATATGTATTACATAAATGAAGTATTTCAGGTGAAATGGTTGCAGAAAAAAGTAGAGTTAATCTATTCTTAGGTAGATTTCTAATTATAGCTGTAACTTCATCTATAAAGCCCATACTAAGCATTTCATCAGCTTCATCTATAACTAAATACTTTATTTTTTTTAAGTTTATTGTATTACGTCTTATGTGATCCAAAATTCTTCCTGGCGTACCAGCTATAATGTGAATCCTTTGTTTAAGCGCTTTTATTTGATCACGTATAGGTTCTTTACCAAATATCGCAGCACATCTTAAACGTTTAAATCTTCCTATGTCTAAAAAATCTTGTTTTATTTGAAGTGATAATTCACGGGTAGGAGAAAGAACTAATACCTGTGGATCATTTTCTTCTAATTCCAATTTTTCACATATAGGTATGGCAAAAGCTGCAGTTTTACCACTACCTGTCTGGGACTTTGCTATAACATCTCTATAATTAAGAATCAATGGTATAACCTTTTCTTGAACCTCTGATGGATTTTTATATCCTAGTTTTTCTATTGATTCTAATATTTCGTCGCTTAGACCAAAATTTCTAAAATTCGATTCACTCATTAATTTTACCTCATATGATTTATTTTTTACTACACTTCATCATACTATTATATATTGATAAAGTATATGGAAATAATGAAAAAACATTTAAAGTAGAGGTTTGAAGGCAGATAAGCCTAAAAAATATACGTAATGCTTATCATTTGGGGGTGTTAATAATGACCTTCCTCAAAAATCTTTTTTATTTCACGTAAGCTACTGGTGAAACCTAAAGCAACCATAAGTTTGACTCTAGCCTTTTGTCCAGGAAGATTATCACCTAAAATGACACCTTTGTCTGTAAGTTCTCGCCCAGCTCCTTCATAACCATAATCATCAAGTACTTTACCCATTAAACATCTTGAAACCAAGATAACAGGTATGCTTTGATTTATGGCATATTCAATACCAGGGACCATGGTTGGAGGGATGTTGCCTCTTCCCATGCCTTCTATAATAATGCCACTAGTTTTAGAATCAACACAGAATTTTAAAAGGCGGTCATCCATTCCGCAGCCACATTTTATTAGGTCTATATTGGAGTTTATTTTTTTTGCACCAATATATTCACGTTTGGTGTAACTGAAATGAAAATACACTTTATTATTGTCAATAGAACCAATAGGACCAAAATCCAAACTTTTAAATGTATCTAGAGTATGGGTATTTGTCTTTGTAACTTGAGACGCAGAGTGAATTTCACCATTCATTACAACCATGACACCTCTGTTTTTAGAATCATCTGATGCAGCAGTACGCACTGCGTCAATAAGGTTCGACGGTCCATCCCATCCCAGCTGGGAGCTATTTCTCATGGAACCAACAAAGATTATAGGCTTTTCACCATTATATAGTAAGTCAACAAGGTAGGATGTCTCCTCTAATGAATCGGTACCATGAGTAACTACTACTCCATCGTAACCTTCAAAACTAATTTTATGTTGTATGAAATTTGACAGTTGAAGCATTTTTTCTGGAGTAATATGGGGGCCAGGAAGCATTGCAAAATTAAAAAGGTCAATGGTGGCAATGGTTTCAATTCCCGGTGTTAGTTTCAAAATATCTTCTCCGTTCATAGAAGGCACTGCAGCACTATTATTTTCTTCATCAGTCTTCATGGAAATCGTGCCTCCAGTAAATATTATAATGATTCTCTTCATTAAATTACCTCTTTTCAAAGTTTTAGATACTAGTTAGGCATAGCACAAAATAGCCAAGACAAATAAGTTTTTGTATATATTATACCATATTGGTTGCATATTGATTCTCTAAAGTCATCTATGAAATACATTAAAGGCTACAAGGGTTGTAGTATACCAAATATTTTGGTCGTTATGCATTAGGATTTTCCGTTGAATATAATAAAATAAGCTACACAAAATGAGATTATCCCATTCTGTGTAGCTTATTTTATTATTTAATTTAAAGTTTAAACTTAGAAATTAATTCATGAAGCTTATCAGCGTTCCCTTTAGTCTCTCCTGTACTTTCACTTATGTCTTTAAGCCGTTCCGTTATGGTTAAAGTCTTATTAGAAATATTGGATATGCCAGAAGAACCACTGCTAACGGTTTGGGATACTTCATCTATAGCGGTAACGATACCGAATATAGATGTATTTAATTCTTTAGAAATAGAACTAAAATGCAACATGAACTCCTTAACAATTTTTGCATCATTGCTGTATTCATTTCCTATATCAATAAATTTATCATAATCATTATTTATGTCTTCATCCATAAAGGTTAGAAGCTTTCCTGAATTCATACTTAAACTATTTACTGATGTTATAACTGTTTTTACCACACTCTGAATATTTTGAGTAGCTTTAGCTGATTCTTCCGCTAACTTTCGTACCTCTTCAGCAACAACAGCAAACCCTTTTCCAGCATCACCAGCTCTAGCAGCTTCTATAGCTGCATTAAGGGCTAAAAGATTAGTTTGTTCTGAAATTGCTAGTATTGATGCAGTGAGGTTGTTTATCTCATTAACATTTTTTGAAGCGGATATTGATTTTTCAAGTTCCATCTTAACTTGATCATAAATATTCCTTGTATTATCTCTTGAATTTATTGATGAAGTTTTAAGGGACTCAGCTCTTTTTGAAATATCCTCAGCTTCATTTGAACCATCTTGGGCTCTAGTTGTAACATCTAAAACAGATTGTTCCATTTCATTTGAAGCAGCAGAAATTTCCTCAGAAGCAGCAGCAGTTTCCTCAAGACCAGCGGATATTGATTGAATTTCCATAGATGTTTCTTGTGTGTATTTTTCTAGCTCATGAGTAAGCATATTTACAAAATCAGCATTACCATTTATATTAGCTGATGCTGATTTTATATCTTCAACAATTTTTCGTAGTGAGGTTCGCATTTTAAAAATTGATCTTCCAATATCACCAATTTCATCCTTACGTTTTATCAATGATTTGATTTTTTCACTACTAGCAAGACTTAATTCGGAAGTTTCGTTAACAGCAAAGGTTACATCTTTTAGTGGCTTTGTTATTGATTTGGATAAGATTAAGCCTATACCAATGGCTACTAAGGCAATTAATAAAGCTAATTCTAGGATTGATAAAATTGATTTATGAATTTGACTCATTACTTCAGAGTTATCAACCGATATAGTTAATATCCAGTTGGTCCCAGGAATGATTTGATAATAAGCTATTTTATCCACACCACTCAGAGTATACTCAACGGATTGAGGTTTTACTGATGCGCCATTTTTCAATTTGTTTACTACTTCTTTGATTTTACTTATATCAACTTGTTTACCTATTTTGGATGCATCAGGGTCATATATGGTTAGCCCTTTATTATCTGTTAAATATGCATAGCTTGAACTATAATTTGATACTTTAATATCAGATAAATATTTAGCAAAGCTTAATGCATACACAGAAGAATCGACATAACCTAAGTTAACGTTTTTATAAATTATGGGACTTGTAAAATCCACAACCAAGGAACTAGTATTAGGTGATATATGTACTTGTCCAATAATAGCCTTACCGCTTTGAGCGGATGAATTATAACTAGTGTTTGATACATCCTGATCTCTTAACATCACATTACTATCTGAATATAACATATTATTTTTATCAACTAAATAGGTATGGTCAATAAAATCTGTGCTGGTAACATATGCTTTCATATTATCATTATTTTGACTTCTCGTAGTTTGGAAATCCGAATCTTCCGAAGTTCCTAGCAGTTTTCTTTTTTGCGCCAATTCGATAATATCTTTACTTTGAGCAAGCCTAGCAACATCGAGCTGTTGTTTCTGTGACATAATATTTAGAGTTTCCATATAACCTGCTGAGGATGTTGCCATATTACTTTTCATTTGACTGAGCAAAATATTAGAAAACTGAAAATAAACTAGAACACATATTACTCCTATTGATGAAATAATTAAACTTATTATAACTAGTGGAATTTTTTTTCTGAGCTTCATGTAAATACCTCCTTGTGAATTATGATAGTTAGATAAATAAAATATAAAAGTATACTTTATATAATTATATATATACTTTTAACAAAAGTATATATATAATTATATAAAAATGAAAACGAATACAAAATATAACAAGGGAAGTGAAATAATATAGTTGAAATTATGATTGTTTGACATTATATTTTCAATATAATATAATTCTAATAAAATGAAAAGGTAATCATGTAACTGGCGGAAATGGAGTTCACCATGGGGAACATGATTAAAGAAAATCGACCGCCTGGGTAAATTATAAAAATTTTCTCAGGCTTTTTTGCGTTAAAAATTATTATTGGAGGGAAATTAAAATGAAAAATCAAGAAGTGACCTTAAAATATGGTTGTAACCCACATCAAATACCTGCAAAAATTTATGATAAAAAAGGAGAGCTGCCATTTGAAATATTAAATGGCAAACCCGGGTACATAAATTTCATGGATGCATTTAATTCTTGGCAACTGGTAAAAGAACTAAAGGAAGCTACGGGGCTTCCTTCAGCCGCTTCATTTAAACATGTTAGTCCAGCTGGAGCAGCAGTTGGCGTACCACTTAGTAGTGTGCTTAAAAAAGCCTATGGAGTAGAAGACATAGAATTAACACCTGTAGCTACAGCTTATGCAAGAGCTAGGGGAGCAGATAGAATGTCTTCTTATGGGGATTTTGTAGCAATTAGTGATATTGTTGATGTGGCAACAGCCACAATATTAAAAAGATCTGTTTCGGATGGAATAATAGCACCTGGTTATAGCGAAGAAGCATTAGAAATATTGATGTCAAAGAAAAAAGGTAACTATTGTGTAATTAAGATGGATTTAAATTATGAACCTGAGGAAATAGAGAAAAGAGAAATATATGGGATAACTTTTCAGCAGAAAAGAGATAATATTGCTATAAAAGATGACTTGTTAAAAAATATTGTAACTGATGATAAATATATTACGGAGGAAGCAAAACGTGATTTGCTTATTGCTACCATTACTTTAAAATATACTCAATCAAACTCTGTTTGTTTTGCATTGGATGGTCAGGCAATTGGAGTTGGCGCAGGTCAGCAGTCAAGAGTTCATTGCGTGAGGCTTGCAGCATCAAAAGCTGATATTTGGTTTTTAAGACAACATCCTTCAGTGCTAAACTTACCTTTTAAGGATGAAGTCAAAATACCTGAAAGAGATAATGTAATTGATCAATATCTTAGGGATGATGTAACTGATCAGGAGAAATTAGGATGGGCTAGGGTGTTTAATAATATACCAGAAACACTTAGTAAAAAAGAAAAAGATGAGTGGCTTTCTAAACTTACTGGAGTTTCCTTGAGCTCAGATGCATTTTTCCCATTTAGAGATAACATTGATAGAGCGGCTAAAAGCGGAGTTAAATATATAGTTCAGGCAGGTGGATCAATAAGAGATGATTTGGTAATTCAGGCATGTAATGAATATAAAATGGTAATGGCTTGTTCGGGAATAAGATTATTCCATCATTAACTAGCTAAAGAGCATAAAAAATAGCAATGATTTTATAAACTAAATATAATCTTAAGAAAGTCTTAACAATTGTTTACTATTAATTGTTAAGACTTTCTTGTAGTATATATATGTACTAATTTAAAAATATTGATGAAATATAACTTATAATGTAAGATATATAATATAAGGGAGCTGAAATGTAGTTATGTTAATAATGGATATGCACAAATCCAGAATTAGAAGGAAAAAAATATTTATAACAGGTGTGGTTGTATTTATATGTATGGTGGTTCTAGGCACAACAGGTGTATTTATAGTAGCCCAAAGATCTAAAGCAAATAGCATTAATGCTATGAAACAAGATAGAATTAGAAGCATAAAGAATGCTGAGATAATTAAAAAACAATATTTAGTTAAAATTGAAGAAAATAGAAAACTTGCAGCAAAACAATTGGATTTAGAGAAGGCCCGAAATGCATTTAATCAGCCCCCAGGAGAATTTGCACCTTGGAAAACAAAGAGAACAGATGGTAAAAAAATCGCATATTTAACGTTTGATGATGGTCCATCTGAGAATACTACATCTATATTACAAATATTAAATCAAAATGCTATAAAAGCAACATTTTTTTTAATTGGCCAAAATGCGGAAAGAAATGCGGACCTTGTTAAGAGAGAAGTAAATGAAGGAAATGTGGTTGGAAATCATACATATAGTCATCCAAGTAGTTATAAAGAAGGACCACAAAATTTTCTTGATGATGTGGAAAGATGTGGTCAAGTTTTGAAATCCATACTAGGCGATCAATATAGCTTAAAGCTTATGAGATTTCCAGGTGGCTATTTTGGACATGGAAATAGATTAGTTCCATATAGAGATGCGGCAGTAAAAGCGGGATACACATATGTAGATTGGAATGATGAAACAGGGGATGCAGAAGGTAGCAATCCACCAGTTCCAGTACTAATGAATAATTTAAAAGTGAATACTGCATCAGCATCATCTGATTCAGTAGTAGTTTTAATGCATGATGCAGGACCAAAGAAAAATACTGTACAAGCCCTACCCGAAGTTATACAGTATCTTAAGGAAAATGGATATGGTTTTGAAACAATACATTAAACTAAATTAATCTTAACAAAAATTTTTTTACCTATTTGTATAAGCATTCTCTCAGATGCAGGAATTTCTAATATATTAAATATTTTATTGCCATTTATTCTAAGGGCACCTTGGCTAGCAAGCCTCCTAAATTCACTTTTGCTTGGTACGATTTTATTCTTCACTAAAACATCAGCAATATCAAAATTGCTTTTGTTTACGCATAGTATATTTATATCATCGGGGATTTGCTTTTTTTGAAATATACTTTTAAATCTTTCTTCAGCTTTAATTGAAGCATTTTGGTCATAGTACATTTTCACAATTTCCTTAGATAAATTCATCTTAATATCTCTTGGATTCGTTGTGCTTTTGGATAAAAGCTCCTTAATTATATTTATATCATCAGGATGTAAATCTGTTATAAGTTCATAATATTTTATAATCATATTATCAGGAATACCCATAGTTTTTTCATAAATAGTGTTTGGATCTTCATTAATACCAATGTAATTTCCAAGGCTTTTGCTCATTTTTTTAACACCATCAATTCCTTCGAGTAGTGGCATGAAAATTGTTGATTGTGGATTTTGTCCATTTTCTTTTTGAAGAGTTCTCCCCATAAGCACATTGAATCTTTGATCGGTTCCACCAAGTTCAATGTCAGCTTTAATTGCGACTGAATCATATCCTTGTAGCAGAGGATAAAAAAATTCGTGAATTGATATAGGGGTTTGGCTTTCGTATCTGTTTTTAAAATCATCTCTTTCAAGCATTCTAGCAACGGTGGTTGTAGCTGCTAGATTAAGTGCATTTTCCATAGTAAGTTTTGATAGCCACTGGCTATTAAATCTCACCTGAGTTTTATTTTTATCTAATACTTTGAAAATTTGTTCTTTATAGGTGTTGGCATTGGTTATTACATCAGCCTTGGTAAGTGATTTTCTCGTTTTTGATTTACCAGTGGGATCCCCTATCATTCCGGTGAAGTCGCCAATTATTAGTACTACATTATGGCCTAAATCCTGTAAGGCTTTTACCTTCCTAAGTACAACGGTGTGACCTAAATGTATATCGGGCGCACTTGGATCTAATCCTAATTTAATAGTTAAAGGTCTATTTTCTGCTAGCTTTTCCTTAAGGCCTTCCATACCTATAATATCCTCTGTTCCTTTCAATATAATTTTCAGTTGATCTTCAATAGATTTCATAATTTACAATCCTCCTTACAGTATTTTTTTGCATAAGGCATCTGAAAGGAAATATAACAGAATGCTGATTTGCTATTTTCTTTTAGATGGATAAATAAAAAACTCCCGTCCTTAATTAAAAGGACGGGAGTATTAATCACGTGTTACCACCTAGGTTTGTAATTATCTCACGATAATTACCTTTTCGAGTACGACAAAATTAAGAACTTTGTTTATACTCTAGCACTATAACGTGTGCAAAATCGTCAACTTCCTAATTGGGATTACCTTTCGGAGTGCTGCTCTAAGATGTATTCAATTCAACGTCGCTTTGCATCTCTCACCAACCGATAACTCTCTTTTAAGCTAAGTAGAATTTACTTATTCTCTTCAATGCTTTAATTTTATTATATAATAGGTTATTATAATTGAGAAACAATAAAATGTCAATGACTAGGGGTTACATGAGCATAAAAAAATTTAAGAAAAAAATCTATGATATATGCGTAAATCTAGTAAATAAATAAAAAATAATTTTAGGAAAATGTATCCAAAAATCTCATTTTGTGTTAATCTAAGAGATAATAATAGATGAACTATACTATGGGGGTTTGTGAATATGAAAATAAAAGCAATTTTATTTGATTCTGGTCGTGTACTTAATCATCCAAGAACGGGCAACTGGTTTATTCCACCTAATTTTAATAATATTGTAAACGTTAAGAATATTAAAATATCAAATTATATCTTAATATTAAAAGCTATTAAAAAGGCCAGCAAATATCTTGATGAGCAGAAAATTGTTCTAACGGAAGAAGAAGAATTTAAACACTTTCTTCAGTTTTATAAAATTATAGCAGAAGAACCGATAGGTATAAATTTAACGGAGCAGCAGATATTCGAAATAGCAAAGGATACTGTGTATAATGACCGGAAGTTTTTATTTCCAAATGAAGTGTTCCAAATCATCCCAAAGCTAAGCGAGAACTATAAGCTGGGAATAGTATCTGACACTTGGCCATCATTAGAACGAGTATTTAGAAATGCAGGATTAAGACGTTATTTCTCATCATTTGTCATGTCTTCAAAATTAGGAGTAAATAAGCCTAATAAATTAATGTTTACCACAGCACTTGAAGAGCTAAAGATAAAACCAGAAGAGGCTATTTTTATTGATGACAACGAAAAAAATGTTGAAGGAGCAAAAGTTCTTGGAATAGAAGGGATTTTGATGTCAAAACAAATGTACTCAAGAGCAAATGAAAATATTTTTAGTATAAGAAATCTAAATGAAATTGAAGCTATTTTGAAAGATGCCTAGATAAGGCATCTAAAAAATGACATATAAATTTTGGACTTTGTATGTTTAATCTGAAAACTAAGGTGGTAATGAGACTTGACTGAACAATATATGCATAGAGTGATTCACCTTGCTGAATTTGGATCAGGATTTGTAAATCCAGGTCCACTAGTTGGAGCGGTATTAGTAAAAGAACAAAATATAATTGGTGAAGGTTATCTTAAAACTTATGGAGCAGAAAACGCAGAAATAGTGGCAATTAGAAGTGCTAAGGGAGAAACTTATGGAGCAGAACTTTATTTGAACATGGAGCCATCCTTAGATAAAGGTGGTATGGAATTAATACTGAAAGCAGGAATAAAAAAGATTAATGTAGGCATAATTAATCCGAAATTTCAAGGCGAAAATCTAAGTGTTTTAAGGGGAAAAGGCATAGAAATAGAACTTGGTCTTTTAAAAGAGAAGTGTGAGGAGTTAAATGAGATTTATATACATTTTATAACCAAAGGTACACCATTTGTATTTACAAAATGGGCAATGACCTTAGATGGAAAACTTGCTACTAGAACTGGGGATTCAAAGTGGATTAGTAGCGAGGAAAGCCTAAATTTCGTTCACAAATTAAGACAAAGAGTGGCTTCAATATTGGTTGGTGAAAATACAGTAAAAATAGATAATCCTATGCTTACAACAAGACTAAGGGTAGATAAAATATCAAATCCACTAAGAGTGATTGTTTCTAAATATGGAAATATACCAGATGATTCTAATGTTTTAAGTGTTGATAAAAATACAAAAACCTTGATTATTTCTTCAAAACATATATCTGAGGACCGCGAGAGCTATTTTTTAAATAGAAAAGTAGATGTATTAAAACTAGAAGAAAAAAATGGGCATATTGATTTTAAAGATATAGTTAGATCCTTAGGTGAAAGAGGGATTGACTCTCTCTACATAGAAGGAGGAAGCAGCATTTTAGGTTCTGCTTTTGATAGTGGAGTTGTTAATGTAGTATATGCTGCAGTTTCACCAAAAATTGTAGGCGGAAAATCTGCGATAACCACAGTGGGTGGTAGAGGAATAGAAAAGATGAGAGATGCTATCGTGCTAAAAAAGGTAACTCACAGAATAGTAGGTAACGATGTAATTTTTAAAGGTTATGTATAATAAAGGTACTTGACAAGCCTATATTATTGTTGTAAATTAGAGATATAATTTAATAACAACTCTTCGGGGCAGGGTGAAATTCCCTATCGGCGGTAAAGCCCGCGAGCCATTTTGGCAGATTCGGTTAAATTCCGAAGCCGACAGTATAGTCTGGATAAAAGAAGATAGAATTGGCGATATTTATATTGCTGTATTTTTGATTTTAAAGCTCTGAAATTTTATATTTCAGAGCTTTTATTTTCAAAAATCACACTTTAATTTAAGTGTTAATTTATTGTGCCCTGGGTATAGCTTTTTATATCTAGGGTATTTTAGTTTTTTGAGGGGTGAAGATATGGATGAATTTTTCATGAAAAGAGCATTAGAACTAGCTAGAAATGGAAGCGAAAGGGTAAAACCTAACCCTATGGTTGGGGCAATAATTGTTAAAGATGAGAAAGTAATAGGGGAAGGGTATCACGAATTTTATGGTGGACCTCATGCAGAAGTCAATGCATTTAGAAGCCTAAATGGAAGTGCAGAAGGATGCACTATATACGTTACCTTAGAACCCTGTTGTCATTATGGAAAAACACCACCTTGTGTAAATGCAATTATTGAAAATAAAATAAAAAGAGTGGTAATTGGTAGCATTGATCCAAATCCAATTGTATCAGGTAGAAGTGTAAACATTCTTAAGGAAAAAGGGATTGAGGTAACAACTGGTGTTTTAGAAAAGGAATGTACTGATTTAAATAAAGAATTCAACAAATATATTTCGGAAAAACAGGGAAAGGAGTAAAAATGTTTACAGGATTAATTGAAGAGATAGGAACAGTTCAGGTTATTGAAACAAATAAAAAATCATCTCGAATAACTGTAAAAGGAAAAAGTATTATTGAAGGAGCAAAGGTTGGAGATAGTATAAGTACAAATGGAGTTTGCCTTACAATTGAAGAACTGCGCCCATCTTCCTTTACGGCAGATGTTATGGCAGAAACCATGAGCAGAAGCAATCTTAGTAACCTAAAAACAGGTCAAACAGTAAATCTTGAAAGATCAGTAAAAGTAGGAGATAGATTAGGTGGTCACATTGTATCTGGGCATATTGATGGAACCGGCATAATAACTAGCTATGCAAAAGATGACAATGCTTTTTGGATAACAATAGGTACTAATGATAAAATCTTAAAATATGTAGTTGAAAAAGGATCGGTAGCCTTGGATGGCGTTAGTTTAACTGTTGCATATGTGGATCATGATTGTTTTAAAGTGTCCATAATACCACATACCTCACAGGAAACTACACTTTTAAAAAAATCCTTGGGCTATAAGATGAATATTGAGTGTGATGTTATTGGCAAGTATGTAGAAAAACTTCTGGGCATCCAAAAGGAGCCGGAAGAAAAAAAACAAAATGTAATAAACTCTGATTTTTTAACAGAAAACGGATTTATATAGGAGGAGAGGAAAATATGTTTAATAAAATTGAAGAAGCAATCCAAGATATAAAAGAAGGCAAAATGGTAATTGTAGTAGACGATGAGAATAGGGAAAATGAAGGTGACCTTATAATGGCCGCTGAAAAGGTAACAGGGGAAGCGATAAACTTCATGGCAAAGTACGCAAGAGGCCTTATATGTATGCCTATGGACGGGGAAATACTTGAAAGGCTAAATATAGAGCCTATGGTAGCAAATAACACAGATAATCATGAAACTGCTTTTACGGAATCAATAGATTATGCAGAGACAACTACCGGGATATCTGCATTTGAAAGAGCTCTAACTATTCAAAAGGTTATAGAAACAGGCGCAAAACCAGAGGATTTTAGAAGACCAGGACATATATTTCCATTAAAGGCACTAGAAGGAGGAGTTCTAAAAAGAATAGGTCACACTGAGGCCTCCGTTGATTTGGCTAAACTTGCAGGACTAAAGGGTGCAGGAGTTATATGCGAAATAATGAAGGAAGATGGCACCATGGCAAGAGTTCCAGATCTATTTATATATGCAAAAGAACACGATTTAAAAATCATAACTGTTGCAGATATTATTCAATATAGAAGGAAACATGAGAATTTAGTGGAGAGAGTTGTTTGTACTAAACTACCTACAAAGTATGGTGATTTCAAAATATATGGATATGTAAATAAGATAAATGGAGAACATCATGTGGCTCTTGTAATGGGTAGCATTGAGAAAGATGAACCCATTATGGTGAGAGTCCACTCAGAATGTCTTACAGGCGATGCACTGGGATCTAAAAGATGCGATTGTGGAGAGCAATATGAAGCTGCAATGAAAAGAATAGGTAAAGAAGGTACTGGAGTTTTATTGTATATGAGGCAGGAAGGTAGAGGTATTGGTCTTATAAACAAGCTTAAAGCTTACGCCCTTCAAGATGAAGGCATGGATACCGTAGAGGCAAACTTGTCCTTGGGATTTAAAGCAGATTTAAGAGAGTACAATATAGCAGCTGATATGCTTAATGATTTGGGAGTGACAAAGGTAAAACTCATGACCAATAATCCTGATAAAATTGAGAAACTAACTGCCCTAGGAATAAACATAGTGGAGAGGGTATCGCTACAAATTGATTATAATAAAAATAATGAATTCTATTTGAAAACAAAAAAAAGTAAACTAGGTCATTTATTAAATTATTAAATTATTAAATTATTAAAACAATAAAAATATATATTGGAGGAATAAAAATGAAGATTTATGAAGGAAAATTAGTTGCTGATGGATTAAGATTTGGTATAGTTGTGGGAAGGTTTAATGAATTTATAGTATCAAAGCTTTTGTCCGGTGCACTTGATGGTTTAAAAAGACATGGAGTAAAGGAAGAGGAAATTGAAGTTGCGTGGGTTCCTGGTGCATTTGAAATACCTCTTATAGCCAATAAAATGGCGAGTTCAGATAAATACGACGTAATAATATGTTTAGGTGCAGTTATAAAGGGATCAACTCCACATTTTGATTTTGTCAGTTCAGAGGTTTCTAAAGGGGTGGCAAATGTAGGGCTGAATTCTGGAAAACCGGTTATATTTGGAGTTTTAACTACGGATTCTATTGAACAAGCAATCGAAAGAGCAGGAACTAAGTCAGGGAATAAGGGATATGATGCTGCAGTTTCTGCTATTGAAATGGGAAACCTTGTTAAAAACTTTTAGAAAAAAGTGGCAAGTTAAGGAGAAAACCTCCTTTTAACTTGTCACTGAATAATGTTGTTTTTCTCATTTTAATAAATATTTTCTAAGTCCATCTATAATCATTTTGTAGGCTTCTTTACTTTGAGCTAACTCTGGATGGGCAATTGTAAAGCCATGTCTTACCCCATAAAATCGTTTTGCAGTTGTTTCAACCCCAGCTTTTACTAATTTTTGCGCATAATTTTCACCTTCATATCTAAGAGAATCCATTTCAGCGGTTATGACTATTGCTGGTGGTAAATTTCTAAGCTCATCATTGGTTGCAGAGACTGGTGAACAATACGGATTCTTAGCATAGGCTTCAGTTGTGTAACATCTGTTAAACAAGTTGGCTGTTTCAACTGGAATGGCACCTTCTATGTAGAATTTTTTCTCAGCAGCTGTAAATAGGTCAAGTGGTGGATAATCGAGGACTTCACATTTAAAAGAGAATTTATTCTCTTTTTTTGCCATCATACATACTACTGTTGAAATATTTGCACCAGCACTATGCCCTCCAATTGCCATATTATTAGCATCTATTCCAAACTCATCACTGTGAGAACTTACGTAACTTATAACATCATAAACACCATTTTTATCTGTTGGGCATTTATATTCAGGGGCAAGTTTGTAATCAATTGAAATAACAGTTATATCTAGGGTATTGCTCACTGCAGAGCAAAAATAATCATCATTTTCTGGTAGTCCTCTTATAAAACCACCACCGTGAAGGTCAAAAAACACCGGTGTTATGGTGTTTATATTTTTAGATCTATAAAATAAAGCACGAGTTTCCCCATTCACTGTAGGAATAAAAATCTCTTTTCCTATTATATCTGATTTTTGTGATTTTAATAAACTTTCTTTTCTCATGTTTTTTACAACTTCAAAAGTTTCCTCATCATTATGCATAAATTAAACTACTCCTTTCAATGATTATAAAATAGTTGCTTCCATATATAGAGTATCTTCAATAATGGATTAATGCAAATGCATTTTAGTACAATCTTTGACTTGTAAGATATTTTTTTATATACTTTTTTGTACATGGAAATGATATAATTTAATAAGAGAAAATCATACAAAAGGGGATGACAAATATGGGAAGATCAAAGGTTTTTGTCGCAAAAAGTGTCAGTGACAGGGTAATAGAATATATTAGTAAATATTGTGATTGCGAAGTGTGGGACAATGAAAAAAGTATTCCTAGGGATGTATTGATTGAAAAGATGAAGGATGTAGATGGATTAATAATAACTCCTGGAATAAAGGTGGATAAAGAATTATTAAATAACTCACCCAAATTAAAAGTGGTAAGTAATATGGCAGTGGGATATGATAACTTTGATATAAGTGCTATGAAAGAAAAAGGTATTATTGGAACGAATACACCCAATATATTAGATGACTCCGTGGCGGATTTGATTTTTGCTCTAGTTTTAAGTACAGCTAGAAGGGTAGCTGAAATGGACAGATATGTTAGGGCAAATAAATGGAAAGCAAGCGACGAAAAAGAATTATTTGGAATAGATGTACACCATAAAACTATGGGAATAATAGGTATGGGTAGAATTGGTGAAGCTGTTGCCAAGAGAGCAAGGCTTGGGTTTGATATGAATGTAATGTATTACAACAGGCATAGAAAACTAGAAGTAGAAGAAAAACTAGACATTAAGTATGCCGGACTAGAAACAATTTTGAAAAAATCTGATTTTGTTGTTTTAATGACTCCTCTTACAAAGGAGACATACAGACTTATGGATCATCATGAATTTGAGACTATGAAAGACACTGGGATTTTTATCAATGCATCCAGAGGTCAAACTGTAAATGAAATGGCACTTATTGGAGCACTGAAAAATGGAGATATTAGGGCAGCGGGCTTAGATGTATTTGAAAATGAGCCAATAAAAAAAGATAATCCACTTTTAGATCTTGAAAATGTAGTCCTTCTTCCACATTTAGGTTCGGCAACTGAAGAAACACGTTTTAACATGGCTATGATGTGTGCTGAAAGTGTAATAAAAGTATTACAAGGTGAAGAAGTTAAAAATATTATTCCTGAATTTAAATAATAGAGAATAAGCATAACCAGTGAGGCTATGCTTATCCTTTTTTTATATAAGTTACATTTAAATGCCTATGTAACCTATATAAAATTAAAACTGTAAATAATAATTATTGACAAATAATAATATGAGCTATAAAATATAATATATCAGAGTGAAATGCTCGGGATTAAAAAAGGTTTAGGAGAGAGTGCGATGATGAAGAAACTTTTGGAAATAAAGGATATATATGCTGAAGCAGAAGGAAATGAAATACTAAAAGGGCTTAGCTTAACAGTTAACAAAGGTGAGGTACACGTAATTATGGGACCAAATGGTGCCGGAAAATCTACTTTGGTTAATGTGGTAATGGGGCATCCTAAATATAAGGTGACTGGTGGAGATATATACTTTGAAGGTGAAAAAATCACGGATTTAAAAACAGATGAGAGAGCTAGAAAAGGATTGTTTCTATCTTTCCAGTCACCAGAAGAAGTTCCTGGAATAACTGTAGAAGGACTCTTAAGAAGTGCAAGATCTGCAGCTACTGGAAAGCCTTTAAAGCTTATGGCATTTAGAAAAGAACTTAAAGAGAAACTAGAACTTTTACAGTTTGATGAAAGTTATGCTACAAGGTATTTAAATGTAGGTTTTTCAGGTGGAGAAAAGAAAAAAAATGAAATAATTCAAATGATGATGTTAAATCCCAAACTTGCTATACTTGACGAAACAGATTCAGGACTTGATGTGGATGCTGTTAAAATAGTTTCAAGCGGTGTAAATAAATTTAAAAATCCAGAAAATGCAGTGCTTATTATAACCCATAATACAAAAATATTAGAGGATTTGAAGCCTGATTTTGTTCATATAGTATTAGACGGCAAAATTGTAAAAACTGGAGATGCTTCCTTAGTTGAAGAAGTAAATAAATATGGATTCGCTGAATTTAAAGACATAGCGATAAATTCATAAGGGGGCTTTAGTTGTGGAAAAGAAAAAGACTGTAGTAGAAGATTCTGATAGAGGAATTTATGATATTAAAAATAAAGATAATTTTAGTTATAAGTCACAAAAAGGTTTAACAAGAGAAATAATATTGGATATTTCAAAAAGAAAAAATGAACCAGAATGGATGAGGGATTTAAGGCTTAAATCTCTTGAAGTATATAATAAAACAGAGCTACCAACTTGGGGTCCATCGCTGGCTGAACTTGATATGGATAATATAGTTACCTATGTTAAACCTAAAACTGATATGAAGGGCGATTGGAATCAAGTACCTGATGATATCAAGGATACTTTTGAAAAACTCGGTATTCCAAAGGCAGAGAGAGAATCACTAGCTGGAGTTGGAGCTCAGTATGATTCTGAAGTCGTATATCACAGTATTAAAGAAGAGCTTGTAAAGCAAGGCGTTGTTTATACGGATATGGAAACAGCAATCAATGAGTATGAAGATATTGTAAAACAGTATTTCATGAAGCTTGTACCTCCTGAGGATCATAAATTTGTAGCACTTCATGGGGCAGTTTGGTCAGGCGGTTCATTCGTCTACGTTCCAGAAGGTGTTGATGTGGAAATACCACTTCAATCATATTTTAGATTAAATTCACCTGGGGCAGGTCAATTTGAACATACACTTATAATTGTAGAAAAAGGAGCTAAACTTCATTTTATAGAAGGATGTTCCGCACCAAAATATAATGTTACAAATTTACATGCTGGATGTGTAGAGCTCTTTGTTAAAGAAGGAGCTACATTAAGATATTCCACAATAGAAAACTGGTCTAAAAATATGCTTAATTTAAATACTAAAAGAGCATTAGTTGAAAAAAATGGTTCCATTGAATGGATTTCAGGATCTTTTGGGTCTAAGATATCAATGCTTTATCCTATGAGTATATTAAAAGGTGAGGGTTCAAAAGCAGAATTCACAGGTATAACTTTTGCTGGAAAAGGACAACATCTTGATACTGGAACAAAAGTAGTTCATGCAGCACCATATACATCCTCAACTGTACATACTAAGTCCATATCAAAAAGTGGGGGCACTGCAGTATATAGAGGGGCAGTTAAGGTAATGCCTAATGCACATCATACAAAATCGTCTATATCTTGTGAATCTTTAATGCTTGATGATATTTCTCGTTCAGATACAATTCCTGTACTTGATATACAAAATGATGAAGTTGATATTGGTCATGAAGCTAAGATAGGAAGAATAAGCGATGAGTCTATTTTTTATCTTATGACTAGAGGTATAAGTGAAGAGGAAGCTAAGGCAATGATCGTAAGAGGTTTTGCTGAACCAATTGCCAAGGAACTTCCACTAGAGTATGCAGTGGAAATGAACAATCTTATTAGGTTAGAACTTGAAGGAAGCATAGGGTAGGGGTGGAGAAAATGAGTGAAAATGCATTAAAAAATATAAATAACATTCCAGTGAGAACCTGGAGATGGCTTGGAGTAAACAATATATCTTTAGATAGCACCATTCCAGAGGTAAAGCCATATAAACTTGATATTATTAAAGATAACAGTCAAGAAGGTTTAAGTGTAATTAGCATGGATAAAAAAAATTCTAATTCGCTTAGATTACTTCATGCTATGGATTATGATGGTGTAGGAAAAGAATTAACTGATCAGGTTAAAAATAGTTATAATTCTGGGTTTTTTATAGAAACTGCACCTCACAAGAAGTTCGAAGTTCCAGTAATTATAAATTATGACTTTGATGCTGAAAACAATGTTGTGGTTGATGATAATATAATAATTGCTGAACAAGGTAGCGAGATAACCGTAGTAGTTAGATATAACTCTAAGGATAACCTTCAGTTTTTTCACAATGGGTTTACTAGAATATATTGTAAAAAAGGTGCTACTGTAAATATTGTTAAAATCCAGACTCTTTCAGGTGAAAGTACTCATCTAGATGCAAATATTGCAAAGGTTGAAGAAGGTGGAACTATAAATTATGTTCTTATCGAACTTGGAGCAAAGGATAGTATAACTAATTTTAGAACGGATTTAGAAGGATATAAGAGTGTAGCAAACATGCATAATGTTTACATTGGTGATAAAGAAAGAAATATAGATATAAATTATCTTATAAATCATTATGGCAAAGAAACCAAAAGTTCAATTGAAGCAAGAGGTGCTTTGATGGATAATAGTAAAAAAATATTTAAAGGGACTCTTGATTTTAAAAAAGGAGCTTCTAAATCTAAAGGTAAAGAAGTTGAATATACAGTATTGTTAAGTCCAAAGGTAAGAAATCGTTCAGTACCAGTACTTTTATGTACTGAAGATGATGTTGAGGGACAACATGCTGCAAGTGCAGGAAAAATAGATGAAAATAAACTTTTTTATCTTATGACACGAGGTTTTACTGAAAAGGAAGCGAAAAAGCTTATAATAGAAGCTTCTATAGGACCTATTATTGACATGATACCTGAAAAAACTGCAAAAGAAGAAATTTATGAATATATTAGGAGGAAGCTAATAAATGAATAATAAATATGTTATAGATTTCCCTGCAATAAACCAGCAGGTGAATGGTCACAGACTTGCGTATTTAGATAGTGCAGCAACAACGCAGAAGCCAGCGTCTGTAATTAAAGCAGTAAATGATTATTATAATCTATTCAATGCTAACCCACATAGAGGGGCTTATTATCTAAGTGTTAAAGCAACTGAAATGTATGAAAATGCAAGAGAAGTTGTAAAGGACTTTATTGGTGCAGATAAAAGCAAAGAAATAGTATTTGTGAAAAACGCAACGGAAGGTTTTAATTTACTAGCGTATTCATATGGAATGAATTTTATTAGCGAAGGTGATGAGATAGTTATATCCATCGCAGAGCATCACTCTAACCTAGTTCCATGGCAACAAGTTGCTAAGGCAAGAGGTGCGGTGCTTAAATATATGTATCTTAATGAGGATGGAATAATATCAGATGATGAGATAGAGAACAAAATAACAGAAAAAACTAAAATTGTGTCCGTTACACATGTATCAAATGTGCTTGGAACAATAAATCCAGTTAAAAAAATAATTGAAAAAGCACATAGTGTTGGTGCTATAGCAATTTTGGATGGCGCGCAAAGTATACCACATATGAAGGTGAACGTTAAAGATCTTGATGCGGATTTTGTTGTGTTCTCCGGTCATAAAATGCTTTCACCAATGGGTATAGGTGTAGTGTATGGTAAGGAAAAACTTTTAGAAAAAATGCCTCCATTTATGTTCGGAGGAGATATGATTGAATATGTATGGGAACAGGAAGCAACCTTTGCTGAAGTGCCATTTAAATTTGAAGGCGGAACACAAAATGTTGGCGGAGCAGTAGGACTAACAGCAGCCATTAAGTATTTAAATGAAGTAGGTATGCAAAATGTAGAAGAGCATGAAAAGGAACTTGTAAGTTATGCTATAGAAAAGTTAAGTGAAATACCTCATGTTACTATTTATGGAACAAAAGATATAGACAAAAAGGCAGGAGTATTATCCTTTAATGTTGATGAAGTACATCCACATGATGTTTCAACTATATTGGATTCTTATGGAATTGCCATAAGAGCAGGACATCATTGTGCTAATCCACTTATGAGACATATGAAGATAAATGCAACATGTAGAGCAAGTTTTTATATATACAATACTAAAGAAGATATAGATGCATTAGCAGAAGCATTAAAAAACACAAGGAAGTGGTTAGGATATGGATCTAAATAACTTATATTCAGAAATTATAACTGAGCACAACTCATCAAAACATAATAAGAGGCATGTTATGGGAGCCGATGTGGTAGAACAAGGGCATAACCCAAGTTGTGGGGATGAAATAGAATTAGAATTAAAGATAGAGAATGGAATAATAGAAGATGCTGGATTTACGGGGGTTGGATGTGCCATATCTCAAGCGTCTACTTCAATAATGATAGATTTAATAAAAGGAAAGTCAGTAGAGGAAGCAAAACATATTTTAGAGACCTTTTTAGGTATGATTAAAAGGGAAATAACTGATGAGAAAGAGCTAGAGATACTAGAAGATGCATTGGCACTTAAAAACATATCCAATATGCCTGCTAGAGTTAAGTGTGCAGTACTTGCTTGGCACACTCTTGATCAATCATTGGAAAAATCAAAAATTAATGATTTTAAAAAAACGACTAGCTAATAAGCTAGTCTATTTTTTATTAATAGTGGAAGATTTTGTGATGCCTTAGTCTAAAAATTTAATGCAAACAGGATTTGGGATATACTCAGATATGTTTAAATCGGTTAACTTTCCTGTTGTTTTATCAACTGAATATAATTCTAGATTGTTACTGTCTTGGTTTACCACAAGCAAAGAGTTACCAGAAGGTGATAGTGAAAAATCACGGGGACTCTTTCCTTTAAGTTTTGTATTGCACAAAAATTCAAGTTTCCCTGAAATAGTATCTATTTTAAAAACTGTTATACTATCATAACCACGATTGGAAGCATATAAAAAGTTTCCATCAGAAGATAAATGCACTGCACCTCCGCCACTTTGAACTAAGCAATCTGAAGGAAGTGAGGATATGTATTGTATTTCCTTAAAAGAACAGGTAATTTTGTTATATTCTAAGGTTATTATTTCTGAACTGAGTTCAGTGATAATATATGAAAAATTACCATTTGGATGAAAAGCCATATGCCTTGGACCTGATCCTGGCTTAAGATACAAACCTTTATCTATATCCTCTTTGATTTTTCCATCTTTGAATTTATATACAGATAACTTATCTAAGCCTAAATCTATTGTGTATAAATATTTTTTATCTGGTGTAAAATCTACAAAGTGGATGTGAGCAGCATCCTGTCTTAATTTATTAGGGCCAAATCCTTTGTGAGTTATCTTATCCGAAGCATCTAGAAGATTTCCATCAGGAGATAATGGATAAGAGATAAGTTCTGCTTTGTGATAATTTGCAGAAAAAACATAATCATTTTCATCATTTAAAATAACATGACAGGGTGACTTTCCAGAAGTAAGTTTAATATTTAAAGGTTTAAGTTCATGATTGGAAGCATCTATTTCAAAGGCTGCAAGGCCACCATTATCATCGTCTTTTACAACAGAATAGAGATGCTTATTATTTTTACTTATTGCTAAATAAGTAGGAAAACTAGCCGCAATAGCTAGATTTATATCTTCAATTTTATGTTCAGTTTCATTAAGAGTAAATTTATAAATACCTTTACTATCACCATAAGTGTAAGTTCCCACATAAGCTATATATTTTATACTTTCCATAATATCATTACCTCCAAATTTATAAATTCATACTGTTATTTAATATTATAACATCAAACTTTAAATTATATGGCAAATAACAGAAACTAGTTATTTACACTTAATTGATAATATTCTATACTGAGGTTGATAAGAAATATAAATCAGCGAGGGAGGGAAACACAAAAAGCTAAAATTAGCTCTTGTGTGTCTAAATGCTTAGTGAATCTAGAGAAAAACCAATTTATCAGAAGATAGCAATTGATATTGCTAATAGGATAATTCAGGGTGACTTTTCCCTTGACCAGAAATTATATGGACGTTCAGTTCTTTCAAGTCACTATAATGTATCGCCAGAAACTATCAGGAAGGCTATGCTGTTACTAAATGAAATGGATATAGTAGAAGTAACAAAAGGAAGTGGAATTGTAATTAAATCTGTTGATAATTGCTTGAAGTTCGTGGATAAATTTAAGGATATACAATCTATTAATTCAATGAAAAAAAGTATAATTAATTTAATGAATCAAAGGAGTAATATAGAAAAAAATCTTGATGAAGAAATAAATAACTTGATGGATTACACAAATAGATTTAACAAGAGTAACCCGTTCATGCCTTATGAATTTGAAATAGGGGATGGGTGCAAAGTTATAGGTAAAACTGTTTCTGAAACAAATTTTTGGCAAAGTACCAAAGCAACTATTATAGGTATAAGGCGTAATGGAAAATTAATGCTTTCTCCAGGGCCATATGCAGTTTTTCAAAGTGGAGATATATATATTTCAATTGGTGACGAGGAGAGTTATTATAGAGTTAAAGATTTTCTTTCTGTAAAAGCCGATGAAGAGTAGTATATAGTAAGTAAAAGGAAACAATATACTGATTAGTTGTTTTTCACATGTCAAAGAAAACCAATATTTAAAGTTAGTTATACGCCAGTAAATTTTACTGGCGTTTATTTTTTTGCATTCTACCATACTAGATTGCCGTGAATAATGCGGGTATTTTTGCAAATAATAATTACTAAGAAGAACCATGGAAACTATATATTTTACAATAATATACAATTTAAAACTAATGTGTAAATTGTAACATAAAGTACTACATTCTTTACCAAGTAACAACTTTGTGTTATAATAAAGTTGTTACTTGTATCAGAAGGAGTGAAGTTTATGATAGAGTTCAAAAATGTTAGTAAAGTGGTAGCCGGTGGCAAGACACTACTAAAGGATATTAATTTAAATATAGAAAAAGGTGAACTTGTAGTATTAATAGGACCAAGTGGATGTGGGAAAACAACCACATTAAAACTTATAAACAAGTTAATTACAGCAAGTTCCGGTGAAATTTTAATTGATGGTAAAAACATTGAAAATGAAGACAAGATAAAACTTAGAAGAAATATGGGATATGTTATACAACAAACAGGTCTTTTACCACATTTTACTGTTAAAGAAAATATAGAACTAATACCGTCTGTTGAAAAAATGGATTCCCAAAAGATATCAGCTAGAACTTTAGAATTATTGAAGATGGTAGATATGGAGCCAGAGGAATATATGGATAAGTATCCAAATCAGTTAAGTGGTGGTCAACAGCAAAGGGTTGGAATTGCAAGAGCTTTTGCAATGGATCCTGAAATAATATTATTAGACGAACCTTTTAGTGCATTGGATCCAATAACTAGGAATCAACTTCAAGATGCAGTATTTAATATACAGCAGAATTTGAAAAAGACAATAGTGTTTGTAACTCATGATATGGATGAAGCTTTAAAGCTGGCTGATAAGATTTGTTTTATTGAAGAGGGACAGATAGTTCAATTTGACACTCCTGAAAACATATTAAAAACGCCAGCTAATGACTTTGTTAAAAATTTCATAGGTGAAGATAGAATATGGAATCAGCCAGAGTTTATAAAAGCAAAAGACATAATGATAAAAAATCCAATAAAAGCAAGTGAAGAGAGAACAATTCTTCAAGCAACTGAGATTATGAAAACAAATTTAGTGGATAGTGTATTAATAGTAGATAAGGAAAATAAACTTAATGGAATAATTACATTAAGGGAACTTAGACATAGTGATGATAAAAAAATGAAATTGAAAGAAATAATGAAAAAAGATATTATTACAGCTTCTGAAGATGATTCAATTGTAGATGTAATAGCTAAGATAGAAAAGGAAAATATTAGTTATATACCTGTGGTTGATAAAAACTTTAAACTAGTAGGGCTTATTACTAAAAGTAGTTTACTATCAGTACTAAGTAATCAGTTTATAAGCAAGGAAGTGAATATATAATGGGTAGTATAAATAGCTTTATAAGCTTTGTAATAGATAGAAAAGGTCAAATAGGTGATCTTCTTTTGCAACATATTGAATTGACACTATTAGCAGTGGCAATTTCTATAATAATAGGAGTACCATTAGGTATATTCATTGTAGGAAGAAAAAAAATATCTACATTCGTACTTGGATTAGCCAGTGTAATGCAGTCTATCCCAAGTATAGCCTTATTAGGATTTTTAATTCCCGTATTTGGAATTGGAAGTAAACCTGCCATAGTAATGGTAGTAGTATATTCATTACTACCAATTATAAAAAACACGTTTACTGGCCTTAATAATATAGATGAAGCAATAATAGAAGCTGGAGAAGGACTTGGTTTAACTAAAAGTCAAATTTTACTCAAAGTAAGATTCCCACTTGCTATGCCTGTTATTATGTCAGGAATAAGAATTTCTGCTGTTACAGCAGTTGGACTTATGACCATAGCAGCTTTCGTTGGAGCAGGTGGCCTTGGATATTTGGTATTCTCAGGTATTCAAACACTTAGCAATAATATGATTTTAGCAGGTGCAATTCCAGCATGTATACTTGCACTAGTTCTTGATTTTGTTTTAGGGAAAGTAGAAGAGGTAGTACTTCCTAGGGGAATGTCCGAAGCTAGCAGTACAAGAAAGAGAAAACCAAATAAAGTTTTAATTTTAGCTAAAAAATATAGAATTGCATTGATTGCATTGATTGTTATAGTTATTGCATCATCAATTGGATATAATTACTATAATAATAGAAATACCATAGTAATAGGCTCAAAAAACTTTAATGAGCAACTGATACTTGGTAATATACTTGGAACGCTTATAGAAGATAATACAGATTATAAAGTTAAAGAAACATTAAATCTAGGTGGAACAAGTGTTGTATTTAATGCACTTAAAGCAGGGGATGTTGATTTGTATGTTGAATATACAGGAACAGGTCTTGTGGATATAATGAAAGAAAAATCAATAGGTGATGCAGATAAGGTATATGATAAGGTGCAAACATATTTTAACAAAGAATATGGCATAGAGTGGTTAAAACCTCTTGGATTTAATAATACTTATGTATTAGCAATGAAAAAAGGAGAAGCAAGTAAATATAATATAAATTCCATTTCTGATCTAGCAAAAGTAAGTAATCAGCTAACTATTGGAAGTACCATGGAATTTTTAAATAGGGTGGACGGATATCCGGGTCTTCAAAAAATCTATGGTCTGAATTTTAAAGCATCTAAGGGACTCGATAGTGGATTAAGATATTCAGCATTAGCTAGTAATGAAACTCAGGTTGCTGATGCATTTTCTACAGATGGGATACTTCAAAAAATGGATCTTAAAACTTTAACAGATGATAAACATTTTTTCCCACCATATTATGCAGTACCAATTGTAAAACAAAGTACCTTAGAGAAATTTCCTAAGATAAAACCACTAATTGAAAAACTTCAAGGAAAGATAACCGATGAAGATATGAGAAAAATGAACTTAAAGGTTGATAATGGAGCGGATCCTAAAGTTGTTGGCGATGCTTATCTTAGGAGTATAAAAATGATTAAATAGTATGTTTTTAATTAGTATACGTAAAAAGCATGTATTTGCTTTTTACGTATACTATAGTAAAATTGTAGTTGTAAAATAATAATTAAGAGGTGAATGCATGTTAAATTTTGATTATTCCATTCCAACTAAAGTATTTTTTGGTAAAGGTAAAGTCAGTGTGTTACCTGAACAAATAAAAGAATATGGTTCAAAAGTACTTCTTGTATATGGAGGAGGTAGCATAAAGAGAAATGGTCTTTATGATGATATAGTTAAAGGATTAAAGACGAATTCCATTGAATTTTGGGAACTTTCAGGTGTAGAGCCAAATCCAAGAATCACAACTGTAAGAAAAGGCGTAGAGATTTGTAGAGAAAATAAAATTGATCTTGTACTTGCTGTTGGTGGGGGAAGTACCATCGATTGTGCAAAGGTCATTGCAGGGGCATTCTACTATGAAGGAGATGCTTGGGATATAGTTAAAAACCCAAGTAAAATATCTAAAGTACTTCCAATTGCCACGGTACTAACACTAGCTGCCACGGGTTCGGAAATGGATGTTTTTGCGGTTATTACAGATGTAGATGCAAATGAAAAACTAGGAACTGGGCATCCTGATATGGCACCAAGGTTTTCAGTACTAGATCCCACATATACTTTTTCAGTACCACAGAATCAAACTGCTGCAGGAACAGCAGACATAATGAGCCATACTTTTGAGGCATATTTTAGTAGTACAAAAGAGGCTTTTCTGCAAGATAGAATGGCTGAGGCAATTCTCAAAACTTGTATAAATTATGGCAGGAAAGCTATGGAAGAACCTGAAAATTATGAAGCGAGATCAAACCTGATGTGGGCTTCAAGTCTTGCAATAAATGGACTACTAAGTTTCGGAAAAGATAAAAACTGGGTTGTTCACCCAATGGAACATGAGCTAAGTGCTTATTATGACATTACACATGGGGTTGGTCTTGCAATTCTAACTCCAAATTGGATGAAATATATTTTGGATGATAACACCGTAGAAAAGTTTGCTGAATTTGGAGTTAATGTATGGGATATTCCTAGAGATGGAGACAAATACGTTATTGCAAATACTGCAATTGCTAAAACTAGAGAATATTTTGTGTCACTTGGAATTCCTACAAAATTAAGTGAAGTTGGAATTGGTGAAGATAAATTAGAGGAAATGGCTAAAAAATCTGTAAGACATGGTAAGATTGGTAGCTTAAAACCTATAGATCATGAGGATGTTTTAAATATATTTAAAGCCTCTTTATAATTGAAAATTAAGATAAGGTGTTGTGCTGAAAATGATTTTAATCATATTCAGCACAACACTTTTTTTGTATAAAAATAACTATATTAATACCAGTTATGAATATTCTCTAGAAAAAGAAAATATATATTTTATGAAGGGGATGATATTATGACAGTATATTTTGGTATTATCTATGGTGTTATTGCAATTGCACTAGTGGTTATTTTTTATCTTGTTAACTATGTATTTAAACAGGATAAAGGAAGCCATGAAATGCAGGAAATATCTAATGCAATTAGAGAAGGTGCTATGGCATTCATAAAGAGACAGTATAGGACCATTGCGGTAATGGCAATTGTGGTGCTGATTATAATCGTTGTTGCAGATTATTTTGCGAATGTAGGTAGTAAAGGATCTTCTGATGCAATAAGCATAGCGTGGTATACAGGTTTTGCATTTATAACTGGAGCAATTTGCTCTGCAGGTGCTGGATATATAGGTATGTATATGGCAGTTAACTGTAATATAAGAACTGCACAGGGTGCAAAAAAAGGATTAAATAATGCACTGAAGATAGCTTTTAGAGGTGGTGCAGTAACAGGACTAGCAGTAACTGGGCTCTCACTACTAGGCATAACAACCTTATTTCTTGTATTTGGCGGAGGAAGTGGAAGTGATGTATTAGTAAAAGATGCACCATCATTGATTATCGGATTTGGATTCGGAGCATCTTTTGTAGCTTTATTTGCACAACTTGGTGGAGGAATTTATACAAAAGCAGCAGATGTTGGAGCTGATCTTGTTGGCAAGGTTGAGGCCGGAATACCAGAGGATGACCCAAGAAACCCAGCTGTTATTGCAGATTTAGTGGGTGATAATGTTGGCGATTGTGCAGGAAGAGGAGCAGATCTATTTGAATCAACTGCCGCTGAAAATATAGGGGCTATGATACTTGGAGTGGCGCTTTATCCGGTATTTGGATTAAAGGGAATATTATTTCCTCTAGTCTGTTGTGCCTTAGGTATAATTGCATCTATTGTAGGGGTATATACTGTAAACGTTAAAGATAAAAATAAAGATCCAATGCTGGCACTAAATAGGGGATATATAATCACTACGGTAATAGTATTGGTACTTTTGTTTTTTAATGTCAAATACATGTTTGGAGATATGCTGATAAATGGCATCAAGGTAAACTATGGACTTTTGTATGGTTGCGTTGTTACTGGAGTGGCATTGGGATTTGCTTTTGTAGTAATTACCAATTATTATACATCATTAAATTCTAGACCTGTTAAGGCGATAGCAAAATCTTGCGAAACTGGAGCAGGAACAAATATAATAACTGGAGTGGCTATGGGAATGGAATCCACAGCTTTGCCCGTCATATTTATAGCTGTAGCTATTTTTATTTCGTATAAACTAGGAGGAGCTGCACTTAATAATATTCCTAATGCAGGCTTATATGGTACGGCCATAGCAACTATGGGCATGCTTTCAACTTGTGCATATATATTAGCAATGGATACTTTTGGACCAATTACAGATAATGCAGGTGGCATTATTGAAATGTCTAATGCTGATGATGCAGTAAGAGTTGTAACGGACAGATTGGATGCTTGCGGAAACACAACAAAGGCTCTTACCAAAGGATATGCAGTAGGTTCAGCTTCACTTGCGGCCTTCCTTCTGTTTTCTGCATATCTAAATCAAGTTAAGACTATTCTTGGAAAGCCATTGAATTCCTGGTATAGTGTTGATGTTGGTAAGCCAGAAGTGTTCATTGCCGGATTTATAGGTGTAATGCTTGTATTTGTATTTAGTTCTACGGCAATAAGAGCTGTGGGAAGAGCTGCTCAATATGTAATTATGGAAGTGAGAACACAGTTTAAAGAAATACCTGGAATCATGGAAGGTACTGCAAAACCTAATTACGCAAGATGTGTTGATATCGTAACTAAAGGTGCATTAAAAGAGATGATTTTACCAGGAATATTAGTTATAACTGTGCCCATACTTGTAGGAATACTTCTTGGAAAAGAAGCTGCAGCAGGGTTTCTAATGATAACAACTGTGGCAGGGGTTGTAATGGCACTGTTTCTTAATAATAGTGGTGGAGCTTGGGATAATGCTAAAAAACTAATAGAACTTGGTCAATATGGTGGTAAAAATTCAGAGGCACACAAAGCTAGCGTAGTAGGTGATACTGTGGGAGATCCTTTTAAAGATACAGCAGGTCCTTCACTTCATGTGTTGATAAAACTAATAAGTACAATAACATTGGTTTTTGTTGCACTGTTTAGATAATAAATATAACTAGCAAGTATTTTAATTTATAGTATATATTATGTAGGGGCTATCTCATAATGATTGGAAAATTATTTTATGAGATATGCCCTTTATTGATAAACATTTAAAATTTTGTTATAATATTTCGTATAATTTCATTTCTGAGTAAGTCATCTCATTACTTTTAAATCTTCTAGTAAGAAATATAAATATTATTAAAAAATAGAGTCTGAAATGAAAGGAGAGAAATACTATGAATGAGGTTTTAGAACAAATAAAGAATAGAAAATCTATAAGAATATTTGAAGATAAGTTAATCGAGGATAACATAAAAAAAGAAATATTCAACGCTGCATTTGAAGCTCCCACTGCAGGTGGAATGATGCTTTATAGCATAATTAATGTTACTGAGGAAATATTAAAAAACAAGCTATCATTGATATGTGATGATCAATCGTTTATTGCCAAAGCACCTTTAGTTCTTATATTTTTAGCGGATTATCAAAGATGGTATGATTCTTTTGAATTTGAAGGCTGTAAACCAAGAAAGCCAGGACAGGGCGATATTCTACTGGCATATTCTGATGCAGTTATAGCTGCCCAGAATACTGTGGTAGCTGCAGAGTCTTTAGGAATTGGTTCATGCTATATTGGTGATATTATTGAAAAATGTGAAGATCTTACAGAATTATTGGATCTTCCTGAGTATGTTATACCGGCCGCTATGGTAGTTTATGGTTACCCTACTGAAGCTCAAAAGAATAGGAAAAAACCAGCTCGTTTTCAAGAACAATATATGGTATTTGAAAATAAATATCATAGTCTATCAAGAGAAGAACATATACAAATGCATGGGGAAAGAAATAAAAAAGCAGGTTTCCCTAATAAAAATATTAGTAAAAATATTATGGAACTTTGTAAACGTAAATATATGTCGGATTTTTCATTGGAAATGAACAGATCAGCGGCAGGGTATCTAAAAAAATTTAATATGAAGTAACTATCTATATCATTATAATAGATTAAAATCCATATAAAATTTAAAAATGGATATAATAAAAGTATCAAATTATTGCCACTACAATAATAAATTCATAATATAAACATGTATTTTATATTAAAATATGAATATATACAAAAAATAATTGACAAAAATAAATTTTGCAATTACAATAAATAAAACAAATAAGAATACTTGGATATATATGCAGAGTTGACTAGAAAAACTAGAGACTATGTTTACCACTATTATAATAGGGTAAATATGGTCTTTTTTTTCATTAAAATTTAATATTTCTTATCTAGAGAAATGGAGGGAATGGCCCAATGAAGTTTCAGCAACCCGTATGTTTCATTTGCATGCATGGTGCTAAATCCAACAGGTATACCTGAAAGATAAGACTAAAGGATTAACAATCTTCATTTAGTCTTATCTAGATGAAGATTGTTAATTTTAGTTAAAGGTTATTTCAATATAAATATATTTAAGTTCAATTTCTAAACATAACTAAAAAAGGAGTGATAAATTATGAGTTATAGAATAGCGGTAGGAAGTGGTGATGGTGTATTTGTAGATCAACATTTTGCTACTGCACTGCAATTTCTTATATATGAAGTAGATGGACAGGAATATGATTTTGTTGAAGCAAGAAAAAATAGGTTAGATTGTGAGTGTAGTGAATATCATAAAAATAAATTTTTACCTCTTACAGAAAAAATCAACGACTGTAGAGCGGTATTAGTGGGGAAAATAGGACCTGGTGCGCAAAATGCACTTAAGGAGTATGGAATAGATGCTTTTGATATTCATGAATCTATTGATGTAGCTTTAGAAAAATTAATTGGTTATTACACTAAAACAGATAGTAAGGCATCATCAAAGAAATAACAAGTCTTTAGACTAGTATTTTTATCCGAGTACTATCATTATATAACATAATTTAGGGGGAATATAAAATGAGACAAATAGCTATTTATGGAAAAGGTGGAATTGGAAAATCAACTACAACACAAAATCTTACAGCAGGCCTTGCGCAAATGGGAAAACAAATTATGGTGGTTGGATGTGATCCAAAGGCTGATTCCACAAGACTTCTATTAGGAGGACTTTCTCAGAGAAGTGTACTGGATACACTAAGGGAAGAGGGCGAGGAAGTTGATCTAAATTCAATATTAAAACCTGGCTTTGGGAATATCAGATGTGTTGAATCAGGTGGACCTGAACCTGGTGTTGGTTGTGCAGGAAGAGGGATAATAACTTCTATCAATATGCTTGAACAATTAGGTGCGTACACAGATGATTTAGATTATGTATTTTATGATGTGCTTGGGGATGTTGTGTGCGGAGGGTTTGCTATGCCAATGCGTGAAGGAAAAGCACAAGAAATATATATAGTTGCCAGTGGTGAAATGATGGCATTATATGCAGCAAACAATATAGCAAAAGGTGTACTTAAATATGCCAATAGTAGTGGAATTAGATTAGGTGGTATCATTTGTAACTCAAGAAATGTTGATAAAGAAATAGATCTTTTAAAAGCCTTTGCTACAGAACTTGGTAGTCAGTTAATATATTTTGTACCACGTGATAATATGGTTCAAAGAGCTGAAATACACAAACAAACAGTAATACAATTTGATCCAGAGCAAGCTCAGGCACAGGAATATAGAAATCTTGCTAAAGCAATTGATGATAATAAGTTGTTTGTAATTCCAAAACCTATGGCACAAGAAAGATTAGAAGAAATATTAATGGAATTTGGTCTTGCGGATATATAAAACTGAGCATTATTGTATTTTTTAAATTAAGGTGTGAAATGGAGTTATAAAATATCAAGTTTTCATAAATTAATAAGTAAAGGGGTAAAAGATGATGAAAAAAATTAAAACTTTATTGGCAGTAATATTGGTATCAGGATTATTAGCAGGCTGTGGTAGTAATTCAAATGTTAAAACTGATAACAAAAAATCATCAGTAGATCTAAGTAAAGTAACATTAAGGGTATCTGAAACTGGTTGGGCCAACCTAGATCTTGGGTTTAAAGCGGCAGAGATTGATAATACGCCATACAAAGTAGAATATAGTGTATTTCAAGGTGGAAATTTAGTTTTAGAAGCTATGGCTGGTAACCATGTTGATTTAGGACTTACAAGTGAGATACCGCCACTTTTTGGAGACAATAGTAATTATAAAATAATTGCTGTAGAACAGGCTAATACGCTTCTACAAGAATTGGTTATTCCTAAAGGTTCTAGTATTAAGACTGTGGCAGATTTAAAAGGTAAAAAAGTTGCTTATATAAGTGGGACAACAGCACAGTATTTTTTATCAAAAATACTAGAAAAAGGAGGCTTAAGCTGGAAAGATATAAATTCAGTGCAAATGACTACATCGGATGGCTTGACAGCTTTAATTGGAGGAAAGATAGATGCTCTAGCCAGTTACGGAAATGGAATAATAACAGCACATCAAAATGGATCTACAACACTTGAAAGTGGTGAAAAAATTTTATCAGGTAACTTTCCATTAGAGGCAACAAATGATGCAATAAAAGATCCAGCTAAACATGCTACAATTACTGATTATCTAAAAAGATTAAATAAGTTTTATGAGTGGACCAGAAAAAATCCAGATAAATGGGCACAGATTACAGCGGACAATACGCATCAAGATAAAGCTCAGGCTTTAGATACCTTCGAAAAAGGCGAAAAAGAAAGACCATCGAAAATAGTAGCGAATTCAACAAAAGCAATAGCATCACAACAGGATATTGCAGATTCATTTGAAAAACTTGGTTTATTTAAAGAAAAACTTGATGTTAAGACAATTTGGAGTGATTCATTTACAAAGGAATTAAATAAATAATATAAAAAAATTATTAATTGAGGTGATTAAATGAACATTAGGAGTATTAATTCTCTTAAAGATAAGCTGTTACCTTTTATATTACCAATTGTTTTGATTGCTTTATGGCAGATATTAACAAGTACTGGGCTAGTGTCAGGGAAGATACTACCGAGACCTTCACAAGTTGTAAAAGTAACAATAACTTTGATTTCCAGTGGTGATTTAGTGAAATATATCGGAACAAGTGCAAGACGTGCAATATTAGGGTTTCTTATCGGTGGAGGTATTGGATTTGTATTGGGATTAATTAATGGATTATCCCATAATGCAGAGCTATTATTAGATTCCACAATACAAATGGTACGAAATGTTCCTCTATTTGCAATATTATCATTAGTAATATTATGGTTTGGTATAGGTGAGGAGCCAAAAATAATATTAATTTCTCTAGGTGTGTTTTTTCCAATATATTTAAATACATACCACGGTATACGTTCCATAGATAAAGGTATTTTAGAGATGGCAAAGGTGTATGAATTAAAGCGGAGTTCTTTATTTTTTAATGTTATTTTACCTGGGGCGCTGCCTTCCATCTTGGTTGGAATTAGATATTCTTTAGGAATTATGTGGCTTACATTAATAGTAGCAGAAACCATAGCTGCTGACTCGGGAATCGGTTATATGATTAATAATGCAAGAGATTTTATGCAGATGGACGTTATTGTGCTTGGAGTTATTATTTATGCATTGCTAGGTAAGCTTTCTGATACTATTGCCAGAATACTGGAAAAATCACTACTGAAATGGAATCCAAACTATATAAAAGAATAAATGTAAGGAGGTTCATTATGCAAATTGTTAAAGAAAAAACTTATATAAGAATTGATAAACTCTTTAAAAAGTATGGTGCCTGTGAGATATTGAATGATATAGAGTTAAATATAGAACAGGGAGAATTTGTAGCAGTAGTAGGTAGAAGTGGATGTGGAAAAAGTACTTTGCTTAGATTAATAGCAGGTCTTGAAAAACCTTCTAGTGGGACAATATATGTTAATGAGGGAGAGGTAAGCGGTATTAATAAAGATACAAGAGTCTTATTTCAAGAGGCACGATTATTGCCGTGGAAACCAGTGCTGAAAAATGTGGAGGTAGGGGTTGGAAATAAGCATAAGGAAGTTGCAAAGCAAGCATTGGAAAGTGTAGGGCTTGGTGATAGAGGAAATGAATGGCCTTATGTTCTGTCTGGAGGGCAAAAGCAAAGAGTGGCTTTAGCACGGGCAATATCAGCAAAACCAAAATTATTATTACTAGACGAGCCACTTGGAGCACTTGATGCATTAACGAGGATAGAAATGCAACAACTTATTGAAAAATTATGGTTTGAACAAGGATTTACAGCTATATTAGTAACACATGATGTCAGTGAAGCGGTTGCATTAGCCGATAGGGTTATCCTAATTGATGAAGGAAAAATTGCTATGAACACGAAAATTACATTAGCTCGCCCAAGACAAAGAAACAACGATTTCATCTATTTTGAAAAACTTATACTTGATAGAGTAATGAAGAAAACAGAAAGTAGCAAAATACCATGTCAGTCAGATAAGCTAGAGTACCATATCTAGAGCAAATTGAATCTTTGAAAGGAATGATTAAAATGCCCGAAGTTAGCTGTAGAAAATCATTAAAAAATATCCAATCATATGCTCCGGCAAAAACTCTTGAAGCAATACAGGAAGAGTTAGGAATTAGTAATATTTTGAGGCTTGCTGCAAATGAGAATACTATGGGATCATCACCACTGGTAGAAATAGCAATTCAAAAGACAATTAGGAATTTATATCTTTATCCAGATGGAATGTGCACTGAGCTAAGGAAAAAACTAGCAGACACTTATAAATTAAATAGTGAACAGCTCATATTCAGTAATGGATCATTTGAACTTATTAGTTTAATTGCACAGGCATACATTAGTGAGCAGGATGAATCTATTATACCTGTACCCACCTTTGGATGGTACAAGGTTGTAACATTAGCTATGGGAGGAAATGTTGTAGAAGTTCCATTAAAAAATCATTCCATAAATTTAGAGTATGTAAAAAATAATATAAATAACAAGACAAAGGTTATATGGTTATGTAATCCCAATAATCCCACCGGAACAATCTTTGATAAAACGCAACTAACAAATTTTTTAAAATCCATACCTAAAAATATATTGGTAGTATTAGATGAAGCATATTATGAGTATGCTACAAGTGAAAATTATCCGGAAACTTCAGATTTATTAGAGTTGTATTCTAATATAATAATTCTTAGAACTTTTTCTAAGGTATATGGATTAGCCGCATTAAGAGTGGGATATGGAATTACTAGTAAGAAAATAATTACAGAATTAAATAAAGTAAGATTACCTATGAACGTAAATGGACTAGCACAAGTTGCGGCCTTAGCAAGTCTTGAAGATCAAAACTTCAGAAAATTATGCGTTGAAAACAATAATAGGGGTAAAGAGTATTATTATAATGTTTTTAAAGAGATGAATTTTGAATATATACCAACATATACAAATTTTATCATGGTTAATATTAAAGAAGATAGCATCCAAGTAGCAAATGAAATTTTAAAAAGAGGTATATCTGTTAGGGCTGGAGTGGAATTTAATATGCCAACTTGGCTTAGAATTACAATTGGAAGAGCAGAAGAAAACATACGATTAGTGGAAGTGTTAAAAGATGTGTTATTAAATTGAATCAGAATCTTTGACTTGTTAGTTCCTTTCAGATGCCTTAAATAACAATATGGAAAGGGTGGATAAAATGATAAGTATTAAAACTCCAGATAAGTACATAAGTGAAGAAAATATTTTAGAAAATGCTGGTGAATACATAAAACAAATTGGAGATTATGCTCTAGTAATTGGGGGTGAAACAGCATTATCAGTTGCAGGAGGAAAATTCTCGAATAGTTTGGATTTGGAGAAAATAAGATATAGTACAGAGAAATTTAGAGGATATTGCACTTATAAAAACATAGATAACTACGCTTTAATAGCTAAGGAGCTAGGAGTAAATGTAATAATAGGAATAGGTGGAGGTCGCGTGCTTGATTTAGTAAAGGCAGTTGGTGAAAAATTAAAATTGCCTGTTATAACTATACCTACTATAGTTGCAACTTGTGCTGCTTGGTCAGCACTGTCAGTTATATATGATGATGAAGGAAGACATAAAGATTTTTTACTACTAGAAAATTCACCTAAACTTATATTAGCAGATATTAAAATAATTTATGATTCACCAAGAAGATATCTACATGCAGGGATAGGTGACACTATAGTTAAGTGGTATGAGGCATTTCCACATAAAACGGTTAAAAAAGATATAACACTTAGAATTGGACTTCAAACATCAAAACTAGCACTTGATATATTGGAAAATTATACTGATTCAATAGAGAAGTCAGAGGAAGTAGCACTTGATGAAAAGTTTCGAGATGTTGTGGATTCTATCATAGTACTAGCAGGTTTAGTTGGTAGTATAAATGGTGGAAACCATATAGCAGCGATTGCACATACGTTACATGATAGTTTAACCCATATATTAGATACAAGGGAAACTTTACATGGAGAAAAGGTTGCCTTTGGATTGATTGTGCAATTTATTTTAGAGGGCAGAGATAAAGAAGAAGTTAAAAAGCTTATTAAAAGATTAAACATATTAGAGATTCCCACTACATTAGTACAGTTAGGAATAAAAGATGATATAGATAATAAAGTACTTAATATTATAGATGATATAAACTTTACAACTGAGCAAAAGAATGATCTCATATTTAAAGTAGATGGAGGATTAATTAAGGAAGCAATTATAAAAGCTGATGAATTTGGAAATGAAGTTTTGGAAGCATAAAGGCCAAAAAATAATGGAACTTTTATATTCTTATCATTTTAAGCTAAACACAATGTAATAGAAAATAACAGAAAAGAAGTATTGTAAATGATAAAGTATTAATTTAAATATGAAATTTTTATCAAATTTATAAAGAAATCAGAATACAGTTGACAAAATAGTATGAGGCTATTATAATAGCAATAACAACAAAACAAGTATGAATACTTGGATATATAATAATAGTTGACTAGAAAAACTAGAGACTATGTTTAACAATGTTTTTTAATAAAGCATTGCTGGGCATGGTCGTTTTTTTATACTAAAATTTAATATTTTCTTATCTAGAGAAATGGAGGGAATGGCCCAATGAAGTTTCAGCAACCAGTTTGTTTCATTTGCATACATGGTGCTAAGTCCAGCAGGTTTTCCTGAGAGATAAGACTAAAAGAGATAAAATCTTCGCTTAGTCTTATATTGGTGAAGATTTTATTTTTTTATAAGTAATTCTGGACAATTAAAAAATATGTAAAAGTGATTAGTTGTCACAGGATGAATAAAAAATGGGGGTAATATTTATGAGCAAAATCAAACTCATCAAACTATTTGCAGTAGGTTTAGCAGTTGCAATTTCGGTTACCGGTTGTGGCTCAAAATCGAGTAGTGATAGCAAATCAAGTACATCAAAACCAAAAACAATAATAGTAGGAACAGGAAATGCATTTAAGCCGTATTGCTATTTAGATGCCAGTGGTAAACCAACAGGGTATGAGGTAGGTGTTTTGCAAGAAGTTAATAAAAGACTTCCACAGTATAAATTTGAATATCAAGCAATGGATTTTTCAAATGTTTTAATTAGCTTACAGTCTGGAAAGGTTGATATTGGTTCACATCAATACGCTAAGAATGCAGAGCGTGAAAAAAACTATCTTTTTGGTAAAGAAGGCTATGCAAATGATATTGTAAAGCTAACAGTTCTAAAATCAAGAAATGATATAAAATCAATTAAAGATTTAAATAATAAGAATGTTCAAGTTAGTACAGGATCTAATTCTGCTAATTATTTGGAGAATTATAATAAAGAGCATGGAACGAAGATTAATCTTATTTACGGATCTCCGGATACCGCTACTTTAATTAAATCAATGGAAGACGGCAAAATCGATGCTTTTTTTTCTTGGGCACAGCAGGTAGATATGTATAATAAAGCTTTTGGAAATGTTTTAACGTTAGAAGGCACACCTATATATAATACCGATGTTTATCAAGTATATAGAAAAAATGAAACAAAGTTGCAGAGTGAAGTAGATAGTGCATTAAAAGATATGAAAAAGGATGGAACATTAGCAAAAATTTCTGTGAAATATTTGGGAGCAGATTATACAAAATAGGATTTATGAATATTAGAAAAAGAAGGTTAGCGGATATGTCAATAAAACAATTGGCTTACGAAGTAGAAAATGAAATTATAGGGATTAGGAGAAAAATACACAAAAATCCAGAACTTGCTATACGTGAATTTGAAACATCAAAACTTGTTGCTGAAAAACTTAAAGAACTAGGGCTTGATGTTACAGAAAATGTTGGCAAGACTGGAGTGGTAGGATTATTGAAAGGAAAAAATAACGGTAAAACAGTTGCGTTAAGAGCTGATATGGATGCACTTCCAATAGAGGAAGAAAATGATTTGGAATTTAGGTCCCTTAACAAAAATATAATGCATGCATGTGGACATGATGCACATACGGCAATGCTTTTAGGTGTAGCTGCAGTATTATCTAAAAGCAAAGATTCTATAAACGGTAACGTTAAATTTATTTTTCAACCTAGTGAGGAAAGTGCATTAGGAGGAGCAGAAGAAATGATAAATGAGGGCGTTTTGGATAATCCAAGGGTAGATGCTGTATTTGGATTACATGTTGATCCCAATCTTTTATCGGGAAGTATTGGATATCGTTCAGGAGAATTTTATGCTTCTGGTGGAGGATTCCAAATAGATATTATTGGAAAAGCAGGACACGGAGCTTTACCACACAAAGCTACAGATGCAATTTTGGTAGCCGCGGAATTAATATTGTCATTACAAACAATTAAATCTTCAAGGATAGATCCATTAGAGCCATTTGTATTGACTATAGGAACAATAAATGGGGGTAATCAAGCAAATATCATAGCTAATAAAGTTACATTAACAGGAACGCTTAGATTATTCAATAAAGAAATAAATGAAAATATTGGTGAAATAATGGAGAATATAATTCAATCTATTACTCATGCATATGGAGCAACTTATAATTTCAAATTAATGCTCGGTGGGACGCCACTAACTAATGATAAAAATATGACAGAAATTGTGAAAAAATCAGCCATAAAAATTGTTGGTGAAGAAAATGTTAGATTGGTGCCAAAAACATTATTAGGAGAGGATTTTGCATGTTATACAAGAATTGTACCCTCAGCATTTGTGTCTTTAGGAGTTGGTTTCAGAGATAAAAAGAATTTTTCACTGCATAGTTCTAAATTTGATATTGATGAAGCATCACTACCAATTGGAACTGCATTATTAGCAGAATCTGCTATAGAATTTTTAAATAAGAATAATAACTAGGATTGAAATATAAAAGAAATAAAGAATACGGGGGTAATTATTTATGAAAAAAATCAAACTTATCAAACTATTTACACTAGGACTAGTGGCGGCAATTTCCTTGACAGCTTGTGGAACAACCACCAGCAGTTCAGAACCAACCAAAGATAAGCCAAAAACTATAGTGATTGGAACAGGAAATGCATTTAAGCCGTATTGCTATTTAGATGCTAAGGGGAAACCAGTGGGTTATGAAGAAAATGTTTTAAAAGAAGTAAACAAAAGATTACCGCAATACAAATTTCAATTTCAATCAATGGATTTTACAAATGTATTACTAAGTCTACAATCTGAAAAGGTTGATATTGGTGCACATCAGTTTGAAAAGAATCCAGAGAGAGAACAAAAATTTCTTTTCTCTAAAGAGAGCTATACAACATTTATTTTAAGGATAACTGTTTCAAAGAACAAAACAGATATTAATTCGATTGATGATTTAAAGGGTAAGAATGTACAAGTGAGCAAAGGTAGTAATGATGCATATGTTCTAGAGCAATATAACAAAACTCATGGAAATGCTATTAATCTCGTATATTCATCAGCGGATATATCAACAACTATAAAAAGCATAGAAGCTGGAAATATAGATGCATTTATATCAATTAAAAGATTGGTGGATCAATATAATAAAACTTTTGGAGATAAACTTAAAACAGTAGGAACGCCTATATCAAGTTCAAACACTTACTATTTATATAGAAAATCAGATACTAAACTTCAAGAGGATATAGATAAAGCATTAAAAGCCATGAAAGCAGATGGAACATTAGCGAAAATTTCAATACAAACATTAGGTGGAGATTATACACATAATGATTAAATAAGCAAAAGGAGGAATGTATAGTGGCTCAGTATTTTGATGGTAAGTTGGTATTTGAGTATCTACCGGAACTGTTATCAAGAATTCATATCACATTGCTACTTGTTTTTACAGCAACTGTATTTGGAATGATTTTCGGATCTGTATTAGCACTAATTCGTATTCACAAAATTTTAATATTAAATCAACTTGTAGCAATATACATATCCTTTGTAAGAGGCACTCCAATAATAGTCCAGATGTTTATAGTTTATTATGGATTTCCAGCCATACTTATGAACTTTGGGATCGACATAAATAGATGGGATAAGCTTATATTCGTAATAATAACTTATGGATTAAATACATCAGCTTTTATGTCAGAAATTATTAGATCAGCAATAACTAGTGTTTCAATAGGTCAGTCTGAAGCTTCATATTCTGTAGGGCTTACTAAAATTCAAACATTTTATAGGATTATAGGTCCACAAGCATTAAAGACTGCTTTGCCAAGCATATCAACCACCATTGTGGGGCTTCTCCAGGATTCAGCTATAGCATTTTCATTAGGAATAGTTGATGTTATGGGGGAAGTACAAGTTTTAGGTGCAAGAACTTATCATACTATTGAAGGATATGTGGCAGCTGGAATTATATTTTTCGTATTAGGCGCAATTGTTGAAAAAGTGAGTGGTTGTATTGAGAAAAATACTTTGTTTAGCAAATTATAGATTAGGTGGGTGCTTAAATGGGGAATCAATTTGATATAAATTTTATGGTTACAATAGCCCTGAAAGCTGCAATAAGGTATGTACCAATCACATTAGAGCTAGCATTAGTACCGTTCGTTATTGGTACCATTTTAGGAACAATAATTGCTCTTGTAAGATTGTATAATATAAAATACATATCAAAAATATTGCAGGTTATTGTAGTGATTATTAAAGGTGTTCCAGTAGTTCTGCAACTTCTAATTGTATATTTTGCGGTGCTACAATGTTTTGATAGCGTGGCTAAAACTTTACATTTATCCATACGTGCAAAAAATATAAATTCTGTTTATATAGGACTAGTAGCCCTAAGCTTTTTCGCAACAGCATATATTTCAGAAGCTATACGAGGAGCACTTACAGCAGTAAAAAAAGGACAATATGAAGCGGGGTACTCTGTAGGGCTTACCAAAGTACAAACGTTAAGACAAATTATATTGCCACAGGCCATTCCAGTTGCTATGCCTATGCTCTGCAGTAACTTAATAGGGCTGGTAAAAGGTTCATCTTTGGTGTTTATGATTTCCGTGACTGATCTTTTAAATGGAGCATTAATAACTGCAAATTCAAACTATAAATTTCTTGAAGCTTATGTAGCAGCGGCAATAGTATATTGGATTTTATGTATAGTAATTGAAAAAATATCTTATGTTTTAGAAAGAAAATTTTATTCATTTAATGGAAGGTGATTTAATTGATAGAACTAAAGGGAATACACAAAGCTTTTGGAAAAAATCAAGTTTTAAAAGGTGTTGACATAAAGATTGAAAAAGGTGATGTGGTTGTAATAATAGGACCAAGTGGTTCAGGAAAAACTACATTGTTACGATGCTTGAATTTTTTAGAAAAAGCAGATGATGGTGAGCTAACCATAGGAGAGACACATGTTGATTTAAAACATTCATCTAAGCAGGATATACTTAAAGTACGAAGGCAAACTGCCATGGTTTTTCAAAGCTATAACCTTTTTAATAACAAAACAGCCATTGGAAACGTAATGGAAGGTCTGGTGACTGGAAGAAAAGTTCCCAAAAAAGAAGCAGAAGAAATTAGTAAAAAAGTACTTGATAAAGTAGGTCTTTCGGATAAATATGATTTTTATCCATGCCACCTTTCAGGAGGTCAGCAGCAACGAGTAGGTATAGCTCGCGCACTTGCTTTAAATCCAGAAGTAATTTTGTTTGATGAACCAACTTCAGCACTTGATCCGGAACTTGTTGGAGATGTACTTGGAGTAATGAAGAAGGTAGCAGAAGAAGGCATAACAATGATAGTTGTTACTCATGAAATGTCTTTTGCCTATGATATAGCCAGCAAAGTTATATTTATGGAGGGGGGAGTTATAGTGGAGCAAGGAACCCCAAAAGATATATTTACAAATGCTAAAGAAGAGAGGACAAAAAAGTTTTTAAAGAGAATAGTTCCAGAGTGGAGTTATACAATTTAATGAGTAAAAAGACGAGGTGGTTAAATGAGCAGTATTATAGCAAAAAATCGTGAAGATAGACCTTATGCCCTTACTGATGGTGGAGGAACTAGTAAAGAACTTTCAAGCAATTTTAAAAAGAGATGTTTAAAAAATGCAGATAGAACTTTTGCACAGGCAACTCAATGTCAAGAAACCAACAGTATTTCAGCACTGCTTTCCATGCAAGATTCGGCATTTGTTGTGCATGCACCAAATGGATGTGTAGGTTGTGTTTCATTTATGAATGATAATTTTAAAGTTGGTCAGTTTCATAGAGGAGTTAAAAATATAAGAAATGCCAGATATATAGTTACTAATGTAGATGAAAAAGATGTAGTACTAGGGGGAGAGAAAAAGGTAAGAGAAGCAATTCTAGAGCTTGAGAAGAGATATAAACCTAATATAATATTTGTATTTACGTCCTGTGCTTCTGGGATTATTGGTGATGATGTTGATGCTGTAGCAAGTACAGTTCAAAAAGAAGTCAATGCAATTGTGGTTCCAATTCATTGCGAAGGCTTCAAATCAAAGGTGCCAGCCACTGGTTTTGATACGGTATTTAGAGCAATTCAAAATTATATAATTAAAGGTGAAAGAATGCAAAAGGAAAAGGGATTAATAAATGTATTTGCAACAACATCTATTGGATATAAGGATCAACTCGAACTGGAAGGACTACTTTCAGTACTGGGTTTGCATGTTAACTATATACCTTTTTACTCGAATGTTGAAAAGCTAAAAAGAATACCGGGAGCAGAATATTCTGTGGCTGTATGCCAAGTATTTGCAGATGAATTTATGGAATACCTTAAAAATGAGTATGATATCCCATATTCAAAAACAGGAATGCCCATAGGAATAAGAAGTACAGATGAATGGTTTCTAAGTGTTGCGAGGCTTGTTGGAAAAGAAGAGGTGGCTTTAAAACACATTGAAAAAGAGCATAGAAGAGTACTTCCTGAAATTGCAAAGATAAGAGAGCGTATTGGAGGAAAAAGGGTATTTATATGTGCAGGTACTGGAAGAGGTGTTGCAGCGGCTACTTTAATAGAAGATTTTGGAATGAAGCTTGTAGGGATACAGACACCCACTTACGAGGAAGCTTTAATTGAAAATTTTGATCAGCTTCAGAAAATTCATGGTGGAGAATTTATTATTGATATTGCAAATATGCAGCCTTTTGAACAATCAAATCTTGTAAATAAATTGAAGCCAGAGTTATTTATTGGAATGTCCACATGGGTAGCAAAATTAGGAATACCATCAACTCATATATTGGAATCTAAAAGGCCCACGTTTGGTTACAATGGATTGTTATATTTAGCTAGAAAAATAGAGAATGCAGTTGAAAATCCAAGTTTTAATATAAAGCTTGCAAAACATAAGAAGCTACCATATAAAGAGTCATGGTATTCAGAAAATGTTTTTAAATATTTCAAGGAAGTAGGTAACTAAAGATGGGTAGATGTATTGAGAATCCAAGAACATCTTGTGCACTAGGAGGAGCTTTAGGGGTAGCATCAGGTATAGAAAGAGTAATTCCTATTTTCCATGCAGGACCTGGTTGTGGACTTCAGGTGTCAATTGGTCAGAAAACTGGATATATAGGTGGAATAGGATGCCCAAGTACAAATATGTTTGAAAAAGAAGTAGTATTTGGAGGAACACAGAGACTTAGAGAAACAATTGAGGGATCTTTAGAAGTTATGGATGGAGATTTATATGTTGTTTTAACAGGATGTACTTCCGGAATCATAGGGGATGATGTTGAAAGCATTGTTAATGAATTTAAAAGAAAAGGGGTTCCTATATTAAATGTTGAAACATCAGGGTTTAAGGGCGACACATATTATGGATATGAGGCTACTTTGGAGGCTATAGTAAATGATGTAGTAAAAGAGGCTCCCAAGGAAGAAAAAACAGTGAATCTTTTTGGAATAGTGCCTCATCAAGATGCTTTCTGGCAAGGCAATTTTGAGGAAATAATACGAATACTAAATAAGTTAGGGCTTAGTGTAAATACATTTTTTACAGAACATCAAGGTATTGAAACTGTAAAAAAATCTTCAGCTGCTGCTCTTAACATTATTTTATCACCTTGGTTATTAAAGAAATTTTCTGCTATTTATAAAGAAAAGCTTGGAGTGGATACATTTAGGTATTCAGGTCTTCCTATAGGGCCAACAGCAACTTCTAATTTTATTAGAGAATTATCACAAAAGTTGAATTTAGATAGAGATTTTGTTGAAAAGGTAATTGAGGAAGAAGAAGATTATGTTTACAGCCATTTTGAAAAAAACATAGGTGTAGTTTCAAATTATAGATTTATCATTGTAGGTGACGCAAATACTGTAATAGGAATAACAAAGTTTTTGGTTAATGATTATAGTCAAGTACCTTTACTTGCAGTTATAACAGATGATATTCCTAAAGTTTATCACGAGAAAATAGAAAATGAAGTTAAAAATTTGGAATATGGTAGAAAACCTAAGGTGATTTTTGAAATAGATAAATGGAAAATAGGTGAACTTGTAAGAGAGTATGAAGATGAAGCTACTCTTCTTATGGGAAGTAGCTTTGAAAAGGAAATAGGTGATGAACTAGATATATTTACAACCCTAGTAAGTAGTCCAATAACAGGATCCTTTATTATCAATAAGGGATATGCAGGGTACAGAGGATGTTTAACATTTCTTGAGGACTTATACAATAATAATTAAGAAAGGTCAGCCATTATACAAAATCACCAAGAGAAATCACTGAGAATGTTTAAAATATAGAGGAGGAATTTTTAATGGCAATCAATATAGATATACCTGATGTTGGAACAAGGGAAAGTAGGCTAGGATCTATTACTGGCTATAATGGTGATCTTCACGATTTAGTGAATAAATCCCAGTGTGGAGGATTAAAAAATCGAGATAGATGTTTCAGTCAGTCAAGTAGTTGTAATGCAGGATGTGCATTAGGGCAGCTTTCAGGGATAAGAGACATAGCAATAATAAATCATGCTCCATCAGGATGTTCAGCCATAGCACCAGACGTAAATGTAGCAAATGCACAACTTTCTGCAAAAAGAGGAGTAACTAATAGCACTGTTTTTATAGGGACAGATATGAATGAAAAGGATACAGTTTTTGGAGCTACAAAAAGTCTTAGAGATATAGTAATCGAAACATATAAAAGGTATAAACCTAAGGCAGTATTTATAGGAACATCTTGCGTTACTGGTATTATAGGTGAAGATGTGGACAGTGTTGTGGAGGAATTAAAGAAGGAACTCCCAATCCCAATAGCAGCAGTACATTGTGAAGGATTCAGGTCTAGAATATGGGCTTCTGGATTTGATGAATGTGATCATGCTGTTCTTTCAACTATTGTAAAACCAGCTAAAACTAAAAGAAATGTTATAAATTTTAAAAACTTCTTTGAGAGTGCGAGAGAAGAAATAATTGATATATTTAAAAATTTTGATGTTGAGCCTTTCTTTTTATATCAAAACTCAACTGTAGAAGAGCTTTCAAGACTTTCAGAATCACTGGCTACTGTATGCATATGTGGAACACTTGGAACATATCTAGGTAATGGTTTAGAAGAAAAATTTGGAGTACCTTACGTAAGAACAATAAATCCACTAGGAATAGCCGGTTTTGAAACTTGGCTTAGGGAGATTGGAAATGTAATAAATAAAGGGACAGAAGTTGAAGATTATATAGCAAGAGAAAGGGAAATATATATACCTCAAATTGACGCTATAAAAAAAGAACTAAAAGGTCTTAGAGCAGTACTTGGTATGGGACCAGGATATACCTTTGAGGTATCAAGAGTTCTTCAGGAGCTTGGGGTTGAAGTTGTGTGGGCAGCGGCATGGCATTACGATAAAAAATATGATAATGGAAAAGTTCCACCAGCACTAGATTATTTATTAGAAAATTCACCAAATAACTTTAAATTAAGCATAGCTGATCAACAAAATTTTGAAATACTTAATATACTTAATAAATATAAACCTGATATATATTTTTCAAGACATCCAGGAACTACAGTGTGGGCAATAAAACAGGGAATACCAGCTTTGTTCGTTGCTGATGAATATATGATTTTTGGTTATAAAGGTACCCTAAGTTTTGCTCGCACCCTTCTAGATACACTAAAAAATAGAAGTTTTGAGAAAAATCTTGCGGCAAGATCGAAACTTCCATACACAGATTGGTGGTACAAACAAGAGAATGGTAAGTTCTTAAGAGAGGAGCGTAAATAATGGCTAAAATATTAGATCAACCAAGATATAAGTGTGCTATGACAGCAATGCAGACAGTTCAGTCAATTACTAGAGCTATACCAATTTTACATTCTGGACCTGGTTGTGCACAAAAATTAAATGGTAGCGTAGGAAGTTCAGGATATTTTTCACCACATATATTTCCATGCACAAATATTAGTGAAAAAGAGGTTGTATTTGGAGGAGAAAAAAGGCTAAAAGAAACTATTGAAAATTCACTTAAGGTAATTGATGCGGATTTATATGTAGTATTAACTAGTTGTACGTCTGAAATTATAGGTGATGATGCTTTTGAAGTGGTACGTTCTTTTAAAGATGCAGATAAGCCAGTAATATATGCATCGACACCAGGGTTTAAGGGTAACAACTACACTGGACATGACTGGGTAGTTAAAGCAATCATTGATCAATATTTAAAACCTTCGGAGGAAAAAATCACAGGACTAGTAAATATATGGTCAGGTCCTCCTATGCATGATCCATTTTGGCTTGGGAACCTAAGAGCACTAGAAAAACTTGTTGAAGAGCTTGGATTAATTCCTAATACAATATTTGGTCAAGGTAGAGGACTAAAAAATATAGATAAAATCCCAAAAGCAGATTTTAATCTATTAGTATCACCTTGGGTAGGACTTGAAAATGTTAAGCTTCTAGAAGAAAAATTTGGAACACCATATTTGCATTATCCTACTATTCCAATAGGTGCATTCGAAACAAGCAAATTTTTAAGATCAGTAGCTGAATTCGCAGAGATAGACAAGGGGAAAGTACAAAAAATTATAGACAAACATGAAGAAGAATATTACTACTATATTGAACGTTTTGCAGATGTTTTCCTAGAAACACGTGTAATGTCAAAGAGATTTGTAGTCGTATCAGATGCACAATATACACTTGCGGTTACAAACTTTTTAGTAAATGATTTAGGGCTTTTTCCATCGAAGCAGTATATAACAGATGACACGCCTAATGAGTACAGAGATTGGATTAGCAATCAATTTAAAACTTTGAGCTATGATATAGAGGCAGAAGTTGAGTTTGCTACCGATGGTTATTTAATTCATGAAGAAATCAAAAATACAGATTTTTATGGTTATCCGCTTATTTTAGGAAGCTCATGGGAAAAGCAAGTCGCTAAAGAAACCAATGCTCACTATCTTACAATTTCCTGGCCTATAATTGAGCGACTAGTCATAAATGGGACGTATGTAGGATATGATGGGGGACTTAAACTTTTAGAAGATATTTATTCAGTAGTATTAACCAGATTTAATTAGGGAAAGGAGGAAATATTATGCAAAATACAATCAAACGGGATAAAAGTGAAAAATTCACAAAGTTATCAAATATACATCCATGCTTAGGTGGAGAAGCTCATACGAAATTTGGAAGAGTTCATCTTCCTGTAAGTCCTACATGTAACATACAGTGCAAGTTTTGTAAAAGAGAGTGCAATAGTAATGAAGACAGACCAGGGGTAGCTAATGGAATTTTACTTCCTAAAGATGCGGTTAAAACAGTGAAAAGAGCATTAGAACTTTGCCCTGAAATAACTGTGGTGGGAATAGCAGGCCCTGGAGATACTTTAGCAACTGGGTTTGCTATAGAAACTTTTAAGCTTGTAAATAAAGCATATCCAGATCTAATATTATGCCTCAGTACAAATGGACTTCTTCTTGAAAAATATGCCCAGGAGTTATTTGAAGCTGGGGTGAGTACTATAACTGTTACCGTTAATGCAGTGGATCCCAAAATACAAAGTCAAATAATATCAAATATAATATTAGACGGAAAGGCATATTATGGGGAAGAAGCAGCGAAGATTCTTATTGATGCCCAACTTAGAGGCATAAAAAAAATAAGCGATCTAGGAGTATTAGTAAAGGTAAATACAGTATTAGTACCTGGAATTAACGATAAACATATAGAGGAAACAGCAAGAACCGTTAAGGAGGCAGGAGCTACGCTATATAATATTATACCTCTTATACCTCAACATGATCTTAGTTATGTAACAGCACCAACCTGTGAGCAGCTTGATAATGCAAGAATAGAGGCAGAAAAATATTTAGAAGTATTTAGGCATTGTAAACATTGCCGTGCAGATGCGTGTGGGATACCAGGAAAAAAAGATCTTTCTAGTCTTTTGTATGGAACTAGAAGTGATCTTGAAACTTTTTCACATGGTTGATAATAAATTTTCGTAAATTATAAATATAATAAATTACTTGGAATTATGTCTTGTATATTGACATATTAATATGTATAAAGTAAAATATATTTAACAAATAGGATTAGTATGATTAATTATTGATAACTTATAAATCATTGTTTTGTGTACGGACCCCATAGTGAACAGATCATTTTAATTGAGGAGGTTAGATATGGTTGAGGATATAAACAGAGATTACAAAAGGAAGGAAACTGTTTCAAAATGTGATATAGAAAAAATATTACAAATAGCAAAGACCATAAAATATGGCTCAATAACATTGGTCATTCAAGATGGCGTCCTTATCCAAATTGAAACTAGTGAAAAAATAAGACTCAAGTAGAAAAATTAATGTGAACCTATCCGTATTAAATATAAAAAAATATATAATGAAACTTACTCCCATAGACTTTTCCTAAAAGATAAACTGAAATAGTTTGATCTTTGTTTGGTTAAATCTAAGTGGAGTTTTTTTGCATTAAGGCATCTAAAATCCTAAGGCATTTGAATTTTCTTTCATAGGTATAAGTGAAAATTGAGGAGAAATGAGTTAAAATATAATTATTAAAATAAAAGGGGCTGTAACTATGATAGTTAAAAAAAGTGATGCTAAGATTGTAAGTGGACCCGAAGGGTTTGAACGAATATTTTTTGCTGGTGGGGGAAAACTTATGTCTACTCAGGTTAACATGAAAAAGGGGATAGTTGGTCCAAGCCATTCTCATCCACACGAGCAAGTAAATTATATTTTATCTGGAAGCCTAGAAGTGACTATAGCTGGTGAGAAGAATGTGATAGAGGCTGGTGATTCCTATTATGTTGAACCGAATGTAGAGCATGGAGCTGTAGCAATTGAGGATACTGTGATGTTTGAGACTTTTACACCAGTAAGAGAAGATCTTCTTTAAGTGACAAGACAATGAAAAATCCGTGTGAGGATATGTTCTCCACGGATTTTAGGGTTTAGGATAATACTATTAATGGGATAATCGAGATACTATTATTATTAGCCAAAATTAAAATATTATACATATAAACACGTAGTTTTAGAAATATATATAATTATTAAGTAGATAGAGCAGTATGGAAAGTAGAGAACTCTATTTATTAGTAAAAATTCAATTGAGTGTGAGAGGTAAGGTAAAATATATGATAAAAGATTTGTTTAGAGAAAAGCTACAAACTATAGTTGGGGATTATAAAATCACACTGAAAACCTTGAGCCAAGTAACTGGAATAAATTATGTTTGGCTGACAGACTATATAAATGGGAAAGGTAATTATAATGATTTGTCAGTTCCAGATCGTTCATCTCTGTGGGATATGCTTATGATGCTATCAGATGGAGTACCAGCAGTAAAGGAAGATAATAGAATTAAAGCTGTAATCCGAGTATTAGTAGCTAAGCTTGAAATTAGCCATGAAACTTTAGCAATCTATGCAGGAATTGAAATAGAAGATGTGCAAAATTTTATGGAAAACCCCGATTCTGTTTCATATGAAAAAAAATATAAACTAGCAACTGTAGCTCTATTTTTGCATTATTTATTTAAGAAAACAAAAGATTTTTCAATAGAGGAAAATGATAAGTGGAAGGTAATGCCTGAAAAAAACAACCTATAACAAAACTGGTTTTAGCTTGAAACGTGTAATTTGCCTTAGTCTGGGTGAAGTTATAACACATATGTTATAATCTATGTATAAGTATAAAGAGATGAGGCAAAGAGAAAGGAGCAAAATATTATGACTAAATCAGTTATACTGGCAGAAAAACCTTCCGTTGGAAGAGATATTGCCAGAGTTTTAAAATGCAGTAAAAAAGGAATGGGATATATAGAAGGGGATAAATATATTGTTACTTGGGCATTAGGACATCTTGTAACTTTAGCAAGTCCAGAAGTTTATGATGAAAAATATAAGGCGTGGAAGATGGAAGACTTACCTATGCTTCCAAAAACTTTAAAGCTTGAGGTTATAAAGCAGAGTGGTAAGCAGTATAAAGCAGTTAGGGAACAAATGATTAGAAAAGATGTTAATGAAATTATAATAGCAACAGATGCAGGACGTGAAGGTGAACTTGTTGCTAGATGGATTATTGAGAAGGCACATATAAACAAGCCATTAAAAAGATTGTGGATATCTTCCGTTACGGATAATGCAATTTTAGAAGGTTTTAAAAAACTTAAAAATGGGAAAGACTATGAAAACCTGTTTGCAGCGGCAGAAGCGCGCTCAGAAGCAGACTGGTTCGTTGGGTTAAATGTTACAAGAGCATTAACATGTAAATATAATGCACAGCTTTCAGCAGGAAGAGTTCAAACCCCAACACTAGCTTTGATTGTGGAAAGAGAAGAAGAGATAAAAAGATTTATACCAAAAGATTATTATACTGTTTCAGGGAAGGCAAATGGAATTAACCTTCAATGGCAGAAAAAAGATGGAAAAATAAGTACTTTTGAAGAACAAGAGGCAAAGAATATAGTTACTAAAGTTACTGGGAAAAAAGGCGAAATTGTAGATGTACATGAAAGTGATAAAAAAACTTATGCACCAGGGCTTTATGATCTAACAGAGCTACAAAGGGACGGAAATAGGATGTTCGGATTTTCGCCTAAAGAAACTCTTTCCATAATGCAAAGATTATATGAGAGTCATAAACTTTTAACTTATCCAAGAACTGATTCAAAGTTCATTCCTAGGGACGTTGTTGCAACTCTACCTGTAAGATTAAAGGCAATATCAATAGGTCAGTATTCTAGGTATGCTAGTGAAATACTTAGAGGTACGATAAAGACAAGTAAAAGTTTTGTTGATGATAGTAAAGTAACAGATCATCATGCAATAATTCCTACAGAGCAGAGAGTTAGTTTGTCAACTCTTAGCAGCGAGGAATTAAAGATTTATGATTTGGTTATAAAAAGATTTTTAAGTGTTATGCTACCACCTTTTGAGTTTGTGCAAACAACGGTAAAAGTCGACGTCAATGGTGAAAGCTTTATAGCCAAAGGTAAGGTTGTAAAAGCCAAGGGATGGAAAGCTGTTTATGATAGGCAAGAAAATTTTGAGGATAGTCATCATGATCATAATGAAGATGTTAAGGAACAAATGCTGCCAAAGGTTAATAAAGGAGATAGCATAAGCTTTTCTTCAGTTGACATACATAAAGCACAGACAAAACCACCAGCAAGATTTAATGAAGCCACATTACTATCTGCCATGGAAAATCCACAAAAATATATTAAATTAAAAAGTGAATATGCAAAAACTCTTGGAGAAACAGGTGGACTTGGAACTGTTGCTACGAGAGCAGATATAATAGAAAAATTATATAAAACTTTTTATATAGAAAAAAAAGGTAATGATGTACATCCAACATCTAAGGGAAAGCAGGTTATAGAACTTGTGCCAGAAGATCTGAAATCTCCAATACTTACAGCTAAGTGGGAAAAAGATCTTGATGCCATAAGTAAAGGAACTCTAAATAATAAAACATTTATAGGGAATATGAAGGAATATGCAATAAAACTTGTGGATGATGTAAAAGGAAGTAAAGACAAATTTAAGCACGATAATTTAACTGGTACCAAATGCCCTACTTGTGGGAAATATATGCTTGAAGTTAGTGGAAAAAACGGTAAAATGCTTGTATGTCAGGATAGAGATTGTGGTTATAGGGAAAACTTAAGTAAAGTAACTAATGCTAGATGCCCAGAGTGTAAAAAAAGATTAGAGCTTAGGGGACATGGCGATGGTAAAATTTATGTATGCCCTGGAGCTAATTGCAATTTTAGAGAAAAAGAATCTCAATTTAGAAAGAGATTTGATAATGCAGGTAAAGTAGATAAAAGAGATGTTCAAAAGTATATGAAAAAGATGAAAAATGAATCGGAAAATTTTAATGATAATCCTTTTGCAGCGCTTTTAGGGAATATGAAATTTGATGATAAATAATAGATGTAGTAATTGGAGGCCATAATGATTTTTAAGGATGAAAACTTTAAAGCAAAATTACTTATGTCTGTAATATTTTCTACTGTGCTATTTTTAACCATATTTATATGTGGAAAAATTACAAAGACTATGTAAGGCACGTGGAGTAATAACGAGTGAAAGCAAGATGATACTAATCACCTTGCTTTCACTCGTTATTAGTTAAATAATACGAATAAAATTTTTTGAGCTAATGGCTAAGGTATTCATGGTAAAATGTAAAGCGGTAATTAGGAGACTAGTTTACTAAACTTTGGATTTTTCACATATTTTTCACACGATTAATTTACAATATATTAAAAAAATTGTGATAGAATATTCAGTAGGCACAATGAGTGATAATTTTAGTAGAGGTGATAAAGTTGACGAAAAAAATATATCTGGTTGAGGATGAGAAAAGTTTGAATTTGTTACTTCAAAAATATCTAGAAAAAGAAGGTTATGAAGTAATTACTTTTTCAGATGGAAATTCCGCGAAAGATAAAATAAAAGATATGCCAGATCTTTGGGTATTGGATATAATGCTTCCTGGGATAGATGGATACGAACTTATTAAATATATTAAACAGAACAATAAGGATACTCCTGTAATATTTATGTCTGCTAGAAATGAAGAATTAGATAGGGTTGTTGGACTTGAACTTGGAAGTGATGACTATTTGTCAAAACCGTTTTTACCAAGGGAACTGGTTATAAGAACTAATAAACTTATAGAGAGAATTTATGGTGAAAATAAAGAAGGAGAGAATAAAGACATAAAAATAGGGGAATATCTTATTAATAAAAATCAAAGAATGGTTTTCTTTAAAGGAGATGAAGTACAACTTACTAATAAGGAATTTGAGTTATTAAATTATCTTGCAGAAAATAGAAATAATTTAATATCAAGAGAGCAAATTTTGATTAAGGTTTGGGGAGATGACTATTTTGGATCTGACAGAGTGGTGGATGATACAATACGGCGACTGAGAAAGAAAGTAAATAAATTAATCATAGAAACTGTATACGGATATGGGTATAAATTGGTGATTAGAATATGAAGATGTTAAAAAAAAATTCACTAATGATGAGAATATGGATGACATTTACAATTATGATTCTAGTAATAGTATGTTGTATTTCACTAATATATATATTTGCCTTTCGCGCATTAGAAGAAAGTTCAAAAATGCAGGATCTCAAGACATTTCATGAAACTTTGCAAAAAAGCGGTAATTTGAATCATGCCTTAGGGTTTAATAACTTAAGGAGTTTAAGGCAAAGCCAAAATTTCACAGTGAATATCAATGGAGCTGAAACTAAAATTGAAGATGTGAATAAACCACAGGGGATGCCACCATCACCAGATAATGGAGATAGAAAATGGATGGCCCAGTTTGTGAATAGAGCTAGAAGTTCAGAAATGGAATTTACTGAATATCACAATAATATGAAGCTTTTATTTGTAATAAGTGAAATAAAAACTAAAGATGCTGGAAAATCATATTTAATAACCTACATGCCAGATCTTGTGGATAATAGCATATTATATTATGTTGTTATTATAGGTATTATTTTTATAATTATAGGATTTTTCACAGCAAAATTAGTTGCAGGATATATATCAAAACCATTGAAAGAACTTGAGGATTATACAAAGAGAATAGCAAATAAGGATTGGAAAGAACCAATTAAGGTTAAAAATAATGATGAGATTGGAAGTCTTGCTAATTCCATGAACATTATGCAAAAAGAACTTATGCATGCAGAGGAAAATGAAAAGATGTTTCTTCAAAGTATATCTCATGATTTGAAAACGCCGGTTATGGTTATTATGAGTCATGCACAGGCTATTATTGATGGCATATACATAGATTCCGTTGAAAAAACAGCGCAGATTATAAAGACTGAATCAGAAAGTCTTGATAAGAAGATTAAACAAATGTTGTATTTAAATACACTTGACTATGTGCTTGAAAATAACATTGAAAATGAAAATATAAAATTACAAGAGGTTATTAATAATATGGTGGATAGATTTGAAATGATTAACAGCGATATAAACTGGGAGCTTAGCATTAACAGTGGAGATGTGTTTGGAAATAAGGAAAAAATAATGGTTTCCATTGAAAATGTATTGGATAATGCACTTAGGTATGCAAAAGAAAAAATATGTGTAACGCTAAAAAGAAAAGATGAATTTACTGTGCTTGAAATTTATAATGATGGGGATAATATTGACAATAAAAATATAAATCGAATATTTGATAATTTATATAAAGATAAGACTGGAAACTTTGGACTAGGACTTGCTATTTCAAAAAAAATAATTGATTATTATCATGGAGAAATTAAAGCTATAAATAGAAAAAAAGGTGTGAGTTTTATAATCAAATATCCCATTAAACCATACGAAAGCAATCAATAATAAAAATTGATTGCTTTTTTTTATTTAATTCACATAGATTTCACATAACTTTTCCATATTGTAACTGTAATTATTATTTATAATTATTTTAAGCAGAGAGATTGGTATATTAGAAAATATAATGCTAGTATGCCAATATCATATAGTAATTAAGATCTATAAAGGAAGGTGAATATGCAATGAATAATAAAATAATATATAGTATTGTAGTTCCTTTGTATAATGAAGAACTTGTGATTATGGAAAGTTACAGAAGGCTAGAAAATGTTATGAACAAAACAGGAGAAGAATATGAAATTATATTTGTAAATGATGGAAGTATGGATAGTACAAGAAAAAAAGTTGAGCTTATATGTGAAAAAGATACGCGAATAAAACTTGTAAATTTTTCTAGGAATTTTGGACATCAGGCAGCGATAACCGCAGGAATGGATGTGTCCATGGGAAGCGCTATTGTGGTAATAGATGGGGATTTACAGGATCCACCAGAGACTATTATTAAAATGATAGAAAAATGGAAACAAGGGTATGAAGTGGTTTATGGTAGGAGATCTAAACGACAAGGGGAAAGCTTCTTAAAAAAGTTAACTGCCAAAACTTACTATAGACTATTAAAAAGTATGACAAGTATTGATATGCCTGTAGATGTTGGTGATTTTAGACTTATAGATAAAAAAGTATGTGATGCTTTAGCCTCATTGCCAGAAAAAAACAGGTATATAAGAGGGCTTGTAAGTTGGGTTGGATATAAGCAGACCTATGTAGAATTCATAAGGCAGGAGAGGTTTGCAGGTGAAACAAAATATCCACTTAGCAAGATGGTAAAACTGGCATTGGATGGTATAACCTCACTTACATATAAACCACTTACGTTTGTAAATTACATTGGAAGTTTTTGTTTAGTTGGAGGATTGGCTTCATCTATAGTAATAATTGCAAAACATCTATCAAATAAGCTTAGCATTTTGAGTTTAGGGTTGATTTTATCAATTGTTATTATTATGTTTGGCTTGTTATTCATAAGTCTTGGAGTAATGGGGCAATACATAGGTAGAATTTTTGACGAAGCAAAGGATAGACCTATGTATATAGTTGATAATATTGTAAACTTTAGAAAACCTAATGCTAAATATGAATCTGGACCTAAATAATATTGTTACATTTTTATATAAATATGTTGCAAAATCACATTGGTATATATATAATTAAGAAATAAGAGCAACAATTAAATAATATGATTTTAGGAGTGTTCAAATTATGTGTAGAATTATTCACGTTAACATATAATATGGAACACTTTTTTTACTAAAAGGCAAACGTATACACTAATGTAACATAATAAGTAATGGAGGATGAGTTTATGAGGGCTATAAGTTTTTCTAATGTTCAGGAAGCCATTAAATACACTGAGAATGAAAAGAACAAAAGTTTTATACTACTTTCAAGTGATGAGAAGGTTAAGGAACTGTCATTAGGTGTATCAGAAAAGGTGGTATTATGTTCTACTGCAGGAGAGTATACATCAAGTGGATATAAAAACGGCGTTATATCAGGTTTTGAATATGAAACTGATATGGCAAAAACTGTTGAAATATTGTCTCCACCAATTAAAAGCATAGCGAGTTTAAAATCTGAATATCATGAGATAGAAAACAATAAAAATGCATTTATCTTATTATTTTGTGATGGACTAAATGGAATGGAAGAAACAATAATTACTACATTATATTTTGTGAAAGATGATTTTAAGATTATAGGGGGAAGTGCAGGGGATAATCTTAAATTTAAAGAAACGTACATATATATTGGCAAAAAGAGAGTTAGTAGTGTTGCACTATTTTTTAATACAAAACAAAGAACTCATATAACCAAGGAAAATATATATATACCATCCGGAAAAAGATTGTTAATTACAGAGGCTGATACAATTAATAGAATCGTAAAAAGTTTTAATAATAAACCTGCAAGTACTGAATATGCAAGAGTTCTCGGGGTGAAAGAATCTGAACTTGAAAAATATTTTATGAATAATCCATTAGGTAAAATTTATAAAGATGATATATTTATAGCGTCACCTATGAAAATAAATGAGGATAAGTCAATAACTTTTTATTGTCAACTACTTTCAAATACTTTTGTGCAAGTTTTAGAGCCAATAGACCCACTGCAACAACTTAGAACAACAGTAAGCAAGCTTCCATTTAAACCAAATTTTGTTTTTGTAATAAATTGTATTTTAAGAAGTCTTAAATTTGAAAAGGAAAACATGTGGAAGCAAGTAGATAATGAAATACTTAAAATATGTAATAATAACACAACTGGATTCATTAGTTATGGTGAACAATTTTATAAAATGCATGCAAATCAAACAATGGTAATGCTTATAGTAGAGTAATTTATAAGAGGGGGAAGTAGCATGTTTAATGATAAAAAATTAAAATCAGAAAAAAAGATAGTAACTGAAGAAGACAATATAAGAGATAGAAAAAAAGAAAAATGTTTTCTTTACATACATGAGATAGTTGAATTAAATGGGCAAATTGATAAAAATATAAAAAAATTATTGAACGAAGAAGGCACAATGACTTATGGTCTTAATGAGCTACTTGATGGTGTTGAATACACTACGGAGCAGACAGAAAAGGTAAATAGATTTTTAGGAGTATTAGGTTCAAATAGCGAAAAAGCAAATGCCCAGGTAGATGGTGTATTCACAAGCTTAAATGATTCATTAAAACAAATTGAGAATGGTAAAAAAGATTTTTCCAATTTAATTGGTCAGATAAATGAAGTATCAAATGTATTTGAGGAATTTTTTAAATTATTTAAGGAAATACAAGATCATTATAATAGTATAGAAAGTTTTGCAGGGGTAATTACTGGTATAGCAAGTAAAACTAACTTGCTTTCACTTAATGCTGCTATAGAGGCGGCTAGAGCTGGAGAAGCAGGCAAAGGCTTTGCTGTAGTTGCTAACGAAATAAAAAAATTATCTACTGTTACTCAGAAAAATACTAAAGATATTATGGAAGCTTTAAAAAAGATGACTTCAACTATAAATCTATTGAATTCCAAATCTAACCAAGGTAATGAAGTTGTAGCTAAAACCATGGACCTTGTTAATAAAACTGAAACAATATTAGATAGTATAGCTTATGCTGAGACAGAAGTTAGAAAACATGTAGAAATCGTTAAAGATTCTCAAAATGAAAATATGATAGGGATTAATGAAATTTCATCGAATTTAACAAATCTTGTTAATAAATCAAAAAATGAAAACGAGCAATTTGAGGAATTAATTATGAGTATTCAGAAAAAAGCAGATAATTACATTTATATATTAAATAACTTAAACCAAATTAGAATATTAGAAGATGAATGAAGGTTGTTTAAAATAATAAGTTCCACAGGCTCTGGAATTATTCAATATAATAGGGGTAGTTGATAGATTCAAACAAATCTACTACTCCTATTTTTAACTATACCAGTGCTAGTTATTGCTACTAACTGGTACTAAAGGAGGAGGTTCTTAGGAGATTATTAATTTTTTCACTTACATTAATTCTTTCATCATATACAAAATCTTTATCAAAATCTAAATTGAAAGCCTTTGAGAAAGAGTAGTAGAGATTTATTTTTTGGTAGTGAATTTCATATTGACTTAGATTTTCGATGTTACAACTAGGTTTAGAAATAGTATTTTTTTTAGCCACAAACAGTTCGTCAATATAATTTAGAAACCAATTTAGCATAGCTGTATTTGATACATCAAAAGGTATACTTAAAAGTCTCCATTGGATTTTTTCTTCTAATTTATAATTTTTTATATAATCTAGTATTATTAAATATTCGTTTATGTCCATTTTCCTATAGTATGGTGTTTTTTCTGGTTTGGTGCTCCAAAGTGCTAGCTTCTCTCTGAGAGATAGTTCTTTTATTTTTAAAATTTCATCACTGGGTCCAACAACCGCCTGCTCTAGTTCTTTATCTTTTGCTTTTATATTTTCACTTATGAAATTTTGAACATTGTTAAAGGTGGCAATGTAACCAACATTATAAATACCACGTCTACCGGCCCTACCAGCAATTTGTTTTACTTCACTAGATTTTAGATATCTCACTTCATATCCATCAAATTTTTTGATATCCATAAATATAATCCTTTTTATAGGAAGATTTACACCCATGCCAATAGCATCTGTGGTTATTAATATTTTAGTTTCTTTAGATGTAAACTCTTCATATTGTTTTTTTCTCACCTCGGGAGGAAGATCTCCATATATTATGCTTGCTTTAATTCCAATGCTAGAGTAATAAGCGGCTAGATTCAGTACGTTTTTTCTAGAAAAAGTTACAAGTGCATCACCTTCAGTGGCGCTACTATAGGAAAAGGTTTTATAATCAATTTCAAGAGGTACACTACGTTTGTATTCTTTGATTTCGTATTGGTCACCGCAATCTGCTAGTATATCTATGAGCAGTTTCTTTGAGTTAAGAGCACCACAAACATGAATTTCAGTACATTTTAAACCTAAAAGAGCTTTTGTCCATGCAGAGCCCCTTTGATCATCATCTATCATTTGGATTTCATCTATTACTGCTAAATCATAATACTTTCTTAAATCCAATTTTTCTATGGTGCAAGATGTATGATTAGCTCCATGGACTATTATCTCTTCTTCACCAGTAAGTAAATTGCATTTAATACCCTCATTGTTTAGTTTCTCAAAGTTTTCAAGAGCAAGAATCCTTAGTGGAGAAAGATAAATTCCATTTGAAGCTGATTTTAGCTTTTCAATAGCATTGTAAGTTTTTCCAGTATTAGTTTCGCCTAAATGTAAAATAAATTTTCTATCTAAACTTCGTGCTACTTTATATTCATTCTTGGGGTTTGATGGAAAGACCTTATTAAACTTATTAGATATAATATCTGGAATGTATTTTACAATTAATACATTTATAATACCTAACTCTAAATAGCTGTCATAGTTGTTTTCAATTATATTTTTAAAAACGAACTTAGTATTATTTTGAGTATTATAATTTTCTAGTAATCTATTAGAAATAAAATTTAAAAGGCTTGTATAATCAGCATAAACTTGATCATAATCTTTTAAGTTTGAATTTTCAAATTCTCTTAAAAGCTTAAGCTTTTTCCTTACAGCGGATTCATGTTCCCAAAGAGCACTGGGTTTTGTATGTTTAGCAATTTCAGTAGCTTGATTAAGTTGATTTTTTATTTTTCTAAAATTACGTTCTACCGCAGAAGTTTTCATTAAGATTTACACCTCCAATGATTCGTAATCAGGGTGAGAGAAAAATTTCATAATATAGCATATTTCATTATCAGAAATATTAATAAAGTATTTGTTATATATATATATTAAGTTCTCTTTTATAATTTCATATAAGGTTAAGTTTTCATTTATATACTGTGTTTTATCTGGATATTCAACAGTACTATCACCACTTTTTATACGGCTAATGGCAAATGCCATATGAAGGCTTAGACCAATAAGAGTCTCGTCATCTAGTTTAATACTTATACCAGCCTCAGCACTATTAATGAATTCAGTTATATCTTCGTATAACTCATCACCATCAATATTGTCAATATTTTCTTTAATAATTGAAGGCATCTTTAATATAACTGTTCTTGAATCAACTATTGATTGTATTTCTTCCATAACCTTCATACTTATTACATCATAAATATTATACTGTTTTATTTCTGATTTTATAGGGAATGAAGTTACTATAAATAAAATATCTTGCTCATTTTGTATTTTCATTAGTTGATCAGCAAAAAAAGTTTTATCTAAACAGTTTAAGGGGATAATTTCAAATTCATCTTTATCATAATTCAAATTATTGTTTAAAAAGCTTTTTACAGCTAGTGCACCACCTTCACCAGTAAGGCATGCAGTTATCATGCATATTTTAGGTTTATCCATATTTTCATCTTTTAGCTTTTTATTTACGTACACATATGAATTTACTAATTCTAAATCCCTATAGATCTCATCAAGAGAAAAACCTAGAAGAGCCTTTCTGGTAGCTTCAATTACATGTAAGGTTGAAGTTAATGGGAAAACTTGAACAGGAATTTTAAATTCTTGTTCAATAATTTCACCAAAGGTTGTTAGTGAACCCATATCTACAAGAAGGATATAACCGCTTGTTGTATAATTTTCTTTTACTGTTTTCCTTAGTTCTTCTAATATTATAGAAGGCTTAACTTCAATAGGAGAGTTAATCCCTATAACAAAATTTTCACCAAGAAGTTCGTTGGCTACATCAGCCATGGATGTAGCTGTGGATTTACCATGAGCAATTAATATTACATTAACTTTATCGATACCCTTTTGTGAATATTTATCATCATTAAGTAAAAATAGTGTTAAATAACCAGCTTCATCATCGGGAATAGATATATGTACATATTCCTCAATGCTAGTTTTAGCCTCAAGTGCTATTTTATATTCTACAGGATAAAGCTGTTTTATTTTACTAAGCTGAGGATTAACAATATTTTTATTGTTGTATACTCTTATAATTAATGTGTTAATATGAAGTGCTATGGCAGTGTATACATTATTGTTTAGATTTCTTTTCAATGAAGTAACTATTTCATAAACTATTTTATCTATGAAGTTTAGTATATCCTCACCAAGTATATTTAATAGATTTTTTCTATTTATATCTTCTGAAACACCACTGATATATTTCTCGAAATATTTTGTTATATCTTTTTCTAAAATATTTTCTATATCGATATCTGGTATGCCTTTGTATTTTAATTTTTCGATTTTTTGTTCCATAATATCATATATATTGGTGTTTTCAATTTTTGTTGCTCCCTGGTTATTGTCATCTTTACTAGAAAATTTGAAGAATTCAACTTCTTCACTAACAAGTTTATTCCATAATATTCTATGCTCTTTTTCTTTATATAAACCCTCTCTTATATAGCTTGGAATGCTGTGACTATTTATTCTTACATCTGATTTGATTTTCGTTAAAAATTCCGAATAGGCTTTTGCACAAACAAGCTGGACATCACTTTTTAATTGGCCAATATTATTAGGACAATCATAGGAGAGAAAGGCCCTCATAGTATTTAATGATACTAGAATGTCCATATTAAGTTTTTCACTTTCGTGTTTGAAAAAACTTTTTATTAAGTAAAGCCTTTCTTCCAGGGTTCGCTCACCAAGTGTAGGAAGAGTTATACACATTGGTATTCTTCTAGTAAATGTTTTCAAAAGTGCGGAATTTGGATTTTCTGTTGTAGCTGATATTATTAGAACATCAGATTTTCTCGATGTGTCATCACCCATTCTCCTAAATAAACCTGTATCAAGAAATACAAAAAGAGCTTCTTGACCTTCAGGAGGTAACCGGTGAACTTCGTCCAAAAATAATATTCCACCATTTGCTTTTTCTATTAGGCCAACTTTATCACTATCGGCACCAGTATAAGTACCTTTTTTTACACCGAATAATTGAGAAGTAAGAAGTTGAGGATTATTTGTATAGTCAGCACAATTAAATATGATGAAAGGTGAATCAGCTGATTTTATTCCCATTTCTACGGCATAATCATACATTAATGAAGCAAACATTGATTTACCCACTCCGGTATTACCAAGTATTAGGCAATTCATACCTTTAGGTGGATATAACACGGCTGCTTTTACTTGTTCAACGGCTTGTTTTAGGCTTATATTATCATTTACAAGTTCATCCAATTTCGATTTATGAATTTTAGTGATTTCAGTGTTTGAAATAAAAAATTTAACTGGTCTTCCAAAAGTCTTGAAAACTTTTCCTTCTTTGCAAAGATTATTAAGTTCGTGGCTAACATTAGATCTACTTATGTTTAAAATTGCGGACAAACTTTGAGCGTCAATACCGCTTTCATCAGTTATTTCTAATAGTTTATTATATATTAGTTCATTTCTGTTCATTAATTGACCTCCTCATATGATAGCCTAATAATTACATTATATAATATAAAAAATAATAATTCTACATAATATATAAAATGTGTTTGGACACTATAGCATTATCACGAAACACTAGCTATAAATATGAAACACTATAGATATTAACATAAAGAGGTATAAAATATAACGTTATAGCTGGAAAATAGTGTTTTGGCATGAATATTGCTATATACATTAGTGTAAAACAAAATTTGAATTTGTTATGACTGGAGGACAGGAAAATGGATGTAGAAGAAACAGTTGAGAAAGAAATGAGTATAGAAGAAACCATAATGTACATTATCATCTATTCTGGAGAAGCTAAAGGCTATTTGTATGAAGCACTTAGTAAATCAAAAGAAGGAAAGTATGATGAGATAGATGAACTAATCGAGAAAGCAAATGAATCAATAGGGAAAGCTCATGATATACAAACATCAATGTTACAAAAAGAAGCCAGTGGGGAGCCAATAGATGTTACTATATTGTTTGTTCATTCACAGGATCATTTGATGACAACTATATCGGAAAAAAACTTAATCTTGGAAATAATTGAACTAAGAAGGCTTATTAATCCTTTGCTAGGTATATAGATAAATATATAAAGTGAGGATGAATTATGAAATATGAAATAGTTATATCGTATATTTGTTCTATGTGTTTGAACACTAGTAAATTCCATTCAAAACACTATGTAAAATACTTAAACACTATATGATAGTGTATAAATATAGCGATTATTATTATTAATACAAGATATGATAGTGTTTTGGCATGGTAATTGCTTGTATATAGATATAAAGTAAAAATAAGATATATATGTTATATAAAGGAGGAATGCAGATGGATATAGAACAAATAGTAATGGATATAATTATTTATTCTGGTGAGGCGAAGGGATATTTGTATGAAGCTCTTAGCAATGTAAAAAAGGGACAATATGATGAAATAGAAGTTTTAATTGAGAAGGCAAATGAAGCAATAGGAAAAGCACATGATATTCAAACTAAACTGCTACAACAAGAAGCTAGTGGTGAACCATTAACAGTTACTATATTATTTGTGCATTCACAAGACCATCTTATGACAACGATATCAGAAAGAAACTTGATACTTGAAATGATTGAACTAAGAAAAGCTATAAATCCGTTACTAAATAAATTGATTAATTAAGGAGGAAGTTCAATGACTAGAATTTTATTATTTTGTAATGCAGGTATGTCAACGAGTATGTTAGTTTCAAAAATGAGAAAAGAGGCTGCAAGTAAAAGCATTGAAGCTACTATTAATGCATATCCAGAAGCACAGATGTCTAAATATATAGGTGAGGCTGATGTAGTATTATTGGGACCTCAAATTAGATACGTATTACCAAAGGCAAAGATTTTATGCGAGAAGAATTCTGTACCAATAGAAATGATAAATAGCGCAGATTATGGAATGATGAATGGTGCTAAAGTATTGCAGCAAGCATTAAAACTAGCTAGCAAATAACCAAAACATAAATTAACTAATGTGAAGAGGAGGTTCTATATGAAATTTCCAAAAGATTTTTTCTTCGGCGCAGCGTCTGCATCATATCAAGTAGAGGGTGCATGGAACGAAGATGGGAAAGGTGTTACTAATTGGGATGTATTTTCAAAAATCCCGGGTAAAACTTTCGAAGGTACTAATGGTGATGTTGCTATAGATCATTATCACAGATATAAGGAAGACATAAAGCTTATGGCAGAAATGGGACTAGATTCCTATAGATTTTCTATTTCATGGGCAAGGATAATACCTGATGGCCATGGAGAGGTAAATGAAAAAGGAATTGAATTCTACAACAACCTAATCGATGAATGCTTAAAATATGGCATTGTTCCTTTTGCAACATTATACCATTGGGATATGCCACAAATTTTAGAAGAGGAAGGAGGTTGGTTAAATAAGAATACAATTGATGCTTTTGTAAAATATGCTAAAGTATGTTTTGAAGCATTTGGGGACAGGGTTAAACATTGGATTACATTTAATGAAACAATCGTATTTTGTGGTCATGGATATCTAGAAGGATCACATCCACCAGGAATAAAAAATGATCCTAAAAAATATTTCATGGCAACACACAACGTGGTAACTGCTCATGCTAGGTCCGTTGAGACTTATAAAAAGTTAAGACAATTTGGCGAGATAGGAATTACTCATGTATTTTCACCAGCATTCCCAGTAGATAACAAGGAAGAAAACGTATTCGCTGCTTACCATGCAAATCAGTATGAAATAGCATGGTATTATGATCCAGTACTGAAAGGCACTTATCCTGAATATGTGGTGAAACAACTTAAAGAGCAAGGAATAGTTCCTGATTGGACTGATGAAGAACTAGCTGTAATAAAATCGGCTGCTCCTAAAAATGACTTTATAGGTTTGAACTATTATCAGCCTAGAAGAGTTATTAAAAACAATGATGTTGGAGAAAGTTCTAAGCAAATTAGAGATGGAGCTCCTGGAAGTGCATCTTTCGATGGTGTATATAGGACAGTTACTATGCCTGATAAGAATTATACAAAATGGGGCTGGGAAATAGCACCTGATGCATTTTTAGAAGGAGTAAGATCATTAAAGTCAGATTATGGTGATATTAAACTTTATGTTACCGAAAATGGCTTAGGTGATGCAGACCCAATAATAGAAGGCGAAGATGTAGATGTTGCTAGAATAAAATTCATAGAAACACATTTAAAAGCAATTAAGAAAGCAATTTCAGAAGGAATTAATCTAAAAGGATATTATGCATGGTCTGCAATTGATTTATTAAGTTGGCTAAATGGATATAAAAAACAATATGGCTTCATCTATGTGGATCAAAAGGATAACCTAAAAAGAAAGAAAAAGCTCTCATTCTATTGGTACAAGAAGATTATTGAAGAGAGAGGCGAAAACATTTAACTTTGTAGGAAGGATTACTCAATGTGAATTTCGCAATAATAGATATATTTCACGAAATATAGAGATCCTTTTTTCAATCAGTTAATGTATGTCTTAAGGTTTTTAGGCAAATAAACATATATTTAAGGGGGAATTATAAAATGAGTAGTAAAGTTGATGCGTTTCAAGAGAAAATATTGCCACCAGTGATGAAATTTGCTAATTCTAAAGTTATCATGGCAATTTCACAGGGATTTATGATGACTATGCCATTTACGTTAATTGGTTCCATTTTCCTATTAATTGCCAATTTTCCAATACCAGCATGGAGTACTTGGATGACAAACATATTTGGTGCAGGCTGGGCAGCTCCACTAAGTCAAGTTTCAGATGCAACTTTTAATATATTGGCTATTATAGCTGTATATGGAATAGCTTCGCAATATGCAAAAAATGAAGGATGTGACTCACTTTCAGCAGGAATGCTTGGAATTGTAACCTTCCTAATTGTTTCACCTTCTTACCTAGCAGTTGCCGTTGGTGATAAAGTAGGCGGAGTTGTAATGAAACATGCTGATAAACTCGGAAATGCTATTCCTACTGGATGGACTGGTGGAAAAGGCATGATCGCAGCTATTTTAGTTGGGTTATTTGTAGGATATGTTTTCACATGGTTTATTAAGAGAGATATAAGAGTTAAGATGCCGGACAGTGTACCAGAAGGTGTTGCAAATGCATTTTCTACACTTATACCTGCTGCTGTACTTATGACAGCTGGAGCATTAGTTTATATCCTATTCAGTGTTGTTTCTGGAGGTACTTTCATTGAATGGGTTTACAAAGTACTAGAAATCCCTATGCAAGGTATTACAGATTCACTTGGTGGAGCAATTGCTATACCATTCGTAATTTCTTTCTTCTGGTGGTTTGGTGTTCATGGTGCAGTTCTTGTTGGTGGTGTTATGGGTGCAATATACCAGGCAAATGATCTTGGAAATCAAGATGTTGTTAAAACTGGTGCAAAACTCGTTGCTTCAGGTGCAGGAAAAAATGCTCACATAATTGCTCAACAATTCCAAGATAATTTTCTTACCATGGGTGGTTCAGGTATAACTTTAGGACTTGTTTTAGCAATGTTCTTATTCGCTAAGTCAAAACGTCTAAAAACATTAGGTAATTTGGCATTAGTTCCAGGTTTATTTAATATAAATGAACCAGTGCTCTTCGGTTTTGCCATAGTACTTAATCCGTTTATGTTTGTACCATTTATAATAGTTCCAATAATTTCTGGTTTACTTACCTACTTTGCAATATATAGTGGTTTAGTACCATGTTTCACAGCAGTACAGGCAATATGGACTACTCCACCAATAATATCAGGACTTATAGTTGCAGGTTGGAGAGGTGCAGTACTTCAGATTGTTATAATTGTAATCGCAACAGCAATATACTTACCGTTCTTTAGAATTCAAGATGCTGTGTATGCTAAAGAAGAACGTGAAGGTGAATTAGCTATTGAAAGTGATGATAATTTAGAAGTTTAAAAGAGTATAATTTAGCTTTGAAACAATTTTCCTAAAATAATGTAACGCACATGGATTGATGAAAATCAGATCTATGTGCGCTTCATTAGTTAAAAATTTTGGAGGTGCAAAAGTGAAAACATTTAAACTAAAAGTTACAGGTACAGGAAATGATGATTTTAACATTGAATACAATTATTCAACAAATTTTGGCTTTAATTTTGATATTTGTAAATATGAAGGTAGTGAGCAGGAGAGATATGATAAGTTTCTTGTTGATTTAAAAACCAATGGTGAATCTGGACCAGTTAATATAAAAGTTAATATGACCACTCAAAATACTGGGAGAGGTTTTAAGAAAAATGATATTTTAGAAATTAAAGATGTTAAGGACTTTATTGAAAGACTGGCACGATGATATAGCAGTTATTAGGTTATAGTTAACAAACTAAGGAAGACTTTTCTGCTGGCGCAGAAAAGTCTTCCTTAGTTTGCCACTTGCCACATTTAACTATTAACTGCTTCTATCAGTGCCATCATAGCCATTATATAACCATAAAAACCAAAACCACAAAGTTGGCCTTTACAGGCTGGAGCTGTTACAGATTTTCTTCTGAATTCTTCTCGCTTATGTATGTTACTTATATGTACTTCAATTATATCGATGTCTACAGACAGCAGTGCATCGTAAATAGCAATGCTGTAATGGGTATAGGCACCAGGGTTTATGATAATACCGTCATATTTACCGTAAGAGCCTTGTATAAAGTTAATTATCTCACCTTCAATATTGCTTTGAACAATATCTACGTCAACCTGTAACTTTTCAGCCTCTTGTTTTATATAATTGCAAAGATAATTATAATCTTTAGATCCATAAATAGTTTTTTCTCTAATGCCCAAAAAATTAATATTCGGTCCATTAATAACTAATAGTTTCATAAAACATCACTCCTACTTTAAAATCAAATTACTAATCTGATCGCAGACTAGATTAATATCTTTGTCATTAATAATTTCATAATCACAATATTTCTTATACAAAGGGTATCTTTCTTGGTATAGTTCGTATATTTTTTCTTTACCATTTTTTAATAGTGGTCGGCTTTCAGTATCTATGTCAGCGATGATATCATTTAGTGGTCGGCTTATAAATATTATCAAACCATGGTCTCTTAGCATTTCCATATTATGAGGTGATTTAATAGTGCCACCACCAGTGGAGATTATAACTTTATTATAAGATGATATAATTCCTATAGCTTTTGTTTCTATAGCTCGGAAGTATTCTTCCCCAGTTATAAATAGTTCAGAAATACTCCTACTTTCAGTTTTCTCTATAAATTGATCAACATCATATAATTTTAAGCCTAACAATTTTGACAGTAGTTCACCTATAGTGCTTTTACCAGAACCAGGCATTCCTATTAATACAATATTTTTGTCCATTTCAAATCCATCCTTTAAAGGCATGCAGCAAAATAGACCAGAATAATCACTAGCTATTTTTTTAGCACTCCTAAATGATTATAATAATAAGGCATTATCAAAGAAATAACAATTCAGTATTCTGGTATATTTTGTGGTATGCTTCGTCAGCATTACCATTACATAGCCCGCACTATGCGCAGGTAATGCCTCCTCGCCTGCCGCAAAATATCCTCAGAATCTTTGACTTGTTATTTCTTTTCAGAATGATGTTTTTAAATCATGAAATATGTCATCAATTACAGCATCATCCACATGAATTTCATTCCATAATTCTTCTGAATAGATTGCCTGACTAACAAGCATATATAATCCATTAATAGCCTTTAACCCATTTTTTTTAGCAATTTTTAAAAATAAAGATTCGTAAGGATTGTATATTAAATCTATTGCTACAGAAAAATTTATCAAGCAGTTTTCACTTACAGGACAGTTGCTAGTATTAGGATACATTCCTACAGGTGTACAGTTTACTATTAAATGAGCATTGCTAACTTCTTCAAGTTCTTTATAGTCTATTATTTCAACGTCTTTAAAGCTTTTAGCAGCGCGATAAGTATCTCTAGTAACCAAAAATATTTTTTTAGCATTACTATCAATCATATATTGAATTACAGCTTTTGCAGCACCACCAGCACCAAGTACAACCACTGTCTTATCCTTGATTTCAATAGCATTTTTATTTAGCATTCTAGCAAAACCAAAATAATCCGTATTATAACCTACTATTTTGTTTTTGGAGAAACAAATTGTATTTATTGCTCCGATTTTTTCTGCCTCTTTTGAAATTTCATCCAAAAAGCTTATGGAATCCACTTTATAAGGAATAGTAACGTTTAGACCTTCAATTCCAGCATCTCTAAGCTCATAAAATCTGGTTTTAAGTTCTGATTTTTCAATTTCAAAAAGTTTATAATCAGAATCCATATTCAATTTTTTAAATAGATTTAGATGTATCCTTGGGGAAATGCTATGACCAAGCTTTTCTCCAATAAGTCCATATAAATGTGACATTTAATATCTCCTTCCGGATGTATTATGTGAATCCATTAAGTTGTACATGTATAATTTCCTAAAAGTTTAAAATAGCTGGAGTTTCTTTCTATTAGAGCTACAGCCTTTTTTATTTCAGGGTTAATTAGATTACCTTGAAAATCAATATAGAAGAAGTATTCCCAAGGTTTACCTTCAATTGGCCGGGATTCAATTTTCATCATGTTTAGATTGTTATGAGCAAAATTGCTTAAAATATTATACAAGGATCCAGTTTTGTGAGGAACAGTTATAACTACACTTATTTTGTTACAGTTTTCGCTGACTTCAACATTTTTACTTATAACTATAAACCTTGTATAGTTCTGTGTGTTATAGTTGATATTTTTTTCAAGTATATCTAAATTATAAAGATCAGCAGCTTTTTCGCTGGCCACTGCTGCAATGGTATTACTGTTCTTTTTCGACACAAGTTCTGCACTTGTAGCTGTATTATAGTAAGGCACAAGATTTAGATTAGGATAATTTTTAAAAAAAACATTACTTTGTTGAAAAGCTTGAGGATGTGAATAAACTTCGGTAATGTCTTCTAATTTAGCACCTTTAATCCCAAGAAGATTATGGGATACTTTTATACATTTTTCACCTGTAATATATAAACCATATTTTCGTAGAAGTTCATATACTTCGGTTATGCCACCAGTTGAGGAATTTTCTACAGGTAACACACCATAGTCTATTTTTCCGTTTTGCAATGCTTCGAATACATCTTGGAATTCACTAAAACTTCGAGAAATTGTATTGCTGCCAAAGTATTGGATTAAGGCCTCTTCACTGAATGATCCAGGAACGCCTTGAAAACCAACACTATATTTTTTTTCATCATCATCTTTTTTTAATTCATATTCTAAATCCATTATTGAAGATTTATCTCGTTTTTCAGCTAAGGCAAATATCTTACTGGACTGATAATCCCTGCTAATATCCATTATTGTTTTTAGTAGCTTTTCCGTTGGGATTAAGTAGTCCTTGTTTTTTAATAAGTTAAGATTTCTTTCTATAACTTCATTCTCCCTTGAAGAATTAAGTATAGGAACAGAATTCTTATTTTTATAGGCCGCAACGCCTAGAACTGCATCCATTCGCTTTTCATAAAGAGCGACTATTTCCTTATCTATAACATCAATCTCATTTCGTAGTGTTTTTAAATCTTTCATAGGATACTCCTTTCTCAGCTATTTTTTCAAGAAGTCTTGATATCTAAAAATAAATCAAGTATAGCAATAGCAGCACAGGCTTCTATTACTGGGATTGCTCTTGGAACTATGCATGGATCATGTCGCCCTTTTATTATTAGCTCTGAATTTTCACGATTTTTTATATCAATGGTGTGTTGAGATCTTGAAATTGAAGCTGTAGGCTTAATCGCAGTTCTAAACACAAGAGGCATTCCACTTGTTATGCCGCCAAGTATGCCACCGTTATTGTTAGAACTAGTTTTAATTATGTCATTTTCAATGTAAAATTCATCATTGGCCTGGGAACCTTTTAACTCTGTTATATCAAAACCTTTTCCAAATTCAATTCCCTTGGTGGCAGGAATTGAAAATATAAGCTGTGACAAGTGGGATTCAACTGAATCAAAAAAAGGAGAACCAATGCCAGCAGGTAAATTTAAAATGGCAGTTTCAACTATGCCACCTACAGAGTCTAAATCTTTTTTTACTTGTAGTATCAATTCCTGCATCTTATCACCAATTTCTTTTTTTAGTACGGGAAAAGCATCCTTAGAAAGTTTTTTTAGGACTTCATTAGTTAAATGAATATCTTCAAAAGAAGATTCATGAATTTTTTCGATGCTAATTATATGACTTCCAATCACAATCCCCTTAGAGGCTAAAATTTGTTTTGCTATAGCTCCAGCAAAAACTAGTGGGGCAGTAATTCTTCCGGAAAAGCTACCACCACCTCTATAGTCATTAAACCCATTATATCTTATGTTTCCAGTATAATCAGCGTGACCTGGGCGCATCAATGTTTTTAAATTACTATAATCCTTTGAATGTTCATCTGTATTACGAATCATGGCACAAAGTGGTGTACCAGTAGTTCTATCGTTAAAATAACCTGAAAGGATTTCAAAAGTATCGCTTTCTTTTCTTGCCGAGGCAAGAGGACTTCTACCAGGAGCACGTCTATCCATTTCTGCTTTTATAGCATCTATGTCAAGTAAAATACCTGGTTCTAACCCATCTATGGTTATTCCAATAGCTCTTCCATGGGATTCCCCAAAAATCGAAAGTTTAATATTTTTACCCCAAACTCCACTCATTTATTTTACCCCCAAGTTTTTTAAAGTCTTGCCAAAAGGTAGGATAGGATTTATTTATGCAACTGCTATCCTTTATAATTACATCATTTTTGCATCTAAGAGAAGCAATTGCAAGGGACATGGCTATTCTATGATCATTCCAACTGTCCACTTCTCCACCATTTAACTCATTTTTACCACTTATAATAAGACCATCTTGTTTTTCAGATATATCTGCACCTAATTTTTTTAGTTCTGTAGTTATTGCAGTTAATCTATCGGATTCTTTTATTCTAAGCCTTCCTGCATTTATAATTTCAGTAGTACCTTCACTTAATGATGCTAGAACTGCAAGCACGGGAATTATATCAGGACATTGCGAACCATCAATAACTGTATGTTTTGTTTTTGAAACTTTAGTACATATGCTATCACTACTAATTTTAACAGTAGCATTCATTCTTTTAAGGACGTCTATGACCTCTTTGTCACCTTGAAGTGATTGGGAATTTAAATCTAGGCAATTAATTTCTCCACCAATTGCGCCAGCTACAAGCCAAAAAGCAGCTTGTGAAAAATCACCTTCAACGCGTAGGTCCCTGCTTTTATATTCTTGATTTCCGCTTATATGAAATTTTTTATAGTTATCATTTATTATATTGATGGAAAATTTATTTAAAATATCTAAAGTTAAATCAATATACCCTTTTGATTCAAGATTACTAGTAATACTAATAGTAGAGTTATCTTTAAGAAGTGGCAAAGCAAAAAGTAGTCCAGTTATAAACTGTGAGCTCACGTTTCCAGCTATTTCAAGCTGATCTGATTTAAGAGATCCATTTACCTTTAATGGAAGGTTACCAGAAGTTGTTGAATATTCAATTCCTTGTTTGTCAAAAATTTTGTAGTACTCTTTTAAAGGTCTTGAAATAAGTTTACCTTTTCCTTTAAAAGTAACGTTGTTTTGGTGAATTAACGAAATAGGGATGAAAAATCTTAGGGTTGAACCTGATTCACAGCAATCAATTTCATTTTGTAGAAGTTTTAAATTGCTACTTCCAGTTACTTTTAACGTATAAATGTTAGTACTGGTTTTTATTTTTTTTATAATAACACCAAGAGCCTCCATACAGGCACAGGTGGCAATTATATCCTGTGAGAACATAACATTCTCAATAATGCTAGTGCCTTTTGATAGGCCTGAAGCAATAACAGCCCTATGACTTAAACTTTTGGATGGAGGAATTATAACTTCACCCTTAAGCTTTGATGGACTTATTGTTACATAGTTCATACTCGTATCCACCTTTCTAAATATAGTCATTCATTAAAGAACTATTTATATTTTTAATAAAAGCATTACCTAATTTTTTTAGAAGGATTATATTAATAGTATCTTTATCATTTTTTTTATCAAGGCTTATAGCTTGGAGTATTTTATCTCTATCTAAACCTAGAACTTCATAAGGAAGATTATATTTAATAAGTATTTTTTTTATTCTTTCAGCTGAGCCTACTTCGGTTAAGCCAAGTTCCTCGCTTTTTCTTGTTATGGAATACATGCCAATTCCAACTGCTTCCCCATGAGTGTATTTTTCATAATTAAAATATTTTTCTATTGAGTGACCTAATGTGTGCCCGAAGTTTAGCATCATTCTATCCCCAGTATCTTTTTCATCTATTTCAACAATATCTTTTTTTATATTGCAGCACTGATAGATAATATTATCTATGTTAGCTAATACGTCATCATCGTCTTTTAAACTTTCTAGTTTTAAGAATAAATCTATATCTTTTATGGCTCCATATTTTATAACCTCAGCTAAACCATCGTGCAAAAATGTTTTACTTAATGTTTTTAATACGTTAGGGTCAATGAATACAGCCTGTGGGTGATAAAAACTTCCAATTAAATTTTTACCCCTTGCTAAATCAACGGCTACCTTTCCACCAATACTGCTGTCAACTTGAGCTAGTAATGAAGTTGGAATCTGCACAAAGGGTATTCCTCTTAATAATGTTGAGGCTGCAAAACCAGCTAAATCACCGACTACTCCACCACCTAATGCTATGATTAAATCGCCTCTTGTGACTTTAAAATCAAGAAGGTCGTTATATACGTTTAAAAGGACATCAACGGATTTACTTTTTTCACCAGGTTCTAGTACAATGGTATCAACATTAAAACCGCTAATTTTAAGGCTGATTTCCACAGTTTTACCATATAATTTGTTTACATTTTCATCGGTTATAATAAGGACTTTTTTGCCAGTATATATTTTTGCTATTTCTATACCAATTTCATTTATTAAACCTCTTTTAATATATATAGGGTAAGTTTTATGAGAAAGATTTACTACAATACTATTCATTATTGTTTAGTTCACTCCTCTTTTTACGCGCTACATTAAAAATATCTTCTATTTCACAAATATCTTCATTTTCAATGGCGGATTTTAAAACTGATAAATTATTTTGAAATTCTTCTATTTGATTTATAACATTTGATTTATTTGATATAAAAAGTTCAGACCAAAGCTCTGGATTAATTGCTGCGATTCTTGTGGTATCCCTAAAGCCACCACCTATAAATGATTTGCTTTTCTCGTTAAAACTGTCGCAGCCCACTAAGGCTATAGCAATTAAATGTGGAAGACCGCTAGTGTAAGCAATGATTTTATCATGAGTTTTAGGGTCTACAGAGACTATGTTTGTGCAACCAATACTTAGAGCAATATCTTTTATTAATTGTATGTTTTCAACTTTGTTTTTTTCTGTTGGTGTTAATATATAATTTGTGTTTTTAAATATATCCTTTGAAGCAAAGGCTAGACCTTTTGATTCCTTGCCAGCCATTGGATGGCCACCAAGAAAATCAACATAGTCTGGTAAGAAAGAAGAAACTTCATTTACTACCTTGCTTTTTATACCAGAGGTGTCAGTAATAACTGAACCTCTTTTAAAATTATTAATATTATTTTTTATAAATTGTACCGTAAGGTCTGGATATAAAGAAACAATAACTATATCAGATTTGCTTAACGGAATAGCAGCATCAGTATAACCTTTATCAATGATACCCATTTTTTCAGCAGATTTAATTGTTTCACTATCTATGTCAACACCCCATAAATTTTTGGGATTAAGCTCTTTGAGAGCCATGGCATATGAACCCCCAATTAGCCCAAGGCCAATAACGGTAATATTAAAGTCCAAGTTCACTTATATCAAATCTCCATTTGAATTTTTCGATTTCTTTTAAAGATGCCATTAGGGATTCGAATTTTTTAGGTTTTATGGATTGTTGACCATCACATAATGCATTTGCAGGATCGTTGTGAACTTCGATTATTAGTCCATCAGCACCAGCTGCTACGGCAGCTTTTGACAATGGTTCAACCATCCACCATAATCCAGCAGCGTGGCTAGGGTCAATAATAATAGGTAGGTGACTTTGTCTCTTTATTGCAGGTATTGCACTTAAATCCAAGGTATTTCTTGTGTAAGTTTCAAAGGTTCTTATACCTCTTTCACACAATATGATTTTTTCGTTTCCACCTGCCATGATGTATTCTGCAGACATTAATAATTCTTCTATAGTTGCGGATAAACCTCTTTTTAATAGAATAGGTTTATCGATTTTACCTAGTTTTTTTAGTAGATCAAAGTTTTGCATATTTCTTGCACCTACTTGAATTACATCAACATCTTCTGCAAAACGATCAATCATGTCAGTTGACATAATTTCTGTTACTATTGGAAGACCTGTTTTCTTTCTGGCAACTTTTAATAGATCTAAACCGTCTGTTCCTAAACCTTGAAAACTGTAAGGCGAGGTTCTTGGTTTGTAAGCACCACCTCTTAAAAGACCCGCACCAGATCTTTTTACATCTTCTGCTATTCCTACAATTTGTTCCTCACTCTCTACTGAACAAGGACCGGCGATTACAGTGAAGTTTCCACCACCAATTTTTGTACCATTAACATCAATTATAGTATCTTCAGGATGGAATAATCTATTTGCTTTTTTGAAGGGTTCTTGAACTTTTATTACTTTTTCAACAATATTGTAAGCACCAATTTGCTTAGGATCAATACTTGTAGTATCCCCAATTAATCCTAGTATACAGTATTCTTGACCAAAATCCTCATGAACTATTAGCCCTCTTTGTTCTAATTTTAGTTTGAATTCTTCAATTTCTTTTTTTGCTACGCCTGCTTTAATTACAATTATCATAATAAATGCCCCCTTATATTTTGGTATTAAAAAAGTTAGAGTGTAAACAGTATTTTAAGGTAAATTGTAAAAAAAAGGAGAAGACCCCAAATGAGTCTTCTCCTTTTAACCAATGTTAAAATTACCTTATGTATTAAACAAATTGTAATTCACGGAACTCATTATGAAAGTGATTATTAAGTTTTTTTGGGTAAAAGTAATAGCCTGCGCTAAAATAAAAGCTCAAGCTAAAATAGAAACCATATATTGTTGTTACACTTTTCATAATTGAGTTTGACATTACAATTCACCAACTTTCCTCGTTAATAAAGTTTAAATAACTTTTCACTAATTATATCAAACTGAATATGGATGTCAATGGGGGTGAAGATATTCCTAGTAAAATCTTAGAAAAATTATGATATTGTATAATTTAACTGCGTTAAATTGATAGATTGATAAGAATATGTTGCTAAAATCTATTATGAAAGGATTTAATAATATTTTTTTATCTTTGAGAAGAAAATATTATTAAAAATAAGAAGAACACAATTATAATCGTGTTCTTCTTATGCAAAAGTTGTTGAAATTTCTTTTAAAACCAAATAACCTTATTCTTCTGTCTAATAATATTCATACTATCTTAATTTATACTACCTCATTATCTAAGTTTGCTCCAGAAAATTGACTATTATAAAGATCTTCATAGAAGCCTTTCTTAGCAATAAGTTCATCATGATTACCCATTTCAATAATGCTTCCTTTATTCATAACTAGTATTAATTCCGCATCTTTAATTGTAGAAAGTCTATGTGCAATTACAAAACTTGTTCTGTTTTGCATAAGTTCTGACATAGCCCTTTGTATATAAACTTCTGTTCTTGAGTCAACACTACTTGTAGCTTCATCTAGAATCATAATAGTTGGATTTGCAAGTATTGCCCTAGCAATAGTAAGAAGTTGTTTTTGACCCTGTGATATATTTGAAGCTTCTTCATTTAATATTGTGTTATACCCATCAGGAAGGGTCTTAATAAAGTGATGTGCATGAGCAGCTCTAGCAGCCTGCATAGTCTCTTCTTCTGTAGCACCTTTTCTACCGTAGGCAATATTTTCCATTATAGTACCATTGTATAGCCAAGTATCTTGAAGTACCATACCAAACATATTACGTAATTGTGCACGTTTCATGTCTCTTATGTCAACTCCATCAACTGTAATTTTACCAGCATCTATCTCATAGAATCTCATAAGTAAGTTAACAAGTGTAGTTTTACCAGCACCAGTAGGTCCAACGATTGCGATTGTATGACCTTGTTTTACATCAATGTTCATATTCTTAATAAGAGGTTCCTCTGTTTTATAGCTAAAGTCAACATTTTCAAATTTAACTTCTCCCTTAGGAAACTCAATTAACTTGCCATCTACAGATTCTGGAAGTTCTTCAACCTCATCTAGTAATTCAAAAATACGTTCAGCTGATGCTACAGTTGATTGAATAATATTTGCGATATTTGCAGTCTGAACTATTGGTTGAGTAAACTGATTGGAATATTGAATAAAGGCTTGAATATCACCAATACTAACCTTACCTTGGGTTGCTAGGAGTCCTCCAACAATACAGACTACTACATAACCTAAATTACTAACAAATCTCATCAAAGGCATTATTATTCCTGATATGAACTGAGCTTTCCATCCTGCAACATATAATCTGTCATTGATATTTCTAAACACTTGTATTGAATCCTTCTCATGTCCAAAAGATTTAACAATCTTGTGGCCCGTATACATCTCTTCAACATGGCCATTGATTTCTCCAATTTCCTTTTGTTGAGCAGCAAAATATTTTTGAGACCTTTTTGCAACAAAAGCAGTCACAAAAATATATAGTGGCAAAGTCAAAATTACAACTAATGTCATTATTGGGCTTATTGTAAGCATCATAACGATGATACCAACGATTGTAACAAATGAAGTAATCAGTTGTGTTAGACTTTGCTGAAGCGTTGTTGATATATTATCAACATCATTTGTAACACGACTTAATATCTCACCATGGGTTCTTGCATCAAAGAACTTAAGTGGTAACCTTGAAAGCTTTTCATCAACATCTCTGCGTAGGTTGTAAACTGTTTTCTGTGCAACTCCAGCCATAATATATTGTTGAAGAAATCCAAAAATTGTACTTACTAAATATAACCCAATTAAAAGGACTATAATATTTAGTATATATGTGAAATCTATCTTACCACTATTTACATTCATTACCTTAGAAATTCCAGCTTTAATTTGCGCAAGACCTGCAACAACTTTAGGACTCTTTGCAGCTGCTGGGTTAGCCTTAACTAAAGTTGCTATCTTTTCTTGCTGAGCATGTAGACCAATTAGCGTATATTTATTCATTATACCTTCAACCAATTTATCTATGGCTTTTGCAGAAATCTTAGGTCCTACTATTGTGAAAATCGTGCTGATAATTGCAAATATAAAAACTAAAATAAAATTAGTTCTTTGTGGCTTCAAATACCCTACCAGTCTTTTTAATGTTCCTTTAAAGTCTTTGGCTTTAACTACTGGTCCTGATGCGAATGATCCCATTGGTCCACCAGATCGACCCATATTACCACCGGATTTTTTGCTCTTGTTGTTTTCACTCATGATAATTCCTCCTCTGAAAGCTGTGAAGATACAATCTCATGATATACCTTACAACTAGTTAAAAGCTCTTTGTGAGTTCCTATTCCTGCGATGGCGCCATCATCTATTACTATAATTCTATCAGCATCCATAACTGTGGCAACTCTTTGAGCAATTATTATTACTGTAGATTTTGCAGTCTCTTTTTTAAGTGCTGCACGTAGTTTCGCATCGGTTTTAAAATCAAGTGCTGAAAAACTGTCATCAAAAATATATATTCCAGGTTTTCTAACTAAGGCACGTGCTATAGATAGACGTTGCTTTTGTCCACCAGATACATTTGTTCCCCCCTGGGCAATAAGGTGATCATATCCTTCTTTCATTCCATTAACAAAATCTGTAGCTTGTGCTACTTTAGTTGCATGTTCAATTTCTTCAATTGTAGCATCATCCTTACCATATCTAATATTTTCGGCAATAGTTCCAGTGAAAAGTACGGTTTTTTGAGGAACAAAACCAATCTTTGCACGAAGTGCTTCCTGACTCATTTCACGTACATTTACCCCATCTACTAATACCTCACCACTAGTTGCATCATAAAAACGTGGTATTAAGTTAATCAGTGTTGATTTACCAGAACCCGTACCACCAATAATAGCAGTTGTCTCACCTGGTTTTGCACTAAATGTTATATGACTAATTGCAGGTTGATCTGCACCGGGATAGCTAAAAGTTACATCTTTAAACTCAACATATCCACTTTGTTTATCGGCCAATTTAATAACCTTTGGATCAACAATTTCAGGTTCCATTTCTAATACTTCGTTTATTCTTATTGCAGATGCTTGAGCCCTTGGTATCATTATAAATACCATAGCAAGCATTAAGAATCCGAATAAAATTTGCATTCCATATTGCATAAATGCTATTAATGAACCAACTTCCATACTACCAGTATCTATTCTTTTAGCACCGAACCAAATTATAGCAACGGTTGTGAGATTCATAATTAACATCATTATGGGTAATAAAAATGCCATAATCTTATTTACTTTTATAGCATTATCCATAAGGTCAGTGTTAGCATCATTAAATCTATCTTTTTCGGTATCAATACGATTAAATGCACGTACTACCCTAATACCAATAAGAGATTCACGTAATACAAGGTTCAATTTATCAATTTTAACTTGCATTAATTTAAACAATGGCATTGCGAATTTAAGAGTTATTCCAATGATAATTCCAAGGAGTGGAATTACAACAGCAAAAATCCAGGTAAGTGTTTTATCTTCTCTTAAAGCCATAACAATGCCACCAAGAGCAGTTAAAGGAGCAAAAAGCAAAATAGAAAAAATCATTATTGTTGCAGCTTGAACCTGAATAACGTCATTGGTAGTTCTTGTTATAAGAGTGGCCGTACCAACTTTATCAAATTCGTGAAGGGAAAATCCTTCAACTTTAGTAAATAACTTATTACGCACAATCCTACCAAGGCCTACAGCAGTTTGTGACGACAAGAAGGCAGATATAATTGAGCATATAACACCACCTGCTGAAATTATCAGCATAATTATGCCAATCCTAAAAATATAATCCATACCTTTATAAGTTCCACTGAATCCTAAAAATGAAATAGTTTGAAGTGTATTTTTTTGTACTATACCTTTATTAATTATATCAGCCATCAAAGTTGGTAGATATAAATTTGCAAGTACTTGAGTAAAAATCAATATAAATATTGCTATTATCTGTAATGTAAATTGTTTTAGAAATCTAAATAATTTAATCAAAAGTGTCATCTCCATTCATTGTAATTATTTTATTTTTTTTCAATACTCAAAAGCCGCTTAAGTGTGCCTAATCCTTCAAATATTTTATGAATTTCTTCCTCGCTTCCTCGGCTCATTATATCTTCAACGCTTTTTTCAACCTGATTATGAAAAATTTTATGCATACTCTTGAAGTTAGGAGCTATACTAACGTAAACTACCCTTCTATCTTCTTCGCTTCTCTCCCTCACTACCATTTCACTTTTTTCAAGTCTGTCTATAATTCCGGATACTGTACTATTGGATAAGCAAAGTTCATTACTTAATTCTGTTATCTTCATCTTCTTTTTTTTGCCTAAAAGTCCAATGACCATACCTTGAGGCATAGACATACCTGTTTCTTCAAGCAGTTTGCTCATATTATGTTTAAATAACTGCATCACTTCTTGGAAAAGTTTTGCCACTTCGATACTTTCGTCTAATGTTTCCACTTAATCACCACCTTGAAGTATATTTCGCCTTCGTATATTTCGTATTCGTATATTTATATCACGAATTATATTATAATCCCATGAATATTTTATGTCAATATATTTTTGAGCAGGTTGCAAGTAAAATGTAGACAAATTTAGTTTTGGATTTATTTTATTTTGGAACTTACAAAAAGATAGATATTTTTCATCTATCTTTTAGCTTGTTGCAACTCATAATTAACTTGGAATAGTTTCTTGGGGATAATTGAAACATTTTTTTAAAGGCTCTCATGAAGCTGGAATAATCACCAAAACCACAGTCTAAATAAACACTTGTTATCTGGTTACCTTTTTTTATTAAAGAGGCTGCATAGAGTAATCTTTTTTGCTGAATGTAACTATGAAGGGTAAATCCGGTTTGTTCTTTAAATTTATGCATCAAATAGTATTTATTTATATAAAAATTTGAAGATATATTATTGATTGTTAGTGTGCTACCTAGATTCTTATTTATATAGTCTATTATTTCAACTATCCTTTCATCATACTCTACATCCAAAGTACTATCATCAATTTTGTTTTCAATAAATAGTCGGTTCATATATACTAGCAACTGAATAATAAGGGAATTTTTTAAAATATGACTAGCAAAAGCTACACTATTATTTTCAACTCCTAAAGCTTGTAATATTAATTTTACCTTATTTATATTATTAGCATCCAAACGTAACATGTTATGTTTTCTGTCTGCGGCTAGTTTAAAGCAAGTCAATAAATCACTATCAATTGTATTATGTTTTTCCAGAAAATTTTTATTTATCCATATTATTATTCTTTCATAGGCCTCATTAGGACTTATTATAGGTCTATGCACCTCGTTACTACTAACAAAAATAATATCCCATGGCTTTAATTTATATGATTTACCTTCGATTAAGTAGGTTACTGTACCAGATATAAATATTATAATTTTATTAAAGTCATGATAATGGGATTCAAAATCCATGTTTTTTTTATCTTTGAGATGGAAATATTTAAAGTCTTCATTAAGGTAGCCTCTTTTAATTTTTAAAATTGCCTCTTCATTCATAATTATCACCAACCAATATATACTTCTTATAGATTATAATAAAGTAGTTTTTACAAACTTACAAGATACAAGATACAAGTTAATAATGATGAAATAACTTGACATTATGAAGTTACTTTTAGTATGATGGTTATATAAAATAAGTATCATAAAATATATAGAGGTGATTAATTGTGGCATATTCAAGTTTCAATGAGTTAATTAATGCTAGAAAGTCTTCTAACAATTTTTTAGAAGGCATAGAAATAACAGAGGAACAGTTAAATGAAATATTTACTGAAGTAATGCTAGCGCCGTCTTGTTTCAATTTGCAACATGTTAAATATTTAGTTATAAAAGACAAAACTATGAAGGAATTATTTCGGGACAAGGCATCACCACAATATAAAGTGCATACGTCTTCGGCCGCAATTATTGTGCTTGGAAACAAAAAGGCTTATAAGGATGCTGAGAGAATATATGAGCCAATGAAAATGCTTGGGATGTTAGATGAAATATCTTATGCAAAAACAATTCAAGACATATATGCAATGTATGAAGGCAGAGGAGAAAATTTCATGAGAGATGAAGCCATAAGAAATGCTTCAATTTCAGCTATGATGTTTATGCTTATAGCAAAAGATAAAGGATGGGATACTTGTCCAATGATGGGATTTAATGCAGAAGTAACAAAAAAATTATTTCACATAGAAGACGATTATGAACCTGTGCTACTAATAACAATAGGTAAGGAAGATCCTAATAATATAAGATTAAGGGGATATAGAAAACCGGTTGGGGAGTTTGTGGAATACATTTAATAACCCACAATACATACAAAAGACTGTGATTTTATGATAAACTTAAGAAAAAATTATTTTGACATCTTAAAAACTTATTACATTTTTTAGGATGCATTATAAAAGGATGGTTACTACATATGAATTCTAGAGGAAACGAAGAAGTCAATATTTTAGTTGTAGATGATGAAGAAAGTATTGTTGAATTTATAAAGATGGGTCTAGAGGCCGAAGGGTACATTGTTCATGTAGCTTACGATGGTGATTCTGCAATTTCAATGGCAATAGAGCTAAATCCTGACATAATAATTTTAGATATCATGTTACCTGGTAAGAATGGTTATGAGGTTTGTTTAGAAATAAAAAAGTATATTGAAGCTCCAATTATTATGCTTACTGCTAAGGATGATATCGATGACAAGGTAAGAGGACTGAATATAGGTGCTGATGACTATATGATAAAGCCTTTTAGCTTTAGAGAGCTTCTAGCTAGAATAAATGCTAGACTCAGAAAAATACACAGAGATAAAAATGAGGTTATGAAAGTAGGAAAATTTTCTATAGATGATGGTGCTCATGAGATATATTTTGGTGTAAGGCTTTTGCAATTATCCCCTACTGAATATAATCTTCTAAAATATTTAATTATAAATAATGGGCTTGTAATGAGTAAACAGGTTATATTAGAAAAAGTCTGGGGTTTTGATTTTAATGGTGAAGAGAATATTGTGGAAGTTTATGTAAGATATTTGAGGGATAAATTAGATGATAAGGAGCACGATATTATAAGGACAATAAGAGGGGTTGGGTACAAGATAGTGACAAGTGACAAGTGATAAGTTAATAGGGAGAGTACATAAGTGTGATTCATGGCAAATATATGTACATCACCCCATCAGTAAGTAAATCTTTTTTTCATTTTAAATGTAAATCTCTTTTTTTATGTGAGTAAAATTAATAACATTTCTTGTTATCTACTAAATCATAAACGCTCATTAAGGCTTCGCCAAAGCGCTGATAGTGAATGACCTCTCTAGACCATAAAAATTTAAGCACATCCTTAACGTCGTAATCATCTGTAAGTTCAATTAAATGTTCATAGGTAGATTTTGCTTTTTGTTCAGCTGCCATATCATTATGAAGGTCTGTAACGGGATTGCCAAGGGTTGAAGTATAGGCTGCTGTCCATGGAACGCCATTTGCGTCTGTTGGAAATACAGCATTATCATGTTGAGCATAGTTACCACCAAGACCTGCTGCCTTTAATTCATCTGGAGTTGCACCTTTTAATAATTGGTAAACCATAGCACAAATAATTTCTACGTGTGCTAATTCTTCTGTACCTATATCGGTAAGGAGTCCTTTTGTTTTACCAGTTGGCATTGTATAACGTTGGTTAAGGTATGTGATAGCAGCACTGAGCTCTCCATCGGGACCACCATATTGTGTTACAAGGAATTTTGCCATGTTTAAATCCTTATTTTTAATTTTAACAGGATATTCTAATTTCTTATCATAATTCCACATATTTTTCCTCCTATTATCCAATCTCCCAAGGCCATGGTTCATCTACCCATGCAAATGGATATGTGCTTTGTGAACCGCCAAAGTTTGATAGTGGACCAAATTTAAGCTGGTAAATATCTATAACTTCATTTAATCTTGTACTCACAGTGTTGTAATCGTCTAAAGCCCTTTTATTATCAGGATTGTTGTCAAGAAATAAATTCAGATCAACTGCTGCAAACTTCAGTTGATAAATTTTGTTCATTAAATCTTTTTGAGACAAATCGTTATAACTTCTTTCCATTTTATTCACTCCAATTACTTTAATATCTTGGGTAATCAACATTTATATTAGGAAAAACAGTACCTCTTTTTAGAGCTAAATCTAGAGGGAGTAGCCCAACAAAGGGTTGAATTGGAACATATGCTCTAGCAAAACCAGTAAATGGTGGTCTATTCTGAAAGTGAGAAGAATGTTTCCTCAAATTTGAATTTGAATCTTCATGCATTATAATTCACCTCGCATTTTAACTTACAATAATATGTTATTCATGAAAAGAAAATTAGTGTTAAAAATTTAAGAATAACTTGACACTGTGATTACTTTGTGATAAATTGAAGATAGTTCAATTGTATACAATTCAATTGTAATAAATTCAATTGAAATAATTTTATGGATATTAGATAAATTGAAGTAAATACTAATAAAATAATAAACATGGTATTGCATTTAGTTATCATAAGTTATATAATTAAATCAGTGATAAACAATAATTATTATTAATTAAGAATAATAATTAATACAATCTAATCTAATATGTACTGAATTATTTTGGTTTAAAAAAATGGGGTGTATGTTATGAAAGAAGAAAGAGCCATTGACCTAGTAATAATTGGTGCTGGAGCAGCAGGATTAACAGCTTCAATATATGCAGTGAGAGCTAAACTAGATACTATAGTTTTAGAAAATGAGATAGTAGGTGGACAAATAAAAAACAGCTACAGCGTGGAAAATTTCCCTGGATTTGATGTGATATCCGGAGATGAGCTAGCTAGTAAAATGGAAAATCATGCTTTGAAACTTGGAGTAGATATAAATGAATTTGGGTATATTAAATCCGTTAAATTAACCGATGAAGAAAAAATAATAGAAACTGACGATGTAATTTATAAGGCTAAGGCAGTTATTATAGCAACAGGAGCTAAACCAAGAGAACTCCCAGTACCAGAAGAAAAAGATTTGCACGGCAAAGTAATTCATTATTGTGAGCTTTGTGATGGAGCATTATATGATGGAAAAGATATTGTTGTGGTAGGTGGAGGGAATTCAGCCATAGAAGCAGCAACTTACCTTACAAGATACGCTAAAAGTATAACTATAGTTCATCAATTTGATACACTCCAAGCAGAAAAATCAGATCAAGATGAATTATTTAAACACAAAAACGTTAATGTTATTTGGAACAGTGAAATAAGAAATGTTGTTGGAGATAATAAAATAGAAAAAATAATAATAGAGAATGTTAAGACTGGTGAAAAGAGTGATATTCACTCTGACGGTATCTTTGTATATATAGGATATGTTCCAAAAGCTGATATAGTTAAAGATTATGTAACATTAAATAAGTGGGGCTATATTGAGGCTGATGAAAACATGGGAACAAATGTAAAAGGAGTTTTTGTAGCAGGAGATGTTAGAGACAAAAAAATAAGACAACTTACAACAGCTGTAAGTGATGGTACTATTGCAGCCTTAAATGCAGAAAAATATATTTCAGGAGGTCGTTAATTATGGTAAAAATTTATTCAACACCAGATTGTTCATGGTGCAAAAAGACTAAGTCATATTTAAAATCTAAAAATGTAGAGTTTGTTGATGTAAATGTTGGTGCTGATTTAGAGCAAAGAGAAGAAATGTTTAAACTATCAAATCAAAAAGCAGTACCAGTATTAAATGTGGATGGTAAGATTGTATTAGGGTTTGATAAAGCCAAGATAGATGAGCTTATCAAGGATTTAGTAGTACAATAAAATTAAATGGATATGATAGAATTTGATTATTTATGTTTCACGAATTTAGATTATGATATAAGGGGGAGATATTTTTTATGGAGAGATTAGTAGGTAAACTAGCACCAGAATTTAAAATGAATGCCGTACAGGGAGATGGAAGTGGTTTCACTGAAATAAGCCTTGATGATTATAAAGGCAAATGGCTCGTTTTATTCTTTTATCCTTTGGATTTCACATTCGTTTGCCCAACAGAAATAACTGGGTTTAGCAAGAGATTTGATGAATTTAAAGCTTTAAATGCAGATGTATTAGCAGCTAGTTGTGATAGTCAATATTCACATGAAGCTTGGATTAATAAGGATGTTTCTCATGGCGGTCTTGGAAAGATAAACTTCCCAATTGCTTCAGATAAAACTTATGAAGTAAGCAAAAAATATGGTATTCATATTGAAGAGGAAGGAATAGCTTTAAGAGGATTATTTATTATTGACCCTGAGGGAATTTTGAAATACTCAGTTGTTCATGATTTGAATGTAGGAAGAAGTGTGGATGAAACATTAAGGGTACTAAAGGCCTTTCAGTCTGGTGGTATGTGTGCAGTAGATTGGAATGAGGGAGACACTAACCTTTGAATTAAATATGGTCACAATGATAAATCATTGTGACCATTTTAATAAATAAAGCAAAAAATTAAAAGTTGGAGGCGATTTAAAATGAAAAGTTATGTTTGTACAGTTTGTGGTTATATTTACAATCCTGAAGATGGAGATCCAGATAATGGTGTTAATCCAGGTACTGCTTTTGAAAGTATTCCAGAAGATTGGGTATGTCCTCTCTGTGGAGTTGGAAAAGATCAATTTGAGGAAGTTAAATAATAGAGTTAACCTCGAAACCATGAGAATATTAATTTTTCATGGTTTTATTTATTTACTGTCAATGATTAGTTCTATCTTAGGAATATGAAAAAATCAAATTATATACCAAAAAAAGTATAAAAACTGAAGTTTGGGTTATAATTTTATTCATAGTACTCAATGCAAACAATAAGGTATCATGAATATATAATCAGTATTGTAGAGCCTAAAAATGGAGGTTTAAACGGAGGGTTAATATGTACAGTAATTACGGTAAAGAAACTAAAATAGAAATCCCCTTAGAAAATATAAAGATTGTAGGAGATAAATTTACCCAGCTTCTTCATAAAGAAAATAAAACAACAAGTGCCAATTTTAATACCATTAAGGCTTTTGCAAATGCTATAGAAGCGAAAGACACATATACAAGATCACATTGTGATAGGGTTACAAAATATTCAGTTTTGATAGGTGAAAAAATGCAGCTTAGCTATGAAGAACTTGTTAATCTTCAATATGCAAGTATATTACATGATATAGGGAAAATCGGCATTCCTGATGTTATATTAAATAAGGAGGGTCCACTTACAAATGAGGAATATGCAATAATAAAAAAACATCCTGAAATTGGATACGAAATTATTAAGGATGTTAAGTTTTTAAGAAAGATTGCTGAAATTTTATTAGAGCATCATGAAAGAATTGATGGAAATGGATATCCTAAAGGACTTATAGGGAATGAAATAGACAAACTTGCTAAAATTATTTCCGTAGCAGACTCTTTTGATGCAATGACTAGCAAAAGAAACTATAGAGGAAAACCCCTACTTAAAAATGCTGCAATTAAAGAACTAATGGATAATAGAGGTACACAATTTGACCAACAGGTTGTGGATATATTTGTTCAGATAGTTGTGGATAAAAAAATAAGTTGAATATTAAAATACCTACCTAAGAATAATAATTAAGATTATTTTTAGGTAGGTATTTTAATACAGTTCAAAGGAAATAGGCTAGCAAAATTACTAGCCATTTTGATTATGATTAAGTTATATAGCGCAAGTCAAATTTGTATTTCAACGTTATATAACCTTAACCATGTATCTATTTGTATAAGGTAGGCCATAAGTTGGGGACCGGTCATAAGCTGACCATACCAAGGTTTCAAGTATGATTTTCCTCCAGTTTCAACTATTTCAGATACCACGGGGATATCTATAAGTTCAAGTATAGGAGACGTTGGATCATTTAAAATCCCTTTAAGCCACTTTTGAACTATTACAGTATATTTTGGGTTGTGCGTCTTAGGGTAAGGACTCTTTTTTCTATCCACAATATCCTTAGGTAATATTCCAGTCAATGCTCTTCTCAGAATGCCTTTTTCTCTATCATCACAAAAACGCATTTCTGGGGGGATATTAAAGGCATATTGAACCAACCTGTAATCCGCAAAAGGAACTCTTACCTCAAGGCTGTTAGCCATACTCATTCTATCTTTTCTAGTTAGGAGGGTAATCATAAACCATTTAATATTAAGATAAAAAAGCTCACGCATTCTGCTAGCATATTTACTTTCACCATTAATATGTGGAACTTCCTTAAGAGTATTTTCGTAGTGCTCTTTTACAAAACTGTCCAAATCCAACTTTTTCAAATCACCACTTAGTATTTTATTTCGCTCACTTACAGATTTCGACCAAGGAAAGGTATTTGCATTGATATCTTCTTCTCTTCTGTACCAAGGATATCCTCCGAATATTTCATCAGCGCATTCACCTGATAGTGCAACGGTTTTATCCTTTCTGACTTCTTTGCAAAACAGGTATAAAGATGAATCTATATCAGCCATGCCAGGTAAATCATTGGCTTTTACTGCATCCACTAGAGTATTTGCTAAATCTTCATTGGAATTGATTATGCCTTTGTGATTACTTCCTATATAGTCCTTCATTTTTAAAGCCCAAGCTGAATCCGAGTTAGGTTGAAATTCATTTGCTTTAAAGTACTTTTCGTTGTCCTCATAGTCAATAGAATAAGTATCTAATACTTTGCCCTGCTTTTTAAATTCTTTTGCTGCAATAGCAGAAATAGCACTTGAATCCAGACCGCCAGATAAAAAGGTACCCACAGGGACATCGGCAACAAGTTGTCTTTTAATAGCATCATATAAAAGGGTTTTTACGTGTTCAGCGGTTTCATCCAATGTTTCTGTATGAATTTCACATTTTACTCGCCAGTATTCCTCCACTGTGAAATCATATGGAGTAAATATTCCGCAATGAGCAGGGGGAAGTTCATATATATCTTTAAACACACCACTTCCAATAGCACGACCTGGTCCTAGTCCAAATATTTCTGTAAGCCCTTGTTTAGTTAAAATAGGTTTAACTTCAGGATGGGCAAGAAGAGTTTTAATTTCGGAACCAAATATGAAGGAGTTATCTTTAATAGTATAAAATAATGGTTTCACGCCAAGGGGGTCACGAGCTAAGAATAAACTTTTGTTCCTCTCGTCTAAGATAGCAAACGCATAAATTCCATTAATATATTCAATACACTTATATCCCCAGTGAATATAAGAAGTTAATAATACTTCGGTATCAGAGTATGAATCAAAGCTATAACCTTCTTTTATTAATGTATTTCTTATTTCATCTGTATTATACAATTCACCATTATAAACAAGTATAAACTTGTTTCCATTTATACTTTTAATCATGGGTTGCTTTCCACCCTCAGGATCAACTACAACAAGACGCCTATGACCTAAAAGTGAATGCTTGGAAAAATAGTAACCCGAATCATCGGGTCCTCTTTTCTTAAGTGTGTCAGTCATGTTTTCAATTACATATTTATTATATAGTATATTCTCTTTAAAGTTAATCCAACCTGCAATTCCACACATAGTTCAATCTCCAAATATAAGTAATATAATATAGAATATGATTTATTTATAACAAGGGTTACCCAAAAAATGAAGCTCAGCTTCTCTGAATATTTTGTTTGGTTATATTTTAGGTCATTATGCATTTATTTACCCCTTCCTATAATTATTTTCTGATATTTAATAATATCATTTTATACAATGCATTTCCATTGTATAATTGTAGAATAGTTATCTATGTTATAATGATTTAGTGTAAACAATATGAAACAACAATTAGTAAAATGTTGACATAAATTCAAAGTAAGATTATAATTCTCGTGTAAATACCCTTCATAATTAACAAATGCTTAAAAAATACTATGCTAATTTACACATTGCAATGGTTAGTATATAAAATTAAGTTTTCATATAGATAAGTTTCATTTTATTTAAAATTATATGTAACAGGAGGAATAATGTAAATGTATGATTGTATACTGGTAAAAAAAATATATAGGGAGACTAAAAGTTTTAGTGGTAAAGAAGTTAAAATATCAGGTTGGGTGAGAACTGTAAGAGCATCTAATGCTTTTGGTTTTATAGAGATAAACGATGGAAGTTTTTTTAAAAATGTTCAAATTGTATTTGAAAAGGACCTTGAAAATTTTAAAGAAATATCAAAAATAACTATAAGTTCTTCATTAAGTATAGAAGGCGTTGTTGTACTAACCCCAAACACGAAACAACCTTTTGAAATACATGCGAAAAAGATAGTTATAGATGGAAATTCAAATGCAGATTATCCCCTTCAAAAGAAAAGGCACAGTTTTGAATATTTAAGATCTATAGCTCATTTAAGGCCAAGAAGTAACACTTTTTCGGCTGTATTTAGAGTTCGTTCAATAGCGGCTTTTGCTATACATAAGTTTTTTCAGGAAAGGGATTTTGTATATACCCATACCCCTATAATTACAGGTAGTGACTGTGAAGGCGCAGGAGAAATGTTTAAACTTACAACCTTAGACCTTAATAATGTGCCTAAAGATGAAGAAGGAAAAATTGATTACAAAAAAGATTTTTTTGGAAAAGAAGCAAATCTTACTGTTAGTGGTCAACTTTCAGCTGAAGCTTTTGCCTTGGCTTTTAGAAATGTATACACTTTTGGACCAACATTTAGGGCAGAGGATTCCAATACAGCAAGACATGCTGCAGAATTTTGGATGATAGAACCAGAGATAGCTTTTGCAGATCTTGCAGATGATATGGATCTTGCGGAAGAGATGGTTAAATACGTAATAGAATACGTATTAGAGAATGCACCTGAAGAAATGGCTTTCTTTAATAGTTTTATAGATAAGACTTTGCTTGAAAGATTAAATAATGTGGTAAACTCTGACTTTGGGAGAATAAGTTATACTGAAGCAGTGGATGTACTTGAAAAGTCCGGTGAAAAATTTGATTATCCAGTTGAATGGGGAATTGATCTTCAAACTGAACATGAAAGATACTTAACTGAAAAAGTATATAAAAAACCTCTGTTTGTAACAGATTATCCAAAAGATATAAAGGCATTTTATATGAGAATGAATGAAGATGGAAAAACAGTTGCAGCAGCAGATTTATTAGTGCCAGGAGTTGGAGAAATAATCGGTGGAAGCCAAAGAGAAGAAAGAATAAACGTTTTAGAAGGACGAATGGAAGAACTGGGACTTAAAAAAGAAGACTATTGGTGGTATTTAGAACTTAGAAAATACGGCGAGACAAAACATGCTGGATTTGGTTTAGGATTTGAGAGAATAATAATGTACATCACAGGAATGGCAAATATACGAGATGTAATTCCATTCCCTAGGACTACAGGAAGTTCGGAATTCTAATATGTACAAAGTTTTCCACTGGTGTGCATTAAATATTATCAACACCTGTGGATAAGTTCTATTTCATTATTTAAATTTCCTGTTAACTTTGAATTATGAATTTTATCTTGACAATTTCTAGTTTGAGTAATATACTTTTATAAAAGTTAAACGGATAAAGCATAGATTAATAGGGCTAGACCATAGAATAAAGGTGTTAGTCTTACTGATTGGGCATGATAATGTAAAAATCAATAAGCAAAGATGGAGAAAAAATATTCCATTCATTAACTGTAGAGAGCTAACATTTGGTGAAAGTTAGCGTTAATGTGAATATGCATAATCACTCCGGAGCTTCCAAGTAGAAAGACTTTTGTCAAGTAAACAAGGACGGTTACTAGCGATATATAGTTAGGGTTTACAAGAGGTTGACCTGAAAAAAGAGTGGCAATTAGTATATCTAATTGCAAATAAGGTGGTAACACGGAATTTTAATCTTTCGTCCTTATAAACATATAAAATTATGTTTATAAGTGCGGGGGATTTTTTTATTTGTATTACATTTTAAAAATTAGAAGGGGAGTTTTAAATTATGAACAAAAATTTAGCATTACATGAAGAAGAGGACTATTTAACATTAAATGATGTATTAGAGGCTAGAGAAAGAATAAGAGATATATGTGTATATACCAAATTAATATATAGTACAGAATATAGTAAAGAAGGCGGAAATGAAATATATATTAAGCCAGAAAACCTTCAACTTACTGGGGCATTTAAAATAAGGGGTGCATTAAATAAGATTGGTAAGTTAAGTGATGAGAAAAGGAAAAAAGGATTAATTTCAGCATCGGCTGGGAACCATGCTCAAGGGGTTGCTTATGCAGCAAATAAGCTTGGAATTGAGGCAACCATTGTTATGCCTGAAACTACACCACTTATAAAGGTGCAAGCCACGAAAAGCTATGGTGCAAATGTTGTGCTAAAAGGAAATGTTTATGATGAAGCTTATGATGAAGCAAAAAGATTAGAAAAAGAAAATGGGTATACCTTCGTTCATCCCTTTAATGATGTAGATGTAATGGCAGGACAGGGAACCATAGCTCTTGAAATTATAGAAGAGTTAAAGGATGTTGACGTTATAGTGGTACCAATAGGTGGAGGAGGACTCATAAGTGGTATTTCTGTAGCTGCTAAAGCAATTAATCCCAATATAAAAATAATAGGAGTTCAGGCTGAGGGAGCAAATTCAATGAAGCTTTCCTTTGACAGTGGAAAACTAACCTTTGCAGAGGGAATTGATACAATTGCTGATGGAGCGGCTGTAAGAAAACCTGGAGACATCGCCTTTGAAGTAATAAAAACGCATGTGGATGAAATTGTAACAGTGAGTGATAAAGAACTTATGGAAGCTGTATATATATTACTCGAAAAGCACAAACTAGTGGCCGAAACAACGGGAGCAATGTCACTTGCTGCATTAAAAAAATTAGATTTTAAGGGTAAAAAAGTTGTCTGTTTAATAAGTGGCGGGAATATTGATGTGGTAACAATGGCCGCACTTTTAAATAATGGATTAGTTTCAAGAGGAAGAATGTTTTGCTTCTCAGTTAAACTTCAAGATACACCAGGACAGCTTCTTCAAATAGCTAAAATTTTATCAGAGCAGGGCGCAAATGTAATAAAATTAGACCATAATCAGTTTAAAGCTATTGATAGATTAAAACATGTAATGTTAGAAGTAACAGTTGAAACAAATGGAAATGATCACATAGAACAGATTGTTAAAGCCTTAAATATAAGCGGATATAATGTGGAAAGAGTCTATTAAAAGCAGTTGACAGATACCAGATGCCAGTTTACAGAGGTCAGATACCAAATACCAGTTTATAAGATACCAGATAACTAATTAAATCAGTATGGGGATTTAGATTATTCCTATGCTGATTTTTTTATTATGTATAAGATATTGATACTTATTTAATTATATACATTATATTGAAATAAATGATATAATTATAGCATTAATTAAGTAGAAGTTTTTGCATATATTTACTTTTAATTCAGTTACAATTGATGCAACTTGAAACATAAAATAAGAAAGTGGTGATGAATTTGGATAAGATCTCGTTAGATAAAGAAATAGTCCTCAATGCAACAGAAGAAGTCATTCGCCGTTTCGGACCAGACAAAGCGAATATCTCCGACGTTGCAAAATCATTAAAAGTAAGCCACACTGCTATTTATAGATATTATAATGGAAAAGCAGCCCTATGGAATGCTGTTACCCAGCGCTGGCTTACACATTTGAATGCTCCATCAAATGACATTTTAAAAGAAGATAGTCCTGCTGATATTAAACTTTGTCATTTGCTCGAAGACTTTGCGGAAGCTAAACGTCGTAGCGCCACTGATGATCCAGAAATGTTTGCAAATTATATAAAACTCGTCCAAAGTTCAATGGAAGTACTAGAAAAAGGTATAGCGGATGTAATTAATAGTATTGAGAAAGTTATAGTACAAGGAATTACAGAAGGTATATTTTTCACAGAATTTCCGCATCAAGCGGCAAGATCTATATATCTTGCAACTAGTGTTTTTATGCACCCAAACTCATTCGAAAATCCTGACCGAAAACAGAACATAGAATCTGTTGTAAATCTTCTGATAAGAGGACTTAAAAATCCTAATGAGTGAATGCTTTACATATGATAAATGGAACCCTTTTAATCTTTTGCTTCATATCCATGATGATGAATACCTTACAATTGCACGCAAAATATACTTATTTGCATCTTTTAGAAAAGGCGCACTAAATATGTTCAGATTCAAATATTGAATCGATAAAAGCTATCACCTTAAGCATATACTTAAACGATGATAGCTACAAAAATTGCTCAATTTAAATTGTTTTAAAGAAAAATTTTCTTTATCATTGAAATAAAAGGTTCATAACCCTGAGTTTATCTTATATCAATAAGCTGTTTTGCATCTGCACCAGCTTTGATTTACTGTCAGTAATCTCATTTCTATTTTCGGTTAATCATCTCCGCAAGTGTTATTTCTGGATGATGATAACGGCCACGGTCTTGTGTTTTATTCTTAAGGTTGATAGCTTGTTTAGGACACCACTGAACACAAGCCATACACTGCTCGCAGTGATGCAAAAATATCGGCTTGCCGTCTTGCATTTTTATATTTTCCACAGGACACACCTTGCTGCAGGTTGTGCATCCGTTGCAAGCTTCACTTACATTGAACCCTTTGTCCTTGTTTGCAAACGACTTTATAAAAGGTCCATGAATTAGTGCCATTGGGCTGTCTTTAGCAGGTGGCTTTACAGCGAGACTTTGAATGTCCTTAATAACCTGCTTTGTGGCCTGGCTTTGTGCCTTTGCTTTATTATCGGCATCGCTTCCCATGGCGTACAAACCGACATAATTAGAAAAGCACCTAATGCTTTCACCGTAGCTCAGTTTGCCACCCTTGCCACCAATAATTTTGCTGATATTCGTTAAACCGCCGGCACTCCCGCTTCCGCTTGTACAAACAGCAAAAATAAAGCTGTTTGTATTTACTAAAAGGTCAAGTGATTTTACAAATCTCTCAACTGCAACCGGCATACCACCAACGTAAATAGGATACACAAAGCCAATTCGTTCGTATGTACCTCTTAACTTGTGCGACTTCCCCATTGAAATTAGCTCACAGTCTTGAATAGCACTTGCGATATCTTTTGCCACTTTTAGACTGTTACCTGTACCTGAAAAATAGAATATGATATTCTTTGACATTTTACATCCTCCTAAGTATTTATTATTTTTCAAATCCCGATTTGTACCAGCGGTATCATTAGCAATAATGACAAGAATATGGATATGGGCTTATACCTCTTTTTATCAATAAATTTAATTTTTTTATTTTCTCAGTGGCATAACTTTTTCCAGTGTATTTTTCTGGTAGGAACTAATTAATTTGTTGTTAATCTATATTAAACCATTTAAAGAATTTGCCTTCATAAAAACAATTCCACCTCGTCTTTATATTTAGCTTAAATTTATTATATCACTATAACGTACAAGATTCAATATCTGTAATATGTAATTTGTAATAAATATATTTCGTGTATTAGAAATATGATATAATCATTATATTAGAACAATTTTTATATGGATGGTGAGCTATCATGGCAAAGTTGCATTTAACTAAAGAAATGATTTTAAATTCAGCAGAAGAAGTTCTTCTGCGATTTGGCCCTACAAAAGCTAATGTACTGGATATAGCACGTGCACTCAATGTCAGTCACCCTGTCATCTATCGACATTATGATAGCAAAGCTAAGCTATGGGATGCTGTTGTAGAGCGTTGGTTACAGCGAGCATCAGCACCACTAACCGATATTCTTAATGAGCCCCTTTCTCCAGATATTAAGCTTTATCGTTGGCTTGAGACCTTATTTAAAGGTAAGCGAGAAAGTGCAATTAATGAGCCTGAGTTATATGCGATTTACACTACTCTTGTGGCACAATCCGGAGAAGTATTACATCAACATATTACCCATCTTATTGAAGATGTTATTAAGATTATTAAACAAGGTGTTGACGAAGGAGTCTTTGTAAAAGATAACCCTGAACAGACAGCTTTGGCTATATTAAACGCATTCACTCGATTTTATCACCCTGCACATGTTAATGAATGGCAGAATCCTAATATTGATAAAGAGTTCAATGTGCTTTGGGAGATATTATTAAAAGGTATAACTTATCACTAGTATTTAACTTAATAGAGTATTAACCAAACTAAGTCATTTTTATTGGATTATGCTAAAACTAACTCTTTATAAACTGCTTGAGGTAGCATATATTGTATTTATTAATGCATACATATAAGGAAGTGTTGTATATGAATGAGAGGACAGTTATCGTAGGAAACAATTCGACTACTACAGAATTGCAAAATATTATTATAAAGATGATTCTGGAATCCAATAATAAAATTAAATAATAATTTGTAGGGTTGATTTAATTCGCAACTTTCTCAAAAGACGAAGCAAATAATTGAAAACATTGTATGATCCACCATGATTATGCATACATACTAAAAATCATGGATAAGTTTCAAAATATGAATTTTCATATTCACTTTAATAAAGTCAGTATGAAAATTCTCAAAAATAAATGGTTTAATAGATTTTTTTATAGTGTCTTTTCAAAGGCTATTCTTTTACTTTTATCTTCTAAATAAATTGTTCCACAAAACTTAAAATTGTTTTTTTTGAGTAGCTTTTGCATCGATATGTTTTCTTTATGGGTATCTATTTTGATACTATGCACATCATTATTTAAACAAAGCTGCTCTACATTTTTTATAATCTCCGATGATAATCCAAGGCCCTTATAAGTATTGTCAACAGCTATTCTGTGAATAACCACATATTGGTTATTAGTAATCCATTCACCATCATAAATAGAGTCATATGTTTTTTCTCTATCAAAAGAAACTGCTGCAGTTGCAATGATATTATTATCTTGTAACAATACATAGCTATTATTACAAGTAATATCATTGATTATTGTTTCTAAGCGTGGATAATTATCTTGCCATTGGTTAATTCCCTGATTTTTAAAGTAAATTTGTGCCTGTTTAATAATGTTCATTATATTATTAACATCTGCTTTAACTGATTTTCTAAATTCCATTTGGGGCCCCCTTTGTATTAAAATGTTTTATTGGTTATACACTGGCCTATAAATATAAATCCTTGTTTTAAATTTCTATGTTTTAGTGAATTTACATCAAAATCAAATATTTTATAAACTATTTGAACACAATAGCCTATTCCAAATGCAGTAACTAATGTTCCAATTCCAACAAAACCACCTAACATCCATCCGATAATTAATGCACTCATTTCTATACAAAATCTTATAATACTTACTGGTTTACCTGTAATCTTCATTAATGCAATCATAAGTCCATCTCTAGGACCACATCCCATTTCACATCCTATATATAAATAACTACCTATAGCGGTGACAAGTAGACTACCAATCATCATTAATATACCTGTAAATAAATTACTAGAAACGGGAATAATTTTAGAGTATATTATAAGATCTATGAAACACCCAATTACTATCATATTAGCTATAGTTCCAAGTCCTACTTTAAGTCCGATTATACTAGTAATTATAACTACAACAATTCCAACAATAATGCTAGCTTGCCCAATAGTTATACCAGTTACATTTGTTAAACCTTGATGAAATACATCCCATGGACTTAATCCTAAATGTGAATTAAGAGCCAATACAGTTCCGGATGCACATAAAAAAAAACCAAGTGCCATTTTTATTATAACGCCAAATATTTTATTCATAATACCTCTTTTTTAACTTATTTTTTAATAAATACATAGTGAGCACATTTTGAAACATGTAATTAGAGTAGAAGAAAAGCAGATTTGTGTCAACAAATCCACTTCTCTTCTACTCTAATTGATTTTTAAGCGCTAGCAGAAAAATCTTTATTAACTGTTACTTGTCTTTTCTCACTTGTCCTTGTCCATACACAATATACTTTGTAGTTGTAAGTTCATTAAGTCCCATTGGGCCTCTTGCATGAAGTTTTTGAGTGCTTATGCCTATCTCAGCGCCAAAGCCAAATTCACTGCCATCGGTAAATCTTGTAGAAGCGTTAACGTAAACTGCAGCGGCATCAACCTCTTTAAGGAAACGCCTGGAATTAGAATAATTATTTGTAATTATAGCTTCTGAATGTTTTGTGCCGTATTTATAAATATGATCCATAGCAGCATCTATAGAATCAACAATTCTTATAGCGATAATTAAATCCAAAAACTCTGTTTCATAATCGTCTTCAGTCGCTGGAATAATATTTGGGATGAATTTTTGGGTTTCACTGCAACCTCTTATTTCAACTCCAAGACTCTTTAGAGTTTCACCTAAATGAGGAAGAAAACTTTTAGCAATATCCTTGTGAACAAGAAGAGTTTCCATGGCATTACACACAGCTGGTCTTTGTGTTTTAGCATTGATTACTATATTTTCAGCCATTTCAGTATCTGCACCATTGTCAACATAAACATGGCAGTTACCAACACCAGTTTCAATTACTGGTACTGTAGAATTATTAACCACATTTTTAATTAAACTAGCGCCACCTCTTGGAATTAAAACATCCACGTATTGGTTTAGCTTCATTAAAATATCAACTATTTTCCTATTGGTATTATCTACAAATTCAATGCAGCCTTCTGGGAGTCCAGAGTCTATTGCAGCTTTATATATTGTGTTGTATATTTCTAAATTGGAGTTTATAGCTTCACTTCCGCCTCTTAGAATAACTGAGTTACCGCTTTTTATACATAGAGCAGCCGCATCAACAGTTACATTTGGTCTTGCCTCATAAATTATGCCTATGGTGCCTAGAGGAACTTTTATTTTATCAATAGTAAGTTCATCAGCAGTATTCCACATTTTTGTGCCCTCGCCTATTGGATCAGGAAGAGCCGATACAGCAATAAGACCATCTGCCATAGCGTTTATTCTGCCGGAATTCAAGGATAACCTATCTATAAAGGCTTTATTTTTACCGTCTTTTTCTGTAGCAGCTATATCTTTTTTGTTTGCCATTAAAATAGAGCTTATATTAGAGGTAAGAGCATCAGCCATATTTATAAGTGCTTTATTTTTGATGCTTGTGCTACATGTAGCAAGAGTTCTAGCTGCTAGTTTTGCATTTTTAGCTTTGGCTATAATATATTCGTTAATATCCATTTATAGTTTAGTCAGTATTTTGAAGCTGACTAAAGTTCACCTCCCTTATTTTTCCCTAAAAACAGGGTACCAATCTCTCTATTTGATATTATATCTTTTATAATAGTATCATTTGATCCATTTGCTATAATCATGGATACACCATTTTCCACAGCAAGCTTGGCTGCTTTTAGTTTTGTGGACATGCCACCAGTGCCAAGCTTTGATTTGGTTATTCCTGCACAACTCTCCACTTCTTTTGTAATATGGGGTATGTAGGTGAGTAGTTTTGCATTGTTATTTATTTTTGGATCTGAGTCATATAAACCGTCGATATCAGAAAGTAGTATAAGGAGGTCTGCATTTACTATAGTCGCTACAAGTGCAGAAAGTGTATCATTATCTCCAACTTTTATTTCATGCACGGCAACTGCATCATTTTCATTTACTATGGGAATTACGCCATGTCTTAGGAGTTCATTAAAAGCGTTTGTTGCATTGTTATATCTGGCTTTATTTGTTATATCATCTTTTGTAAGTAGTATTTGAGCAACAATTTCACCATATTCTGAAAAAAATTTCTCATAAATATGAAGTAGTATTCCTTGACCTATGGCTGCAGCTGCTTGTTTTTCTGGAATTGTTTGTGGTTTTAATTTTAGACCTAACTTATTAGCACCAACACCAATGGCACCTGAGGTTACTAAAATTACATTTTTCCCTTGGTTACGAAGGTCAGATAATTGCCTTACTAATTTCTCTATTCTATCAAAATTTAATAGACCACTTTCATGGGTTATGGTTGAAGTACCAACCTTTACAACTATTGTTTTCGCATTTTCTAAATGTGTTTTTCTTGTTTTCATATATAAACCTTCAAAAGCAAAAGAGCTTTTATCCTTTCTTAAGTATGTGGAATAAAATAACAAGTCAGTGTGATAGTCTATTTTAGACGTCCTAATTAAATTTTAAATTACATGTAAAATTTAAAAATCACTATGATATAATTAAATTAATTATATCATAGTGACAAGAAACTTTTCAATAAATTAAGGATATTGAACAATTAATAGTTGTCCAGTATTAAATAGGAATTTGGAGGTATAAAATGACAAAGAATATTGGTTTTATAGGATGCGGGAATATGGCAAAGGCAATGATTGGTGGTATAGTTACATCAAAACTATATGCTCCGCAGAAGATAATGGTTAGCAATCCATCAAATCCATCATTACAGTACATAAAGGAAAAATTCAATGTAATAACTACTAATGATAATATAAGGGTGGCTGAATTTGCGGATATATTGATACTTTCAGTTAAACCAAATAAATATATGCATGTAATAGATAAAATAAAAACATCAGTAAAGCAGGGTACAATTATTGTATCAATTGCTGCAGGAATGAGCTCTGAAAGCATAGAAGGCTATTTTGGCAAAGAAATAAAACTCATAAGGAGTATGCCTAATACACCTGCAATGGTAGGAGAGGGTATGAGTGGATTAAGTAGAAATAAATATATAAAAGAAGAAGATATGGTAGTAGTTGAACAAATTTTTAAAGCCTTTGGAAAGGTAGAAGTTATTGAGGAAAGACTTATGGATGTAGTATCAGGAGTTTCAGGCTCATCTCCAGCCTTTGTATATATGTTCATAGAGGCACTAGCAGATGGAGCTGTACTTGAAGGTCTCCCAAGAGATAAAGCATATAAAATGGCAGCTCAAGCAGTCCTTGGTTCCGCAAAAATGATTCTAGAAACAGGTAAACATCCTGGAGAGCTTAAGGATGAAGTATGTTCCCCAGGAGGCACCACAATTGAAGCTGTATACGGACTAGAAAAAAGTGGATTTAGGGGAAGCATAATTGAGGCAGTTAGGGCTTGCACGGAAAAAGCTAAGGTTATGGGTAAAAAATAAAAATATGTCTGTCCATTATAAGCAATTCAAAACAGTAATTATTCTTTCTATAATAATATAATTAATACATGGAAAGAGGTGGATAAAAGATGAATTGGATTAAGGACATGAACCAAGCTCTTGAGTATATTGAAAAAAATCTAGAGAAGGATATATTTTCAGAGGATGTTGCAAGAGAGGCGCATCTCTCTAAATTTCATTTTCTAAGGATTTTTAATATACTAACAGGGTTAACATTAGGAGAGTATATTAGGCAAAGAAGACTATCGCTTGCAGTTAAACAGGTAGTTTCAACAAAACGTAAAATAATAGATATAGCACTTGAATATGGTTATGAAACACCTGAGGCATTTACTAAAGCATTTAAAAAACTTCATAATATGTCTCCATCAGAGGCTAGAAAAACTAAAGAAAATCTTAAAGCTTTTATGCCACTCTCATTTCAAATAATTGTTAGGGGAGAAGAAAAGATGAATTATAGGATTGTAAAAAAGGATCAGTTTAAGGTTGTAGGAATAAAAACCCATGTTACTAACAAGAATGGTGAAAATTTCAAAATAATACCTAAATTTTGGAACGAACTTTGTGAAAACGGGAAATACTCTATACTTGATAAAAATAAAGGGAAATTAGGAGTTATGGGAATTTGCTATAATTTTGATATGGAAACAAATGAGTTCGATTACATTATAGCAATAGAAGGAGATAGCGTGCGAAGCCTTGAAAACTATGATGTTGTAAATATTAAAAGTCATACCTTTGCCATATTTGAAAGTATTGGACCAATTCCAAACTCAATTCAAGATACTACGAAGAGAATCTTCGCAGAATGGTTTCCAGCTACTAAATATGAACATGCAGACGGACCAGAACTGGAGGTTTATTATCCAGGGGATTCAAGTAGTGAAGACTATAAAAGTGAAGTTTGGATACCAATAATAGCTAAAGAATAAAGAATTAAAAACTATCAGCAGGATATATGTTATCACGCTGATAGTTTTTTATATACCTAAAAAACAATCTAGATATAATTTTAGTATTGAGTTATCATAGAATAGTCACAAAATATTTTAAGTTGAGGATAACCTATGAGGAAATTTAAGTTTAGACTAGATAAAAAAACGGATAAAAAAATTATAAGTATGGCATGGCCATCAATAATGGAACAAATACTTGAAATGATGGTTGGAATGGTATCCATCATATTTATGGGTAGAATAGGGACAGATGCAGTTGCGGCAGTTGGAATGGTTAATATGTTAATGGGATTTTTGCAGACAGTATTTTTTGGACTTTCAATGGGAACAACAGTTATTGTAGCAAGGGTAATCGGTGGAGGTGACAAGGAAGAGGCCAAAAGAACCTTAATACAATCAATATATATGGCAGCAATAGTTGGTATATTTTTATCTGTTAGTGGTAAAGTATTCGACGTGCCTATATTAAAGCTATTTTTTGGAGGAGCAGATGTAAAAGTATTTAATTTGGGAATTAGTTATTTTGGTATAATACTTATAAATTTACCGTTTTTCGTTATTGATATAGTTATCTCCGGAGCCATGAGAGGTGCTGGTGATACTAAAACTCCAATGATAATAACGGGGTTAGTTAATATTTTAAATGTTATCTTAAATACAATGCTTATATTTGGTGTTCCAGCTTTACATATACCTGCTATGGGGATAATAGGTTCTGCTATGGCTGTTACGATTTCAAGGATAGTTTCAGCAGTACTAAGGGTTATAGTATTATTTGCACATAAAGGACTTAAGCTTAATCTTAGCTTAAAAGATGATTACAGTATTAAACCTAAGTTAATGAAAAGAGTTATAAATATAGGTATTCCAGCATTTATTGAGCAAGCAGTAATGCAGGGAGGTTTTCTTATACTTGAAGTTGTAATTGTAACTATGGGAACCACTGCTATGGCATCTTATCAAGTTGCAATAAATGTTAATTCTATAGCGTTCTTCCCTATCTTTGGGTTTTCTATAGCAAATACCACACTTGTTGGACAAAGCCTTGGGGAGAGAAGATACAGAAAGGCTGAGCATTATGCATATGAAAGTCTTAAGATCACAATGATAGTTGCTTTTGTAATAGGAATGCTTATGGTGATTTTTGCAAGACAGCTGGCATCCATATATTCTAACGATCCTGGTGTAATAAAAGAGGCTATGGGACTTATATATACATTTGGTATAATTGAACCAATGCTTGCCATTCTGAATATATGTTCCGCAACTCTTAAAGCAGCAGGAGATATTAAATATGTTATGGTTACTTCTTTTGTTGGGTTATGGAGTTGTAGGGTGTTTTTATCCTTTGGGCTTAACAAGTGGATGGGAATAGGAATGCTTGCAGTAATGATTGGAATATTCTTTGACTTTGCATCAAGATCAGTGATGTATTTAATTAGAATGAATAAGGGAGAATGGAAGTATTTAAAGGTTTAGGATGGCGCAAACTTTTTTTACTTAGACACATATATGAAAGGATATGAAAATGGATAGAAATTTAATTATAGAGGCAACAAAAAAATATGCAAAAGATAAGCTAGATGGAGAAGCAACGGGACATGATTTTTTGCATATATCGAGGGTTTATATTGCGGCTAAATATATTGCAGAAAAGGAAGGTGCAGATCTATTTATAGTTGAAATCACAGCGCTTTTACACGATATAGCAGATTGGAAGTTTAATGATGGCAATGTTGATCTAGGACCAAAACTTGCCGGAGAGTGGTTAAAATCTCTTGATGTGCCAATAGAAGATATTGACAAGGTAACTAAGATTATTAGGACCATGTCTTTTAAAGGCGGAACAACGGATTCTAGCCAAGAAACTATGGAAGGAAAAATAGTGCAAGATGCAGATAGATTAGATGCACTAGGGGCTATAGGAATTGCTAGAGCTTTTGCTTATGGTGGTTTTAAAGGTAGAGAAATTTATAATCCTGATATTAAGCCAGAAAATTTTAAAAGTTTTGAAGCGTATAAAAATAATAAAGGCACAAGTATTAATCATTTTTATGAAAAACTTTTATTGTTAAAAGATCTAATGAATACAAAAACAGGAAAAGCTATAGCAGAGGAAAGACATGAGTTTATGGTAAACTTTTTAAAAGAATTTAATAAAGAAACAGTGGCAAGTGACGAGCTAAGTTAAAAGACTTTATAGAGAGTGGAGTGATTGAGATGGAAGTTAATTTAGAGGTAGGGCTTAAACACCAGGTTGAAAAGATGGTAAGTGACCAGGATACAGCAAAAAAATATGGATCTGGAGATCTAGATGTTTACGCTACACCAGCTATGATAGCACTTATGGAAAATGCTTCAACTAATTGTGTTAAGGGGCAATTGCCTCTGGGTTTTACAACAGTTGGCATAGAAATTAATGTTAAACACCTAAGGGCAACACCTGTTGGAGTAAAGGTTAGAGCTGAAGCAATATTGGAAAAGGTAGATGGAAAAAGGCTATTTTTTAAAGTAGAAGCTTATGATGATTTGGGTAAAATAGGTGAAGGAATCAATATAAGATACTTGGTTAATGCTGAGGAATTTGTTGGGAGAACAACGAGACCAACACAATAAACAGTTAAAAGATAAGAGAGAAGAGTTAACAGATAAAAGATAAGGAGGGATTTAAAAATGCGATATATAACATTTCTAAGGGGAATTAATGTTGGTGGACAAAGGTCAATAAAAATGGTAGATTTGAGAAACATTTTTGAATCTCTTAACTTTAAAAATGTAAAAACTTATCTTCAAAGCGGTAATGTGGTTTTCGACTATGAGTCTTCAGATGGTATTGAGATTTCTATTGCAATAGAAAAAAAGATTAATGAAATATTGGGGTTGTCGGTAAATGTAATCATTCGCACAGATGAAGAACTTAGAAACATAATAAATAATAATCCATTTGTAAAAAAACATGACATAGAATTTAATAAATTATATGTCACTATTATGTTGGATAAAAAAGAGCCAAACACAATACGTTTATTAGATATAAAGAAAGAAGAAAACGAAAACTTTTTAGTAACTTCAACCGAAGTATATTTGTATTGCCCCAATGGCTATGGAAGAACAAAATTAAGTAATAATATGTGGGAGAAAAAATTAAACACTGTTGCTACAACGAGGAATTGGAGAACTATAAATACTTTATTTAAGATATCAAGTGAAGTGAAATAATAAAATGGAGTTTTTCCTGAGGATATACTAGGTACTACTATGACATTTAATTGTTCCTATAGCTATTTTAGCACCATTATTTGCAGGGGCTGGATTTAAAAAGCTTAAAAATTTTAAATGTTTTTCCGTTTATTCTATAATCACATCCATAACTATATTTGTCTCAGGTGAAATGTCAGTTATTATTATGTCGAATAAAATACACATCTTTGGTGTTATAGAAAGAATTAATATAGGATCTTTGGAGTTAGGGTTTATTGCTTTTGTTTTGATGTTATTCACCATTGATGTAGAAAGCATTACAATAAAAGATAAAGATAAGCGGGAGTACTTTAATTAAAATATTTAATTCATTAATTTAAATTTACATATAAGGTGTTTAGTTGTGAGTAAATTAATTTACTCACAACTTTTTTGTTTATGAAAATCTATTCCAACTTATTCCTAGCAGTGATAGCATTATATAGTATAACTTAATTACAATTTAAGATGAATTAAACTAGAATGGGGGAAATCAAATGAAAAAAAATAAAGGATTATTATATAATCACAATAATAAATATGAATTTAAAGCCATGAGTAATGGTGAAACTACTGAATCCGACACTTTCACCATTGCTCGGCTATTTTTAACGTGGATAAAGATTGGTGCTACATCATTTGGTGGCGGTGCAACTACTCAATATCTTATTCAAGAAAACTTTATTTATAAGCATAAATGGATAACAGCTGAAGAGTACGCTAACATCATAGGAATGTGTCAAATTACACCCGGTATGAACATTATTGCATATACGATACTCATAGGTAAAAAGTTGTCTGGACGGGTAGGTATAGTTGTATCTTTAATAGGACTTATACTTCCTAGTGCCACAATTACTGTTGCAATATCTATTATCTATGCCAATGTTAGTAAATTTTCAAGGGTACACTCTGCATTGCGTGCAGTATTTGCAGCTATTTTCGGTATAGCACTAGCAACTAACTGGAGAAATGTGAAACCTATTATTGCAAAAAACCGCAAACGCGGACCATTGGCTTTTGGCATAACACTTGGGATATTGCTAGGTAGTGGAATTATATATGTACTTCTAAATCCCTCTGTAATTGTATTATATCTTCTGGGTGGATTGTGCGGGGCATTTGCGTATTGGTATATTTCTAGAAAAACTCAGGAGGCTTAGCGGATGAATGGGATTATCTTCTTTTGGGTTGTACTTAAATCAATTTTATTCTCTACAGGAGGATTTGGTCCGCTGCCTAGTTTGCACACTGATTTTATAGCTTATGGGTGGGCTAGTCAAAAACAGTTTACTGAAGCATTGTCAATCGGGCAAATTACCCCTGGTCCTAATGGACTTTGGGTGGTAAGTTTATGCTATTTAGTTGATGGAATACCAGGGGCAGTAATATCATGTATTGCGCTGCTGCTGCCACCGCTACTAATTTTAATTGTGCAACATTGTTATAAACGCATTGCTAATCATCCTGCAACACAAGGTCTACTTGATGGTGTAGTGCTTGTCATAGCTAGTTTTAGTGTAATAGTTTTAGCAGGGATGTTTCGAGGCAATGGTATGGATATAGGTATGATAGCTATTGCTGTAGTAAGTGCCATACTTGCAATATCAAGACGGGTATCTACTAATGTTATATTGATAGTTGCAGTTTTAATAGGTATAATATTTGGCTAAATAGAGGCTGGTCTAAAAATAAGAAAGCTAAGAAATGAAAGAGATAAAGCAGAGGATTACTAATAACAGAAGAAACACTTTTTTCTGTATTGGATCTAGAGTCAAAATGGCAGACGTTGATTAAACCAATTGAACAATTAAGGGTTGTAAAAAAGAACTTACTCCCGCATGGAATAAGCTCTTTTTCATATTTTATTCAGTTGAAATCAAATCGGATCTTAATTTCACGTATCTACTTAATAGTGTTAAGTGTTATAGTTTGTTTCAATTCTTCTTCTTTAGTTAATGCTTCAGTTGGGTGACCTAATAAAAGACCAGCGGCAGGAACAAAACCTTCAGGTAAATTTAAATCTTTTAGTAACTCTTTATCCGTGTTAAGTACAATTACAGGACCCATTACATATACACTTCCTAAATTAAGATTAGTAGCAGCAAGGGTCATATTTTCAACAATACAAGATGCATTAGCAATTTCAATATTAGGAGCTTTAGCATTTGGTTTACCAGAAACAATTACTAGTGTTGGTGCGCTATATAATGGGTTCGCTTTTGGATTACCCATTAGATTTGCAATTGCTTTTGAAATTCTAGCTAACATGTCAGGATTTTGGATAACTGTAATGTGAACTGCATTATAAGCACCCATTCCTATGGGCGCAGCGCATCCAGCAGTAAGTATAGTATTTAAGTTTTCATCATTAATTTGTTCAGATTTGTAACTTCGAGTAGATTTACGCATTGCTATTGTTTTCATAAATTCCATAGTTAATATCTCCTTTTGAATATATATTTACTGAAGTAAATATACTTGGTATAATTAGTATACCTAAATAAATTTATAATGACAAGTACGCATAATTTTGTGATTAGGTATCACTTTTCGTACCAAGGAGGAATAGATGTGGCAAGCAAAGAGGAATTAGAGCTATACTTAAATTTAATCAGAGAATCTGATAATACCAAAGACAAAGAATGTCCATTAAAAAATGCTTTGGAGATAATCGGTGGAAAATGGAAATTACGCATATTAAGACAGTTATTAAGCCAAGAAGTGGTGCGGTTTAATGAGTTGAAAAGGGCGATATCAGGAATAACAAATACAATGCTATCAAATTCATTGCATGAACTTTGTAATGATGAATTAATTACTAGAAATCAATATAATGAAATGCCTCTAAGAGTAGAATATTCATTAACTGATAGGGGAAAAAGTCTGCTACCATTATTTTATGAATTAACTATTTGGTGGAAAAAATTTGAAAGGTAGGTTAGATTGAATCCTCATAAAATATAAATGAATAGAATATAATGCAGGGTTAGTTAGTTAGTTAGTTAGTTGCTAGTCTAATATGGTATCTCTTCTACATCAAAAGGCGAAGACTTATAGTACCTATGTTAGGACACTGCATGATAAATTTGATCACGATAATATTAAGTCTATTTATATATAACATCATAGCTAGTTATGATGCCTAAGATCAACAATACTTTTAATTGCTACTTTTATCTAATATAATAGTAAATATAAAATTATTTGAATTGTTAATTGAATAGTATCCTAGGTATGAAATAAAATATTATTTGTAGGAGCGCGCCATGCATGAAAAAGAAGTAAAAGGTATCTTATCTGCACAGAATGGAATGAATATATATCGTGGATGTACACATGGCTGCATATATTGTGATTCAAGAAGTAAATGCTACCAGATAAATCATGATTTTGAAGATATAGAAGTAAAGATAAATGCACCGGAATTATTAGAGAATTCCCTGCGAAAAAAAAGAAAAAAATGTATGATAGGCACTGGTGCTATGTGTGATCCATATATTCAATTGGAAGAAAAACTTGGAAACACTAGAAAATGCATTGAAATTATTAATTCTTATGGATTTGGTTTTGCGATACAGACAAAGTCTTCAAGAATCTTAAGAGATCTTGATTTACTTAAAGAAATTAATAAGAAGACAAAGTGCGTGGTACAGATGACACTAACTACATACGATGAAGATTTGTGTAAAATTATAGAACCTAATGTGAGCACCACAAAAGAACGATTTGAAGTGTTAAAAATAATGCGTGATAATGGGATTCCTACGGTAGTATGGTTGAGCCCTATTTTGCCATTTATCAATGATACAGAAGAAAATATCCGGGGAATTCTGGATTATTGTATAGAGGCGAAAGTACATGGGATTATTTGTTTTGGCATGGGACTTACTTTGAGAGAAGGAAACCGTGAATATTTCTATAAAAAACTAGACGAACATTTTCCCGGAATGAAAGCCCGATATATAGAAAAATATGGATACACATATGAAATAACCAGTCCGAGCAATGATAAACTTACTAATATGCTGAAAACAACATGTATATCCAATGATATATTATATGATATTGGAGAATGTTTTAATTACCTTCATAAATTTGAGGATAAGAGTGAGTATGAGCAGTTAATGCTTCCTGGACTATAAAAAATACATTACTGATTATAAGCGAATAGCAACATCCAGAGGGGATCAGTGGGTGTTTACATTAATAGGAGGAACGATATGAATATAGTTTTTGATTTAGGAAAAACAAATGATATTGATGAATTAGAACAGCTCTATAACGATTTAAATGATCATTTGGCAAAAGGAGTAAACTATCCTGGATGGATAAAGGATATATATCCTGTTAGGCAAAATGCAATTGATGGAGTTGAAAATGGTAATCTCTATGTATCAAAATATAATGGTAAAATCATTGGTTCTATAATTTTAAGCCATGAACCTGAACCAGAATATTATAAAGCTAAATGGCAATTTGAGTCTGACTACTCAGATGTTTTTGTAGTGCATACATTTGCAGTACATCACGAATTCATGAAATGTGGTGTGGGCAAAGCATTAATTGACTTTTCAATTGAACATAGTATTAAGTCAAAAGCTAAATCAATTAGGCTAGATGTTTATGAAGGCAATATACCTGCTATTAGATTGTACGAAAAATGTGGTTTTAAATATATTGATACAGTTGATTTAGGACTTGGAAATCATGGGCTCAATTGGTTTAAACTATATGAAAAATTATTATAATGAACTTTTATTCATTGTTTTATAGTAACTTTTCCCACCTATTGCTTTTATATCTTATAAAGCAAATGATTGTACCTAAGACCCAAGATGCCATTTCACTGTAAGCAATAATTCTGAAGCCAATCAAATTTGCCAAGGAATAGGACAAAAATATTCTTAACATTAAAGAAACAATATTGCTTATAGCAGGCACAATAACATCTCCATTTCCTTGTAAAAATCCAACATAAGCATTTTGAATGCCAAATATAGGATAGAATATTGAGCAGCAAAATAAAAATTGTTGACCCATTACTATAACTTCCTTTGATACACCAAAGAGACGCATAAAGGTTGGAGCTCCAAAAACCACTGCAAGTGTAGTAATAATAGACATAGGAAGAATTATTTCAATGCCTTTTTTTAGGCCTAGTTTGGCTCTTTCCATGTTGCCTGCTCCCTTATTTTGGGCAACAAAAGTTGATATGGCAGAAGCTACATTTATAACAGGAAGAATTCCTATAGTATCTATTCTATATGCAGTAGTAACAGCTGCAACGGTTTGTGTACCAAAGGAGTTCATGACATTTTGTAGTAGTAAACTGCCTATTGCCATTATGCTAGACTGAATTGCAATAGGAAAACCTAACGTAAGACCTTGTTTAAGTATTTGTAAGCTAATAATATCTTTTTTAAATTTAAACCGTAAAACAGAATATTTTTTATAAACGTAAATAATCAAATATATTCCTGAAACAGCTTGTGCCAAAACAGTTGCAATTGCAGCCCCTGAAACACCCATATGGAATACACCAACAAAAATCAAAGCAAGTATTCCATTAGTTATGGTTGATACTATAATTGCATAAAGTGGGGTTCTACTGTCACCTATACCTCTAAGCATTGCTCCATAAACATTGTATATGGTAAGAAAGGGCACACCTACAAAAATTATTGACAGATAAGATTTTGCAAGGTTTATTATATCTGTGGGAGTATTCATCAAAAGAAGAATTTTTTTAGTAAATACTATTCCTAAAAATGAGAAAAAAATAGAAAGCAATACTAAAAAAACTACAAAACTACCGGCTACTTTGGTTATATCTTTATAGTTTTTAGCACCGTATTTTTGGGATATAAGTATGGTTACGCCTATAGTCAATCCTGATATTATGCATATAAAAAGATTAGATACGGTAGATGTGACACCGATGGCTGCAAGAGATGATTGTCCAACCAAATTACCTACAATCACTGCATCAACCCAATTATACAGTTGTTGAAGTATTCCACTGAGTATAAGTGGAATTGAAAATAATAAAAGTACTTTAAATATGTTACCTTTTGTCATGTTTTTATTCATAGTACAAACTCCTTTGCCAGTTCTAAAATACTAATGACTGCAACTCTTTGGCATGTCACCATAGAAATAAATAAAGTCGTCACTTTGAAAATCAAAGTGGCAACTTCAAGCAAATTTATTCGCTTTAGCTTCTCACATATTTCTATACTATTTAGGTAAATGGTCTAATATATTTTTGCTTTTCTAAAATCCATAGTTATGTAATTAGATTTACTATCTATAGTTTATCACATCATTTGCCATAACTCCAAAATTATAATATAGATTTCATTATTTAATTAGATGAAATTCAGAGCTATTTAACCTTTAAATATTCCGCAATTGCTCTTGCGATATAATGCGATGTTCCTTTCGCTTCATCTAATGTACCAACCTTTATAAGCATATTTTTATCAAAATGTGGATTAGTTTTAACCATAACAAACATAATTTTTCCTAGAGACTGTACATTTATTGTAGTAGCAAGATTTCTATTAGTAGTAAAAGAATTATCTTTACTTGATGAATCTCTATGTAAATCAATTATGAGTTTAAAGTCACCATAGTTATATTAATTATGCTTATGGTAAATAAAATATGGGATGTAAGGTTAACTTGACATAAAAATACAATGATGATATATTAATAATGTAAGGTTAACATTACAGAGGTGATTAATAATGAAAAATAAGTTGAAAAAATTTCGTGAGTCCCTTGGATTAACACAAGAACAATTGGGAGAACTATTAGGGGTATCAAGACAAGCAATTAATGCTATCGAAATGGAAAAATGTGAACCATCCATATGGCTAGCCTATGATATTTCTAAAATATTTCATAGTTCTATAGAAGAGGTCTTTATTTTTGAAGAGAGTGAAAGAAAATCAAGGGCACAGCAAAGTAGAGGTGTTGTTTAAATGGCATTAAGACAGATTAGACTTAGTGATGATGAACTACTCAGAAAAAAGAGCCGAGTAGTTGAAGTGGTAGATAATAAAGTAAGACAACTACTAGATGACATGGCAGAAACTATGTACAATACAGGAAATGGTGGAGGATTAGCAGCACCACAAGTTGGTATTTTAAAGCGACTAGTAGTAATAGATATGGGTCAAGGACTTATAAAATTAGTTAATCCAAAGATAATTAGTCAAGAAGGAAATCAAGAAGTTATAGAGGGGTGTTTGAGTATTCCTAATACATTTGGAAAATTAATAAGACCATCTAAAGTAACAATAGCGGCATTAAATGAAAATGGGCAGGCAATTGAATTAACAGCTGCAGGAGATTTAGCAAAATGTTTTTGCCATGAAATAGATCATTTGGACGGTATCCTATTTACTGATTTAGTTACTGAATATATAGATAGTGATATGGTAAATGTTTAATTTGAACTCAAAAATAATAAAAAAAGCATTATCACAATAAAATAAGTCGTGGTAATGCTTTTTCTATGTTGAAAAATGGTATTAATAGTGATATTATACATTTAATCAATGACATGATTATATCCTAAAGAATCTGCCGAATATATTTTAGTAGCTACTAAATTTATGTTTGATCCTGTATTATGTGTTTTTTGAAAGGAGAAGATCAGTTATGAAAGTAATTTTTAAAGACAACCAATTTTCGTTTCAGGTTTTAAGACTTCTTGGAGGAGCGACTTCTGGAGCTTCTGATATAGGAGAAGTTATTTCAACTGCAAAAAAAATAGGAGAAGGTGATTTCGAAGGTTGGTGCAGAGAATGGACTAATTTAGCAAAAAAAATTCATGGATTTGCTGATGAATACTATGCAAAGGAACATTTTGTTAGCGCAAAACATGCTTATCTTAGAGCTTCTAATTACTATAGGGCAGCTGAATTTTACCTCCATGAAAATCCAAATGATCCTAGAATAGATGAATTATATAATGCAGGTATTGAGTGTTTTTCATATGTTATGAAACTCAATAAACCAGTTATTGAAGCCGTTAAAATATCCTATGAAAATACAACACTGCCAGGTCACTTTTACCACGTTGAAAATGGAAATAATCCAAGGCCAGTTTTGGTCCTTGTGAATGGGTACGATGGGACTAAAGAAGAATTTTATGGATTAGCAATGTCGGCGCTGGAACATGGTATGAACTTTTTTACGTTTGAAGGTCCTGGACAGGGAGAAACAGTACGCAAGCAGCATTTATTCTTCAGACATGACTATGAAAAAGTTGTAACTCCCGTTATAAACTATCTTCTTTCAAGAAAAGAAATAGATTCTAACTGCATTGTATTGATGGGCGAAAGTCTTGGAGGATATCTTGCACCTAGGGCAGCCGCATTTGAACATCGTATAGCCGCTTGCATTGCTAATGGTGGCGTATATGATTTTATGGGATTTAGAAGACCTGCTAATTTTTCTAGAGCTGATTTTTATGAAAATTTACGCTGTAAACCGGAAGAATGTAATAATCTTTTGTATGAAGAAATGAAAAAAAGTTCAGAAATTAGGTGGGCAATGACACATGGAATGTACGTATTTGGCGAAAAGACTCCTGCTGCCTTGGTTTTAAAGACAGAAAATTTTTACCTTAAAGGAGTAGCAGAAAAAATTAAGTGTCCTACACTTGTAATTGATTCTGAAAATGAAGGATTCTTTAAGGGACAAGCTAAGATGGTTTATGATGAACTAAAATGCAAAAAAGATTTTATGCTTTTTACTAAAGAAGATGGCGCTGAAGAACATTGCCAGGTTGGTGCTAAATTAATTGCAGGTGAACGTATTTTTAATTGGATTGAAACAATTCTAAATAATAAAGCCTTAGTATAAGAGTGCCAATCCTTCATATTTTCGAATTATCCACATTTTATATATAAGTAAAGAGACAAGGCAACAGTCAAGATGCTTGTCTCTTTACTTGTTTAGTTAAACTATTTGTATTTCTTATTTTTAGTGGGAAGCACCAAAAATTGCTCCTGAAATAAAAGGTATTAACCAAATAATCCACACAATAATACTGAATTTGTGAAAATTTGTTTTAGCATCATCATTATTTTCAAATAAAACCAGGGTTGCCCAAAGTGCATGTAAAAGCATTAGACCAATTGCAAGTAATCCTGTTATACCATGAAAATTAAAATGAAAACCACCAATAGCGATTTTACTCATAAGGGTTGTCCCTATGGTATCAAATACAAGTCCTAGGTAAAACATAACCAGATGCCACTTTTTTAATTTACCCTGAAATTTTTCACTCCATACGCCGATGGTGTAAAATATTAGTGCTGATGTAATAGATGAAATTGCATAAATTAACATAATAATAACCTCCCATTGTATAATATTTTTGTAATCACATATTGTATGAACGATGTTCATATGAAACTAAAATTTTTATTTATTATTCACAAAAGTAATATTTAAAAAGTGTAAGTGAGCATTAAAGTAATTCCTTTAAAAACATTTCAAAAGATGAATATTTAAACATTGGCATCTGAATCATAGTAATATAATTCATTAATACAAACTTTGCTGTTTCATAGGAATTTAGCTTAAGAGTAATTTTATTATTTTCTGCTTCTTTTAGTAAAATGGTTTCAATGATTTTTACTAATTTCTCCATATAAATATTTTCCTGTATTAGACTATCTTTGACGCAATTCGGATTTTTGTAAAGTTCAGGTTTAAGCCATATATCTTTAAAAGTTTTAACAAAAATGCTTAACTTATTAAATATGTCATTTAATTTAGTATACAATACATCATCTGAATTTATGATATTTTTAAGTACATATAAGTTATTTTTCCAATAGTCAGTCATCAGTTCAACAATTAGGTCTTCTTTAGTTGAATAATAATTATATATGGTGCCAAGTGCAATATTACATTTCTTAGATAAAGTTCTCATGGAAAACTTTTCTAGACCTTCATTATATAAAATTTCTTTTGCACCGTTTAATATAAGTTGCTCTGGATTTTCAATTATTCGTGACAATTACAACACTTCCTAAAATTGATTATAAAACTTATATGAACACTGTTCATTATAAATTCAGTTAGGGCGTTTGTCAATATACAACGGTAAAATAATTTTCAATGATTTGGACATTGAGTATAAATAGTAATACTATGATAAATATTGAAATTATCCATAGTTTCGGATATAATTTATAATATATAAACGGAAGGATAAGCCCGAGAAGTCATCTATATGATATTCTTGGGCTTATCTATTTTTTTGTGAGATTAAAATTTATATGATAAGTGAGGTTAGTGTATGTCTATGTACATGTTTTCTATTATAATTATTGTAGTGTCCAACATAATGTATAATATATGTTCCAAATCAATTCCGGCTAAGGCTAACCCTTTTTCATCATTGCTCATAACATATTTGACTGCAGCAATTATAACTATGATTGCACTTAAATTTTATAAAACCGATAATGGACTTGTAAAATCATTTCAGGATTTAAACTGGGCAAGTGTAGCACTTGGTTTTAGTATTGTTGGTCTTGAGCTTGGATACATAATGGCATATAGGGCAGGATGGAACATAAGCCTAGGTTCTTTGGTAGCCAATATTATCCTTGCAGTAATGCTTATTCCAATAGGTATATTGTTTTTTAAAGAAGGATTTGGTTTAAATAAAATATTTGGAATAGTGCTTTGCATCCTTGGATTAATACTTATAAACAAAAAATAATCGATGAACTCTCAAGCGATGATTGCATATAATTTCATGCTAATTATATTGTATAAAATGGAGATAATAAGTATAATTATATTTATAGAGGGCAATATAAATTTTAAAAATGTATGTTTTTCCTATGATGAAAAGAACATATTTAATGATTTATCTTTTGATATTACTTCGGGGAGTTCGGTGGCATTTGTAGGAGAAAGTGGCTCAGGAAAATCAACCATTGTTAAGCAAATCATAGGTCTACTTAAGCCAGATTCGGGCAAAATCTGTATTGGTGAAAATGATTTGTCAAAGCTTAACTTAAATAATTTTTATAATTATATTTCATATACATCACAGGAATCCCCTGTTTTTGACGGAACACTGAGAGAAAATATGATTTTTGACAAGAGTATTCCAGACCAGAAAATTATTGAGGTGCTAAAGCAGGTTGAACTAACAGAATTTTATTATAATCTCCCCAAAGGACTTGATACAGAAGTTGGAGAAAGAGGAATAAAGCTTTCAGGTGGAGAACGTCAAAGATTAGCATTAGCCAGGGTGTTTTTTCAAAAAACACAAATTGTTATATTGGATGAAGCTACTTCAGCTATGGATAATGTTACGGAAGAAAGTGTAATGAAAAATTTGATGTCATTTTTAAAGAATAAAACCATTATAACTATTGCACATAGACTGAGTACAATAAAGAATGCAGATAAAATATATGCATTTAAACATGGTAAAATTGTTGGTGAGGGAAGTTTTAAAGGACTTCTAGAACACAATCAATATTTTGGTGAGTTATGGAATGATAGAATGGAGGATTGATAAAATCAAAAGGGAAATATAAATTTTACTACACCTAAAGATGGAAAATATATTATTAGAATCGTTGGAGCAGGCGCAAGTGGTAATTTTAATATAAAAGTAAGTTCGGGTCATAATATAGATATCACCCATAAAGATTTTATCTGATTCTATGATGATTATACGTAATTTTTATAAGCAAAATGTTGGGTCCAGGTAATCTAGGTTAGTGATACAAAATGTATAAATATCAGTTAAAACCACCATTTAATGATATAACATCAATAAAAGTGTTGATATTATATAAATTTAATGGTAAAGTTGATATATATTTATCAATTCGGGAGGCTGATTCAATGATTAATCCTAAGTATCATCTTTTCATTTGTACAAGCTGCAGAGTTAATGGAAAACAACAAGGCCTTTGTTATTCAAAGGGATCTGTAGATATTGTAGGTTCAGTAATGCAAGAAATTGAGGAAAGAGATTTATCTGGAGAAGTTATGGTAAATAATACTGGATGTTTTGGAATTTGTGATAAAGGTCCAATAATGGTAGTGTATCCTCAAGGGGTTTGGTATGGTAATTTAACAAGTGACGACATAGAAGAAATCTTTGATAAACATATCGAAGGTGGAGAAGTAGTTACTAGATTGCAAATATGAAAATAATGCCACAACAAAATTTTGCATTTTGTTGTGGCGTTATTTGTTGAAAAATTTTTTATCAATTGGCTTTTTTCAATAGGTATAACAGTACACATTTAACAAATATCAGGATATGGTGACCTTTTTAATAAATTCAAGTTGAAGTAAATATTGAAGTACATCTTTATTTGATTTGTTTGAAGGAAGTTCCGTGGTCATAATTATAATGATATTTTTTTTATCTTCAACATTGATATCCGTGGTTATAATTCGTATATTTTTGTCTGTAATAGTAGAGGTAAGAAGGTCAACTTTATTTGTACTATCTTGACTGCCATCCAAAGTTAACTGAAATTCACAGAAATTGTTATTTCTAATTTTTCTATCAATATGAAATACATCTTGAAGGATAAAATAAATAATAACAGTAGCCATTATTGCCGGAATGTATAAACCACTTCCAACAGCAAGACCAATGCACGCAATAAACCACATACTTGCAGCAGTGGTAAGCCCAACAATATTCCTACCATCTTTGATTATACTGGCCATGCCTAAAAAGCCTATGCCGGAAATTACTTGAGCACCTAATCTCATAACATCAATATTTGATTTATTTATTAAGTTATAGTCTATGGAAATAATCTGAACTAATGCAGCACCAACACAAACAACTATGTGGGTCCTTAGTCCAATGGACATACCTCTTCGTTGCCTTTGCTGTCCGATTAATCCACCTAAAACACATGCTGTTAATATTTTTATTAAATCTTGTAAATACAATATTTTCTCACATCCATATAGCCTATAGCTATTTAATATATATCTATAAATGTTTCTTGAATTTGTAAAATAATCTAGCTTCCATGTAATTTAAATATTTTTACTTTGCTGTAACCGTAACCCAAGCATCACTATAAGCTTTTCTTGTGGTATCGCCAAGGTCAGTGAATACATCAGAATTGCTAAGGGATGATTCATCAGGATAGGAAGCCTTATTGTTTTTTTCTTTGTCACTTAAAGTGTTAAATGTAGCCTTGTTCGGGGTGCTATATCCAATAAAATCAACGTTCTTTTTATTAACCTTTGCATCTAGCAAAAAGTTAATGAATTTTTCAGCAGCATCTTTATTTTGTGAGCTTTTAGGGATTACCCAACTGTCAAACCATTTGTTAGTTCCTTCTTTTGGTATTACATATTCATATTTACCGGGTTTTTCATTCATAAGTACAGCAGCATCACCAGAGTAAATTACTGCCATTGGTTTTTCACCATTTCTTAGAGCATCTTTAACTTCATCACCAACATATACAGGATTTATAGTTTGTCGCTGGGTAATCAATGCATCTGTAGCTTTTTTTAGTTCGTCGCTGTTTGTGGAATTCATAGAATAACCTAATCTTTTTAAGGATATACCTAATGAATTTCTCATATCATCTGACATGAATATTTTGTTTTTATATTTTGTATCCCATAGTGCATTCCAACTGTCTATTTTATCTTTAATTTGAGTTTTATCATAGATTATCCCTATGGTGCCCCACATATATGGAACTGAATATTTATCTTTAGGATCATAACTTAAATTTTTATATTTATCATCTATATTTTTATAATTTGGAAGCTTTGAAAAATCTAAAGTTTGTACAAGATTCTCCTTAATCATTCTGTCCACCATGTAATCAGAAGGACAAACTAAATCATATTTATTTGTACCGGATTTTACCTTTTCATACATCTCTTCATTTGTTGCAAATGTAGAATAATTTACTTTAATTCCAGTTTGTTTAGTAAAATCTTTTATTATGCTAGTATCTATATATTCACCCCAGTTGAACACGTTAAGTGTACTTGATGATTCGGATGAACCACTACTGGACTTTCCTGGAGCATAGCAACCAGTAAAGGCAGAAGCTGAAATAGCAGTTATCATTGCAAGAATTATAAATTTTTTAGTAATTTTCATTTTTTCTCTCCTTTTTAAATAGATCTTTGCCATTAGCAAGGAACAATAAAATTAAAATAGTTATGAACATCAAAGTTGATAGTGCATTAATTTCAGGACTTATACCACGCCTAGCCATAGAGTATATCTCAATGGAAAGGTTTGTTACATTGGAACCTGTATTAAAAAAACTTATTACAAAATCATCAATAGACATTGTGAAGGCAAATAAAAAGCCAGCCATTATTCCAGGCTTAATTTGAGGTAGTATTACTTTTCTCATTGTATAGCTTGGAGTGGCACCCAAATCAAGGGAAGCTTTAACTATGTCAGTAGGTAGCTGTTTTAATTTTGGAAGTACTGATAGAATCACATAGGGCACAGAAAAAGCTACATGTGCAATAATAAGAGTAATTAGTCCAAAAGGAACTTTAAAAAATATAAACAATGTCATTAAGGAAACAGCTGTAACTATATCAGGATTTAGAACAGGAAGGTTATTAACACTTAATATTGTTTTTTTACCTATTCCTTTTTTCATTTTATCAATTCCAATGGCAGTGATTGTTCCGAATATAGTGGAGATTATTGAAGAAACTATGGCTACAAGTACAGTATAGTACAGTGCAGTTAGTATTCGATCATCACTTAATAACGTACTGTACCACTTTAAAGAAAAATATCCCCACTTAGAAGAAAATTTCTCTGAGTTAAAAGAAAATATTATCAAAAACATTATAGGAGCATACAAAAATATATATGTTAGAGCAAGATATAGCCTTTTTAGATGTTTACCTACCACAGCCGTCCACCACCTTTTACATCATCTTTATCAAACCTCGTAAGCACAGCCATGGAAAGAAGTATTATTATCATCATTAAAATTGAAAGTGCAGAACCAAAATACCAATCGCCAACTGTGGTGAACTCAGATTCTATAAGGTTACCTATAAGCATAAATTGACCACCACCAAGAAGCTGAGATATTACAAAGGTTGAAACTGCTGGCATGAAAACCATAGTTATACCTGACATGACTCCAGGAATACTTAAGGGTAGTATAATTCGTTTAAACACAGTAAGTTTATTTGCGCCTAAATCTCCAGCTGCTTTTATAACATCTTTATCAATTTTAATTAAAACTGTGTATATTGGTATAATCATAAACGGAAGAAAATTATATATCATTCCAAGAATGACTGCTGCATCAGTGTACATTATATCCACTGCAGGGAAACCAAGTGTAGTGATTATAGTATTTATAATTCCGTTCTTGCCAAGAATGGACATCCACGCATAGGTTCTAAGCAGAAAGTTCATCCACATTGGAATAACTAGAAATAGCATTAATATATTCCGGGTTTTGCTTATTGACTTTGAAATTATATAGGCAACAGGATATCCTAAAATTAGGCATATAGCTGTTGAAATTAAAGCAAGTTTTATAGAATTTAAGAAAACCAGCATATACAGAGAATTAAATAGTTTTGTGTAGTTAGAAGCAGTAAGGTTTCCATTACTATCAATAACACTAAAGTATAATACAAGAAAAATGGGAACTACTATGAAAAGTATGCTCCATACTATGTAAGGATAATGGGCTATTGTTCCTTTCTTTTTCATAGTTATTCACTAGCCTTTCTCATAATATGAATATCATTAGGGAATATATTTATTCCTATATTTTCACCAACCTGCGCATGCAATGTGTTATGAATCACCCATTCAGTGTTAGCAATTTGGACTTTCATTTCATAGTGTACACCTCTAAATACAACTGAAGTAATTTTCCCTGAAAGCATACCATGATTGCTTTCAGTAATTTTAATATCTTCAGGTCTTATAACAACTTCAACTTTTTCGTCTTTATTAAAACCTTTGTCTAAACATTCAAATGCCTTTTCCTGAAAATGGACTTTAAAATCTTCCTCCATAACACCATCAATAATGTTACTTTCACCAATAAAATTTGCAACAAAACGATTTTTAGGCTCGTTATATATATCCTCAGGAGTACCAATTTGTTGAATTTTGCCTTTGTTCATCACCACAATTGTATCTGACATAGTTAGTGCCTCTTCTTGATCATGGGTAACGAATACAAAGGTGATTCCAAGTTGCTTCTGAATATTTTTAAGCTCAATTTGCATTTCTTTTCTAAGTTTTGAATCTAAAGCACCAAGCGGTTCATCCAAAAGCAGTAGTTTTGGTTCATTAACAAGAGCTCTAGCAATGGCCACTCTTTGTTGTTGACCTCCACTTAAAGAATCTGTAGACCTTTTTTCAAAGCCATCAAGTTCCACCATCTTCAGCATGCCTTGAACCTTTTTTTTAATTTCCTTTTCAGGAAGTTTTTTGATTCTAAGACCAAAGGCAACATTTTCATATATATTCATGTGAGCAAACAATGCATATTTTTGGAATACCGTATTTATCTGTCTTTTATATGGAGGTACTTCGTTTATCACTTTATCCTCAAAAATAATGCTGCCGGTATCCACAGTCTCGAAGCCTGCAATGATGTTAAGAGTTGTTGTTTTTCCACAACCGCTTGGACCAAGTAATGTGATAAATTCATTCCTCCTAACTTGTAAGTTAAGACTTTCTAGTACAGTATTATCATCATATTTTTTTGTTATGTTGTTAAGTTCTATCAATATATCTTTTTCCATAATTGTAAAGTCACACCTCTCTTATTAAAATTAAAAGTTAGAAGGATGGAGGATTGCTTATCCAAATAATTTTCGCAAGTTTTTTTCCTGCATTGGATATTTGATGGTTAACCTTAGGTTTAAAATAAAAGCTTTCACCAGTTTTAACTTTATACTTCTTATTGCCAAGTCTAAGCTCTATAGTTCCTTTCAAAACATACCCGAATTCTTCACCTTCATGGGGTTCATCTTCGGTATAAGCACCATTTTCTTCTAAAGTAAGTATAATTGGTTCCATGGAATCCTTTTGCGAATTGGAAACAAGCCATATCAAATTGTATTTAAGGTTATCGTCGGAGGTTTCATTAGTATCCTCTTTTGTGAAAACTACTTTTTCTTGATGATTCTCACTAAAAAATTCAGTAAGATTAGTTCCTAGAACATCAAGTAAATCAATAAGAGTGGCAATTGAGGGGGAAGTTAAGTCCCGTTCTACTTGAGATATAAATCCCTTGGACAGTTCGCATCTGTTAGCTAGCTCTTCTTGAGTCAGTTGTTTTTCTATTCTAAGGCTTTTTATTTTTTCTCCAATTTCCATATTTTCACCTGCTAATTAATTTTCATTTTGATAATAGTATATGTAAACTACAAGTTTAAATATACTAAACTTACAAATAGTAATTATACAAAAAAAGTAATAAAAAATCAATAAAAACTTTTTATTTGCTTATAACTATGGGATAATTATATATGTATTAATATAGAAAAAGTGGCTTATAGAGGAGTAATATAAATGTTAGATAATATTAAAATATTAATAGTTGAAGATGATGAAAATATTAATAGACTCTTAGGTGATATGTTGCATAAAAACAAATATATTACTAAAGCAGCCTATTCTGGTACAGAAGCACTTATATATTTAGAAAATAATGAATGGGACATGGTTATTCTTGATTTGATGCTACCAGGAATTAAAGGAGAAGATTTACTAGTAAAAATAAGAAAACATAAACAGATGCCCGTAATAATAATATCTGCCAAAGAAGGAAAAGATGTTAGGATTAACACTTTAAAAATGGGAGCAGATGATTTTATATCAAAACCTTTTGATGTAGATGAGGTTTGTGCTAGGATTGATTCAAGCATTAGAAGATATAAAGAATTTTCTAGTGCCTCAATATTCAATGGTATATTTAAATACAAGGAGATTTCTTTAAATAAAGATAATAGAGAAGTTTTTGTAAATGAAGTAAAAGCACCGCTCACTTCAATAGAATTTGAAATATTAAGTCTTTTAATTACTTATCCAAGGAAAGTTTTCTCTAAGGCAAATGTTTTTGAAAGTGTTTGGAAATCAGAATATTTATGTGATGACAACACAATTAATGTTCATATTAGTAATTTAAGAAGCAAGCTCAATAAAGCAGGAGCCACAAATGATTATATCCAGACAGTTTGGGGAATTGGATATAAAATTTAGAAAGTTAAGATAAATAGAAAAAGAGGGGTTAATATGGAAGAAGTATTATTACTGGATAATGTTCATAAAACAATAAATGGCAGGGAAATTATAAAGGGTATAAGCTTTTCAATTAAAGCAGGAGAGGTTTTGGGATTTCTTGGACCCAATGGATCAGGTAAATCTACCACACTTAGAATGATTGTAGGACTTTCAAAGCCTACTGAAGGCCAGATAAAGATATGTGGTAATTCAATTGTTAAGAACTATGTTAAAGCTATGAGTAATGTGGGCTGCATAATAGAAGGGCCTGATTTATATAATTACATGACGGGCTGGGACAACTTAGAGATGCTTGCAGTGATGAATAAAAATATATCAAAACAAGATATCATAAGCGCTGCTACTATTGTAGGAATGGAAAAACATTTGAAAGAAAAAGTTGGTACATATTCCTTGGGAATGAAACAAAGAATGGGAGTTGCACAAGCCATTATGAATAAGCCAAGGCTTCTTATTTTAGATGAACCAACCAATGGGCTAGACCCATCTGGAATAAATGAATTCAGAAATCTAATAAATAGATTTGCCAAAGAAGAAAATATGGCTGTTCTAATTTCAAGTCATCTTATGTCAGAAATTGAATTGATTTGTGACAATGTTTCTATAATAAAAAATGGCGCCATTTTAAAAAATGCAGTGGTAAAAGAACTTTTAAATAGCCAAGAGGTATTTTGGATATTAGATGATAACAAAAAAGCTATGGACATATTAAATGAATCTTGGGGAATAAATTCAAAAATAGATGGGGATAAACTTGTTGCATCAATGGATAAATCTATTATAAGTGAAATAAATGCTTCATTCATAAGGGAAGGATTAAAATTGAAATTTGTAGATAATAGACATAAGACTTTAGAGGATCTGTTCCTAAATATTACAGAGAACTAAAACATAATTAATGATTAGGGGATGATAGAATTGATAAAGCTTATTTCAAATGAAATAAAAAAAATAATGCTGAAAAAAAAATTACTATTAGTTTTAGCAATACTATTAGTAGAGATAATAGCATTTGCTTATGGGGAAAACAACACAAATAAGAAAACTCAAGCGAATTTTACCAAAAGTCAAAGCGCAAATTATAATTGGAATCCAATTATAAAGCAGCAAATTCAGACTCTTAATAATAAACTTAACTTCAAAAACCTTAAGGATTCAGATAGAAAAAGCATAGAAATACAAATTGATCAATACAACTATTATTTAAAAAATAATATAAATCCACTGGGAACTTCTGCTGCAAAATTTACAGGGACCTTAATGCAGGAGTCGGCTACCATGTTATTACCACTACTCATTATAATATTTGCAGGAGATAGTGTTTCAGGAGAATTTTCAGGAAGAACAATTAAAGTGCTACTAACAAGGGCTGTTCCAAGGTGGAAGATACTTATGAGCAAATTCTTATCAATTATTATAATATCAGCAGTAGTAGTGGTTGAAACTGCGGTGATATCATTGATCGTTTCCAAAATAACATTTCATAACTGGGGTTTTATGGAGCCACTTGCTACAGGATTTAAAGTTTCTGGTGGTAAAATTGATGCCTCGAACATAATGGAGATATATCAATGGCAATATTTATTACTGATTTATTCCTTAGGATTTTTCATAGCAATTGTTATTGCTAGTATATCTTTTTCTATATCAATTTTTGTAAAAAATACAGCTGCCTCTATAAGCATAATGATGGCAGCACTAATAGGGGGAAGTATTTTGCAGTTATTTATAGATGATTGGCCATTTGCAAAATATTTTTTCTCAGTAAACCTTAGATTGCCTCAGTATCTTACAGGATCATTTAAAGTTGTAGATGGTATGAACCTTACATTTTCTATGATTGTGTTATCTGTATGGGCAGTGGTAGCAGTAATAGCAGGGATATTGGTATTTTATAAACAAGATGTACTGGTATAAAGGGGGGAGCTAAATGATAAAAAAATTAATGCTTAGAATCATAACAATAGTTGGGATTATAGTTATAATAACAGCTATCATTGGGATAATAACTTCCATCTATATAACCACAAGACCAATGGATAAAACTGCTGTGAAAGATAAAACAACGAAAGAAACTATAAAACCCACGGGAAAACCTAAAAATAATGTATATAATATTTTATCCATGGGTGATTCTATTGCAAACGGTACTGGGGATGAAACCGGTAGAGGCTTTGCAGATTATTATGCGGATAGTTATAAAAAAGATACAAAACAAACTGTTAATGTTAATAATATTGCGGTTAATGGGGATGTGTCAGATGGACTGAGTCAAATTGTTAGAAATAAAGAGACTTCGCCTATAATTCAAAGCTCTAACCTAATATTTATATCCATAGGTGGAAATGAAATAAAACAATTTGCAACTTCAGATGATATATCTTCACTGGCAGGGATAAAAACTGTAGAGAATCATTACCTAAGTAATTTAGGGAATGTATTAAAAAAAATACGAAGTGAAAATAGTAAATGTATGATTGTGTTCATAGGGTTGTATAATCCATTTGGAGATGACATAACCCAAGATAAATTAGAGTTACTAGATGATTGGAATTATGAAACTCAAAAACTTGTTTCAGATGATAGTAACGCTGTATATATACCAACCTATGATCTATTTAAGTACAATATGAAAAAGTATTTAACCATAGATAACTTTCATCCAAATAGTGAAGGGTATAGGGCTATAGCTAGAAGAATAGGCGAAACTTTGAAAAACAAGTGACAAGTTGAAAATTAAGACTTTCTTAAGGGTTTTCTTTATAATTGCTTATTATTTAGTGATTATAATGAAGATAGGTTAAAGAGAAAGGGGAAAATTAATGAATGAGTTTGCAATTAAAACTATAAATTTAAGTAAAAAGTTTGGTAATGCCTTTGTTGTGGAAAATTTAAGTATTAATATTAAAGTAGGTGAAATCTACGGCTTTATTGGGAAAAATGGAGCTGGAAAAACTACGACTATAAGAATGATAACAGGTGTTGCGGCTCCTAGTAGTGGAGAAATTCAATTGTTCAATAACCATGAGCAATCCAAGAAAGATGCAGCAAGAAAAAGAATAGGGGTTTTAATTGATCAGCCAGCACTTTACCCTAATATGACGTATTATGAAAATCTTGAAGTTAACAGGCTACAACGAGGAATTCCAGGAAGAGAGTGTATAGAAGAAGTATCAGATCTACTAGGACTCGAAGAGTATGAAAATAAGAAAGTGAAAAATTATTCACTTGGCATGAAACAAAAATTAGGAATGGCTATTGCCTTGCTAGGTAATCCTGAATTATTAATACTAGATGAACCTATAAATGGATTAGATCCAGTTGCTATTGTAGAAATTAGAGAGTTATTAAAGACGTTAAGAAAAGAAAGAAATATGACTATATTAATTTCAAGCCATAATCTAGGGGAACTATATCAACTGGCAACATGTTTTGGAATTATACATAAGGGAAGACTTTTGGAGGAACTTACATTAAAAGAACTTGATGAAAAATGTAAAATAAGTTTAAATATTAAGGTGGATGATACAAATAAAGCAGTTTTAATTTTGGAAAATCAGCTTAACACACAAAATTTTAAAGTGCTCCAGGACAACACAATAAAACTCTACGATTATGTAGATGATGTAAAAACAGTATCTAAAATATTAACTAGTAACGGTGTTAATATCGAGCAGCTTGTATCAGCAGGGGATAGTTTAGAAGACTATTTCGTGAATTTGATAGGAGGTGCAAGTAGATAATGTATAACTTAATTAGAGCTGAGTTTTATAAGTTAAAGTGCGATAAAACATACAGAAGTATATTAGTGATAACTGGATTATTAATGGGAGTATGCATAATGTTAATGGTCACCAAAGCTGGGGCAGGAACTATAATTAGTCTTAATGATATTTATGGATTTAATATTAATAAATTTAAAGATATAAATAAACCAACTGTACTGGGTATTTTTAATTCGGCCCAAGGATTTAGTCCAGTGCTTCAGATATTAGTTGTATTTTTCGTGACAAGTTTTGTTTTAAATGAATATAATTATGGAACATTTAAAAATTCAATATCCCTTGGAAGTAGCAGAATAAAAATATATATATCTAAATTAATGATTATATCTTTTGGAATATTAATTATAACTTTTTTTATGTTATTTGGTTCAGCTTTAGCTGGGACTGTTTTTGGCAAAGCATCTGGATTTTTTAATTATAATACAATTTCACAAATGTTTAAATCAATCTTATTAAGTTGGTTTATATTTACGGCTATGGCATCACTTTATATGTGTTTTTCAATAATCGTTAAAAGTAAAGCTATAGTAACAGCAGCTGCGATAGTTATATTGTTTAGTGAACCCTTAATTGTAATAATGACTAATCATATTAATTACGGGGATTACTTGCCTTCATTTTTATTGATGAAGATATGTAGTATGCCATTATATGGACAAGCAGTATATAATATAGTGCTAACTTCTATTATATGGATTATCATTACAAGTATAATTGGAATATTCATATTTAAAAATCAGGATGTGAAGTGAGAAAAATGTAAGGAAGCATGAAAATATATAATAATATGAAATTATTATTATTTTTATGATGCCTAATATAAGAAGGTGAATTAAATAATCCTAATTCCGTTAATTTTAATAATTTGTGCTAACTTTACAATTATATTTTTACTTAAAAGAGAAATAAAAAGTATTACAAGAGAGTTAAATGATTACAACAAGGATATTTCTCATAAAAAGATATCAGTTTGTCTTTTTGACAAAGATATTGAAAGCTTATCTGTTAGTATAAATAAAAACATAGATTTGAATATAGAGGCACAGGCCAGACAAAAGAATATAGAAGAGGATATAAAGAAATCAATTGCAAATATTTCTCATGATTTAAGGACTCCACTCACCTCAGTCATTGGATATATACAGATGATAAAAAAAAATGATTTAACTAAAGATGAGCAAGATAGATATTTGGATATTGCACTTAACAGATCAAAATCACTTCATAGATTGTTGAATGATTTTTTTGAACTTTCAGTTATAGAGTCACCTGAGTATAAACTCCAAAATGAGATTGTAGACATAAATAATGTTCTTTGCGAGATGTTAACTTCATTTTATGAAGACTTTACAAGCAAGGGTATAGTCCCTGAAATAAATATGCCAGATAAAAATGTAGCTGTTATGGCAAATGATGAGGCTATAAGGCGCGTAATAGAAAACTTAATAGTAAACATGATAAAGTATTCAGAAGGCAAGGCTAACATCAATTTGGAGGCTAATGGCGATGATGTAGTACTATACACATCCAATGCAGCATTAAATATTAGAGAAGAAGATGTGAATTCAATCTTTGATAGGTTTTATAATGGAGATATTTCTAGAACAAATAGCAATTCTACAGGCCTTGGTCTAACCATAGTAAAAAGTCTTATGGAAAAAATGGGTGGCAAGATTCACGCAGAGCTAAAGCAGGGTAAACTATATATTTATTGCAAGTGGAAAATATATAGGTTGCCTAAATAGGAACAAAATATAATTATTAGAAATAAAGGGGTAATATGAGTAGATTTATCTACTCATATTACCCCTCATTGATTCTTCGGCGTCAGCCGAAAATCTTCATCAAATTATCACTTGTCACTATCAATATAGTAACCAGATTCCTACTACTTTGAACCATCTACTCGGTTAGTCCAAGTATCCTTCTCTATAAAGCAATTCTGCAGTTAGTAGAGCACCACCTGCTGCGCCTCGAAGTGTATTGTGAGAAAGACACACAAATTTATAATCGAATAGAGAATCTTCTCTTAGACGTCCAACTTCAACGCCCATTCCTTTCTCCATTTCACGGTCAAGTTTTGGTTGAGGTCTAAACTCATCTTCAAAGTAAGTTATGAACTGCCTTGGTGCTGTAGGAAGTTCTAGAAGTTGAGGTTTTCCTTTAAAAGTTTTAAAGCAATTGAGTATTTCCTCTTTGGAAGGTTTTTTCTCAAATGAAACAAATACTGCAGCAAGATGGCCATCAGAGACTGGAACTCTAATGCATTGCGAAGTAATAATTGGAGTTTTAGTGCAAACTATTTTATTACCTTCAATATGACCCCAAATTTTTAGTGGTTCACCCTCGCTTTTCTCTTCCTCCCCAGGAATGAAAGGAATAACATTATCAAGTATCTCAGGCATTTCTTTAAAAGTTTTTCCACTTCCTGATATTGCTTGATAAGTACAGGCAAGAATTTTAGTAGGGTGGAATTTTAAAAGAGCACTTATAGCAGGAACATAACTCTGAATTGAGCAGTTTGGTTTAACTATAATGAAGCCTTTTTTTGTACCTAATCTTTCTCTTTGCTTAGGGATTATTTCAAGATGCTCAGGATTTATTTCTGGAATAACCATAGGCACATCTTCTGTAAATCTATGAGCTGAATTATTAGATACAACAGGAACTTCATGTTTTGCATAAGCTTCTTCTATTTTTTTAATCTCTGTTTTATCCATGTCTACAGCACAAAATACAAAGTCAACTTCTTTGGAGATTGTATCTATTTCATAAACGTTTTTTACAACAAAATCTTTAATATATTCGGGCATAGGGATATTCATTTTCCATCTGTCATTTACCGTACTAAAATAAGTTTTTCCAGCAGAACGTTTACTTGCAGCTACCACTGTAACTTCAAAATATGGATGATCTTTAAGAAGCGTTACAAACCTTTGACCAACAAGACCGGTAGCACCTAAGAGACCTACTTTTAATTTTCTGTTCATTATTGAATCCCTCCAAATCATTTTCTATTAATAATTATACACTAAAATCATAATTTAGTGGTTGCAAAATGTGGTGTTAATATTGTAAATAGTGCTATGGTTTTTTGATAAATTTAAAAAAGGGATTCATACTCGGGGGAGAGTATGAATCCCTTTTGTATATATTATATTAAACTGTGAATAAAAGTTCACCATAAGTTGGTAATGGCCAGAACTCGCTATCAACTATAGTTTCAAGTTCATCAGCAACTTCTCTTACTTTTCCCATCTTTTCGAATACATCAAATTTATAGAAGTGACCTATAGCATAAGTATCTCCAGATAAACTTTCTGCTTTTGCTACTGATTCTTCAAGAAGTCCTATATTATTCTTTAATGAAGCACCTAGCGTTGCTACTTCAGTTAATAATTCAGTTTGAACACTTGTAGTAACTCCAGCGGCTTTTACAGCAGCAATTGATCCAGCAAGGCTAGTTTCAAATTTAATAACAGCAGGTAAAATTTGACGTTTTGCTATTAAAAGTGTTGTAGCAGCTTCTATGCTAATTGTTGTTGAATAGTTTTCAAGTGTAACCTCATAACGTGAATGTAATTCAGCTTTACTTAAAACTCCAAATTTTTCAAATACGGCTACATTTTTATCAGATATTAATGCTTTTGCTGCTTCTACAGTAGTCTTTATATTTGGAAGACCTCTTTTTTCAGCTTCTGCTACCCATTCATCTGAATATCCGTTTCCGTTGAATATGATTTTTTTATGATCTTTAACATTTTCAGTTAATATAGCTTGGATCTCAGCTTTAACATCAGTAGCTTTCTCAAGTCTGTCCGCTATTTCAGAAAGAACCTCAGCAACTACTGTATTTAATGCAATGTTACAGTCAGCAATATTACCTGATGAAGGAACCATTCTAAATTCAAATCTATTACCTGTGAATGCAAATGGTGATGTTCTATTTCTGTCAGTTGGATCTATATGAAGTACTGGAAGTGTAGCTACTCCAAGATTTAAATCAGGTGCAAATTTTGAATCAGTAGCAGTACCTTTCTCAAGTTGTTCTATTATATCTTCTAATTGATCTCCTAAGAATATAGAAACAATTGCAGGAGGAGCTTCATTAGCACCTAGACGATGGTCATTACCAGCATTTGCAGCGGATACTCTTAACAAATCAGAATATTCATCAACAGCTTTTATAACAGCAGTTAAAAATACTAAAAATTGAGTGTTTTCGTTTGGAGTTTTACCTGGTGATAGAAGATTTTCTCCATCGTCAGTACCCATTGACCAGTTGTTGTGTTTACCAGATCCATTTACGCCTGCAAAAGGTTTTTCATGAAGTAAGCAAACTAAACCATGTCTTAAAGCAACTTTTTTCATAACATCCATAGTAACTTGATTGTTATCTGATGCTACATTTGTTGTACCATATATTGGAGCAAGTTCATGTTGTGAAGGAGCAACTTCATTATGTTTTGTTTTAGCAGGAATTCCAAGTGCCCATAATTCTGAATCTAATTCCTTCATGTAAGAGGAAACTCTTTCTTTTAATGAACCAAAATAATGATCATCTAATTCTTGTCCCTTTGGTGGTTTTGCACCAAATAGTGTTCTTCCAGTATAAACAAGATCAGGACGTTTATCATAGACTTTTTTATCAATTAAAAAATATTCCTGTTCAGGTCCAACTGTTGTTGTAACTTTTTTAGTTGTAGTATTTCCTAGCACTTTTAATACACGTACAGCTTCTTTAGAAAGTACTTCCATTGAACGAAGAAGAGGTATCTTCTTATCAAGAGCTTCTCCTGTATAAGAAACGAAAGCTGTAGGAATATACAATGTACCATCTCTTACAAAAGCAGGTGATGTTACATCCCAAGCAGTATAACCTCTTGCACTACATGTTGCACGAAGACCACCAGAAGGGAATGAAGATGCATCTGGTTCGCCTTTAGTTAATTCCTTACCTGAAAACTCTAATAATGCTTTGCCATCTGAAGTTGGTGAAACAAACGCATCATGTTTTTCAGCAGTGGTATCAGTTAGTGGTTGGAACCAATGAGTAAAGTGAGTAGCACCTTTCTCCACAGCCCAATCTTTTAACGAAGAAGCAATTATATTTGCAACCTCTAGATCAAGAATAACACCTTTTTCAATTGTCTTTTTTAAAGATTTGTAAGTAGCCTTAGGAAGACGCTCCTTCATAACTGAATCCGTAAATGAATTTGTACCATAATTTTCAATGAAATTTCCCATTTAAATATCTCCTCTCGTAATAAAAAGCATAGGTTAAATTAACCTTATTTATATAATTAATATTATTAATATCATTAAGCTATGTAGATTTAATTGTGATATTATTCTCGTTTATTATAATACAATTATTAATAATATACAACATTAATTGCAAGACTTCTATTTAAAGTTTGATTAAATTGTGCTTTTATCAAATATAAATAGATATTTAAGAAACTGTGCATATTTAAAAAAGTATATTATTTAAGGATTTATACTATATGCTTTTTTTAGATAAACATGTGGGTTATAATTAAAATGTTATAATTATAATTGTTAATCTTATTTTGATATATGATATTTGAGGTGATATAGTGGAAATACAGAATAGACCCATTGGTGTTTTTGACTCTGGAGTAGGTGGAATAAGTGTCCTTAAGGAAGCTATAAAATTACTTCCCAATGAAAATTTTATTTATTACGGCGATTCTAAAAATGCACCCTATGGAACAAAAGATGTTAATGAAGTTAAAAGTCTCAGTTTTAGTGTCACAGATGAATTAATAGACAGAGGAATTAAGGCTTTGGTAGTTGCATGTAATACAGCTACTAGTGCTGCAATCATTGACCTGAGGAAAAGGTATAAAATTCCCATAGTTGGTATAGAACCAGCCTTAAAACCAGCAGTTTTATTAGGAAGAAAGGGTAAAATATTAATAATGGCTACACCTATGACACTTTCAGAAAAAAAATTTTATAATCTGATGAAAAAATACGAAGATGTAGCAGAAATATTGCCTATGCCATGTCCTGGGCTTGTAGAATTAATAGAAAATGGCATTTTTTCAGGTGAGAAAATAAGCTCATACTTAAAAGAAAAACTATCACCATATATTGAATATGGTATTGCTGCAATAGTTTTAGGATGTACACATTACCCATTTGTTAAAAAAGAAATTGGGATTATAGCTAAAAATGTTCCAATAATTGATGGTAGTAGAGGAACTGCAAAGCAGCTTAAGAAGAAATTAACACTGATTCATCTATTAAATAGCAGTGGGAAAATGGGTTATGTTGAATTACATAATTCCCTTGAGGGAAATAAGATGCTTGATATAAGTAGTAAACTTTTAAATATAGAGCTATAAAAGAAAAAAATTTAATGAATTGTAAGAAGTGTAAGTATAAAATATACAAGCACTTCTTATTTTTTATATTATTCTAGTGTATAATAATGATAGAAAAACACATGGAGGAGATAAATATGAAACCTATAGTTACGATTAAAATGGCAAATGGCGATATAATGAAAGCAGAATTATACAAAGATGAGGTACCGAATACGGTGAAAAATTTTGTAAGTCTTATAAATAAAGGTTTTTATGATGGATTGACATTTCATAGAGTTATACCTGGATTTATGATACAGGGAGGATGCCCTGATGGAAATGGAACAGGCGGTCCTGGATATGCAATAAAGGGAGAATTTAATAGTAATGGATTCAAAAATGAAATAAAACATACTGAGGGAGTTTTATCCATGGCAAGGTCTATGGATAACGATTCTGCAGGAAGTCAATTTTTTCTAATGACATCAGATGCAGGACATTTAGATGGACAGTATGCAGCTTTCGGAAAATTAATTGAAGGTTTGGACATTGCTAAAAAAATAGTTGAAGTAAAAGCAAATCGTAATGACAAACCATTAGAACCAGTAGTAATAGAAAAAGTTACAGTGGACACCTTTGGTGAAGATATTGGAGAACCAGAAACAGTTTAAAATAACTAAGAATTAATCAAGATTTTACTAACATGAAAAAATGAATAAAATGGAATGCAAAAAATATTTGGAAATACGAATATTTTTTGCATTTCCATTAATTAAGAAGGTTTGTAACTTAAAACTTGTAACTTAATGTGTCTGGGGGTTGAGAAAAAATGGGTCTTAATAATGATAAATTAATTTTAATATATGGTTTTAATCAAGAGGAAATAGTTAAAATAGGAGAAATTATATTAAATAATGATTTTGAGAAGTTTAAAGTTATTGATAATTCAATGGCTACTATGAAAATAGGAGATATAATCCAAGGATTGGAGATACCAACACTGGGGAAAACAATACCTGACCAAAAGGTGATTTTATTTAATAATTTAGAAGATGAACAGCTACAGAAAACATTAGTCACTTTAAAAGAAAAAATTGGCAACGATACTATTTTTGCAGTAGTTACACAAACTTCAATTGAATGGACCTTTGATGGCTTACTTGAACATCTTATGGAAGAAAAAAAATGGGCATCTAAAAGAAAAAAATAATATTTTAGGCTAAGGAATGATGTAAAATGACTAGAGTAGGAGAAAAAATTAAATTATTAAGGGAACAAAATGGAATGACACAAAAGGCTTTAGCAAAAAAATTAGGGGTTTCAGAGAGTTTTATTAATGAAATCGAATTAGGAAGAAAAGTTGCTAGCGACGGAGTTATAAGTAGAATTTCTAAAATATTTGGTAAAGAGCTAGATGACGTAAATATGTACACCGAGGAAGATTCAAAAGATCAGGATCAAAAAGAGAAGGATCAGCCTTTTATAAGGACTAAACCCATTAAAAGTGGTGAAGTTAATCAGGTTTGGAATGATGCATTAAGTTCTATTTTGAAAAGTGTACCTGTATACAAAATGGACCTAAAATCTGTTGTTTCAACTAGGCAACTTCCTTTGGTATCAAATAAAATAGATGGGTTTGCTCAAGATAAAGTATTTTTTATAGAAATTGAAAATGATGACATGCTTGGGTTCAGAATTTCAAAGGGTGACATAGCCTTTGCACATACTATTCATGAGGTAGAAAATAACGCAATATGTATTATAAATTATAATAATGAGAATATAATTAGGCAGATAAAGAGGATAGACAACGCCAAATTATTACTGATAAGCAATGCTAGTAGTGTAAAAACTGAGACCGTAAATGTGAAGAATATAAAGATGATTGCAAAACTTGACAGAGTAGAAATTAAGCTCTAAATTAATATGAATTTTATAGTAGGTGTTTTCTTTCAGATGCCTTACAATTAAGAATAACTTTTATCTAAATAAAAGTTATTCTTAATTGATTACTTTTATTAAAAAATAATGTATAATAGTAGATAGAAATATGTAGAAATTTGCAATATAATATAATATTGTATTTTCAAGTGCAATTAATAACAGGAGGCGTATATATGAAAGGGACTGTAGTAGCCACATGGGTTAGAACGTGTCGTAAGCTTTATGGAGATTCTGTAGTTAACGAGGCTATGGACAAGATTGGATATGAAAATAAGAAGATATTTTCACCAGTGGAAGATGTAAAAGACGACAATGTAAACACCTTTATGAAGTATATTTCGGAAAAACAAAATATAGACCTAAAGGAATTATGGAGGACTGTGGGAGAAGATAATATACATGCTTTCCATCATGATTATCCAGCTTTTTTTAAACATGACAATTTATATTCCTTCTTAAGAACCTTGTTTGACATTCATGTTGTAATAACACAAAGGATTCCAGGTGCAAAACCGCCTATTGTATCTATTGAGGCAATTTCAAGTAGAGAAGCAATATTTACATACAGCTCTAAAAGGGGTATGTTTGATTATTTGCAAGGGGTATTAATAGGAGCAGCAAAGTTTTTTAAGGAAGAAATAAAAACTGAAGTTATGGATAAAACTGATAGTTCTGTAAATCTTAAAATAACCTTTGATAAAGATATATATTATAAAAAGGTTTATAGAATTAATAAGTTATTATCTTTGGGTTTTATAAAAAGTGTAGAGGGTAAAGCAGCACTATTAACATTTTTGATTTCCATAATAACATTCATACCAATTTTAGGCACTAATAATAGTCTAAAAGCATTGATTACAGCAGCCATAGGTACAGTTGTTACATATATTGGCGTTAAGGTTCTAATGAGACCTAAAAATTTCATAAAAAATGAGATCGATAAGATTAATAATCATAATTTTACTGTAGATGGACGTATTGTAACTGGAGATTATTTCGAAGATATGTACCAAGGAATTATAAATCATAAAAAGATGATAAGCAAAGATTTTGTTGGATTTAAGGGAATTACAGATGAAATGAACAATTTTGTAAAGAGGATAGAAAAAATATCAACTATAATGAACACTACTTCACAAGAAATATCTGGGGTAGTTGAACAACTTGCCACTACTGCTGTGGATCAGGCTGAAAATACTCAAAATTGTGCAACTACATTAAATGGAAATGTGGAATCGTTAAATAGTGTAGTAAAAAAGGAAAATGAAAATAAAGAGCAACTTGAAAAGGCAATTGAAATTATAAATGCTAGTTACGAAAATGTTGAGACAACAGGAAAAAATATAATGACTAGCTTGACTAAATTTCAAGAAGTTAAGGATAAGGGAATTGAACTAGGATCAAAGGCTAATGATATAAAGGGAATTGTTCAGATAGTATCACAAATATCAGAGCAGATAAACCTTTTAGCACTTAATGCATCTATTGAAGCAGCACGTGCAGGAGAAGCTGGTAAAGGCTTTAGCGTTGTGGCAGAAGAAGTAAGAAAATTAGCTGAACAGACAGGTTCAGCTGTTAAAGATATAAATGGTAGTTTAGAAAACTTTGTTAATGAGTTAGATGGACTTGTTGAAAAAATAGGTACTCAATATGGAGTATTGGATAGTGAAATAGGTACATTAGAAGATGTTAGAAATCTTAGTTATAAGGCAAAAGTTTCTGCTAAAACAGTGGCAGACGCAATGATAGAGTCAGTAAGTAAACTAAGCAAAGAGGCAATTTCTATAGTTAGTATGTCTGAGAATGTTGAATCCTTAGCAGCTATTGCTGAAGAAAATTCAGCTTCATCAGAAGAGGTTAGTGCTAGTGTAATAAATTATACTAGTGAGATTCAAGAATTAAGCGATAATATGGGTGAATTTAAAAAGGTTACAGAAGGATTTAAGAAAGATTTGGATAAATATAAGATATAAGGCATCTTCAAAAAAAATAACTAGTCAGTATGCTAGTTTACTTTGTGTTATACTAGTAGATTGAATTAGATATGGACTTATAAGAATAGCATTCAGCAGGGTAAGAATCCTAGCTGGGTGCTATTTTTTCATGATGATGCATTAGGTTATACACCGCTTAAATCAAAGTGTGGTACAAAACTTTCTTTTGCAGTGCCCTCTTCTTGAATAAAAGCGTTTTTAAACCCTAGATTTCGGCAATAGTCTATTAAACTTTCGTAATGCTTTTTATTTAGAGGTTTGTTTATCTCAGGATATTTCGCTGCATTAAACATTGGGGTATACTGATTCATAAGGCTTAGATAAACATTGTCACCATATTTTTTATAGATGTAATCAACTATTTTCTTTGAATCAAAGAGTAGCCCGGGAAGCATTAAGTGTCTTATTATAACTCCTTTTAACATAATACCATTTTCGTTAAAAACAGGATTAGGTGCTTGAGACACCATTTCATCAATAGCACAAGATGCAAATTTAAAATAGTCCTGGGCCATTGAATATTTTTCAGCAAATTTATTGTTAATATATTTCAGATCAGGTAAGTATATATCAATGTATCCCTCTAGAGATTTTATTGTCTCCACATTCTCATATCCATTGCTATTATATAAAATTGGGATACTTAAACCGTTTCTTCTTGAAAGTTTTATGGATTCTATAATTTGTGGAACAAAATGGGTAGGAGTAACCAGATTTATATTATGAGCTCCATAGTTTTGTTGTTCCATAAATATTTCACTTAATCTTTTTATTGAGATTTCTTTACCTATTTGTTCCTGGCTTATTTCATGATTTTGACAAAATACACATTTTAGATTGCAATTTGAGAAAAATATAGTTCCTGAGCCCTTTGTACCGGAAATGCAAGGTTCTTCCCATTTGTGTAGAGAGACCCTAGCAATACTTAAATTGCTACCGGATTTACAAAAACCTAACTCATCTTTTAATCTATTTACATTGCAATTTCTTGGACAAAGTTTGCAGCTGTTTAACATATTTAGCATAAAAGCACCTTCATTTCATTTAGGCATACTACAAAATAAAATAGAATACTGACTTGCTATTTTTTCATAATGCCTTAGTACTGTTTTTTCTATAAAATATAACACATTGAATTATAAAAATAAAGCTGATAACTCCAAATGCTGGGTATAACAAAGTTATTAATTGTTTGAAACCAACTTGAGATATTGGAATTGCTAATAATAATATATATATCACAGCTTTTTTATATGGAATATTTAATGACTGTTCGATAGTTTTGGAAACACTAAATATATTTGATACTTCTGTAGAAAACATTTCAAGCCATATTATAACAAGTAGCATTACTTGAATAGTTTTCCCAAAACCATGCACGATATAAAGAAGAGGAATGTCATATTTATATATATAAGGTATATTCATTATTAGCATGAAGTTAAGCATAAAACATAATGCTGTTAGAATTAGTGCTCCCAATATAATGCCAACAAACAAATGTTTTTTATTTTTAATGTCTTTAGTAAAAGGAACTAATACACCACTAAATGATATAGTATTAAAACTTGCATAAACAACTGAGGATAAAAGCCAATAATGCTTTTTATAAGGAATATTTTTAATATGATTTATCGTAATCCCATTACCTGAGAAAGATACAAATAATATAAAAATTGTAGTTATTACAATAAGTAGTGAAGGTACTATTATGGAGTTGATTTCAATGATTCCATTGGTGCCTCTTAGTAGCACAATCAAGGTTATTATGGACATTATGATTATTCCTACAAATGCAGGCAAACCAAAATACTGATTTATTAATGCACCGCTACCAGCAAGTATTATTGCTGCACCACTTACCATAAAAAAACTTGTTAACAAGTCGGTTATTTTACCTAAGAAACCAGAGTTTACAAGAATTATTAATTGTTTATATGAACTTAAATTGTAGCTTGTACTCAGATTTATAATTATATAACTTATTGATATATATATAAACATACAGATAAAAATGCCAATAAAACTTTTATAACCAAAGCTTGTGAAAAATTGTGTTATTTCTTGACCAGAAGCTAGGCCAGCTCCAACTATTGTTCCTACAAATACTGCTGATATTTGAAAAATTGTATATAAAGATTTTTTCAAGGTAAACCCCCTATATATCTAGATTTTAATGTTTGCAATAAAATAATAAGGCAAGCTATAAATGTCTTATACTAAAATTATGGAGTTTAGATGGATAATATGCTTAATCAACATAAAAAATATACATAAATTTATAAGAATTTTATAAATGAATTTTATGATTTGTGGGAAACTAATATAAAATTAGTTTATAACGGAGGAAATTATGAAGAAAATATTTTGCATAATATTAATTATATTTCTATTCTTAACCCCAACGGCTTGTAGCAAAGGTATTTCTAGTCCTAGTAGCATACTAAAAAAATTTGATATAGATGATGCTACAAAAACAGTGAATTTTTATATGAATGATATAATGAAAAAGGATATAAGTGCAGCAAGTAAATTGTATGCAAGTGAGTTTAAAAAAAGTAACAGCGAAAAAAACGAACAAGATGTTACAGTTAATGGTTATTTGTTTGACGAAATAACTCAATCCGGAGACATGGGGGTTATTAAGGTAAAAGTTAATAAGATAAATAATAAAACACCTTATGCTTCTTTAGAAACTGAAACATTTAAGGTTGTAAAGGAAAAAAATTTGTATAGAATTAAAAGTATAGATACTGAAAATGAGAAAGAAATATTTGTGGGGGAAAATAACAGTGCCCAAATAAGGATAAGAAGTAAAAATAATATTAAGACAAATTTATTAACAAATTTTGATGGTATGCCTAAATATTATTATGTTCAGGAGGATAAGGCACGGAATAACAAGATTCCCATATCCGTTGGACAATATGGGTTAATAGGAATTAGCTTTGATGGATCCTCAGGATTTGTAACTACAAAAGGAAAAAATCCATATATTGAAGTTATAAATCTTGATGAATCAATGATGACACAAGGTGGTACAGGATCACAGGGTTCAGGTGATTCAGGAGGTGATGCTGGAGGAGCCGGGCAGACCCCGAAAAATGAAATGGCGCCAGAAACACCAGTAGGAAAGGAACTAGTACCACTAGAGGTAATACCAGATGCTGTCATAGAGAACACCATATATTCACAAGATAATAGATATCTAGTGGTGCAGTTTACAAAAAATAATTCAGGGTCAACTTTAAAAATGTATAAATGTAAAGATGGAGAAGGAGCTGGTTTTGATTTTGAAAAAAATTATCCTATGGAAAAAGTAGATGTAAAGATAGTTAATTTTGTAAAAAAAGGTCTTATATATCAAGTAACTCCAAAGCAAGATTATGTTAAGGATAAGAGCATAAAGAGCATAATTGGAACCTGGCAGATTGATCCAGTAAGCTCTAAGACAAAATTAGTAGATGAAAAAAAAGCTAATATTTCAAACTAAGAAAGATGACAAGTTAAAGGGATTTCATAGCTGCAAGTGCAAAATGATTAATTATTTTGCACTTGCAGAAAATCAACACCAATTTATCACTTGTTACTACTTTACAAATTCAGGAGGACATAATGGAACAAAATATAGAGTGGAACGGTAAAAAATATTATAATTTAAATAGTTTTCTTAGAGAAAAATTTGGACAAAAGGTATTTAAAATTTCTCTGGATGGAGGATTTTCATGTCCCAATAGAGATGGTACTATAAGCAGTTTAGGATGTATATTTTGTAGTGAAAGGGGTTCTGGTGATTTTTCAGGAAATAGAAAGGATTCTATAACTAAGCAATTTACTGATATGAAAAAAATGATGAATAAAAAATGGAAAGATGGAAAATACATAGCGTATTTTCAAGCATATACCAATACCTATGGGAAAATAAAAACACTAAAAGCCTTATATGATGAAGCATTAATGCAAGATGATGTGGTAGCTTTAGCCATAGCTACAAGACCAGATTGTTTAAGTGATCAGGTTCTAGATTTACTAGAGGAATATAATAAAAAAACATATCTTTGGGTGGAACTTGGATTACAAACAATAAACGATAATACAGCAGAGATAATTAATAGAGGATACAAACTTAAAGTATTTGAAGATTCCTTAGATAAACTTAGGTCCAGAGGTATAGATGTAGTAGTTCATACTATATTTGGGCTTCCTGGCGAAAGTAAAGAAGACATGCTTAATACTATAGATTATGTAGCCCATAAAGATATTAAAGGCATAAAAATACACTTATTACATCTTTTAAAAAATACGCCATTGGTTTCTCTGCATGAAAAAGGAGAGCTTACTTTTTTAGGGCAACAAGAATATACAGATATAATATGTGAAGCAATTACAAGACTTCCTCCAGAAATAGTAATTCACAGACTTACAGGGGATGCACCAAGCGAACTATTAATTGAACCTAAGTGGAGTCTTAAAAAATGGGAAGTGCTTAATGAGATTGATTACAAGCTTTCGAAAAATAATTTATATCAAGGTTTGTACTTTCATACAAATTAAACAAAATAGTTTTGTCACTTTTACAAATAGCTTTAATAAATGTAATGGTTTAAACTAAGGATATAATAAATTTAGGGGGAAGCAAATATGGCAGGTTTATCATTAAAACATATATATAAAGTATACACAGGGAATGTAACTGCAGTAAAAGATTTCAATTTGGAAATAGAGGACAAGGAGTTTGTTGTGTTCGTAGGGCCTTCAGGTTGTGGTAAATCAACTACACTAAGAATGATAGCAGGTCTTGAAGATATAACAAAAGGAGAACTTTATATTGGAGGAGAACTAAAAAATGATGTTTCTCCTAAGGACAGAGATATAGCTATGGTTTTTCAAAATTATGCATTGTATCCTCATATGACTGTTTATGATAACATGGCATTTGGTTTAAAACTTAGAAAAACACCTAAAAAAGAAATAGATGAAAAGGTTAGGGACGCTGCAAAACTTCTTGATATAGAGCACCTCTTGGATAGAAAACCAAAGGCGCTATCAGGTGGACAAAGACAAAGAGTTGCAATGGGAAGAGCAATAGTTAGAGAACCAAAGGTTTTCTTAATGGATGAACCATTATCAAATCTTGATGCAAAACTTAGAGTACAAATGAGAACTGTAATAGCTAAGCTACATAAAAGATTGGAAACAACCTTTGTATATGTAACACATGACCAAACAGAAGCAATGACACTTGGAACAAAAATAGTAGTTATGAAAGATGGTTTAGTTCAACAGGTTGATTCACCACAACAATTATATAATCATCCTGTTAATTTATTTGTTGCAGGGTTTATCGGAAGTCCTCAAATGAATTTTATTGATTCTAAAATTGAAGATCAAGAAGGCAAGGTGTACGTTACTTTTGAAGATGAAAAAATGCCATTAAGTGATGAAACTAGTAAAATTATTAAAGAAAAAGGCTATGTGGGCAAAGATGTAGTAATGGGAATAAGACCAGAACACCTAGATGATGATCCTGAATTTATAGCAAAACATACAGACGCTATAATTAGTGCAAACGTAGAAGTTACAGAGCTTATGGGTTCAGAAACATTTTTATATTTGAAAAAGGGAAAAGCTGCTTTTACGGCAAAGGTTGCTGGAACATCAAATGCTCAGCCAGATGATGTTATAAAAATAGCATTAAACCCTGATAGGATTCACATTTTTGACAAAGAAACAGAGTTAACTATAGTTTAGGAGATTTGCTATGAAAGATATTATGAATTTTCTGCAGGACCTTAGTAAAAATACAGGAATTAAATTTAGGTTAATTACTGAAGATGGAGCTATTATATTCAGCAGTGAGTCTTTTAAAGAAAATTCTGATATGATATATATATCGGTTAATATGGGTAGTGAAAAAGCTAGAATACATTTGGAAAAAAAGTTTAGGGAATGTGCATCAATATTAAAATATACTATAGAAGATAAATATAGAGATATATACTTTAAAAAAGAGAGAATCATAAGTGATATTTTAGATGGTAAAGATGTATCAGATGAAATGGTCCATAAAAGTATATCATTTTTGGATTCTGGATGTAATTTATTTCTTGTAAAAACAAAAGGAAATATACATGAATCAATAGATGTTATTAAGGAAATTTATAGAAAATATGATGTTATTACAATGATTTATCATGATGATATTATTGTAATAGGCAATTTTGATGAAATAAAGGAGCATGCAAAGGCAATAAAGGAAACAATTAATTCAAATTTATTTTGCAAATGTTATGTAAGTTATGGAAATATTGCTCATAATAAATATGGCATAGAAAGAGCTTTTCATGAAAGCCAGCAAAGTATGATGTTAAGTGAAAAATTTTCTGTTAGAGAAGAAGTATTGGATTATAACAAGCTGCTTTTCGAGAAAATAGTATATAGTTTAGAATCAAAACTTAAACAGGAATTTTTAAACAAATTTGAAGCTAAGTTTAACGACTTTGATTCTGAAATGATATCAACTATAGATGAGTTTATAAATTGTGGATTAAATACAAGTGATGCAGCACGAAAATTATATGTTCACAGGAATACTCTTATATATAGGTTAGATAAAATAAAAAAAGAGACAGGCTTTGACATTAGAAACTTTAGAGAAGCAACAGTATTTACAATAAGCTTCTTGGTATGGAGAGAAAAAAACAAACAAACAAATTAAATTACCCCTTTATTAAAAAATCAGACTGTGGTTCTTCTTTGATGAAACATAGTCTGATTTATTTTTTTGTCTAATATTTTAAGTGTTATAATTATTATATAAGAATTCAAGCATCTTAAATAGACTAGCATACTGACTTGCTATTTTTTTGAAGATGACTTAAGGAGGCATTTAAATGAAGATTGATATAATAATATCTGCTGATGATATTAAAGAAGACAAGATACAGGGAAAATCTGTGGTAGTAATAGATGTGCTTAGAGCCACATCGGTAATAGTTACAGCTATTAGTAATGGTTGCAAAAAAGTTATTCCAGTAGTGGATGTTGACGCAGCACGAGAAATAGCATCAAAAGATAGAAATATGTATTTGCTTGGTGGAGAAAGAAAGGCACTAAAAATTGAGGGGTTTGATTTTTCAAATTCACCACTTGAATATAAAGCGAGTATTGTTAATGGTAAAACAGTTGTTATGACCACTACTAATGGTACTAGAGCAATAAAGGGAAGTACCGCTGCTAAAAACATAATTATAGGTGCTATGATTAATGCTAAGGCAGTTTCAGCTAGGCTTAAAGAACTAAATAATGACGTGGTTATAGTCAATGCTGGAACCTATGGACAATTCTCAATAGATGATTTTATATGTGCCGGGTACATTATAAGTTTATTAAATGAAAAATCTAGTTTAGAATTTACGGATATAGCAACCACTGCGTTATATGTATATGAGCAAAACAAAGATATTACAAGCTTTATAAAATATGCAAGTCATTATAATGTGATTAAAGATCTTGGACTTTATGAAGATCTTAAATATTGTTGTTCTAAAGATATTATAGATGTAGTTCCTGAATATATTGAAGGCATTATAAAATAAATTTTTGAAGTGTTTTTTCTTTCTTACTCGTTATAGTAAGTGTAAGGACAAAAAGGCGGTGATAATTATTGATAAAGAACAGTTTATAAACCATATAAAACAATATGAACGTCTGATTATTAGCATTTGTCTGTCCTTTACAAAAAATTATTTTGATGCTGAGGATTTGGCACAACAAACCTTTTTGTCTGCTTACGAAAACTTAGAAAAATTTGATGGAGAAAATTTTAAAGCTTGGCTTACTAGAATTGCTGCGAATAAATGTAAAGATTTTATTAAAAGTCCAGCAAGAAAAACTGATAATCTATCCCAGGATGATTATGAATGTTTGGAAGGAAACGTTAGGTCACCAGAAGGTGTGTTTATGAAAAAATATACTGATGAGAAAATATATAAGTTGTGTTGTAAACTGAAAGATCCATACAAGACAATATCGGTAAATTATTTTTGTGAAAATATTAAACTTTCATCTATGGCAAAAGATACAGGTCAGAGTCTAAGGACATTGCAAACTCAACTTTATAGGTCGAAAAAACTGCTTAAAGTTTTATGGAAGGAGGAGTCTATGTGAATAATTTATTATTTGATAAAAATGGTCATTTGAATAATATATCACTTTTAAAGCTTAAAGAAAGTTCATTAGAAGATGAGGAGCTATCTTTGGCTATAGAACACATATGTAATTGTGAAAAATGTGCGGATGTTTTTGCTAATAGCTACAATGATAATGAACTTGCAGAAGCTCCTTTAGGTTTTCATAATGAAATACAAGAAAGAATAAAAAAGAAACGAGAAAGTGGCATTAAATTCTTTTTTTACTCCCTTAGAGTTACTGTTGCTGCATGTATAGCCTTGGTGATTGTTTTTTCAAATACACTAAGTTTTGTTGCTAATAAGGCAATAAAACCAGGAGATATAAATCCTCCAAATTTAAGTGTTGTAAGCACTATTAATGCACGGCTTAATAATTTTTCAACAAAAATAATTAGCATGGAGGTTTTTAACAATGAGAAAGAAAAAAAATAACTTTTTAACTTTTATTTTTTCACTTTTACCTGGAGCAGGACATATGTATATGGGATTTATGAAAAAAGGTGTCTCACTTATGTCGGCGTTTTTCATTATAATATTTATATCTTCTTTTCTTGATATAGGTCAACTACTTTATATTGTACCAGTTTTATGGTTTTATTCTTTCTTTGATTCCATAAATACAGGGTATTCAACGGATGAAGAATTTTTAAAAGTAGAGGATAATTATTTGTTTACATTTGATAAATTTATGGAAATAGATAAAAATATGGTTATAAAGAGCAGATTTTTCGTAGGGATATTATTATTGATATTTGGTATATTCCTAATATGGAAAAACACTATGGTTCAGCTAAGCAGCGTTATTCCTCAGCCTATTTTTGATATCATGAGCAACATAATTAGTAATCTTCCAAGATTTATTATTGGTATTGCAATAATTGTTGTTGGCATTAAACTTATTATAGGCAAGAAAAAGGAGGACGATTTGAATGCTTAAAGGTCGCAGGGTAGGCACTTTTACAGCAGGGTTAGTTTTGATTGTTTTCGGAATATTATTTTTACTTAGACTAGCATTTCCAGCTATTAAATTTTCAAACATATTATCACTTTGGCCACTTATTTTAGTGCTTTTAGGGGTTGAGATTCTTGTATCCTATATGATAAATAAGGATGAAAAAATGAGGTATGATGCTGGTGCCATATTTTTAGTCATAGTATTATCATTTTTCTCAATGGGCATGGCGGTAGTGGAGCTTGCAATTAAATATCATGTACAAGGCAGGTATATAACATTTTAAATTGAAATATTTGGTAACTGAGCTTTTAAAATTAGAAGACTATTTAAAAATAAATCATATATTAATTGTAATACAACATAAATATTTTATCGGTGTTAATACTATAGCTAAATACTCAAATTTCAGCAATTTGAAATAGTTTAAGGATTTTTTCTTTCGCCTAGATAATAAGGGCTTAATGAACTATGAGAAAAAGCATTGCAAGGCACGTGAAAGAGGCTATTCGAGCTAGAATTTAGAAGGACTTAGGTTCCTGGTTGTTGAATCCCGTTAAGAAACCTTTACTGTCTGAGCGCAGCGAGTTTAAAGGTTTTAGGGATTTGACAAACGGGAATCTTAGTCTTTCTTAAGTCTAGCGAGTAGCCTCTGAACGTGCCTTGCAATGCTTCCCTCATTTCATGAAGGTTTTATACTCATTACATTTTGGTTGACCAATCTTCGCAGTTCCAAACATCAGTTACAATATCTTCATAGAATTCAGGTTCATGACAAACTAGAAGTATGCTTCCTTTATATGCTTTAAGTGCTCTCTTTAATTCATTTTTTGCATCAACATCAAGATGATTTGTTGGTTCGTCAAGTATAAGTATATTTGTTTCTACATTTATTAGTTTACAAAGTCTAACCTTTGCTTGCTCTCCACCACTTAGAACCTTAACCTTACTTTCAATATGTTTTGTTGTAAGTCCACATCGCGCAAGGGCTGCTCTTGCTTCATATTGACTATAAGATTGAAAGTCATTCCAAAACTCTTCTAAGCAAGTATTATAATTAGCTTTTTTTATCTCCTGCTCAAAATATCCTATATGTTGATATTCACCCAAAGTTACTTCACCTGAAAGTGCAGGTATTTGGCCAATAAGACTTTTTAGAAGTGTTGTTTTACCAAGTCCATTTGATCCTACAAGTGCAATCTTTTGTCCTCTCTCCATTTTCAAATTCAGAGACCGTGAGAGTGGATCATTATAACCAATTACTAAATGGTCAGTTTCAAATACCAGTTTGCTTGTAGCTCGTGCTGCTTTAAAATTGAATTGAGGTTTTGGTGCATCTTGACTTATCTCAAGTCTTTCAATTTTATTTAATTGTTTTTGTCTTGATTTTGCCATGCCAGTTGTTGAAGCTCTTGCCATATTTTTTGCAACAAAAGTTTCCAGTCTTGAAATCTCAGCTTTTTGTTTTTCGAAAGCTGCTTCGTGTAACTTTTTATTAACTTCATACATTCTCAAAAAATTGTCATAATCCCCAACATATCTTGTTAGTTGTTTATTTTCAAGATGGTATATTAAAGTTGTTACACTGTTTAAAAACGGGATATCATGGGATATCAATATAAACGCATTTTCATAAGATTGCAAGTATCTTTTTAGCCACTCAACATGTTCTACATCTAAATAATTTGTAGGTTCATCCAAAAGTAAAATATCTGGATTTTCAAGTAAAAGTTTTCCAAGGAGTACCTTTGTTCTCTGACCACCACTTAATTCAGTTACGTCCTTATCTAGACCTACATCAGTAAGTCCAAGTCCTTTAGCAACTTCTTCAACTTTTGAATCAATTATATAAAATCCATTATTATCTAGTGCATCTTGGATTGTACCCATTCTATCTAGAAGTTTTTCTAAAGCATCTGGGTCTGCATCTGTCATTTTATCGGCTACACTCATAAGTTCTTTTTCAAGGTCAAGTAAATATTTAAATGCATTTTTCAGCACATCTCTTATGCTTTGGCCTTTTATAAGTTCGGCATGCTGATCCATATAGCCAACTCTAATATTATTAGACCATTCAACCTTGCCTTCATCAGGCATGATTTTTCCTGTGATTATATTCATAAATGTAGATTTACCTTCACCATTAGCTCCGATAAGGCCTACATGTTCTCCCTTTAATAACCTAAAAGAAACATCATCAAAAATTGGTCTTTCTCCGAAACCGTGACTAATATTTTTTACTGTAAGTATACTCATTTTATCCTGATTTTAATATATTAAACAAATTTGCTTATAATATATTTTCACTTTATCCTTTGATAAGTTGGTAGTATTATATGATTTAAGTACTAAGGTTAATACTAAACTAGTAATAACAAGAGTTCTATCATATTTACTATCCCAAACCAGGACTTCTCACCTCAACTTTCGTTTATATATTTTTATATATTATTATTATACCATTATTCAACTTATTATAATTTTCTGAAAACCATTGCAATGTAAAACTTTATATTTATATCAATTAATAGTTTATGTTAGGCTAATGGCTATGTCAAAGGAAACTTTATAAAAAGGTGAAAAATTATTTTAAAGATATGTTATAATTCTTTAGATATTAGAAATTATAATAATAAAATTCAGTAATTTATAAAGATAATTACAGGGGGAAAAATAATGGCGTGTAAATTTTATTTGACAAAACGAAAAAATATATTAGCTGAGAATGGTCATTCATGGATATTTTCTAATGAAATTGAAGGTTACGATGGGGAATACAAAAATGGTGATATTGTAGAGGCTTATACATATGACGATAGATTTTTAGGTAAGGGTTATATAAATGATAAGTCACAGATTACAATTAGGATACTTACAAGGGATATAGAAGAAGAAATCAATAAAGATTTTTTCAAAAAACGGCTGAAGAATGCTTGGGATTATAGAAAAAAAGTAATTGATACAAGTAGCTGTAGATTTGTTTTTGGGGAAGCAGACTTTCTTCCAGGACTAACAATTGATAAATTTGAAGATTATTATGTAATTCAGTCTTCAGCGCTTGGAATTGAAAAATACAAGAGTATTATAGCTGATATACTTGTTGAAGAATATAAAGCTAAAGGTGTTTACGAAAGAAGCGATGCAAAAGTTAGAGAAAAAGAAGGATTGGAGTCTATAACAGGCTTCTTAACTGAACCTTTTGATACAATGATTGAAATTATAGAAAATGGTGTCAAATATTATGTGGATATTGCTGAAGGACAGAAAACTGGATTTTTTTTGGATCAAAAAGGAAATCGAAAGGCAATACATAAAATATGTAAGGATGCTGAGGTACTAGACGTCTTTACTCACACAGGTTCATTTGCTTTAAATGCTGGGGTTGCCGGAGCGAAAAGTGTTACAGGAATAGATATTTCCCAGATTGCCATAGACTTATGTAGAAAAAACTCAGAGCTTAATGGTCTTTCAGATGTAGTGAAATTTCAATGTGAGAATGCTTTCGATATACTTAAAAAGTGGTCTGATGAAGGCAAAACATATGACGTTGTGATTCTTGATCCACCTGCATTTACTAAGGCTAAAGATACAATAAAAAATGCGTCAAGAGGATATAAAGAAATTAATCTTAGAGGAATAAAACTTGTACGGGAAAATGGATTCCTTGTGACTTGCTCATGTTCCCATTTTATGAATCCTGAGCTTTTTAAACAAACTATTGCAGCAGCTGCAAAAGATGCAGGAAGAATGTTAAGGCAGGTAGAATTTAGAACTCAAGGAGCAGACCATCCTATTTTATGGACTTCGGATGAGTCTTACTACTTAAAATTTTATATATTCCAAGTAATCTAGAAAAAAGTGACAAGTAAAACTTGTCACTTTTTTCTAATATAGTTTTTTATAGATTGTTAGAATCTCTTCCCTATCAAGGTGAGCATAGTTGTTTACTAAAAGCCTCTGTTGCCCTTCTATAACATTGTCAGTGAAACTTTCAATTTCCTCAATTTTCATTCCATATTCTCTAAGTGGTTTTCTAACCAGTAGAGTATCTAGAACTTTTGAAAGTTCATCATATATGTTATCATCATTTGGCACACATAGTATTTCGGCTAAAATGCTATTAATCTTTTTTATTTTTCCATTGGGGTTCTTAATGTTATAGGCCTTAAATACCTCAGTAAAAAATTGATAGTTAGCTTCTCCGTGAGGAACGTGATAACTTCCGCCTAAAGGATAAGATAAGGCATGTACGGCACCTACACCGGCATTTGAGAAAGCTATTCCTGCAAGATTACTGCCAATCAGAAAATCATCTATAATTTCTAATCTATGTTCAGGTCCTTTTTTTACTATTGAAATATAGCCATTTAGTATTAATTCTATGGCTTTTATACTAAATAATTCTGTAGATGTATTTGATTTTGGTGAAACATAAGATTCCACCGCATGAATTAAAGCATCCACTGAACTTGTAACAAAAAATTTATAGGGAAGCACTTTTACAAGTTCTGGAATTAGTATTGCATAGTCAGCGAATAATTCATCGGTGGCAAGGCCCATTTTTGTATGTTTTGCTTTAAATTCCACTATTGAGATATTTGTAACTTCACTACCAGTGCCACAAGTGGTTGGAACTATGATAAGTTCTTTTCCTTTAACTATAGGAATCTTTTTTTCAAATAGATCTAAAGTTTTAGTAACATTGTTTATAACTAGAAGTTTAGCTATATCTACTATTGAACCGCCACCAATAGCGATTATTCGCTTATAATCTTTAGGATTCACATCTTTCATTATTGCATCAATCATCTCATCGGATGGCTCACCCCTGCCGTACTTTTCTCTTAGAAGAAAATCAGCGGTTAGGTTTAGTTCTTTCATAAATGGAGTATACAAGAATTCGTTAGTTAATATTAAATCTCCTGACCCTATATTAAAGAACTCAGAGAAACTTTTAATATTATCAAATTTGTAGATCTCAGGTTTAACTTGAAGTAATCTCATTGTTATTCTCCTCGTAATATATAATTTGTATTGTGTTATTGCTGTAGCAGTAAATTTATGATAGCATATAATTTACAATTAATATAATTGATAGTTTAGAATACTTAATTCGATTTTTTTGATAAAGGAGGTCTGCATTTTGGAAATTAGAAATTTAAAAACCTTTAGTACTATTGCAAAGGTTGGAAGTTTTACTAGGGCAGCAGATATTTTAGGGTATGCACAGTCCACAATTACTACTCAGATAAAGGTATTGGAAGTACAGTTAAATACAAAACTTTTTGATCGTTTGGGCCGCAATATATTTTTAACATCTGATGGAGAAAAACTTTTGAAATATGCAGAACAAATTTTGAAACTATCATCTGAGGCTGAAGATGTAGTAGGCGGGAGTGAAATAACAAAGGGAACCTTAACTATTGGAGCAGTAGAATCATTGTGTGTTATAAGGTTACCTGGAATATTAAAAAAATATCATGAATTATATCCTAAGGTGGATATTATTATAAAGCTGGCAACAGATAGTAATTTACGTAGCTATTTAAAAAACAACACAATTGATGTTGCCATATTTTTGGGTAAGGAAGTTTATGACGAAGACCTTATTTCTAAGACAAAATTTTACGAACCTATGATAGTTTTATCATCACCAAGCCACCCAATATCAAAGTTAAAGTCTATAACAGCTGATAATCTAAGTTCAGAGTCACTCATATTGAACGAGAAGGGTTGTAGTTATTGTACAATGTTCGAGGCTATGTTAAATAAAGCAGGGGTATATCCAAAATCTATTCTAGAGGTTGGGAGCATACAAGCTATAAAACAATTTACAATGAGCAATTTAGGTATAACATTTTTGCCACGTATGGCAGTAGAAAAGGAACTTCAGGAGGGGCAATTAGCAGAACTTAATTGGCATGGACCAGATATTAATGTTATGTCACAGGTTATGTATCACAAGGATAGGTGGATATCACCTGCTATGAAAGCTTTTTTAGATTTAATCCATGGTCTACAAGATGAAAAATTAAATTGAAGCACATATAATTTGGGGATTTTTTACTAGACGGAGTCTTCAATAAAAGTATTTTTAAAAATTGATATATCATTGCCAAGAATCCAACCCTTATTATTCACATTATTTTTTGTGTTGAAGCGTACTTCATACCAAATTTCATGAAATACTTCAGCGCAGTCAAGTATTTGGATTTCAAGGTTTTTATTTAAGGTGGCAATAACCGCGTATTTTCTTATGGGAGCAATATAAAGATTGCAAGAATTTCCGAGGACTCCAGATGTATACTTGTAAGGTCTATATAACAAAGTTATATCTTCAATTTTTAATGTTTCACTATCTAATTTTTCCTTCAGTGAATTATTTTGCCTTGATAAAAGCATTATTTGTTTTTTTTCAGCATAAACCATATTGTTGTAATGATATATGATACCTAAAGAAATTAAAATGAAAACTATAAATAAAATAAATATCAAAACTATCTCTCCCTATAATATTGTTACTAAGGCACTATTTATAATATATGAATAATAATTTCAATTAATGTATGCAAAAAATATATATTAGTGTAAAAAAAATGAAGGGGTTAATTACTACTCTCCCTTCTTAGTTTAAACAACTTCAGTTAACTCATCATATCCACGTATAAATACATCAGCTTTATCCATTATAGCATCCATTTGATATTCTGAGTATGAATCGTGAACTCCAATAACCTTCATTCCAGCAGATTTAGCACCTAATACTGCAGGTAGAATATCTTCAAAAACAATGCACTGTTCTGGTTCAACGTGAAGCTTTTTAGCAGATAATAAATAAATGTCAGGAAAATCTTTACCACGTGCTACTTCATCGGTTGTAGTAATGGAATCAAATAAATCATATATATCATGCTTTTTGAGAACTGTCTCTAAGAGCATAGTACAATTACTAGTTGCTATTGATAATTTTATTCCTTTGTTTTTAAGTTGTAGCAAATACTCTTTGGCATATGGTTTTAATTTTACATTGTTTGCATACTCGAAATAAGCTAAGTTATTCCATTCATCTTGTATTTCTTCAATGGAATCTATTAAATTAAATTTGTTTTTAAAGTATAAAGCTGTTTCTTGAAAACTAAGATGGATTATATCAGATCTAAGGTCTGGTGGAACTGAAAAACCCCTTTTCTCTAAATATATATTATCTATAGAATCCCATACCCACATTGAATCGATTAACGTTCCATCCATATCAAATATTGCAGCTTGAATGTTTTTTAACATACTATCACCTCAAGCTAAAGTATAACATAGAATATGAAAGATATGAAAATAATTATACTAAAATAATCCAGACATCATGAATGAAGTTGCTGACCCAATTAAAATACCAGCAAAGACATCAGTAGGATAATGAACGCCAAGATACATCCTAGATATTCCTACGCAACCAGCTATCAAGAGACTGATAAGAGTAAAGAATGGCAAATTCAGTGATACCATAACTGCAATACAAAAAGCGCAGGTAGTATGTCCTGATGGAAAAGAGTAATTATCAATCCCTATTTTTTTAATATTAAGGTTTTGTAATATCAAGTACGGACGAAGCCTATTTACGCTGGTTTTTATTATTCTTACAATAATCGAACTTACTATAAGTGCTGATGCTGTTTTAATAGATAAGGACTTAGTAAATCCATCAAAAAATGTAACTGTGCAAAACAACACTGCAAAAATCCCAGATCCAATATATGTCACCATGGGCATAATAAAGTTTAAAATTTTACATCTTATTGAATTATTAAATAACATCAATATGGCAGTATCTCTTTTCTGAATACGGTTCAGAAATGAATTCATAAATTCACCACCTAGCAAATATATATTATATATTATGAGGATACACATGATATGTAATCATATTTTACAGTAAAGATGTTACGAGCCTTTTAAATTTACGTTAAAATTTAAAGTTCATATCTAAAAACATCAAAAACGTCTTTCAAAGATTCCCATTTTATCTTCAGCCATAAAATCATCTTTGGAATTTATTCCTAACTTTTTTAATATCTTATTCATTTGAGAGTTATTTAAGGAAATTTTTACATTAGAGCTTTCAGCAAACTTGTTTACTTCAACTCGGCCCTGTTCTTTAGGGATTAAGGCCTTAGGGCCACCAACACAACCACCAACGCAACCCATACCTTCTATAAAATTAACATCAATTTCTTTGTTTTTAGCCTTTTCGAGTATATCTTTACATTCTCTAACTCCATTTGCTTGTGCACTTTTGAATAGATGATCTTTTTTTGGAAATAACACTGCAACAGCTTCGTGAACTGCTATAGACACACCTCCAGTTCGAGCGTAAAGTCTACCTTCTCTTGAGGCATAGTCTAAAGATGGGTCTTCTGGTAACTCACTAGGAATTATATTTAATGATTGAAATATATCTTTAACCTCTGCAAAAGTTAATACAAAATCTATAGCTCCAATTAAGTCTTTATCCTTTCGTTCTGCTTTTTTAGCAATACATGGACCTATAAAAACTACTTTGCAATTATTATTTAATGTTTTAATGACTCTTCCTGCAGCAATCATTGGAGAAACAGAAGGTGAAACGTATTTAACCATTTCATTATATGATTTTTTTAGCATACCAACCCACATAGGGCAACAACAAGAAGTAATCATAAGGTCTTCTTTGGAATTAACTTTTGCATCAAATTCACAAGCTTCTTTTAAAGTCAGCATATCTGCAAAAAAAGCTACCTCAACCATATCGCTAAAACCTAATTTTTTAAATGCACTTCGTAAATTATCCATAGTTACATTGTCACCAAATTGACCAATTATTGCAGGAGCCACAGCAGCAATTATTGGTGTGTTGCTACGAAGAAGCTCAACAAGAGGGATAAACTCAACTTTATCCAAAATAGATCCTGAAGGACATGCTTCAATGCAAAGACCACAATCAATGCACCTCTCTTCAGAAATTTTAGTAGACAAAGTGTCTCCATCAACATAAATAGCGTCAAATGGACAGGATTTTTGACAGGGGGTAATTCCATTTTCATCTGCACATTCCATTTTGCATTGATTAACCTTATTAACAATTTTGTGATTAGAATTATATGATTTGATTGCTCCTTTTAAACTTTTAATATAATCTTCACTATCACTATATTTAAGTTGTACTCCACACAATGAAGAAATAGAACTGCTTAATGCATCTTTATCAATACTAGAATCCGAAAGCAATTGTGATATGTATTGTTCAAATGTATTGTTATAATACGAGTCTACTAAACCTTTGAATATATTATTCAAGTTAGATTTCATAAGCGCCACGCCCCTTAAAATTTAATCAATTATAATTTTAACCATTGATAGTATAATATATACTTGAGATGTTTTTATTAAAAAATTGTGAGCATAGGTACAGTATATACTGTATACGTTATCAAAGATACTTAAATAGTTAAAAGTTAAGATAGTTTTGTCATGGCTAGCCCAAGTAGCTTAATTCATTTAAATAACTTTAAAGCTTGCAATAAAAAAGAGATAACAGACAAGAAGTCTGTTATCTCTTTTAATAAATTTGGTCGGGGTGACAGGGATTGAACCTGCGACCTCATGGTCCCAAACCACGCGCGCTCCCATCTGCGCTACACCCCGAAGAACATTTACTAGTATATACAATAAATAAGAAAAAAGCAATGCTTTTTTTGTATAAGGGAGTATAACGCAGAATACACTAGTATATTGGTCGGTTACTTTTTTAGTATGCTTTATTATTTGTTTTAAATGAATTATTTATTGCACAAAAAGTGTTTACAAATAGACATGATTAGTGTATTATTCATATATAACAGTAAAAATGCGAGGTGATAAAATGAAATTTGTTGATAACATGCCAATCTATATTCAAATTATGAATTATATTAAGAGAAAAATTATCACTGAAGAGCTTAAACGAGGGGATAAACTTCCATCTGTAAGGGAACTTGCTGAAACTATAAAAGTAAACCCCAATACAGTTCAAAGAGCATATCAAGAACTGGAAAGAGAGGAGGTTGCATATAGCAAAAGAGGACTCGGAAGATATATAACTGAAGATGAAGAAAAAATAAAGCTACTTAGAAGTGAAATGGCAGATGAAATTATGCATTCATTCATTGAAGGAATGTATAGTTTGGGATATAATGACAAAGAAATAATAGAAGTTCTGCAGGTTAGATTAGAGAAGGGGTGTAATAATGGAGACAATGCTTAAGACCACAAACCTTACAAAACAATATTCTAAGAACAGAGGTTTAAATGGACTAAACATGGAAATCAAAACAGGAAGGATAGTTGGACTTTTAGGACCAAATGGTAGTGGAAAAACGACCCTATTAAAAATAGCTGCGGGTATACTAAGGAAGGAGTCAGGGGAAATAGAGATAGATGGGAAAGAACCAGGTATGTATACAAAATCAATTGTTTCATACCTTCCAGACACTAATTATTTATACAAATGGATGAAAATAAAGGATGCAGTAAAATTTTATAGTGATATGTTTAAGGATTTTGACAGACAAAAGTGTGAAGAACTTCTTAAATTCATGAATTTGAATGAAGAAGATAAGGTGACTAGTTTATCAAAAGGCATGCTTGAAAAACTAAATTTATCACTTACTATTTCAAGAAAAGCAAAACTTTATATATTAGATGAACCTTTAGGCGGAGTAGATCCAACTGCAAGAGAAAAAATAATCGATGCTATATTAAATAACTACAGAGAAGATAGTTCCATGATAGTTACAACACATTTAGTAAATGACATAGAAAGACTTTTTGATGATGTGTTTTTTATTTCTGAAGGTAAAATAGTACTTGAAGGAAATGCTGAGGAACTCCGAATATCAAAAGGAAAATCTATAGATGAATTGTACAGGGAGGTATTCCAATAATGGCCAATCTTATAAAATATGAAATCATAGGTAGATATAAATCAGTTGCCATGTTAATTATAATAAGTGTCCTTGCAAATTTACTGCTTTTGATAAGACCATTTAATTGGCCAGATACAGGATTGTTTGTTATTTCAATATTAATAGCTGTTGTAGTATCAGTGGTACTTTTTATATGGAGTATAAGTATATTTTCACAAGATATATATGATGATAAAGGATACCTTACCTTTACACTACCTAAAAGTGGATACTCAATTATAGCATCAAAACTTATTGTTACATGTATTTTTTATATCATAATAGAGATAATTTCAGTTTTGTCTATGTATTATTATGGATCAAGGCTCGGGGACATAGGGAAGGCTTTAGACACATCTGGGATCAGAATAAATGTAGGAGCTTGCATTTTAATTATATTATGGTCTGTTTTAATTGGGACTGCATTAAATTTTATAAAAATTTATTTTGCAATAACCATAACAAGGCTTTCTATATTAAAGAAAAAACTTGGAAAGTTTATGGCGTTTGTGTCATATGTAATATTATCAATTATATATGGAATTATTACTTGGGGACTAGAAAAAATATTTCCACAAGACTTTTATATAAAATTATTTACAAGTGTTTCAGGAAGTATTGGAACATTGCAATCAGGCAATACAGATGTAATTACTAAGGGATTTCCTGTAAATACAGCAAATTTTGTATTTAGTATAATATTATGTGTGGTATTATTTATAGCAACTTCATATTTAGTTGAAAAGAAAATAGACCTATAACAAGTGACAAGTTAAAATATTTCTTAATTGTAAAAAATAAAAGGGAAAGCAGGTGGATTTTTAAATATCCTCCTGCTTTCCCTTTTTATTGATTTTTTAGGTTTATGGGAAAACCTTCATCAACTTGTTACACTTAACTTTTTAAGAAGTCTTCTCCAATTTGAAATACATCTCCTGCACCTACAGTTAGGAGTAAGTCACCATCTTTTAAATTTTCATGGAGATAAGTTACAATATCTTTGAAATTATGAATATTATTGCACTTAATCCCATTGCTGTTTACAGCTTCTGCTAGCATTTGTGAACTAACAACTCCTGTGTCTTTTTCTCTTGCTGCATATATATCAGCAATAATAAGTTCATCAATGCCAGAAAATGCCGTTGTAAACTCATTAAAAAGAGAAAGAGTTCTTGAATAAGTATGTGGCTGAAAAACACAAAACACTCTTTTGTGAGGGTAATTTTTTACTGCTGCTAAAGTTGCTTTAATTTCTGTAGGATGATGAGCATAATCGTCTATCACTACTACGCCATCCATAATGCCTTTATATTCAAATCGCCTATGAGTTCCTCCAAAATTTTTAAGACCGATAATAATAGATTCAGCACTAATATTAAGAATTAGAGAACTTGCAATGGCACCTAAAGCATTTAATACATTATGTTTTCCTGGTACACTTAGATTTATACTAAAAAGAAATTTATCTTTATTATATGCATCAAAAGATGCACAAGCTAAATCATTAAATTCTATATTTTTAGCCCTTATATCACCGTTTTCTATACCAAAGGATAATACATTACAAGAAACTTTTTTTGCAACTGCGGCAGTTCTTTCGTCATCAGCATTAGATACAAGATATCCATCTTTAGGTATAAGGTTAGTGAATTTTTCAAAGGCATCTTGTATTGCATTTATATCTTTATAAAAATCCAAATGATCTGCATCAATATTAAGTACCACACCTATATATGGATAAAAACTTAAAAATGAAGCCTTATATTCGCATGCTTCAGTTATAAAGTATTCGCTTTTCCCTGTTTTAACATTTCCACCTATGACATCTAGCTCTCCACCAACTAATATTGTTGGATCAAGATTTTCTGAAAGGGTTATGTGAGCAATCATTGATGTAGTTGTAGTTTTACCATGTGTGCCTGAAATAGCAACATTGTATTTGTGATCTTTCATAATTGCACCTAAAAACTGCGCTCTTGTAAACATTTGGATATTCAAAGCTTTTGACTCTATTATCTCTGGGTTTGTAGATGGGATTGCAGCTGTGTACACTATAATATCTACATCTTTCAAATTATTTTTATCATGTCCAATATAAATATCTGCACCACTCTTAGAAAGTTTTTCTGTTAGAGGTGAGGATTTCATATCAGAGCCAGAAACTTTATAGCCTCTTAATAATAAAATCTCAGCAAGGCCGCTCATGCTTACTCCGCCGATACCAATAAAGTGGACTTTTTTATTAAAATCATTATTTAAATCAAATTGCACAAAATCAACTCCTTAAGCTTATTTAAGCTATTAATATATAATTATAAAAATTTATAGTACATTTGTCCATTATTAATTATATACAAATATAAAAAAAAACAACACCTATATAAAAAAACAACATATAAAATTGAAAAACACATACATCAAATGAATATTTATATTGATAAAGGCTATAATAAAGCATAAAATATGAATAACAAGGATAAAAAATAAAAAATGATTCGGAATCTAATGTAAATAGGTGGTAGTATGGAAAAATTTAGTAGAAATCAAAGAATTGCTGCGATTACAAAACTTTTAGTTGAAAATCCTAGCAAAATGGTTAATTTAAATAAATTCACAGAAGTATTTAATGCGGCAAAATCTACAATAAGTGAAGATGTAGTTATAATACGAGATATATTTAATAAGTTAGAAGTAGGTAATATAGAAACAATAGCTGGTGCTTCTGGTGGAATTAAATATGTGTGTAATAGTTCACAAGAGGAAAAAAATAAATTCGCTGAAGGTCTTTGTGCTATTTTAGCGGAAAAAGATAGAATAATACCGGGCAATTTTATTTATATGACCGATATTATGTACAACCCAGAGATTGTGCATAAAGCAGCTGTTATTCTTGCTTCAAATTTTAATAATTTAGGAGTACAATATGTAGTTACAGTTGAAACAAAAGGTATTCCACTTGCTTATGAGGTAGCAAAAATGCTTTGTGTTGAGTTGATTATAGTGAGAAGGGACAACAGGGTTACTGAAGGACCAACTGTTAGTATAAATTATGTAAGTGGGTCTGGAAGGCGAATTCAGAGTATGTCATTATCAAGAAAATCTATAAAAAGAGGAAGCAAATGTATTTTCGTAGATGATTTTATGAAGGCCGGGGGTACAGCACTTGGTATAATCGAGATGCTTAGGGAATTTAATAGTGAGCTTGTAGGAATAGGTGTTCTAGTGGAGAGCACAGAAAATAAGTCAAAATTACTTAATAATTATATATCAATTATCCAATTTAATGGAATATCAGAAAATGGTTCAGCAATTTTAGTACCTTCAAATAATGTAAAAAAGTAGATTTTTTAAAATAGTTGATAATTTTTTGAAAAATAAGAAGGAAAATTACAACATATGGAGAATTATTAATGTATAAAGCATCTTGGAGGTGGATTTAGATAATGCAGATTACAGATGTAAGAATTAGAAAAATCACTACAGAAGGAAAAATGAAAGCCATAGTTTCAGTAACTTTTGATAATGAATTTGTCGTTCACGACATAAAAGTTATCGAAGGTCAAAATGGTCTTTTTATTGCAATGCCAAGTAGAAAAACACCAGATGGTGAATTCAAGGACATAGCACATCCAATAAACACAATCACTAGGGAAAAAATCCAAACAGCAATTTTAGACGAATATGAAAAAGTTAAGAGTGAAGAAATTAAAAGTGAAGAAGTAGTAAAAACAGAGTCTGAAGAAGAAATAGTAAAAACAGAAACTGAAGAATAAAATAAAAAGGAGTTGTACTCCTTTTTATTTTGCGTAAAATTAAATTAATTAAAATAAAAATACTTGTTGCTGTTGAAAATATATCAATAATAAAATATAATATAATAGGTTAATTGTCGTAAAATGTTGTTAAAGAATATTACCATGCAATTAAAGGTAAATATTAACAAATAAAGAGGTGTTAGTGTGTTTAAGTGTGCATTGGTTCTAGCCGGTGGTAAAGGTAAAAGGATGAAATCTGATTTACCAAAGGTTATACATAAAGTTTGCGGTAAAGAAATGGTAAATTATGTAATAGATTTAATGAGAAATTCAGATATTCAAGATGTCAATGTGATAATTGGAAAAGGAGCAGAACAATTAAAAGAGGCTACAGCTACTAGAAATGTAAGCTATTCACTACAAGCTGAGCAATTTGGAACAGGCCATGCTGTAATATGTGCTAAGGATTACTTGCAAGGTAAAGATGGTGTTGTAATTATTTTAAATGGTGATGCACCATTAATGGTTAAAGAAACCATTGATAAATGTATAAAATTTCATCAAGAAGGTAAATTTAAAGCTACATTGATAACTTCTAGACTTGAAGACCCAAGTGGGTATGGTAGGATAGTAAGAGATGCAAGTGGCTGTGTGGAAAAAATAGTTGAGCATAAGGATTGTAGCAAAGAGGAACTTAAAATAACTGAAATTAATTCAGGAATGTATTGTTTTGACATAAAGGCGCTTTTGGATGGTATTGATAAATTAAATAATACTAATGCGCAGGGTGAATATTATCTAACTGATATGGTTCAAATACTAAAGGATTCAGGAAAAAATGTAGGAGCCATAGCAGTGGAGTTTCAAGAGACTTTAGGAGTTAATTCAAGGGTACAATTAGCTAATGTGGAACACATCATGAGGCAAAGGATTAATAAAAGACATATGGAAAATGGTGTTACCATTATAGATCCTAATGCCACATATATTGGTGATGATGTTGAAATAGAAAGAGATACAATAATATATCCTGGAAATTTTATTGAAGGAAAAACTATTATAAAAGAAGGATGTATACTATATCCTAATTCAAGAATTTCAGATACTATTATAAATGAAAGAGTAACAATTCAAAGTTCTGTAATTTTGGAAAGTTCAATTGGAAGGGATACTACAGTAGGTCCTTTTGCTTATATACGTCCCGAAAGTAATATTGGTAAAGAAGTTAAAATTGGTGATTTTGTTGAAATTAAAAAATCTACAATCGGAAATAAAACTAAGGTAGCCCATCTAACATATATAGGTGATGCAGAAGTTGGAGAAGGATGTAATTTTGGTTGTGGTACGGTAGTTGTAAATTATGATGGAAAGACTAAGCACAAAACCATAATTGGCAATAATTCATTTATAGGATGTAATACAAATTTAGTTTCACCAGTAGAGGTTGAAGATAACACATATATAGCAGCAGGTTCAACAATAACAGAAAAAGTCAAAGAGGGCAGTCTTGCAATAGCAAGAGCCAAGCAGGTTAACAAAGAAGGTTGGGTATCAAAAAACAGGATTAAATAAATTTAGGAGGATTTATCTATATGATTTGTCATGGAAAAAGCATTAAAATATTTACAGGTAACTCAAATCCAGAACTTGCAGTAAACATTGCTAAAATATTAGGTGTTGAAGTTGGTGACTCAAAGGTAGGAAAATTTAGTAATGGTGAAACTTCTGTGGATATTAATGAAACTGTAAGGGGAGCAGATGTATTTTTAGTTCAGACACTTTGTGAGCCTGTTAATGATAGCCTTATGGAGCTTTTAATTATGCTTGATGCATTTAAAAGAGCTTCCGCTGGTAGAATAACAGCTGTAATACCACATTATGCTTATGCAAGACAGGACAGAAAAGCTAAGGCTAGACAGCCAATAACTGCAAAACTCGTAGCTGATTTAATACATACAGCTGGCGCAGATAGAGTGCTTACAATGGATTTACATGCTGCTCAGATACAAGGATTCTTTGATATACCAGTAGATCATTTAGAAGGAGTTCCTATACTAGCTAAATATTTTAAAACGCTAAATTTTGATAAAGACGAATTAGTATTGGTATCACCTGATATTGGTGGAATTAAAAGAACAAGACAATTCTCCGAAAAACTTGGAGCACCAATGGCCATAGTAGATAAAAGAAGACCTAGACCAAATGTTTCAGAAGTAGTTAATATAATCGGAGATATAAAAGGTAAAAAAGTCATTTTAGTTGATGATTTAATTGATACTGCTGGATCTATTACCAATGCAGCTGACGCCCTTATGAAATTGGGAGCAACAGAAATTTATGCTTGCTGTACTCATGGTGTGTTGTCAGGACCAGCTTTGGAAAGAATTGAAAATTCAGTAATAAAGCAAGTTGTGATTTTAGATACAATACCAGTTCCAGATAATAAAATTTGTAGCAAAATAAAGGTTTTAACTGTGGCAAATCTTTTCGCAGAAGCTATAAGAAGAATTTATGAGGATATTGCGGTAAGCAAAATATTTGAAGAAGAATTCGAAGACAGATAAATAAGCTACAGCAAAACATCGCAAACTATTACTGTAGCTTGCGATGTTTTGCTATATATTTTAAATTATAATTAACAATTTGTAACATTAACGATTATGTTACAAAAATATGATAGATTATAATAGTATGGTTTTACGATCCAATAGGAGGGTGTAAAAATGGAAGGAACATTAGGAAACATCTTAATTGTTGATGATGATGAAAATATTGCAGATATTATAAAAATATATCTTGAAAACTCAGGGTACTCTACAAGGCTTTCTTACGATGGTAAAGAAGCAGTAAGTGTATTTGCTGATTATAAACCAGACTTAGTGCTTTTGGATGTAATGCTTCCACATATGGATGGAATTGATGTACTAAAAGCTATAAGAAAAGAATCAGATACTCCTGTAATTATGCTTACAGCTAAAGGAGAAACTTTCGATAAGGTTTTAGCCTTGGAGCTTGGAGCTGATGATTATGTTGTTAAGCCATTTGAGCCAAAGGAATTAATAGCTAGGGTAAAAGCAGTGCTAAGAAGATATAGTGCTGATAGTCAAAGCAAAGAAGAACTAAAATTTGACAACCTTGTAATTGATATGAATTCTTACACGGTGGTTTACAATGGAGAAGAAATAAAAATGCCGCCTAAGGAGTTTGAACTTTTACATTACCTTGCAAACAGCAAAAATAGAGTATTCACTAGAGAACAACTTTTATGTGAAGTTTGGGGTTACGACTATCCAGGTGATTCTAGAACTGTAGATGTACATGTAAAAAGGTTAAGAGAGAAACTTCAGGGAGGCTCAAATTGGCAAATTGAGACTGTTTGGGGCGTTGGATATAAATTTGAGGTGAAATAGCTTATGAAAAAAGGGCTATTTGCCAAAATGATAGCAGCTTATACAATTATTATAGCTATATGTTTTGTAACTGTCTCCCTTGTGCTATCAATTTGGTTTCAATCATATTTTTTTCAAGATATAACAAACCAATTTGATAAAGATGCAAAAGTTATTGCCGCTTGGGCTGTAAATTATGCAGAAAAAAATATGACACTAAGCACTTTAGATTATTATTTAAAAAACTATGGTGAAAATTTTAATTCTAATATAATACTTTTGGACAATAATGGATACGTATATGAAGCGTCAGACATAAAAAATAATAAACTTATTGGTAAGCAGATAAGTAGTGATGATATAGAAAAATTAAGAAACAATAAGGTTGTGACAAAAAACGGAAAATATGATGGACTTATTAGTGTATCAAGTCATATATATATAGTACCTATTAGCAGCATTTATAATGTAAAATTTGCAGGTGCTATAATGATGAATACTCCTTTATCTGAAATAACAAGGCCACTGGCTAAGGTATATGTAATAATATGGGCATTGGCTATATTAGCAATAATAATAGCATCTATTGTTATATATTATTTGTCACAGAAAATACTTATAAAACCACTTTCAAACATAAATGATGTAGCTAAAAAAATATCAAAAGGCGATGTTGGAATAAGGGTAGCAGTTAACTCAGATGATGAAATTGGAGAACTTGCCAAGTCATTTAATGACATGGCGGATTCTATTGCAAAGGTTGAAGATAACAGAAGAGAATTTATTTCAAATGTCTCTCATGAAATAAGGTCACCTATAACATCAATAAAGGGTTTTATAGGTGGAATAATTGATGGGGTTATTCCAAAGGAAAAAGAAAATTATTATTTAACTTTGGCCTATGAAGAGACTCAAAGATTAACAAGACTTGTAAATGATCTTTTGGATTTGTCTACAATTGAATCAGGACGATATACACTTAATATGGTTAGATTTGACATTAATGAAATTATAAGACGTACAGTAATAAAATTTGAGACAAAGATAAATGAAAAAAATTTATTGGTGGATGTTGTTTTTGATAAAGAAGTATTGAATGTAAAAGGAGATTTAGACAGAATAATGCAAGTTGCTACAAATTTAATAGATAATGCTATAAAATATGTAGATGATAAAGGAAAGGTAAGAATATCAACTAAGATAAAGGGTGATAAGGTATTAGTTTCCATATTTAATCAGAGTAAACCTTTATCAGAGGAAGATTTAAAGTACATGTGGGAGCGGTTTTATAAGAGTGATAAATCAAGGACTTCAAAGGTAAGTACTGGACTTGGGCTTCCTATAGTCAGAAGTATACTTACTCAACATGGAGAAGATATATATGTTAAAAACACTAAGGATGGAGAAGTTGAATTTACCTTCTCATTAAAAAAGGCTTAAATATAAATATTCCTGAAGGAGGTGTTACTTTGAAAGAGGATGAAAAGGGTATAAGAGATGTTGAATGGGAAGATGTGGAGCATAAGAAAGAGAGCTCTGGCGGTGAGATAAAATTTAGAAAAAAAAATAGAAAAACTATATTTATAAAGATTTCTAAAGGAATAGTTTTTATACTAGTAGCTGCTTTTTCTGGTGGAATATCAGCTACATATATTGCAGACAAAAAATACTCCCAGTTTGAAAAAGAAAATAATAATAAATCTGTTATTCAAGGTAATAGCATTTCTAAGAACTATGAAGGTGATACTTCAAATTCAGTAGCTGAGGTTGCGCAATCAGTAAGTCAATCTGTTGTAGAAGTAAGTAATAGTGATGATAATACTGATAGTAATAGTTCTAATACTGGATCAGGAATTATATTTAAGTCAGACGGTTATATTGTGACAAATTATCATTTAATTCGAGGTGCAAATAAATATTTTGTAAGATTGTCTAATGTTACAACACCATTAAAGGCCACTCTAATAGGGTACGATACTTTGACCGATTTAGCTGTTCTAAAAGTTAATAGAAAAAATTTGCAAGCAGTAGTATTTGGCGATTCAACAACAGTTCAACTTGGAGATTATGTTGTGGCAATCGGAAGCCCATTTGGGGGTGATACCACCACTGGAATAATAAGCTCTACAAATAAAAAACTGCATGATACCATAACAGGAGCAAGTACACCATACAATGTATTACAAACAGAGGCAACTATAAATCCAGGAAATAATGGTGGAGCTCTTTGTAATATGAATGGTGAAGTTATAGGTATTAATAATCTTAAAATTACAGAAAGTGATAATGAAGATGGAATGGGTGTGGCTATTTCCATAAATGATGCTAAGGTTATAATAAACTCTATAGTGAAAAACGGACATGTACTAAGACCATCTTTAGGAATAAATTCAGAAGATTACATAACGGGAGATAATGGAGAGCCAAATGGCGTATTAGTAAAGGATATTATATCAGGAACCCAGGCAGCAAAGTCTGGAATTAAACCTAAAGATATAATAGTTGAATTTGATAGCATGAAACTGGTATCAACAGGAGAATTACAAGATATTTTAGTAACCCATAAAGTTGGTGATTCAGTGCCAATTATTGTTAGTAGGAATGGGAAATCAATTAAACTTAATATTGTTCTTTCAGAGCAAACAGTTAATGAAAAACCCTAGATTTTGTAGTGATATAAATATATTTATTAAAATGACACTCAGGTGGTGATTTAAAAGCCATCTGAGTGAAGTTTCATTTCATTTTTAATTTTTCTTTAGTATAATAAGAATGTTGTGATAAAATTAAAAGGGAGTGGAAAATAGTGTATCTAATAGTTGGTCTTGGAAATCCTGGCCATGAATATAAAAATTCTAGACATAATGTTGGTTTTGATGTTATGGATTTAATTAGTAGTAAGTATAATATTGCTATTAATAGGATAAAATTTAAAGGTACATATGGTGAAGGAAAAATTGGAGATGAAAAAGTTATTTTTTTAAAACCCAGCACTTACATGAATTTAAGTGGTGAAAGTGTAAGAGAAGCTTGTAATTTCTATAAAATATCAAATGAAAACATAATAGTTATTTATGATGATATTAGCCTTGAAGTTGGAAGAATGAGAATTAGAAAATCTGGGAGTGCAGGGGGCCATAACGGTATTAAAAATATTATACTGAATTTATCCAGTGACATATTTCCAAGAATTAAAATTGGAGTAGGCGGACCAAAAGGAAACCTTGTTTCTCATGTTTTAGGAAAAATTAGTGGGGAAGACAAAATCATTATTGATAGGGTATTTAATGCAGCTAGCGAAGCGGTAAATATCATAATAACTGAAGGCATAACGGAAGCTATGAATAAATTTAATGGCTTTCAAGGACTAGATTAAGAGGTGTTTATATGAGATTTAGGGGGTTTATACAGCCTTTAAGAGAAAATAGGGAATTTATTAATGTAATTGATAGCGTAAATGCGCATAAGTATCCTATAGGTGTTGTTGGATTGGCAGAATCAGCAAGAAGTTATTTTATTTACAGCGCATATGAAGAAATGAATAATCCTTTTGTTGTTGTTACAGATAATGATGTGGAAGCGAAAAAAATATACGAAGATTTATCATTGTATATACCTAACGTTTATTATTTTCCTACAAGAGAAGTTGCTTTTTATAGCATTGATGCTATATCAGGGGATTTGAGATGGGAAAGAATTAAGGTATTAAAGGAAATGCTAAAGAAAGGTAGAAGGATTATAGTTACTTCCATGGAGGCCTTTGCTGCACAGTATGCACCAATAGAATTATTTAAAAAATATTCTTATAAAGTTGGAATTGGTGACACAATTGAACTCAAGGAATTTAGGAACAAACTTGTATGTTCAGGTTATGAAATGGTGGAGACGGTAGAAAACAAAGGTCAGTATTCTATAAGAGGGGGGATAGTTGATATTTTCATACCAACCTCAAGTTTGCCATATAGAATTGAATTGTTTGGAGATGAAGTTGACTCTATAAGAACTTTTAATACAAGTTCACAGAGAAGTATCGAAAAAGTAAACAAAATAGATATATTCCCTGCAAAAGAAATGATTTTAGAGCAACATAATATAGAAAGTGGATATGAAAAGATAAAACAAGAACTTGAAGTGGTTGTGAAAAATCTAAATGAAAAACATGACACTGAGGCAGCGGAAAAAATAACTGGAATAATTAATAGAAATCTTGAAACCTTAAAGGAGACCTCAGGGTTTCCAACTATAGATAGTTATTTACCATTTTTTTATGAGTCACCATCTACATTTTTTGATTATGTAAAAGATTCCACAATAATAATGGCTGACGACGTACGATGCAAAGGAAAATTAGATAGTGTATATTTTGAGTTTAGAGATAGCTATGAATCATTTCTCAAAAAGGGAGATATACTACCAAGTCAAGGAAAACTTCTTATAGACGAACAGGAAGTATATGAAAGGTTTAAAGAAAGTAACATAATAAATATGGTGGGAATTGAAAAATCAAATGGTTTTTTAACTGCTAGCACAAGTTCAAATTTCAGATCAATTACATTAAGTGGATTTGGTGGAGTCATGGACTTGCTTTTAGATGAAATAGTAAAGAAAAAACATGCTGGTTATAAAACTATAATCCTCTGCGGAAGCAAACCAAGGGGTGAAAGGCTTGTAAATACTATCAAGGATAGAGGCATTGAGGCCACTTATAAAAATGAATTACAAAGTATAGAATTTGGCGAAGTTGTTGTAACATTTGGTAGCCAAAGTAATAGCTTTGAGTATCCTGACCTTAAGATTTGTGCTATTTCAGATAAAGAATTATTTGGTGAAACAAAAAGAAAAACAAAAAAGAAAGTTAAAAAGGGCGCTAATAAGCTAAAGAGTTTTACAGAGCTTAAACCAGGAGATTATGTTGTTCATTTAAATCATGGAATAGGTGTTTATAAGGGTATAAAACAACTGGAAGTAGATGGTCACAAGAAGGATTATCTTGAAGTTAGCTATTCTAGTGATGATAAATTATTTGTGCCTGTTGAGCAGCTTGATTTAGTGCAAAAGTACATTGGTAGTGAAGGTAATTCCCCAAAGGTCAACAAGCTTGGGGGCAATGAATGGAATAAGGCTAAAACTAAAGTAAAAAAAGCTATTAATGAGATAGCAGAAGAATTAGTTAAATTATATGCCATAAGGTCTGCTACAACTGGATATACCTATTCAAAGGATACCGTATGGCAAAAACAATTTGAAGAGGAATTTCCATTTGATGAAACTCCAGACCAATTAAGTGCAATACAGGACATAAAGAACGACATGGAAAGCGGAAAAGTTATGGACAGATTATTATGTGGAGATGTTGGTTTCGGTAAGACTGAAGTTGCAGTAAGGGCTGCATTTAAAGCAGTTATGGATGGCAAACAGGTTGCATTTTTAGTACCAACAACTATTTTGGCAGAACAACACTATAATAATTTCATAAAAAGATTTTCTGATTTTCCAATAAAAGTTGATATGCTAAGTAGATTTAGAAGTCCAGCTCAGCAGAAAGCCACAATCCAGTCATTAAAGGAAGGCAATGTAGATATACTTATTGGAACACATAGGATACTTCAAAAGGACATACAGTTTAAAGACTTAGGAGCTCTAGTTGTGGATGAAGAACAGAGATTTGGTGTAACACATAAGGAAAAGATTAAAAACCTTAAAAAGAATGTAGATGTACTTACGCTGACAGCGACACCTATACCAAGGACGCTCCATATGTCCCTTACAGGTGTTAGAGATATTAGTGTTATTGAAACTCCGCCAGAGGAAAGATATCCTGTTCAGACATATGTAGTAGAGTATAACGATCAACTAATTAGAGATGCTATAATGAGAGAAATCAATAGAGACGGTCAGATATTTTTTGTATATAATAGAGTTGAGACTATAAACGAAATGTCCGCAAGAATTTCTAGTTTAGTACCAGAGATAAAAATTGCAGTGGCACATGGGCAAATGACTGAAAGAGAATTAGAAACTGTTATGCATGGATTTATGAACAAGGATTATGATTTACTACTATGCACAACTATAATTGAAACTGGTATAGATATTCAGAATGTAAATACTATGATTATATATGATGCAGATAGAATGGGCTTATCGCAGCTATACCAATTGCGAGGACGGGTTGGAAGAACAAACAGGATAGCTTATGCTTATTTTACATATAGAAAAGACAAAATATTAGCAGAAGTTGCAGAAAAAAGACTGAAAGCTATAAAGGAATTCACAGCACTTGGTTCAGGCTTTAAGATTGCTATGCGAGATCTTGAAATAAGAGGGGCAGGAAATATGATGGGTTCCGCTCAACATGGTCATATGGCAGCAATTGGATATGATTTGTATTGTAGGATGCTTGATGATGCTATTAGGCAGTATAAAGGGGATGAAGATTTCCATCTCATAGAAACTACAATAGAAATTAAGGTAGATGCTTATATTCCAAATTCTTATATAGAGGATGAACTTCAAAAGATTGAAGTATATAAGAAGATTGCGGCTATAGAAACCAAAGATGAGTTCTATGATGTACAAGAAGAGCTAGAAGATCGATTCTCAAATATACCTAAATCCGTTGATAATCTTATGATTATAGCCTATGTTAAAGCAATTGCTAAATCAATAGGAATTATTGAAATAAAGGACAAAATAGAATTCGTAAACATTAAGTTTGAAAGTAAAGAAAGAATAAGTGAAAAATTAGTAACATCTTTAATAAAAAATTACAGTAAAAGCATAATATTCAAAACTGCCGAAAATCCTATGATAGTGTATAGTTTGAAAGATTTAAAAAGAGACGATATACTTGAAAATTTAATAAAGCTTTTTGAATATATGAAATCAACATATGAAACAGATTAAATATATGATAAAATTAATCACATGTGACTAAAATATCATGAAATTTTAGGGGGAATAACATTGAAAAACGTAAAAAAAATTATGGCATTAGCTGTAGTTGGAATACTTACAGTAGCATTAAGTGGTTGTAACTTAGTACAAAAAACTCAAGCGGGTATTAATAACACAGTATTAGCTAGTGTAAATAGTGATAAGATAACAAGAGCTGACCTAGAAAGCAGAATGAAAAGTACAGAAAATCAGTTGATACAGCAATATGGTACAAATTATGCAACTAATGCTGATGCTAAAACTCAATTAGATCAAGCAAAAACAAAAATGCTTCAACAAATGGAAACAGAAAAATTATTACTTCAAAAAGCCACAACTCTTAAGCTAGTACCAACAGAAGCAACTATAAATGCTGCTGTAAAAAAACAGTACGATGCAATGCGAGCTCAAGATCAGTATAAGAAAGACAGTGATTGGAAAGCTGCATTAACTCAAAATGGATACACGGAAGCTTCACTAAAAGCTCAAATGAGAAATAGCGTTATAATTGAAAAAGTTACTGATTATATGACTAAAAATGTAAAAGTAACTGATAAGCAGATTACAGATTATTATAATAAAAATCCACTTTTATATACTGAAAAGCCTAATACAATACATCTAGCACACATTTTAGTTGCAACAAAAGCAGCTGCAGATAGCATTGAGGCTCAACTTACTAAAGGAGCAGATTTCGGTACACTTGCAAAACAAAATTCTACTGATACAGGTAGTAAAGATGGTGGTGGAGATCTAGGAGATCATGATCAGACTAATTCAGATTCTACTAATGCTTTTGATCCTACATTTATGGCAGCCGCTTTGAAACTTAAAGCTGGAGAAGTTTCACAACCGGTTCAAACTCAATATGGATTTCATATAATCAAGTGTGTTTCAAGAATGGACTACGCAGTGAAAAAACTTGATGCTGTTAAGGATACAGTAAAAGCTACAGTTTTAACTAATTCAAAACAGACTCAATATGAAAAAACTCTTGATCAATGGAAAAAAGAAGCAAAAATCACTGAGAATTCTTCAGAAATAAGTAAATAACCCAATTGATAAGCTAATAAAGATTTTTTGCAAAAACTCAAAAATTCAATGAAATAGGGATGCAAATAGATTTGTGTGTAAACAAATTTATTTGCATCCCTAAAATTTCATCATGCCAAGGATTTTTTTACTCATCTATTCAAATTAATCACTTATTTTTTTCATAATTCACTGATATTATGAAAAAAATAAATTTTCTTGTGACATATATATAAAGTATGCATTTATGCATAAAATTTCATAACTAGTAAGATACTATAGATATAAATATTTACATTATCTTAGGAGGTAATATACATGAAAGCAACTGGTATAGTTAGAAGAATAGACGATCTTGGTAGGGTTGTTATACCAAAGGAAATAAGGAGAACTTTGAGGATTAGAGAAGGAGATCCACTAGAAATATTTACTGATAGAGAAGGAGGTGTTATTCTTAAAAAATATTCACCAATAGGGGAACTAGGAGATTTTGCAAAAGAATATGCAGAATCAATAAATAGCTCAATTGGAAATATAGTAGCTATTTGCGATAAAGATACTATTATAGCTGTAAGTGGGGGAGTGAAGAAAGAATATTTTGAAAAACGTGTTAGTAATGAACTTGAAAAAATAATGAACGATAGAAAAACATATACTTTAAGTGATAGTAGCAACAAAGCAGTTCCTGTATATGATGATGAAGATGTAAGTGAAAAATATTCATCAGAAGTAATTGCACCTATAATTTCCGAAGGAGATTCTATTGGAGCTGTAGTTATAGTATCTAAAGATACTGGAGTAACATTTGGGGAAACGGAGACAAAATTAAGTGAAACTGCTGCTATGTTTTTAGGAAAGCAGATGGAACAATAATGTAATAATATTTAGCTTTAAAACTAACATGAAATTGTAAGTAAAATTAAAGAGTAATAATACCTTTGAAACTGAAATATTAATATTTATAGAGGTTTTGGAGGTATTATTTATTATGAGAAAACAATCGCTTATCAAAGGAACATTTATTTTAGGATTGGCAGGTATTTTTACAAGGTTTTTAGGTATATTTTTTAGATGGCCATTAATAATGTTAATTGGAGATGAAGGAATAGGATATTATCAGATGTCATATCCGTTATATATGTTTTTTATAGCTATTGCGTCAGGAATGCCTGTAGCTATATCAAAAATGGTATCAGAGAGGAATGCTACTGGTGACACTGAAGCAGCCGCATTGGTACTTAAAAAGGCGCTTATACTTATGTTTATAATGGGAGGAAGCTTCACAGGGTTTATTTTATTATTTAGCCATCAAATAATATCAGCACTTAATTGGGACAAGAAGTCTTACTACTCTTTAATAGCTATTGCAGGAGCTCCCCTTTGCATATCTATAGTAAGTGCGCTTAGAGGATATTTTCAGGGATTTCAGAATATGATTCCAACTGCAATATCACAGATATTAGAGCAATGTGGTAGGGTAATCGTTGGGGTTGGTCTTGCATATTTATTAATTTCAAAGGGAATAGAGTATTCCGCAGGTGGAGCAGCTTTTGGAGCATCATTTGGAGCAATAGTGGCTGGTATTTATTTAACAATAAAATATTTGAAAACTCAAACAAAAGTTAAAACAAAAACTACCCATAAAGAAAGCAATATTATGTTTAAACTTTTATATATTGCTATTCCAATTTCAATTGGAGCAGCTGTTAGTAGCGTTATGAGCCTACTGGATTCCATAATTGTTCCTCAAAAGCTTTTATTAGCAGGGCTTACTTATAAAGAAGCTACAGTACTTTATGGGCAACTTACAGGCAAAGCATTTGTTTTAATTAATGTACCATTAACGTTATCAATAGCATTATGCTCATCTTTAGTTCCCATAATTTCTGAGGCTTATATTCTAAATAAAAAGAGTCAGGTTATTAATAAAGTTCATTTGGCAATGAGGGCATCGATGGTAATTGGAATACCATCTTTCTGTGGTCTTTTTTTCATGTCAAGACCTATATTAAACTTGATTTTTCCAGGCAATGGTGGAGGAGATAATATTTTAAGATTCTTGAGTATTTCAATACCATTTATAACTTTAACTCAGACAAGTACTGCAATATTGCAAGGAATTGGTAAGTATACTTTGCCAGTAAGAAATATTTTGGTGGCCTGCATTGTAAAAGTAATTATAACTATGATTTTAGTACCAATACCTAGTATTAATGTATATGGTGCTGTAATTGGAACAATAACTGGTTATGTACTTGTAGCATTGCTGAATTTATGGAATGTTAAAAGTGAATTAGGTATAAAAATAAATATTTATGATATTATAATAAAACCAGCTTATGCATCAGTAATAATGACTATCGTAGTTGTATTTATTTATTTAAATGTCTATAATAGTACAATGAGTAGCAGTATAGCATGTTTCTCTGCTGTATTTATAGGCATTATTATATACTCAATTTTAGTTTTATCCTTTGGCATATTTAGCTATAGTCAAATAAAAAATAAAATACGGAAAAAACATTAAATTAATTTGATAATGCCAATAAGATTTGAAGGAGATAGAGTTATGATTAGCGTAGTTGGCTTAGGGCCTGGAGATTTAAGTGCATTAACTATGGGGACGGTAGAAATTTTAAAAACCAGTAAGAATATATTTCTTAGAACAATCAAACACCCTACAGTTAAATATCTGGAAGATGAAAAAATAAATTTTAAAACTTATGATAATGTTTACGATAAATCACAAAGTTTTGATGACGTATATGTTTCTATTGCTGAAGATTTGATAAAACAACAGAAAATATTAGGAGATATAGTATATGCGGTTCCAGGACATCCTCTAGTAGCTGAAAAGTCAGTCAGCATACTTTTGAGGCTTTGCACGGATAAGAATATAGATATTAAAATACTACCAGCAGTAAGCTTTATTGATGCTATAATGGAGGCGCTTAAGATTGATCCTATAAATGGGGTTAAAATAATTGATGCCTTTGATATAAAAAACCAAATTATGGATAAGAGATCAGGATTAATAATTACTCAAGTTTATAATAAGCTTATAGCATCGGAAGTAAAACTGACCTTACTTGAGTATTATAAAGATAACACTGAAATATATTTTGTAAGAGCAGCTGGAATAAAAGGATTAGAAAGTATAAGAAAAATGGAACTATATGAGCTTGACAGGCAGGAAGATATAGATTATTTAACATCTATTTACATACCTAAATGCCTAGATAATACAACGGACTTTTATGACTTATTGGGAATAATTGAGACATTACGCGGAGAAAATGGTTGCCCTTGGGATAGAGAACAAACCCATGAATCCATAAAGAGATGTCTTATAGAGGAAAGTTATGAAGTATTAGAAGCACTTGGGAAAAACAATGAAGATATGGTTGTTGAGGAACTTGGAGATGTACTACTACAGGTTGTATTTCATGCTCAAATAGGAAAAGAAGAAGGATATTATAACATAAATGATATTATAAAGGCAATATCAAATAAAATGATTAAAAGGCATCCTCATGTCTTTGGTAATGAAAATACAAGTGAAAATACATCAGAAATAGTCATAGATAATTGGGAAAAAAATAAAATGAAAGAACAAAAATTGCAGAGCTATACAGATGCTTTAAATCATGTTCCTAAAAATTTACCAGCACTTATGAGAGCAGAAAAAGTACAAAAAAAAGCAGCAAAATTTGGTTTGGATTTTGAAAAAATAGAAGATTCTATGTATAAAGTTTCAGAAAAAATAAACGAAGTAAAAGATGTATATAAAGGCATAAATAGGGAAAAGATATTAGAAGAAGTGGGTAATTTAGCATTTAGAGTAGTAAATGTTGCTAGATTCCTTGACATCGACCCAGAAAATGCTTTAAATTATACTATAGATAAATTCATTAAACGTTTTGAGTTCATGGAACTAAAGGCAAAAGCCATGAATACTAATTTAGATGAGATGTCCCTGAAGGACATGGATATATTATGGAATGAAGTCAAAAGTTTGTGAATTTATTAAATTTCTATAAAATACTTCAAAAAAGAAGGATTTTAAAAACGTATGAAGAATATGCTATAAAGGGTTATAACGTATTCTTAATTATTTAAGGAGGTAACAAAAGTGAATAAAGCAGAATTAATTAGTAGCATAGCAGAAAAAAGTAATTTAACAAAGAAAGATGCAGAATCAGCTCTAAAGGGATTTGTTGAAAGTATAGAGGAAGCTCTAGAAAAACGTGAAAAAGTTCAACTAGTAGGATTTGGAACTTTTGAAACAAGAGACAGAGCTGAAAGAAAAGGTAGAAATCCAAGATCTAAAGAAGAAATAACTATACCAGCATCAACTGTTCCTGTATTTAAAGCAGGGAAAGAATTTAAAGAACGAGTAAATAAATAGTTTTATTAAATTTTTATGAAAAACCTGGATTTTATCCAGGTTTTTTGTTAATATGACAATAAATACTATATCATATGAATTGTGGGAGGCTGTTATGAGATTAGACAGATATTTAAAAGTATCAAGGATTATAAAAAGAAGAACGGTGGCAAAAGAAGCATGTGAAAGTGGCAGAGTTTCAATTAATGAAAAAGTAGCAAAACCAAGCACGGATGTTATAGAGGGCGACATAATAGAAATAAGGTACGCAGAAAAAGTATTAAAGGCTAGAATATTAAATATATCAAATTATGTTCATAAGGAAGATGCAAAACAAATGTATGAAATTTTATTAGGTGTGGAAGATAAAGAATAACACATAGTAATATAAGTATTCTATTTTACATATATATTTTATAAGTGGAATAGGAGGGAAAACTATGGAAGCAAAGATTGAGGATAAAAAAAGTAATTTAGTGCTTGAAAGTAGAAAGAAGTTAGCTATTACTGGAGTAAATGAAGTAATAAGTTTTAATGAACAAATCATTATTTTAACTACTAGTTTAGGGAGTTTAACATTAAAAGGTAATAATTTAAAAATGAATAAACTTGATGTGCAAAATGGAGATATTATGATAACCGGAAAAATAAATTCCTTTGAATATTCAGAAAAAGAAAATACAAAAAATAAAGATAGTATTTTAAATAGGCTGTTTAGGTGAAAGTATGGTATTGTCAAATTATTTGCAGTTCAACTTGCTTTTTTTTAGTCTAATTGGAGGATTTATTACCGGTGTATCATTTGATATATATAGAGCTATACGGGGAAATCAAATTGAAAATAAAATAATTATATTTGTTGAGGACATATTGTTCTGGGTATTAATAAGCATAATAGTTTTTGTTTTTTTGTTTTACAAGGATGGAGCCATTATTAACACATATTCATATGCTTTTATTATTATTGGAATTTATATATACTTTAAGTTTTTTAGTAGCAAACTCATAATTTTCGAAATTAGGTTATTTGATATTATTTCACGAAATTTGAGGATAACATTCAATATAATAATGTATCCGTTTAGGCTAGTAATTAATCATTTTTTCCCTAATGAAAAAAATAAATAATAAAAAACTTGAATATATCTAGTAAAAAATTTAAAATATAGGTATACTTACTGTGAGGTTAAATGTTGAGAGGTATGTGGTATGATAAAAGGAGCTAAAATAAAATTCTTAATAATTGGTATTTTTGTTATTAATATGTGCTATGTGGCAGTAAACCAGCAGATAACTATGAACAAAATACAGGCGCAGATTGACAGCAAAGCTACAGAAACCAAAGAACTTAAAAGTTCAAATCAGAAATTACAGGATGAACTTAAGATGGCACGCTCTGATCAATATAGCGAAAAGCTAGCTAGGGAAAAGTTGGGTCTTATTAAGCAGGGAGAGATTACTGTAATCAATGGAAGTAATAATAAATAAATACTATGATTACATCACAGTTAAATTTATTTATATTATGCATGTTTTGCATGAATAAATATATTAGATATATATACTTAGGGATTTTCTCTAAAGTTTGTTGTGAGGTAAGCATATTATAAAAATATAAAACATAATCAAGGAGGAATCTTTTTAATATGACCTTAAAGGCAGGAACAATTCTAGAAGGAACAATAATTAACATTACAAATTTTGGTGCATTTGTTGACGTGGACGGTAAAACAGGTCTAGTTCATATTTCCGAGGTAGCTGATACTTTTGTAAAAGATATCAAAGATTATTTAAAAGAACAAGATAAAGTGAAAGTTAAAGTTTTGTCAGTTGATGAAGGTGGAAAAATAAGTTTATCTATAAAGCAAGCTTCTGTTCCTCAGAAAACATCTAAACCAATCGATATCGATTGGACTAAAAGTCCTAAACCAAAACAAAATGGATATGGAAATGATAATGGATATAGCAATCGTAATAGTAATAGTAATAATAGCAGCAGTAATAATAACGGCGGTAATGGAATCGGAGTTGAGTTTGAAGATAGATTATCTAAGTTTTTAAAAGATAGCGAAGAAAGATTTCAAGATTTAAAAAGGCATCAAGAAGCAAAGGGCCATGGTGGTTATAAAAAAGGCTCCTATTAAGGTAAATAAAGAGGCTATTTAGCCTCTTCTGTTTGTATAAAGGATTAATGAACAAACAATAAATTGCTATTTATTATGAGAACAAAATTTTTTTGTTGACATGTATTAAAATATATTATATAATAAATCTTGTTGCTTAGCAATGACATGCCGAAGTGGCGGAACTGGCAGACGCACAGGACTTAAAATCCTGCGATGCTTAAACCATCGTACCGGTTCAATTCCGGTCTTCGGCACCAATAATATCGCGGGGTGGAGCAGTTGGTAGCTCGTCGGGCTCATAACCCGAAGGTCGTAGGTTCAAGTCCTGCCCCCGCAACCA
>NZ_JMLK01000007.1 GCF_000686725.1 Clostridium akagii DSM 12554 | reverse complement strand
TGTATATTTGAGGATATAGAAAGACCTGCTTTAGTCTTTAAAACAGAATTATTGGCTTGTTCTTTAACAGTACTAGCCATAGAAGTAACTTCTTCTACAGAAGCACTAGATTCCTGCATAGAAGCAGAGATTTCTTCTGTTGCTGCAGAAATTTGCTCAATACTACTACTTATATCAATGAATGCTATATTAGTAGCTTCACTGCCCTGGAATACGTTTTTACTTTGTTTTTTCACCTCTGAAAGATTAAGATTTAATTTTTTAATTGCTGTATTCAAAGAGTCTATAGTTTTACCAATTTCATCTTTAGTAACTGATTTTAGCTCAAAATTCAAATCTCCATCTGCAAGTTTTGAAGCTGCATCCGCAATGACCTTTACTTGACTAGTAACTGATTTTCTTATTATTGTAGCTAAAATAATTGCAAGTATAAAAGAAATAATTAATAAAATAATTATCTGTGTCCCAAGAGTAGTTATAGTATTTCTTGTGTTTGTTGATAGATTCTGAGACAACTGCTGCTGAAGGTTAACCATACTATCTAAATCATTAACAATTGATTGTAGTTGTATACTGGTAAAATCTGTACTCGTATCAATTTCTAATGAAGTATCAACAAACTGAAAGTAATCTTTATCATTAACATCAATTTGAGCCATCAGCTGTTTTTCTTCTTTTGTACTCACAAGTTTTCTCAGTATATTTTTACTCTTATTATAAAATGATATATCATTTACCAAGAGTTTCTTTTGCGAATCCATATAATTTTGGTTATTAATTGAACATATGTTTGATAACCTAATTGCTGAATCAGTTAAGTATCCCTTCATACAATAGGATTCAGTGAGCTTTTTATTGTTATGATCAACTAAGTTATCCATTGAAAAACCAACACCACTTACTGTTACAAATGAAAATACTCCTATAAATAGAACAAGCAAAAACATAATGGCAAAACCCACATATAGTTTACTGGACAGTTTCATTTTATTTAAAGACATAATATAATCACCACTTTACTTAATTTAAAAACTCAGTAATAATTAATGTTCATTTCCTAACTTGGATTCATCTTTATTTTTTAATCTATCTTCAATCTCTTTAAGCACACTCTTTTGCAAATACATTATTACATAGGTTATAATACTTACAGAAAATAAAATCATTACAGCTTGAAAAGTATTATTTGAAATTTTCCATAAAAAGTAAATAACTCCAAAAGATATTATACACACGTGGATTTTTTTTATTAAGTATTCAAACGATAATCTTATTATGTCTCTTTTCTTCAAATGAAATCTGGATATTATAGGGAAAATATAGAATGCTAAAGCAATACAAATAACAGCTATAATTTTTAAAAATATATTAATAAAATACAAGTGAAAATTACTACTAATTAATATCATATCAATCTTTATTACAAATAAAATAGCTAGCCCTAATGTCCAAAAAAATAATGAGTCAAATACGTTTTCCTTGTAAGCTTTAAAAAAATATTTTGTTAAATTAATATCTCCCTCTCTTGTTAGCTTACCCATTACACTTAATAGCGCTGTTAATGCAGGTCCCATAGGTATCAATGAAAGAATTAAAATTACATTAATTTGAATATTCCCATTCATACTCATGGTCATAGCCACAAATATATATGGAATATTCATTATCCAAAAATATAGATTCCCTAATAAAAGCCAAAAAAAGTAATTTGAAATAGCAAAAATTAATCCTTCACTAAATTGTCTTTTTTTATTCATATTCATCCTCATCTCTTCTGTCAAAACATTCATTTTCCTAATTGGAAAAATAATGTATAAAAGATTTATACAAACATTTATTATTAGCTTTCTAATAATAAATGTTCTTAAAAATCATAAATACTAATGTTGTACAAATAATTTTATAGTTTTCACCAAATACTCTTCATTTTCCACAAGCTAAGTTCTTGTATATTTAATTCATTTCCTTTGTTAAGTTCTAGGCTTACATTTTCACTGTTCTCCAGTGTAGGATATATTCTTGTTGACAAACAAATCTCACTATCAGCAAAAACTTCAATAATTGAATGATCAACAAATACACGAATACTAAGTAATTGTCCAACTTCTTTTTTCAATGGAGACTTAAGTATAGTTTTATGCACCTGTTCAGAAATGCTGGACTTACTTCTATCCACAAAAATTTCTCCTACTACTGCATCATATCTAATTGTTGTTGTTTCTACATTATCAGGTGATTCAAACACATTTAAAGAGAAATCTTCATCTCCATTTATTTTAATTGTAATTTTTATTTCTAATGCTCTACCCTTGCTTTTTAAAATTATCTTGTTTTTATTAATGATTTTATTATTATATGATTCCTCATCATATCTAAGCATCTCATACTCAGATAATGGTTCCATTTTTAGTGAGTTATGTGAGTCTAAAGTAAGTACTCTAGGAATAGATTGAGCACCGGCCCATCCGTTAGCTCCTTCAAAATCTCCTCTGGAAACTTCTGTCATCCAACCCCACATTATTTTTCTTCCAATAGGATCTATTAATGTATTAGGAGCATAAAAGCCTTCCCACCCACTATTATCTAATATTCCTTCATATTCTGATATAAATGTAAAATCTTCGTTTAAAGTTCCTACATGATATCTAACTATATCACTTGGAGAATAAACCAGTACATACTTATCACCGAATTTTATCATGTTAGGACATTCTAAAAACTTAAACTCAGGTGCTTCAAACATTTTATTTAAGAATTTCCAATTCATAAGATCCAAAGAACTGTATATTAGAACACAACCTTTCTCTTCACAGCCCCCACCTAATACCATGTACCAAACTTCATTTTCTTTCCAAATGAATGGATCACGCCATTCTTTTATATTCATTTTTCCATGTAATTTTAATTTTAATACAGGGTTTGAATCATATTTTTCCCAAGTAATCATATCATCATGACTAACGGCCATCCATTGCTGCGCTCCATCTTTTCCATTTCTTTCGTTTTCACCTATACTTGTGTAAAATATTGTTGGAAGTCCATCGTTATTTATCACAGCACAACCAGAAAAACAATGTGTTTCTCCTAATTCATTTGAAGGAGTTAAAGCTATAGGAAGATGTTCCCAGTGAACTAAATCTTCACTAACAGCATGCCCCCAATGCATTGTATCCCAATGATAATCATTAGGATTATGTTGATAAAACAAATGGTATTTTCCTTTGTAATATATGGGCCCATTGGGATCATTCATCCAATTTTTTTCTGGTATAAAATGATATTGTGGTTTATATAGATCCATGTTTTCCCTCCGTCATAATTAATTTAAAATCGTTTAATCTATCATGTATATTTTTTCTGTTTATATATAAGAATAAGTTATATGCATGTATTTATTACACATAACTTATTCTTATTTGTAAATTTTAAGCAATTATTAATACGAGTTATTTTTTTTGAGCCTTAAAATAAGTATCTAAATATTTCTGCTTGGTAGTGAGTAACTTAGTAAGTCCTGTTTGGTTCATTGTGTTTAGATAACTATTCCAATCAGTATCTATTCCACCTTTTAATATCCATTGTGCTTTCATTCTTTCTGTATATGTTTTAACTGCTGTATCAAGTTGTGTTACTTGAGATTCATCAGTTGAATTCATGAAAACAAGAGGATAGTTATAAGTAGTTTTCATATATGGTACATAAGTTGTTTGTAAAATATTAATTCTCCAAGCAGCATCGGCTGGCTTTGTAGTCTGATTACCAAAATAACTATTTAGTACTGCTAAAGGTCCACCTACACATGTCTTCTGCCTTAATTCAACAGGTGCAGTTCCTGAAAGTGGTAAATGTTTTAAATTTCCTTGACTCGTCATTTCAAAAATATTTTGTTGTGTTTTATCTCCATAGGTACCCCAGTTGTCTTGAACTGATTGAACGGGTGCATAAAGTTGATCAAACCACTTAGCAGTTAAGTCAAGATTTTGATCTGAACTTGTGATTACTGCCCTATTTCTGTCAAAACCAATACCATTAGTTCGTGGCACATTTATCTGTCCGTCTGGTCCTTTTAATGCAGGCAACTGAACATAATCATCAGATGCTCCTGAAATATTTGCTTTATCCCAAGTAAAATATAATCCATAACGTTTAGCTGTACCTTTTGCTTCATAAGTATTCCAATCTTGAGTGAATGCTTCCTTATCTATCAAACCTTCATTTTCAAGTTTATTCATCCATTCTATTCCAGTTTTATATCCAGGTTGAGTTGTAGAATAAACTACTTTTTTATCATTTGTAACCATATAATGATCATCGTTATCACCCATTCCGAAAGCTCCAAGAAGCATTGAAGGATCTTCCCCTTGATGATTAATCATGAAAGACATTGGAATTACATTAGTACCTAGCTTTGCTGCGTTATTTTTGAAAGCAAGAAGATCTTTTTCTAAGTCATCTGTAGTTGTTGGCATTGGTAGTCCTAATTCATCTAGCCATTTCTTATTTATCCAAGGCGTATCATCTAAAGCTTGAATAGCATTTTTGCCTGTTCCGAGTTCTTCAATCCATGGTAATGAATAAATATGTCCATCTGGTGCTGTTATCATTGATTTATATTCAGGATTAGTACCAAGAATTTTCTTAAGGTTTGGCATGTCTTTATTTATTAAATTATCCAAAGGAACAATAACACCTTGTGATGAATATTTTAATATATCATTATCAGTCATACCATTAGTATCAAAAATTGCATCCGGAAGGTCTCCACTTGCGAGTTCCAAATTTCTTTTATCATTAAATGAATCATCAGTATAATTTGTCCAATCAATATGAACACCTGTAGATTTTTCAAGCCTTTGGAAAATCAACTTTTTATTAGGATCACTTGGTGCCAAAGCCGAACTATGTGTCAAAAACTTCATAGTCACCTTACTTTTCAAAGGAAAGCTCACGTTAGTAAGTCCATATCCCTGTGATGAGTTTGTTCCCTTGGCTTTTGAAGTTCCAGATGTACTAGATTTACTTCCGCTTGCCCCACACCCTGTTGCTAGCATGCTAACAACTAGTGCTAAACTTACTACCAAATTAATTTTTTTCATTTAAATACCCCCGCTTTAAATTTTTTATGATACTTTAAATCATTAACTTTATTGTTAACTCTCCTGCAACCATATACAATATCATTTATGCTACAAAAGATGATTTAAACAAATTTATATGGTGTTATTATCCTTTTATAGATCCAACTAATATACCTTCTTCAAAATATTTTTGGAAGAAAGGGTACATTATTATTAATGGTAAACTTGAAACAACAATACTTGAATATTTAATCATCTGAGCTATTTGCTGTAACTGAGCTGTGCTTGCAGCGTCACTTCCTATATTTAAAGTAGTTTGATTTTGAACCAGAATTGATCTAAGTACAATCTGTAATGGTTCTAAATTAGTGTTTTTTAAATAAATCATAGCATCAAAATATGAATTCCATTGAGCAACAAATTGATATAATACTAATACCGCAATTATTGGTTTACATAATGGTAATAATATCTTAAAAAAATACTGAGTATCACTTGAACCATCAACTATAGAAGCTTCTCTTAACTCCTTTGGAATACCTTGAAAATATGTTCTAGCTAATATAAGATTCCATACATTAATGGCACCCGGTAAGAGAATTGCCCAAACACTATCTAACATATTTAAATTTTTTACTACTAAATATGTTGGTATAAGACCGCCATTAAAAAACATTGTGATAACAAAAATTGTCATAAGAGTTTTTCTACCTACAAAATTTTCTATGGATAACGGATATGCAGCAAACAAAGTTAATATAACTGAAATAAATGAAAACGCTACTGCGTAAAATACTGAATTTCTGAAACCTATTAGCATTTCTGGATCACTAAATACCTTCTTGTAACCTTCTAATGTCCAATCAGCGGGATTTATTGTAAGTCCACTATTTAACAATGCATTGGGTTTTGTAAAAGATGCAGCTACTACATATATTAATGGTACCAATACACAAATAACTAACATCACAAGCAATACATTATTTAAAATTAATATAATCCTATCAGTTTTGGATATTCCTTTATACATTTCTCTCCTCCTTTATCTTTGTAATTATAGCCCTTGTCCATCATTTAATTTCTTCACAACTTTGTTAACAGCTATAAGCAATATTACATTGATTACAGAATTAAAAAGACCTATAGCAGTTGAATACCCATAATCTCCCATTTGTAAACCTATCTTATAAACATATGTAGGCAAAATTTCAGAGGTTGAAATATTCATGGATGTTTGCATTAAAAATGCTTTTTCAAAACCAATGCTCATGATATTCCCAGCTGCTAGAATAAACTGTATAACAGTTATTGCTTTGATAGCTGGAAAATCCACATGTCTAATTTGTTGAAAAATATTTGCTCCATCTATTAATGCAGCATCCAGTTGATCTTGTGACACATTGGAAAGTCCAGCAAGATATACTATAGACGCCCATCCAGCACCTTGCCAAATACCACTTATAATATAAATTGGTCTAAACCAACCAGGTTCGGTCATAAAATTCACACTCTTGCCACCTAATAGGGTAATAATTTGATTTATGGGTCCTATTGGAGATAAAAAAATGAAAATCATACCTACAATAACTACCGATGAAATAAAATTTGGTGCGTATAATATAAGTTGCATCTTTTTCTTAAGTCCAACACTTTTAACTCTATGCATCATAAGTGCTAAAATAATTGGTATTGGAAAACCAAACAATAGACCATAGGCACTCAATTTTAAAGTACTTAATAGCATATTCATGAAATCTGGGGTTGTTGCAAATTGCTTAAAATTATCCCAACCAATCCAAGGACTTCCTATAATACCATTTAAAGGGTTGTAGGCTTTAAATGCTATTACTGTACCGTACATAGGTACATATTTAAATATAATGGTAAGCACCAATGCTGGTAATATAAATAAATATAGCTGATAATTATCTCTTATATACTTTAATTTTTTGGTATTATTTTCATGTTTAATCAAACTATTTTGTTTTAATTTTTTTACATTACCTTCAGTTTTAATCAAAGTCATAGAAATGCTCCTTTACTATTAATTTTGAAACAGTGGGTTATTACTACGGATTTCACCTTCTCTTGGCGTTTGTTTTTTCTTTATGAATACGTATTCATAAACTATATTTTTATATTATCATTTTAAATATTACTTGTCAACTTTTTTATCATACACACCTCATACATCATTCTCTAGTATTAAACATTAGACCTAATTTCTAATATACGGGGATTGCTTTTTATATAAAATTACCAAAAACTTATTTTTTCTCATTTTACAAAAACTTATTTTTTTTATTTTATATTGTATTTTAATCCTACTTATTGTACATTAATATAAGTTATGGTTTATGTTTTTTATTGTCGCAATAGAATATGCATTAATGCATATTCTAAAAAATAATAAATCGCTTTGCTAAAAATTATCTTCAATTCTATTACATAAAATAAAAAGAAGGTGAATTAAAAATGGAACATTTAAGTACAAAAGAAAGACTTAGAAGTATGAATTTGAAAGAAAAAATAAATTATATTTTATATTATTATAAATTTCATATTACAGTAATAATAGTGTTGTTGGTAAGTATTTCCTTCTTTTTAGTAAATATAATTAATAGCAAAGAAGCTGTGCTAAATATAACATTAATAGGTAAATATGTAGATGCAGATAAACAAGAGCAACTCAAAAATAAAGCAGATGATACTCTTATTAAAACTTACAAGAAAAAGAAAGATATTACTTTTGAATTTTTACAAACAAATGATGATCCTCAGGATGATACTAACTCAATTACTTGGCAAAAACTTACAGCTTCAATTGATACACGACAAGTAGATATTGTAATACTAGATAAAAAAGATTTTGACACCTATGTTAAACAGGGTCTATTTATGAAGCTGTCAACTATTCCTGATTTTTCCAGTCTCCATCTAACTGATTCCTCTTTGGTCAATGGTAAAATAAAAGCCTTAGACAAAACTGATGAACCTTATGGTATAAATGTGGAAAATCTTCCTGTTTTAAAGTTCATAAATTTCGATTCAAAAAATAAAGTAATGTGTATAATATCAAATTCTGCCCACGTTAGCAAAGTCATAGATTTTTTAAAATGGATTTATGTATCGAAACCAATTTATTAAAAAATAAATAGTATTAAATTATTTGTTTTTTTATGGTTAAAGACTCTTATCTTAAAAATATGATACGAGTATTTTTCAAGGAAGTGGCAACAATGATAGAGGTTAGTCATTTGAATTCATAATAATAATAATAATAATAAGCAGATTAAGGACATAGTAATATGCTCCCCTTAAAGTAGACAGATTAAATAATAAAAAATCTGTTACCAGAAAGGGGAGCATATTAATGATCTAGATGTATTTTATCTTATAAACACATGTAAATCGCCTATTTATAATAGTTTTATTCAAGCACCACAACCGAAAGCTTATGGAATTATAGTCTTTAGAGTGAGCTTTATCGGTTTCGTTTGTTGCACCACTATATTTTAATCTTTTATTTTTAATCTTTTATTTTTAATCTTTTATCTTGAAGTTCACTAAAAGAAATCACACTAGCCATTACAATTGAAATAATAAGTATTAAAAACGTACTTATTATTATTACATACTTTATTCCAAAATAATTTGATAATAGTCCAATTAAAATCATAAAAGTAATCATTACTATACTTTGAAAAAATGAAATACTACTAAAAATTCTTCCTAATATATCTAAAGGAACAGTTTCTTGTAGCCGCGTTAAGTATCCTGTATTAAACTGTGACTGAAAAAAACCTAAAATAAAAAATCCAATCATTGCCATAATGAATGAAGTTGAAGTTGAATAAATGATAAATCCAATTGCACTAAATATTGAACCGATCTTTAAAAGATTATTACTAGACACTTTGTTTAATAACGGAATAACAAAAGCAGAACCACAAACATATCCAACACCAGCTATCATGAACAATAAACTGTATTGTGAATAGTTTAGATTTAGTATTTTTTTAGCAAAAACTACTTCTTGAGAATCTAATGCCACGCCCATAGAAACAATGATTATAAATAATAAATTTAATATAGTGAATTTTAAATTTTTACGTAGCATAAAATCGTAAATATCTTTCCAATCATTTATCAATTTTGCCTTGATATTTTCTTTATTTTTATTAATGACCTTCTTATGAATTTTAGGCATAAAGCTTAAAAATATAGCTGATGCAAAAAATGTTATTGCATTTACTATAATTGCTATTGAACCATTTGAAAATCTAAGTATAAACGCAGAAATAGCAGGTCCGATAACAATAGAACCATTGGTTAGCATACCCTGAATGGAATTAAATCTTTTCCTTTGATCTTGAGGTATATTTTCAGTTGTATATGGAAGAGATACCGACCCTAATATAGCTATACTTATATTAAGTAAAAATATTAATATATAAATAATCATTATACTATTGATATTTGCCATTGAAAATAATATTAAACCATTAACTATATTAGCAAGTATCATCATTTTCTTTTTATTATATCTATCAGTTATACTGCCAGACCAGAATTTTGTTAATATTGATGATATATATGGTATTATCCATATACATGATACTGCTAATAGTGAATTAGTTTTTTCTAAAATAATGATATTAATAGCAACTAAATAAATGTAATCTCCTATGGATGAAAACCCGTTACTTAATAGCAATAGAAGAGCTTTAGATTTCCAACTGCCTTTTGCTATTTTTTTTTAAATTCATCACTATCATCTTTTTTTATATTTAAAACCATAAGAAGAGATGTGGAATTCACACTTAGCTCTTCCTTATTATAACCGCCATAAGATTCAACTAAGTTAAAACCACTTTTGCTGATTTTTGAGTTAATATCATAAAAAGAATATAAATTTGTTTTACATTCATATTTTTGAATCGAATTATTTACTATACGAAATTCTTTTAATTCCAATACATTATTTTTAAAATCAATACTATTTTTATGTAAACAAAAGTTATTATTTTTCTCTAGCCAATAATTGGGTTGCCAATTTTTTAGAATATAATCTCTATTAGTTAAATCTAAAATAAAATATCCTTCCGGTTTTAGAGCTTTTCTGACTTTTTCTAAAACATTACAATCTTCATTCAAAAATAACCCTAACGAATTACCTAATAAAATTATCACATCATATTTTTCGTGTATACTATCTTTCAGTATATCAACAGTTTTAAACATATCCTCGCCTAAATTATTTTTAGTTGCTTCAGCTTTTGCATATTCTATTGCTTGTATACTATTATCTATTCCTACAACATCTACCCCTGACTTTTTTAAGTTTATTGTATGTCTACCATGTCCACAACATAAATCTAATACTTTATCAGATTTGTCAATAAAACTTTTAATAAAGTCTACTTCTTCATTTGTTATTGATTCATTTAAATAATCATTGTAAAAATTAATATAGGTATTATCAAAGTAGTTTTCCATAATTCCCTCCTATGTAAGAATATAATGTAGGTATATAAACAATAATACAGATTAAATCTATACTATTGTTTATATAAAATTTGCAATTAGAAAATAATAATAACAATAACGGAATCTTTCATAACAATTAGCCTCCTTTAGGATATATTTAGCTTTTATGTTGTAAATTTATATTACCATATATTACCATATGAGTCAACTTATTTGAAAAATTTCCCAAATTGCAAATGATGTGTGGACAAGAGTATTTTGGAATTCATGGCCACCCACACTAGCCCTATAAGTGACTGATACTAGCTGTGTCTCAAGACACGTATAACTAAATACAAATAAGCACAATATTTTATTTAATGATCTTTTATAGTCTAAACTACCATATTCTTTTAATTTTACAAACATTATATTATATTTAAAACATATGATTTATTCGGATTGCTGGTATTTAGTTCAATGAATCCAATTGACTTAAACAAATTTTGTGAACGTTTATTATATGAATATATTGTGGGGATATTTATTTTGGTTATACCTATTACTTTTGCCCTATTTATGAGCGTATTAATTACAATATAACCTATTCCTTTGCCCCAATAGTATTCGTCGCCTATAATAATCGGCATATTTTTTTCTGATAGTGTTACATCACCAATTAATACCCATTTATTATTTTCATTTATTTCAATAAAATATAACTCACCTATGTTGCTTAAGTATTCATACATTCTATTGATTGTATCTATATCATAAGTTTTTTCGTCAGTAATACCTTCAGAGTAATATAGTATTTTAGGATTATGATACCATTTTAACGCGACTATCCAATCACTTTTATCTAGAACTATTAATCTTAGATTGGTATCAATTTTAATAATTGGCGGCTGGTTAATATTCTTTAATGGCATAAAAATATCTCCTATATTTTAAATCATGAATATTTCAATCAAACCTTATTCTAAAGCTACAAAATTGTGTAGCTTTGGAATAAAGATCATTAGTTTTAAGCATAACTAGTGCTACTTGACTCTATATAAATTAAACTGCAGATGAATCAATGCTGAGAGCTGTTCTGTTAATTATATTGAATCTTAAACTCAGCGTGAGCATCACCTAAAAATACGATTGTCCCATCTTTAGGCAATATAGTTTTGTTAACACCTGTAATCGTAGAATCATTCACCAACTTTCCATTGCTGTCGTAAACTACAAATGCTGCATTCTTTGGTATATCTACAGTGATTTTCCTATCAGCTGATTCACTGCCAATCTTGTACCATTTTGCATATCCATCTTTGTCAATTGTACATGTGAATTGATTTTCTGCTGAAAGAGTTTCAATTGCAGTTTCTTCTACGTAAAGCCTGCCAGCTACACTTAAGTATTCAAACCCGCCCTTTCTATAAAAATTAATGTCGTTTTGATCACGTGACATTAAACCTGGTCCGTCCAATACAGCCGCAGCGGTATTTTTATCTACAATCTTATCAATACCTAAATATCCTTCAAATCCTTTTGAAAAACCAACTTGTTGAATTGGACATGAAAGATATACTATAGAAGAATACTTTTCGTTTAACGGGTAGTATTTCTTTCCATCTCTTTTGGTCCAGACTTTAGAAACATTCTCCGTTAATGTATTTACATTTTCCTTTTGTGCAATGTACTGATCCAGCGCGATTTGCCCTAAAGGAGACAGATTTGAATAAATACCCTGTTCAAGGTATGTTTTTCCATTTGTTTCTTCTACGAACTTATATCTTTGAGTTCTATCATCAGACATAAATGTTCCATCCTTGGTATAATAACAGGTTAGTGTACCATACTGCGGCATATTAGGATATGATAAACTTAATGTACCTGACTCATCAAGTTTGGCATCCATAAATCCTGAAGAAGACAAATATAAACCTTCATATTTTTTCATTTCCGCTGGAACAGCTGTTTTTTCAGCTATAGGAAAAGTCTTATACGGTTTGATTACACTTATTACACCTTTTTCTTTTAATGCAGCAAGAAGTATTTCCTGACCCATTACCTGATCATAGGTACTTGATGATCCAGAACTTACTACTGCCACAGCCATATTTTGTTCCGGTAAAACTATCAAATTGCTGTGATAAAAATTCGTATCTCCACCTTTTGACAATGCTTTTATATTATATTGATTAAAAGGATAAGTATTTACATCATCCCAGCCTAATCCATAGCCTAATATACTATCTGTATCTGTATCCTTTGGCCAAATACCTCTTAAATATTCCTTGTTCTCCATCTTATTCATGGATTGCTTTGAAATTATTCCATTAGAATTATTAGTGAAAGTTGTTGCAAATTTACATAATTCTTCAGCACTTGAATAAATCCCGCCGGCACCAAATGCAATCACATTTTCAGTTGGTAATGGGCCAGAAACTGCACCTGTATATGTCTTAGCTAGTCTTCCCCTATCAAATATACTCGCCGGTGTTTTGGTATCATCCATTTTCAGAGGATTTAGGATTGTATTAGTTATATAGGTTGTAAAACTAAATCCTGTAACACGCTCCACTAGAATTTCAGCAAGGGTAAAACCATCGTTGCAATATACTGAATACGCACCCGGTTCTGCCTTTAGGCGTTGTGTTCTTAATTTAGCTAAAAAAGTATCATGGGCATATTTATCATTATCTCCGAAAAGCATTGCATTTGAAAAACTGGAACCCATTAATCCTGATGAATGATTTAGGAGCATTCTAACTGTTATTTTTTTGTATCTGTCATCTACCATTTTAAAATTTTTAATATATTGTATAACCGGGGTATCCAAATTAATTTTCCCCTTGTCTACTAATGTCATCACCGCTGTTGTTACAAACATCTTGCTTACTGAACCTATACCATACATAGTGTCAGCTGTTGGTACTGTATTATTTTCTACTGAAGATAAACCTGCATTACCGGACAGCGCAATCTTTCCATTATCTATTAATGCATATTGTAAGCTTGTACATTTAGAAGAAGTAGAAGACATAATAATTGAAGCTTTTTTATCTGCAACTGCTTTAGTGGCAGAATAAGCAGGATCTGAAAAGCTTTTAACCTGAGTATTGCTCTTAATATTCGGTGGTGAAGATATACTTGGTTCTTGCATTTTATATCCATCTATAGTCTGGATGGGAATATCTGTTGTAGTAGGAAAATCCGTCTTAATGTCACCAGATGGAAATTTTGCTACTAGTGCACCTCCTGAAGTTCTACTTTCAGCAAGAACTGTCATTGTTGATGATGCCAAAAACACCATCATTAACACAAATGTTAATACCCGTTTTTTCATCCTCATTTTAATTATCCCCTCTTTTTTATAAATAATCATTCTTCCATAACAAATCATATGTGACTAATATAGGTTTTAAATATTTGAATTTAAAACCCATACTATATGATTGTTGGTAATATTATATTACCATATAATATGTTAATTTTCATTAAAAATTCCATAAATACAAAAATTAAGCATTAGTATTGAAACGAGAAAGTTGATATTTGTCTATTTTTACCCTAAAAAACATCATAACAATAAGTTATGATGTTTTTTTACTTCCTTTTTTATATTTTATTTTTATAGGCTAATATTTCATTATCGCCTAGTTCATTTAAAATTGAGATTTATCTCCATAATCCGAACGATATACACCATTTAAACCAGCATATTTACCTATTCCAGATAACTCTTTTATAATATTCTCTTCATTAGATGAAAAATGTAGTTTTTCTGTATAAGCTGTAAAATATATATAGTTAACTAATCTATTTATCAACGGAATATTTTTTTCATTAGATAAATCTAGCTTTACATAAACTTTTAATAATACTTCTTTAATATCATCAAAATTATTTTTTTTTGATTGTGAAATACTATTATATAAAGAATGTACTAAATCTTTAGATCTATTCATTTCTGTTTCTGTTTCTGTAGGTGCAATGAATTCTTCCACTATTAACATCTCCTTCAATTAAAAGTTATAACTCAACAGTTATCAAATGTCAAGGCAGAGCCAAAACCGCCATTTAATTAATCCCACCTAAAAAACAAAGGCTACACACCCTTTATTTAAGAATGTATAGCCTTTACTTTTAATATTAATATTCTATTATTTTTACTATACTTCATTACGTATAGTAGTGTATCTATTGCAAAATTTTGATTCATCTTTTTTACAAATGGTTAAACTTTATAACAAAGTTTAATCAAAAACATATAACACTTGACTGTCTAAGGCATTGTTACATATACTCCATCATGAACTATTTTTGAGCCTGCTTGAGTGCATTTTCTACTCCTTTGAGATAGGCTTTAGAGGTGAGAGTCGCACCGCTGATTGTGTCCACTTGCAGTGACTGTGCTTTAATTACTCTATTGAACAATTCATTTGTGAATTCAGGCGGTTTATTCTCTTTATTTTTTAATAATTTAATATAAGTAACTTTACCTGAAGACACTTTAATCCGAACTTCATTTTCCCTCCATTTGTACATTCCACCCTTATACTCCCCAATATAAGTGCCATCATTTAGTCTACTGAAGTTTACCCCATTAAGAGGAAGATTTTTCGCTTCACTACGTTCCTTGGAAAAATACGACAAGCCTACTGTTCCTCCTATACCCAAAGAAACAATAATTACTAGAGCTATAATCCATCCTAACATTTTGTATTTCCCCCTTTTTTTCATTTTTATCTCACCCTTACTTTTCATTTTAACCACTCCTAATTCAAAATTGTTTCTCTCACAATTTTCACAATTGTATTAGTTGATTTTTTAATATCCACCGTATTTATTCCATAAGACGATGTATCTTTACGAACAGGTTTAAGGTCAGGTAATAGATCAGCGCTATGCAGATCTGTTAGCGGAAGCTTCATTGTTGCTGGTTGCTGAGTACTAAGTAACTAGAATCTTCATGGTAAACCCTCCATTCTAAATATCTAATACATTTATTCTTATACATTCAGTCGTCTGAAAGTAGTCTTTTAGACCTCGTGTAACGTAACCCACTAAGTTCATATCAATAAGAATTGCTTCGGTTCCGTGAAAAGATTTTAGGAGCTCGATCCCTTTATTCATCCCCGCCTTCTCCATCCTTACCGGATTATTTATTCTTATAGCAATCCATCAAGCCTTTCATAGTAAATTCCGCTAAGTAATCTAAAACGTGTGGGAAATATTGAAACCCCACCTCTTCCTTGTGCGTATCAATATTGGTTAAAGCAGAAAAAATTGCCATAATCATCTCAGCATCGATATCGTTTCTGATTTTTCCTTCAATCTGCCACTTTTTTACTATCTCGATAAAGCTGTCGTATAGGAAATCAACATAATCAAGTCCGTTTTCTTCACGATAAATTTGTTCTATTTTATTGAAAACCTCTCTGTTATACCACTCCTTTAATATGGGATTTGCTCTCATGCCTTTAAGATTCATAAACATCATTTCCTTCATGACATTTATGGGGTCGGCCTCTAAATCCATGGACTCCATGATGTTTTTTTTCAGTTTAACGTTTTCTTCCAAATAAATGTCCATAAATAATTTATCTTTTGAAGGATAGTAGTTATAAAACGTACCGGTAGCAATACCTGCCATTTTTGTTATTTCAGAAACATTTGTGTCTTTAAATCCCTTTGAACTGAACAGTTCTCTTCCACAATTCATAATATCCGTTTTTTTATCGATCAAATCAGTTACCTCCTTGTATTTGAAACAACTCTTTATATATGTTTAATTTTTCTGCTGAAGTTCAATCATTGTTTCCAACATCGATAAACAACAACCTTTATCACATTAAATCCAAAGTTCGTCACCGTACTTTCAAGATATTTACGAATAGCATTTTCTCCAAAAATGCTCCGGGTAACAATGGCTGTAAAGATCTTGCCAAAGAATCTTGGCCTGTGGAATATATAGGTAACCAGGTCCAAAATGTTCTTCATGCGCGCTGAAACCTGAAATGCTTAACTCGTGGTAGCAAAGATGATGCCGTCCTAATGCTCCATCTTCTCAACCAGTACGTCCCCTATCATCTTTTATAGGACAAAATTCTTGTCCTATATCGAAGCATAGCTTACAGCCATTGTAAAACTCCAGGCGATACTCACTTAAGAAAACGTACTCAAATTGGATTTCACTATATTGCTTCAAGTTTTTTTCGAATTCCTTAATTGCCTGATAGGCTGCTTTCTTCCGTGCACTCCCTATTAAATGCAGTTGTTTTTTCTTTAATGCATCATATCACATGTTATTATATGAATGAATTAAAAATTATTCATTCATATTATAACATGCATGAATATTCCAGTCAATTCTTATTACTAATTTGGGGCTGCTAAAAAAAATCATAGATTCATATTTTTATTTATCAACTAATTTTTCAATATATGTTGTTACTATTACTATTTCTTTTCTCTTTACCATTTAATTTAATCACCACCCAAAAACAAAGGCTACACACTCTTTATTTAAGAATGTATAGCCTTTACTTTTAATATTCTATTATTTTTACTATACTTCATTACGTATAGTAGTGTATCTATTGCAAAATTTTGATTCATCTTTTTTACAAATGGTTAAACTTTATTTAAAACCTACAACAAATGTTGGTTTATAATAAAGTTTGATCAAAACGTCTTTAACAAATGCCTTAAAATCGTTAAATCTAAAATTAATTTTTAAACAAAGTTTGATTAAAACCAGAACTTTATTAAGTATTTTACAATGAATTTTTGTAATAAAGTTTGATCAAAATATCCTTTAAAATCTAATATTTAATTATTAATAAATCATGTTATTATAATAATAATAAGAATACTATTGTTTAATCAAAATTTAAGTATCTTTTTATTTTAAATAAGAGATAATCTTATTTGTTGTTGATATAATCTTACTAAATTTTATACCTTTAATTTCTTTTATTGCATCTTCTTTTATCATTTTTCTACGTAAAGAACCAACATCAGACCTTGATCTAGATTCTTCTGTGATAAATTCCATAATTGTCCTTATACTTGCATAGTGATTATCCAAATTTTTTTCAAGATCTATACGAATGTTTTCATTATAGTAAATATGTCCATCATGATAGTTTGCTAATAGAAGTTCAAACTTATCATGATATGTAACTTTTTTCATTAAATTCATTTCTTTCTTACTACTTATAAATTTATCAAGATCAAAATACACACGATTTATGTTTCCTGAAAATTCTAAAATTTTCTTATCATCTGATTCCATATCTATTGGAAGGTATTCACCATACCCTGGCCATAAAATATCAAATCCTTTTTCTGAATTACGATTCCAATATTGATAACATTCATCTATTACATTTTTTACTAAAGAAATATTATATCTAGCAAATATTATACCAACTATTCTTCTTTCTCCAAAATCATATATTTCATTAATCTTTGTATCTAATTCCAATAATGATAAAGCTGGAATCATTACATCACCTCCCCCGTTAAACTTAATAACACATTACTTAGTGCCATCTGTACTATCTAATTTATTGTCAGTAATCCACCCCAATCTAACAATTTAATTAATAAGCTCCAAAAAATCTCCTCTTATTTTCTATTAACAAGACACCTGTTATATATCGGTCTTTAATTAATTTGTAAATATCAGGTTTTTTATAATTCTTTATCAAAGACTTTTACGCTATTGTTTATTATATTATTCTTTTCTCCTAGTACGCACTTTGCTTGTACTATTTATCTTCATATAATATTTAATCTAAACTTCATTTTAAAGATTAAGATAGTTAACTTGGTTATTTTAGCTATTTTTATAAATTATTTCAATACACTTAATTATTTTATTTTGTATATCCTTAATATCGGTATCACAAATAGACAAGTATTGTATAAAAACATCTTCATCTGAATATTCATCTTCATTAAAAATTATTGAAGGTTTATATTCATCTTGAGAAGATAAAATCATGTCACCAAGAAAGCCAGCTTCCTTAAAATATCCAACTATTAAATATCCATCAACAATAGCCTTACCACTTTCAACTATCTTAGTATATACTTTATCTCTTGTTGCTTTATTATAGTTTTTTTTCAATGTCTTTTTACATTCTATACCAATGGTTCTATTTACTCCACCTTTCTCAACATCTATAATCCAATCAATTTCTATATTGTGACTATTATCACCATCTTTATAAAAATTAAATATCTTATTCCTCATGGTAGATTTTATACTAAACCCTTTATATTTATCTTTTATTATCATTAAAATTTCACCAATAAAATCTTCAAACCATTGCTTTTGATAATATTGCATTAATCTAGGTGAAAAACTAAATATTCTATTATTTTTTTCATCTTTTAAATCTAGAGCCGTTTCATCGTGTAAATACATAAATTGGTTATTAATAAAAAGTTTCAAGTATGGTTTTAACAAACCATATAGTTGTTTTTTGTTATTTATCAAATTTTTTAAAATTGCTTCTTCTTTTTTATCTTTCTTTTCATCAATCTTAAGATCAATATATCCTTCTTTATCAATTTTTTTGAATAAATACTCAAAAATTTTCCCCATAGACGGTTTTAATGTATTAATTAATAATTTATTACCGTTAGGACTAGTAATTTCAGCATTATCTTCAACAATAAATTCATCAAGTCTTAACCAATTTAAATTGTCACTTTTAACAATAAATTTATGTTTAGAAAATTGCTGAGCTATTTTTTTACTTATATTATTTAATATTTTATAATTGAATGCCTTAATTTTTATCTCAAAATTATTATCTATTAAAGTATATCCTATAAAAACAATGCTACAATCTATATTTGCATCTTTAAATTTACATATTTCAATATATTCTTTCATAAAATCATGAAAGAGAATTTCATCTTTTTTATAAATTTTTGATTCAAAATCTCTAATGTACTCATACTCTCCCTTTGGAGAATCTGTAAGCCATTTTATATACACATCTTGTTCATCTTCTTTTTTATTAGGATCAACATTCGTGTATACCGGAGATTGATCTATATCTCTTAAAATACTAATCACATCTTTATATAAATATAATTGCTTATTTCCTAAATTAACATGAATATCGTGTTCCATAACACGATATTCATGGATACCATTTAACCTATAAAAATAGTATCCATCAATATTGAAAAATGCACCTTCTACTTTTTCATCTTCTCTCAATATACTCAATACACTTAATTCACTCATATTACAAAATCACCACTTTTTTTTATATCATTTGCAATTTGTTTTTTATAATCTACAGATACTTTTTCATCTAATAGAATCAAAAGTTTAATGATTAATTGATCATCATAACTTACAATCTCAATACCCTGGTTTCTATATGAATCAATCTGATTTTTATCTAATTTTGTCAATTCTTTTGGATATAAATAAACAAGTGACTTTATAGACTTTTGTTCTTTTATACGAAGTGCTACATTCAACTTATCACTAAATAATTTAGCAAAATTTTTCCTAGAAGTATATGTTATATAAAATAATTTTTTTTCTTTTTCTTTACTTGATACAATTATGTAACCTGTTCTCCTATTTATATTAATTAATTCATTTCCACTCAACACTAATAGTGCTCCCACTGCCTCAACAATAAAAGATTTATTAGCTATAGGCGAAGCAGCATTTTTCCATCTTATTAGTGCTTGTTTTTTAGCATCATACGTGTCCACATCTATATTATTAAAAGCATTTTTCTCTTTTTTATCACTAATTTCTTCATTACAATGTTCATTATTTCTATACTCATCAAATATTTTGGTAATCTCTTGTGCATAATTCCTATACGTATTTTCAACTCTCTCAGTTTTAAATCGTTGCTTTAAATGAGTAAAAACTAAATTTTCATCTAAGTTTATTGAATAATATTTTTCATATCTTTTTTTTAAATAATTTATTAGATTCATTACCTCTTCATCTGAGCTTATATCCTTTAAATTTATAAATAATGATTTCATTCTATCATACGTTGCTGGTTCGATTAAATTAATATGTTGGACAAAGTCCTCACCACCATAAATTTGTGTTGCAGCAAGAATTAAAAATAGGTTTTTATATAAAGTTAATTTATCCGTTAATTCTTTAATATTTCTAAAAAACCTTTTTTGTTTTTCTTGATCTTTCCAATCCATTACATGCTCTATCTCATCAAATACTATTATAGTATATAAATTTTCAGCTTCGAAATAATCACATAATATTTTCAAAAAGTCAAAATAGAATTCTTCAGAAGACTCCTGAAAATTATATAAATACGTATCAATAAATTCCACCTCAAAATTTCCTTTAAGTAATTGTATTGCCTGTGTATGAATTTTCACATCATTTAAATTACCCTTTATCAAAGTAATTGCCAAATTTTTATTTATACCATACTTTTCTTGTAAATTTGCCACAGCATAGTTTTCATCATTACTGGCGACTTTATATTTTTTAAATATTTTGTTTACACAATTTTTTATTTCATTTCTTTCAACAGCCTCCAATATTTTCAATTTAATATCTACTTGCTCATCTCTTATATATATACGTCTAACTCTAACATTGTTAACTTTAGAGAATGCATCTGATATCATCCTTATAAAATGAGTTTTTCCATCACCTATATTACTAATTAAAATAGGCAGTTCTAATCCTGTAGATAAGTCAAAAAAATCTTTAAATTTTTCAATAATTTTATGCTTAGCTTCTTCTTGATTAGCAACAAATGATGGATTCTCTGGTGCAGTACCAATTCTATAATGTTTTAGTTCAATTGCAATATCTTTCATAGATAATTTATCAAATTTATCTTCGAAGATAGTTTCACTTTTTTTTGATAATATAGGGTTCCCCATTTACATTCACCTCAAATAATATTCTTCTTAATTCTTATATGTGTAAAAACCTTTCCATTAATAATTAAATGTTTATGTTCTGTAAACCAGCTTGGAAATGTAATAAATGATAACTTATATTCTAAGTTCTCATCAGAATACACTTTATTCCACATATCTATTACATTAAGTTTTGGATATTTTTTCATAATTTTCAATTCTATTTCTTCAATTGCAACAGGTTCTCCATAATCACTCGCAATATTAAAATATTCATTTTGAATTGCCTCTAATGATTTTAGGTATATATCATTTACAAATGCTTTATCATCCAAATATACATACACTAATAAAAAGACTACAGGTCTAAACCACCTTAATATATTATCATATCCCCTATTTGGAAATTGACTATTTAGCAATATAGCTATGCTTTCTAGTTTAAAATCAAAAATGCCATTTTTTTCTGATAACTGTTTTATATCCATAAGTTCTTTGTTATTCTCAATTATTACTTTAAGTAATTCTCGAAGACTAATAATATTTTTTTTATATAAATAAACATTATTATTTAATTCTATTATTTTTTTTCCATTCAAAATACTATAAGTAAATAAGCCTAAATTTTTAAGGTTAGTTCTATAATTATGTTTGACTGTCTTCCTAGATTTTGATTCTGCTATTATGTCATCTACATTTTCTACAAACATACCATTATCTATCTTATCTATAATATACTTATAATCCTCTTCTTTAGTAGGTAGATGCGCATACCTCGATGGTGCACTTATCATTTTTACACCCCACTAACATTTCTATTTTTCTAATTTCCTCTTCTATTTTTCTATCCACTCTATCATTATATTTTTTTATACTATATTTATTTGACATACTTTTAATTTTATATTCAAATGTTTTCTGTATATCATTTGGTATAACAGGCACTAGAATATTCAGTATGTCTTCTTTTGTTATAAATTTTGAACAAGATCCCCTTTTTAAATACTCAAGTTGCTTATATCCTAAATCACTTCTCATATATAATGCTAAAAAATAAGGATTTATTTTTAAATCACTTAAAATAAATAAACAATCACTTGAAATTCCTTCTTCAAATTTATTAGTAACAACACCTATCTTTTTGATACAATTTGATCCAACTCTTGCTATAAGTACATCTCCTATTTTCACTCTTGCATTTTCAAACTTATATTCATATTTCGAGTTTATATATTTTAGTTTGTCTTTCTTAATAATAATATTATCAATATCTGTTGTATGAATAAATGGAATTCCTTGATTTGAAATACATTCTTTTTTATCAGTTATAGTTACGCCTCTTCTACAACTTCCAACAATATCCTTTATTTTAACCATTTCATAAGGAACAGATTCTAAAATCTCGTTTATCTGTTCTCTTTTTTTATAATAATCGAAGTCAAGTCTTTCAATAGCCTCTTCACCATATATATATATATCTTCTTCATTAAAATATTGATCCACTTTTTTTATATTTACATATCTCTGTATATTGTTATTAGTTTGTTTTTTCAATATTAATATTGAAATATCTGCACTTACCTTTTTAAATGAATTTCTATATAAGTTTATAACACATTCAACATGTGTCTTTTCTAATATCTCCCGTCTTATTTGCTTAGAATTTGGATTAGATAAAATTCCATTTGGCAAAATAATAGCTATATAACCACCCTCTCTAGTTATATTTATATATTTTAGTAAAAATCCAATTTCTATAGGGTATTTAATTCCTTTTTTGTTGCCGACACTCTTCTTAATAAAGTAATCAAATGGAGGATTCCCAACTGTTAATGAAAATTTATCATTTTTAATTATATCATTATAATCTCTCCAATTACCAATACGACTATTTAAACTATCACCAATCCATAGATTAAGGTCATTCAAACTTTTATCATTCTTTAATGTATTAATTATATTGCTATCTATATCCGCTCCATATAGCTGTATATTATCAAATTTATTTGATACAGCCTTAAGTAATTCACCATCACCAACTGCTAAATCTATCACATTATCAATATCTATTTTAGGAATATATTTTACCATTAGTTCTGCAATTTTTTTTGGTGTAAAATATTGTTTATATACATTTTTCTCTTTAGTCATCAATCTACAACTCCTGCAATAAATATTTTTATTAAATATACGGTACCTTAAATATACGGTACCTTATATTTAATAAAAAGTCCAGCTTTTTTATCGATTGAAATACCAATATATTTATAACTTCTAACTTCTAACTTTCCATTTTCCATGCTAGCATTCATCTTAGTTTTAACTTTAAGTATTCATTCTTTATTATAAAATTTTCTTATAAACATGAATTTCTTTATCAAATATATTTTTGCTAATATGTTTACTTCTGTATATATTCGCCCCATTTTTCTTAATTTTATCTATAGCTTCATTACTCCATTTTCCACTTTCATCAACTAATCCTAATAGCAGTAAACTATAGATTCCTTTCCAATCTACTAAGATATTTGCTTTTATTATTAGCATCGACAAGGCCCTATTTTCTCTTTCTACATCAATTAAACTACGTTCTTTACCATCCATCATAACTATCTTGCCTATCGCATATTTCCTTCTAGTAATCCCATCACTTAACACTGAAAATCTCTTAGCTTTTCTTCCTTGTGAAAGTTCGCCAATAATTATATCTACTTTCCTTATATCATGTCTATCTCCTAAAAGCCTTATTATTCCTATGAACTCCTCCAATTCACCTTTTTCGTCTACATTATCTCTATTAATAAATTCCAACCCTCTAATTACTTCTTCGCCACCACCATCTGCCGTAGTTCTTAATCTATCATCTTCTAAAATATATTTTTTTGTGTTTTCATTTTCCTTTTTTCTAGTTATTCTAATGCCTTTTTTGCTCCTATGTATCTGTGGAAGTCTTTCATATTCATGTGTTATTAATAAAGTATTTATCTCCTCTGAAGTTTTTGTTGCGCCATCTCCATCAGAAGTTAAATCTCTATCGCTGCAAGAATTTTTATTAATATATTTTCTGATTTTAGCTTCATTACTGATTTTTGATTCCTCTAAACTTGGATGATACACATTTATTTCTTCTACATTAATTTTCTTTTTCTTTAGAGCCAGTATCTCTAATACTTTTGTATATGTACCTTTCTTTTCTACCAGTGCCTTAATGTTGAAATCATCTAATGAAAAACCAAATTTCAACTCTCCATCCTGCCATATACTTTGTCCTATGTTGTTAAACATCCTTATTACTTTATGATTTGTTAGCAGCCATGCTAAATGATTTATTTTATCGTCTTTTAGTAGTTTCTTATCATATTCCCATGTGAAGTGTATTTCAAGCCTTCTTTTGTCTATCGTGTATGTAAAATAGTTTTCAAAGGAATCCATTTCTAATATCCTATTTAGCATGAATTTGCTTGGTGCCAAAACAGCTCTTATTATTTCAATTATAGGTATTATATATAAATCTCCCTGATTTACAAAACTGAATGTTTTTGATGTTGTTTTATCTTTGAATCCTGTTCCCCATATCTCCCATGGTCTTTGCCTGTATTCTACTTTTATGGAATTTAAATTTATATTTATAACTTCACTATTATCTTGAACTTCTGCGTTATTTAAATCTCCATCTATATAATATTTTCCTGTAACTAAAAAGTGTAAACTAGCCCAATCCAGTAACACTCTTCTAGTATTTTTATCACCCTTGAAATATGAATTAATCATCCACTTATTATTTTGTTTAAATGGTTCACCAATCCAAATTAATTTAGTGCTTTCACCCTTTTGAAAAGGCCACTCCTTTATTTTAGCCTGATTTTTTTTCATAAGTTAACCTCCATATTTATATAATCTATCAATGTTTTTTTTAACTTTACAAAAACTTCACTTCTAATTCCTGCCTGTCTTTGAATCTCCCAGAGCTTTATATTTTTTTCTTCCTTAATTTTATTATTAATTATTAACTTGCACCTTCTTAATTGAAACTCTTCAACGCTCTCAATTATTTCACTCAGATATTTTTCAGTATTGGGTAATTTATCTATATTTTTTTCCAATGCTGCAAGCAGTCCAGTTGATTTACCAATACTTGATTTTGTTATTCTAACGGGAACAGCTAACCTTAGCATAATCTCATTTTTTTCTTTTATTAACTTTAGATATTCATTATCCCTTGTCTTCCAATCAACTCTGTTATTTTCACTTTTATTTCTTTTACCACGAGGAATGCTTTCAGGTAAATTATTTTTAAGCCAAGGCTTGTCATGCCTGTATAACCATATATATTCTTTCTTTAAATTATTCCTTAACTGCTGGCGTGTACATCGTTCGTTGCTGTTTATAAAATCAATCACATCATTTTTATAATTGTTTTCAACAGTTGTGCTTAATTCTCTGCTTTTCTGTTCTACTTCACAAACTTTAATCTCTGTATTTATTGAAGAAACAAGCCCTAGACTATTAGCATATTTTATAACTGTTTTACAATCACAACTCATAATCCTGCTAATTTCTCTCACTCCATATTTTCTATTGCTAAGCAATGCTTTTAGCTTATTCTCCCAGGTGAATCCAAAACTCTTAATTCGCCCAATCTTAAACTTATCTTGCTCTGTTTTATCTGGTCCTTTTCTCGAATACACAAAGCCACAAGAGCAGATAAACGTTCCAACAGGAACTCTAGTTTTATAATCCTGTGTTATATTTATAGTTCTAACCACTTTCTTTTTATAATGGTCGGCAACTCTATTTAGACATGGCCAAGGAGCTTTTCCAAATGGATTATACTGATAATTTATATACTTAAAAAACTTTGAAATATCACCTTGCAAGAAATTTATCAACAATAAATGCCTTATTGGATGCACTGTCCTTTCTTCATCTCTTGTAGCTACCTTTAGCCAATTAAACTCATCTTCTATATCTATTGATGATTCCATTAATTCCAAAAACTCTTTACCATAGAAGTTTATGAATTCCTCATATAACTCCCTTTGTTTTACTCTTCCACTAGAAGTAGTTAGCCCTCTTTCATACAATAAGTTTTTATAATTCTCTGATGTTTTTTCCTTTGAAATATTATTGAAGTCCTGATTTAATAAGTAGTAAGCATCCTTAGCTATTTTCAGTAGCTTATCCTGGTATTTACTTTTATCTATACTGAAATCTTTTAAATCTAGTGATTTTGCATCCAACCTTATATATTCAAGTCTACTTACATCCATTTTACTTATAGGATATTTTTTTAATTCAATTTCATGTTTATAGCATAAAAATACTCCTTGAAGCTGATGTTCCCTATGTATAAAGGCTTCTCCATACCTTTCTATATTCTCCTTAGCACAAAATGGACAGTAATAGATATATTCTTTTCTACATATACTTCCTGCTATTATTCCTATTTTTGCATATATCCCTTTTCCATTCTGAAATTTTATTTCTTTTAATATTTGCTTCTGCCTTTTCTTAGGTAAAAAAGGACTATAGAAAGGATATATGGTATGGTTATTAATAATATAGTCTGCCGTATATTTACCACCTATATTTTCAGCTAACGCTTCTATATTACTTCCTATTTCCAGACTAGGTATAATGCTTCTTTTGTCAAAGATCTCTTCTAAAGTATCTTTAAAATCTATATTTCCAGTATAGTAGTGGTATCTTGAAATTGCTGAATAAATAAGTTCATCTTTGTAAGGGTCAGTAAAAAAATGTAGCATTATAGTTCTCTCCTCTGTAATACATTTTTTAACCACCCATCCCTCTTAAATTATATTTTCTAATTTACTTTTAAAAATTCTTCAACAGGATCTTTAATATATCCATTTTGCTTCAATGCTTCATACGGATGCTGTTTAGTCTTTATTGCCTTTTCATACAAATATAACAAACCGTCCCTTTTAACCTCCTTTCTTGCATTTTTTACAGCCTTATCTGCTTTTTCATTAAGCTCCATGGCTTTCTTTACAGCTAAAACTTTTATTGAGTTATAAGCTTCCTCCACCGGCTGATCATTAACTATTTTTTCAACTAACTTGCGCATTTGTAAATTATCTAAATTATCAAATATTCCTATTTCACATAAATCCATAACTAAATTTTCAACTGTATTCCTTCTTTTAAGCTCAATAGTTTTCTTTCTCTCCTTGAACAATTCTTCAATTTTTCCATTAAGCTCTATATTTCTGGTATGCCCAAAGGCAATATCATCTAGGTTTAAAGAGATATCTTCATATTTCATAATTTCAAATTGGTTATTATTCCTTAGTGCCTTTATCATAGGCTGTAGCATAGCAAGATCTTCTTTAGTCGTATCTCTTAAAATCTTTGTTGTAATCTTTTCTTTTCCTTCTGATAAGGCTCTTTCTTGTGCCAATATAAATAGATTTACTGCTACTGCAGTTATTCCCTGACAATTATCATAGAAGACATCCATAACCTCTGTTGTAAGCGAATCCTTTTCCTTAAGACCTTGAAAATCCCAGATGGTTTCTAAAAAGAACTGCCACTCAACACTTTCTTTTTCCATTCTATCCCACATTATAGATCCATCACTAGCTGCTCTTCTTGTCTGCCTAAAATTCCCCTTAAATATTTGTTGCGCTTTACTAGTTCCAATAAGTACTGTAGGTATACCAACCGTATTACTCAAGGTTACAAAAAAATTCAACATCTCCTCCATGTCGTTTTTAGCACTTAATAACTGTTGAATTTCATCAATAACTAGAACACCAATACCATACATACTAGCTAACGTAGTCATATGTAACATCATTGAAGACGTAACCCTATTAGCATAACCAAACTTCTCTAAGTACCTAGTTCCTAGCAAATCATCTATTGCTTTAAAGAAGCTTTTACAAAGTGTTGCTAGACTGCCATCATAAGGGCAATCTACTTTAAGCCATACAATTTGAGTTCTACTGAAATACTCCCCTTTATATTCCTCATGTTTTATAATTTGTGGATACATTAACAACAATCTTTCTATTGCTGTAGTTTTGCCGATGCCTGATATCCCTATAATTGATATACTATCTGCTGTGGTTCTAATGTGACTCATTCGCTTATTAAGTTCGTTATCCTCAGCATTTTCATCTCTAAGTTCATTTAATATTCTAAGTCTTTCAAGAAAAGTTTTACTCAATGGGTTTCTGGCCAAATATCCTCTTCTAATAAGTGCAGATAATCTTCTCTCTAAGGTAATATGTATTGGTAACGGCTGAATAAAATTTTTAACCCTTTTAATTATGTGGTATCTTAAATTTGTGGCTTTTACTGTATCTTCACTTCTTATTGTGGGCGCTACAGTAAAACGATCTATTACTTCTTCTTCGTTAAATATATGAGGCAAAGCTTCAATAAAGGGATTATCACTATACTCCTCAATTTCTTGTTGCTTATACTTTGCTATTTCAGTATCTCCCTTTAGAATTATTATTTTCTCATCATTTTTCACGTTTTTCATCTCTTTTCTTTTTAAGCATTTCCATTATTCTGTCCTTGCCTGTTACTGCATTTTCAGATGCATTATTCTTATGTAATTCTATTACTGCTCCCTCTTTAACTTCACTGTTTTCTTTTCCTAGATGGAATACTTCTTTTTCTCTATTAAATTCCTTTTCAAAGGTTCTATTATTCCTAATTCCTTTAAGTTTTTTATTATTGCTTTCACTATTTATTTCTCTATCTTTATTCTTCTTGGCTTCCTTAACTATTTTCTCTATCTCAGCATCAACATTAACATTTTGTTGATTTTGTCTATCCTTTTCCATTTCCTTTAACTCTGAAATAAGTTCAAAGTTGAATACAATTTCTTCTAAAATACAATTCTTGTATTGTTTACTTGGTTCGAGTAAGTAACAAGTTTCAAAATTTTTACCATCATCATGTGGTATATATATATTATTCATATTTCTTGGATCATATAATATTTCTGTACTTCTCACCTTTGATTTTATAAACCATTGCTCCTCTAGTGCCTTTTTAGAACCGTAATATAATCCTTTAAATCTTATGCCTGCCCTTGAAACATTTGCTCTACCCTTTGGAAGTATATTAAGTCTAAGCACTTCTTTATCAATAGTTCTAAGTCTTCCTTTTTTGTTTTCTATTCCCCACTTCCAAAGTTGTATCGGTATTGGAAGTACATCACCCAGAAGCATTTCCTTCTCCATTGGATACTTATCAATTATTTTGCTATTGTGAAGAAGTACAAGATTTATATATATCCTAGTAAATTCTTCTATAGTAAGCGTTGCATCTAGTCTATAATCTCTATCACCTCTTTTTCTATATTCCTTTTGAATTGCACCAGGCGTTTTGTGCTTTATCTTTGTATTTAAAGTTCTAAAATTTCTTTCCACTATCCCTTTTAAGTCACCTCTGTATGGTGATGTATTTTCAATTTTAATGTTCAAATTATTTATTAAATTTTCTACTGAATACCCTTCAAATTCTCCTCTATCAGCTATTATAATATCCGGAATATGTTTAGCTGGCCATTGGTCCTCGGTTATTTCTATATCATAGCTTCTACAAAATTCAACTTTATCTGTAACCATATTATCCAACGCCATCATAGCTCCTAGCCAAGATGGTCCCTCTAATCCAACATAAATACCTGTTAAAAGTCTTGAAAAAACATCAATTATAGCATAAACAATAGGTCTTCCTATAATTCTGTTTCTATCTAAAGAACTAACCAAATAAATATCAGCAATAGTTGCATCAACTTGAAAGCGAGTTCCTGGACCATCTGTTTCAATTGTAGAATTACTAAGTATTTCTCTATTTTTCAAAGCAAACTCTTTTTCACTTTTTCTTAAAATTATGTCTTTCTTTGGATCTTCAAATTTTTTAAACCAGTAGTAGAATTGCTCGTAGGTAGGTATTCTTGATTTATCCCATATGATAAACTTTCTTTCTCCATTTTCTATAATTGGATCTGAAAAAAAGTCTCTTAAAATATAGTTGTAGGTCTCAACAATACTTATTTTATTGCTAGTTCTATAATACTTGTTTATTGCCAAATCGAATTGTTTTTTTATGTCCATAGTAATATTAATGCCTTCAATTACCTCCCCAGAATAGCTTGCTTTTTTAGGCCTACCAACCTTATTATCTAATAAAATTCTTTCCTTTCCTTTTGCTCCTGAATTTTTATAATCTGGTAACAAAGAATTTTTAGTCATTCCTCTTTGCCAAAATCTGCTCAAAAGTCTTCTTATAGTTATAACCGGAACACTTGATGAAAATGAAATTTCTTCCAAAAGTTTATTTCTTGTTCTTTTGTCTAAAAATTCTTTTTTTCTATTTTCCCATACCTTATATATTAAATCCCAATGTGCATCTCTTTTTTGTTTTTCTACTTTTGATATTTTACTTTCATCTATATTCTTTAAATGAGGATCAGTTAATTTTACCAATATATCATTTTCAATTTCTTCTTGAAATTTGCTTAACTTTTCTTGCTTTGGTGTACATAATTTAATATCTAAATTTACAAAAGATACTTCAGCTTTTTCTTTATCAATATAAATTATTCTTATTCTTTCAGCCTTTCCGTCGAGATACTTAAATACTTCATTTTCCATTATCATGATATATTAAACTCCTTATGCAATATGTTTTCTGATAAATCAATATCCATTTTCGTATCTATATCTATTGATTTTGAAAGGTCAGTAAGAATAATCTTCCTTGCTAGTAAATGCTTAAATATAGCTATCCCCGTTCCTTTTGATAAATTCATATCTTTGTCAAAAATCGATGATACTTTCCTAACTGAATTATCCGTATCAATTGTTCTTTTAATATATTCTAGAACTAAATCTTCAAGTTCTGTTTTATCAATAGTTACAAAGGTATCTATATCTTCAATGTTATAATAACTATGAAAAAAGCTTATATTTTCTGCAATTGTTTTATTTATTTCTTCTTCCGTGACTATTGACCATTCAACTCCTTTCCTTTCCCAATAAACACGTTCTATCTCAAATTTTTCAATTACTCTTTTATTCATAAGCATATCTTTTGCTTTTATTGTTCTTGCTATATTGGCTATTTTACCTTCTGTCTCCTTAGTTATAAAAAAGTCTGTGGTCATTACTATATACTCACCATTTTTAGGGTTTTTGGGATGCTCAATTCCTAACTCTTTAGCTATTGTTAAGGTTTCTTCTATTGGAAGTAAGGGATATTGCTCTCTTATATCGCGTGCACATTCTGAATACTCTACAATATAGAAATAATTTTTTTCCATATCAGAAAGAAACTCATGCTGTCTACCTGTTTTTATTCCTTTTAACCTGGTACTTCTTCCTAAAGACGGCACATCTTGAATCTTAATCCAAGGTTTATATTCAATGCCAACACCCGTTCCACGTCCTTCTTTAATTAATTTATCGATATCAATTTTTCTAAATCTTTTTGCCACGAACTTATCACCACACTTTTATATAACAAAAAACCGAACATTCTCTCATAATTTGAGAATGTTCAGTTTTACTCTATTGTTATATTATATTTTGTCTAACCTACTATACACCTCATGTATAGTATTTCTCTTAGTATAAAATTTTATTCAAACTTTATTTTAAAATATCAAACTTTATTACAAAATATCAAACTTTGTTTTAAGATATCAAACTTTATTCAAAACCTACAACAAAAATATTTTTATTCATATAACCTATTCTACAGTAACTGATTTTGCAAGATTTCTAGGCTTATCAACATCACAGCCTCTTTGAACTGCAATATAATAAGCTAATAATTGCAATGGTACTACAGTAATAACTGGTAACAGTATGTCAGTTACCTTTGGCACATATATTACTGCATCTACAGTCTTTTCTATACTTGTATTGCCTTCGGCTGTAAAACCAAGAACTTTAGCGCCTCTTGTTGTTACTTCTCTAACATTACTTATCATCTTTTCATACAAATCAGACTGTGTTGCAAGTGCAATTACTACAGTACCTTCTTCAATTAGAGCAATTGTACCATGCTTTAATTCTCCACCTGCATAGGCTTCTGAATGGATATAGGAAATTTCTTTAACTTTTAAAGCACCTTCCATCGCTACAGCGTAATCTATTCCTCTTCCTAGGAAGAACATATCCTTATGCATGTAGTTGTTTGAAGCAAATTTTTGTAGTACTTCTTTATGCTTTAACATTTCTTCAGTTTTTTCTGGTAAAGTTAGCATATCTTTTTTAATTGTTTCAATTTCATCCGTTGTTAAAGTCTTTTTGTTTTCAGCAAAGAATAATGCCAATATATACATTGTAATAAGCTGAGTAGTATATGCCTTTGTAGATGCAACTGCTATTTCAAGACCTGCCCAAGTATATAAAACATCATCGGCTTCTCTTGCTATAGAACTTCCCACTGCATTGGTAATTGCTAACACTTTTATTCCCTTAGCTTTACAATCTCTTAAAGCAGCCAATGTGTCGGCTGTTTCTCCTGATTGACTCATTACAATTAGAAGAGTTCTATCAGTTATTATAGGATCTCTATATCTAAATTCAGATGCAATATCCACTTCTACTGGTATTCTTGCTAATTTTTCGATTACATATTTTCCTAAAAAACCTGCATGATATGCTGTTCCACAAGCTACTATATATATTTTGTCTATTTTTTTTATTTCTTCTTGAGTTAAACTTATATTATCTAAATTTATTGGTTGCCCAGGGATAATTCTTGAAGTCATAGTATCTCTTATAGCCTTAGGCTGTTCATGAATCTCTTTTAACATAAAATGCTCAAAACCGCCTTTTTCTGCTGCATCAGCACTCCATGTTACATGATGAACTTCTTTTTCTATCTTTTCACCATCTAATGAAAAAACATTTACTCCACTATTTGTAAGAACTACAAATTCCTTATCTTCTAAATAGATAATCTCTCTTGTATGGTTTAAAATTGCAGGAACATCTGATGCTATGAAATATTCATCCTTGCCAACTCCTACAATAAGTGGACTATCTTTTCTTACAGCAATAATTTTTTCTGGTTCATTTGTAGACATAATTCCTAGTGCATAACTTCCTTCTAATCTTCCGACAGCTTTAATTGATGCCTCTAAAAGATCATTTTCATAATAATAATCTATAAGATTTGGTATAACTTCTGTATCTGTATCAGAATAAAATTTATAACCTTTAGTTGCGAGCCATTCTCTTAAATGCAAATAATTCTCGATTATTCCATTATGAACAACACTTATTGTATTTTTCGAATTTGTATGAGGATGGCAATTAAGTTCTGATGGTTCTCCGTGTGTAGCCCATCTTGTATGGCCTATACCCGTACTTCCTTCTAAAACATGTTTTGCTAACTTATCCTCTAAATTTGATAATCTACCTTTACTTTTGGTGATATTCATTTCATCTTTTTTGTTTATAACTGCTATCCCCGCTGAATCATATCCTCTATACTCCAGCTTTTTAAGACCATTCATAAGAATGGGTTGTGCCTCCTGTTTCCCGATGTAACCAACTATTCCGCACATAATTAATACCTACCTTTCAACTTTTAGTTTAAAAGGCTTTTAGACACCTTATTGATATTGTCACAGAAATCACTTTCTGCTTTTACCAATATTTTCGGTAGTGCCATACCGCAAGGTATCCGCCGAATTTTCGATACTCCTTGTCCTCGTCAACTTAAGCTAGCTTTAAAATCCATCTCAACTTAAGTTCTGGCGCTTATATAATATATTAAAAGCCTACCAATATATTATACATGAAAAATCAATTTGTGCAATAAATTAATTTAGTATATACAATGAATTTTTCATGAATTTTGTATTTTCGTGCATAGTATTTTTTCAAATTGCTGATATAAAAGAGGGCCTAAGCCCTCGGGAATTTTTACCAACCTGTATTTTTACAAGGGTTACCACAGGACAAATAGAATAATGCAACTATAAATAAGATTCCATTATCCAATTTGCTGCCATGTCCTCCCTTTTTAGAAAATTGAAGAATTATTAATATTAATATAACCAGTGATGGCAAACTACATAAACAATCATTTCCAATAGCTGGTACTGGTTGACATATTGCAACTTCTTGGCGGTTTCTACACATATATACCCCCCCTTTTGGGCTGTGGTCAATGTATCTTTATTTTCCATCATTTGTTTATACTATATATTATTCAGATATATAAAAAATGTGAATTACTTTGATCCTTTACCTTTATTTTTTGTCATAAACTTAAGCATATTGATTATTGCTGCCAGTTGCTTGAAATCTATATTATTTATTGTTTGTTGCAATTCGTTTATGTTTACATCATTCACTGTGTCTTGCAATTTTTTCATATCCATATTTTTAAGCATATTTTGTATTTCTGTTGGATCCATATCTTTATTACTTTCTTTATTATCATTTTTACTAGACATAAAAACACCTCTTTATTTAAAGGAGGGTAAATACATACCCTCCTTATAGTATAAATTAGTAACCTGTTTTACATGGACTATTACAGGATAAATAGAATAGAGCTATTATAAATAATATGCTGTTATCTACTAATTTACCTGCACAACCTGATGAAGAACTTGAACCTGAACTTGTTCTTCTGGATTTTTTGCTAAACTGAAGTATTATTAAAATTAAAATTATTAAAGTAGGTAAACTACAGCCGCAACCTCTTCCGCCGAATCCGCCTATATTGGGGAACATTGGAACATTTTGTTGACATCCACAATTACTTTCATATCTTCTACTCATTAATAACCCTCCTTGGGCCGTAATGCTTTGTATCATATTTTCCATCATTTGTTTATATTATATTTTATTCAATATATGAAAACTTGTGCTACTGTAAAATAAATTATGTTATTTTTTTATACTCAGTCTGCTCATTCCATAGGCCTCAATGAGAACAGCTACAAGTTCACCCTTATCTGAATCTAAAAGAATTTTAATTGCATTTATTATATCTGCTTTAGATTTATTATTACCTTCTGCTTCTCTACTCCCCATTTTTTCAAGTACCGGTACCATATCTAAAAGATTAACTTTACCCAATAACTTTGCTATACTGTCTAAATTAAAATCAAATGGATTATTGTTATTATTACTTTCTGGCTCCTTCACAATGTGATGATGCTTTTTATGTGTAGGCATGTTTATACCTCCTCATTTTTAAATTATTATATTTTAGGTGAATATTTAGTTAACAACCACTCACCTAAAATATAAATTTAACCCTAACCTTAAACAGCTTCTTCTGAAGTATGTTTTTTCCCATCCTTACATAAAAATAGTAAAGCAACTACAACAAGAATAAATATTCCATTATTGCCTAAAATTTTTTTAAAACCAGTTTTATTATCATTGGGTATTTCTTTAGACATATTTTCAAATTTTTTTTCTGCTGATGTATGTGAAGTTCTACGTTTATGTCCATGATGCGTAGTAACCCTTTCTTTTTCCCTCACATTTTCATGTTCATTCCCATTTTTTTCTCCATCTTTATTAAAATTAAAATTATAGAATTTTTTACCCTTACCAAATCCAAAAACAACTACAAGGATTAAACCCCATACAATTAAATTCGATCCTTTACCAGTTTTCCCGATCATATCCATTATGCCCATACTTTATCCTCCTTTCTAAAAGCAAAATCTATGCTGTTAATATATACTATTCTTTAATCCATATTTTGTTTAGGCACAATCAAGAAAATAATACGTAAAAATTATCAGAATAGATTGCCTTAAAAAAAGGTGCATACATTATGCACCTTTAGGCATGTAAAAAATCATCTTCGTATCCATTTATAGCTTATAAGATTTATTTCATCTCAATATTTTACTTATAGTATAAATTTGAAGTATCATATCTATAAGATCTGCCTTATCTGAATTAACCATAGGCTTCAATGCATTTAGAACCTCAAATTCCTTATTTCCTCTCGGCCTTTCTTCAGCTACATTTGCTGAATTCATACCCATAGGACCAAATAAAGATGATAACTGCCCAATATCCACAGAGCCTAGTAAACTCATTATTTGGCTCATATCTATATTTTTAAATAGCCCTGCCAAATTTCCAAAATCCATATTGGCAAAATTATCATTATTTCCATCTATAACTTCTTCACCTTCTAATGGCTCTCCATCACTAGTTGACATAATATCACCCCTTTATTAAAAAGGAGGGCCAAATTAATTGCCCTCCTTAATTGTTAACAAATGCTTTGTTGTTTACAAGGATTACAACAACATAAATAAAATATAGTAATTATGAATAATATACCATCATCTACAAGTTGCCCTTCTCCGTCCTCGTCTGTACCTATACAATCTTTTTTCTTACTGAACTGCAAAACTATTAATATTAATATAGTAAGTTGCGATAAATTGCAACAACAATTCCCACCACGTTTAAATCCTAAATTATTTGGAAACATACAACCCCCTCCCTAGGTAATTCAAACATTAGATACTAAAATCCAGTGGTACTTCCAGCAAAATCCGTACCATCATCAGTATCCAAATTTATTATATTTGTATTTGTATTCCTATTACCACCTGCAAGTAATGCTAATATCACAACTACCCAGATTATTGATACTCTCCCAATGCCACCGCCGACGCCATTTCCTCTTCTACGCCTTCTGCCGCACGGGTCACAACTTGATATGATTCCTCCAGCATTACCTCCACCACCACAACAGCAAAACAAGAAGAATACAACTATCAAAATTAATAAAATATTATTGTTTTTCTTCCCGAAAAGACCACAATTAGCAATATCCTTAGAGCTTAAACCCATACCCATTCACTTCCCCAATATTTTTTTTGAAGATGCCCTAAGCTTTAGTTCTTCACAATATATAATATTCCTTGCATATAAAAATGACACAGTTACATATATTGCACATAAAATACTTTTATATTTAATATTTTTATGTTAGATTTATAAAAGAGTTATATTACTTATTGAAAGGAGAAACTATGCCAATGCCCTTAGTTGCATAGTATTTTAGCAATGATTTATATTATAAAATTTTTATATTCTACATTTATACTTCCTCCAGGCATATTTATACTTCTACTTATTGTAATATGTTTTAAGCTTTTTAGAACCAAAAACAAACTTTTTAAACCATTAATGATTTTAACTATTATATTTTATGCTTTTTGCACTCCTCTTGTTACCGGCTTAATTATTTCACCTCTTGAAAAAGAATATTCTGTTCCCAAAAGTCCTCAAGGCGATGTCATTGTTATGCTTGGCGGTGGCGCAACTCTAGATACCCCAAATTTGGATTTTAAGGGTCATCTTTCTGGATATTCTGCTAACAGGCTTCTTACCACTATAGAATTATATAAAAAATTGAACATACCAATAATAATTTCCGGTGGGAAGGTTTTTAGCTCCTCAGGATCTGAGTCTTTAGTAGCACGTAATATTTTAATTTCCATTGGTGTGCCTAAAAATATGATATTTATAGATACTAGAAGTGTTAATACAACTGAAAATGCTAAATATACCAAAGCAATTATGGGAAACCACAATTTCAAAAATCCCATTCTTGTAACATCAGCTTTTCATATGCCAAGAGCTGTAAAACAATTTAATAAATTTAATGTGAAAGTGCTTCCCTTTCCTACTGATTATCAGACTAACGTTGATGTGAAATTTGAAGTTAATGAGCTTTTACCCTCTGGCAGTGGAATTTTAAACCTTAGCTTAGCGGTTAAAGAATACATTGGTATATTAGCGGTGAGAATCTACTAAAGTGGTAGATAAGAGAGTAGATGGAGATTGAATTACACTTTTTTTGCTGAAAAGTACCAAGTTAATGAAGATTTTAACTTGGTACTTTTGTTAGCTCTTAACAATCTTGTATTTATCTGTGACTTCCATATTATCTGTCCTGTACGTATTTATCTCAAAACTATTTTTATCTACATTAATTACAGATATTGTTGGAACTTTTATTTGCTGTTTAAATGCTTCATAATAACTATTATTTTTGGAATCAATTTTATAATATTTGCTACCACTTGCAGAGTTTTCTGTTATATAAAGAGTACCTGTAGGGTTCAAAATAGCCCCATCCATACCTTTTTCTGTTTTTCCCATTGCCTTTCCTCCCTGCATTTGGTAAGTTCTTGTGTAACTGTGATCATGACCACTTAACACCACATCAATTCCCAGCTTATCAAAAACGGGTACTAGGGCATTTCTTCTTTCAACAATAGCACTATCATCTTCATGACCACCCGAACTATAAAGCGAATGATGTAATACAACTATTTTCCATTTTGCATTTGGATTTTCATTAATAGTTTTTTCCATGAAGCTTGCGTGTTCATCTTCATTTGTATTGTTACTGTTAAGCATTAAAAACAATGCATCCCCATATTTAAAATCATAATCGTCTCCTGGATTTTTCATGTTTGGAGGATTAAAATGATAAGTATGCCCTTTACTGCTACCTTCATGATTTCCTGCAACAGCCGCAATAGGTAAACTTTGAAATTGTTTTGGTGCAAAATATGCTGTGTACTGCTGTTCATTATTTCCCTTATTAATTTGGTCACCTACTGAAATTAAAAAACTTGCATTAGGAAATTTATTTGTAGCATTATTTATTGTATTTATCCATCCTTTTTCATCGCTAGCTATATTCCCACTTGCTCCTATCTGTGGATCACCAGCACAAAAAAAGCTAAATTGGTTTGGATTACGACTGGAGAAATTATATACTTTGCTCCAATTAGTACCATCTCCTAAACGATACACATATTCCTTTGATTCCTCAATCCCCTGAACTATAACTTTATTTGCAAAAAAATCATCATTTGCCTTGGATATTTCTCCATAAAAAGTTTTGGCCTTATTTATAGGGAATTCATCACTATCCATATCTGACTTTAACGCTATCTGCACAGCACTCTTTTTATCACCATCTTTACTATACCAATTATAATTTAGTTCTGTAGGATTTTTCCCAGGGCTTAATGCTATATCCGTAACATCCTCACTATTTGTATAAGCTTTCACTTGTGGATATAACATTTTATTATTTATATTTATTGTGATTAAAACCATAAATATAATTACTAGACTTATTATAGAAATCTTTTTATAAGGTTTCATACTGACTCCCCCTTTGCTAGTTTTATTTTGTACAAATTTAAAAAACTTATACTAAATTTTTAGCAAAGGGACTTCTATTTAGTCACCTGTCCCTTTCGACTTACTTAACCTTTCCCAGCTTGTCCAATGGCCATATCCTAAGTATAACTTTACCATCTACTTGTTTATAATCGATAAGTCCAAAACTTCTACTATCTCGACTTACCTGCCTATTGTCCCCTAATACAAATAACTTTCCCTCTGGTACTTTTATAGGGAAACTTATGTCTTCTTTAAAAGTTTTACTTGTGACATAGCTTTCATTAATTTTTTTGCCATTCACATATACATACCCATCTTTTAAATCAATTTTATCACCAGGTACCCCGATTACCCTTTTTACTAGTCTTGTATTTACACTTGAACTCAAATTTAGCTGGTTTTCAACATCCTCTTTAAATATATTTAATTCATCACCATAATTTTTTTTATACTTATCCTCTAAAAAAATAATTATATCTCCGCTTTTAGGGCTACTGAAATTATAGCTTACTTTTTCAATAATAAGTTTTTGTCCCTGATAAAGTGTATTTTCCATGGAACTCTGCCTAACCTCCACCGCAGCAAAAACTTTTGTGTCTACTACTACGGCTATTACAACTGCAAATAAAATTGATGCTGTCCATCCAGCAATCTCTCTAAGTATGATTTTTTTCTTCATTAAAAAACACTCCCATCAAATTTAATATATTTGGCTGCATTGATACCTGCAATATTTCCTTCTTTAGCCACGCTATCAGCAAATTCATTAATGTGTAGTGCATTTCCACATACAAAAATCCCACTAATATTTGTCTGCAAAGTTTCATCCACCTTAGGTTCATTGTTTTTTTTGCACATACTAACACCTAGCTTACTTATAATTTCAGTTTCCGGAATTAATTTTGATGCCAATATTAAATTATCACAAGCTATAAATTTTTCTGTACCTTCCTGTCTCCTGTGATTTATATCAACCTTTATAATAGTTACCCCAGTTATCCTCTTAGTACCTTCAATTCCTATTATGTCATAGCCAAGTTTAACTGGTATATCAAAAGGTTTTACCCAATTCATAAAGTTTTTTTCCAGTCCTAATATATTTTTTTCAGGCTCTATTATAGCCTTTACATGGATTCCTTCAATCACTAATCTTCCAGCCATTATAAGTCCTAAATTATTTGAACCTAAAATTATAGCATTTTTGCCAGTTACATAACCTTCCACATTAACAAATCTCTGAACCGTCCCTGCTGTATATATTCCTGCACACTTATTTCTGTTTATATCCCCTTTTAAATTCCCGTTTTCTCTAGCTCCTGCTGCATATATCAAAGCTTTACCTCTTATTCTGAATACACCATCTATTCCATTCACTGCGGTGACTATATTATCTCTATCTATGTTTAAAACTGTGGTCTTAGTCTTATATCCAATATTTAAAGTTTTAACTATATCTATAAGTCTTTCTGCATATTCAGGTCCTGTGATATTTTCTTTAAAAGTATCCATTCCGAACCCATCATGAATACATTGATTTAGTATTCCACCCAGGTTGTCCTCTCTGTCTAGTATAATTAAATTATCAATACCTTCTTTTTTAGCCGCTATTGCTGCTGAAATGCCTGCTGGTCCCGCTCCAATAACAATAATATCATAAGTCTTCATAAATTTTCCTCCAGAATGCGTGATAATATAAAAATATATTTTAATCTTTAGCATAATTTGTTATTATACTCAATAAACCTACCTATTGATTTTAACATTTTAGATTTTAACATTCAACAAAAGGTATATTTATTATTTTTAATATGTTAGCATAATGTCATATATAAAAGATAATATTAATTGCAAGGAGTGGATTATATGGGAATGCTCTCAGTTTTGTTTGTTTTGGTTGGATTATGTATTTTTGAAGTAGTATCTAGTATCGACAATGCTGTAATAAATGCAGAAGTACTTGGAACTATGTCGGAAAAAGGCAAGAAATTTTTTCTTGTTTATGGTCTACTATTCGCAGTATTTGTTGTACGTGGCCTACTACCTTGGCTTATAGTATGGCTTACTAATACTAGTCTTGGACCAATAGGTGCTCTTACAGCAACATTTTCAAATGATCCACACGTGCAGGATTCCATTGAAACTACTAAACCATTTCTTATGCTTGGTGGTGGGATATTTTTATTATTCTTATTCTTGCATTGGCTGTTTATGGAAGATAAAAAGTTTGGGCTTTCACCTGAAAAATTTTTTCTAAAACACGGTGCTTGGTTTTATGCCGCAGCCTCCATAATTTTAGCTATAATTGTTGGGCTATCTTTAAAATACAATACAATGCTAGCTTTATCATCAGTAATAGGATCTTCCGCATTTTTTATAACTGATGGCTTCAAAAAAAATGCAGAATCTAATGAACATGAATTATTAAATAATAAAAGTCATATGTCAGATATTAGTAAGATATTATACTTAGAAATTATTGATGCAACTTTTTCCATTGATGGAGTTTTAGGTGCATTTGCTTTTACCATGTCAGTACCTCTAATAATACTTGGAAATGGACTAGGAGCCTTTGTAGTTAGACAACTTACATTAGGAAATATAGAAAATATCAAAAAATATGTATTCCTTAAAAATGGAGCAATGTATTCTATTTTATGTCTTGGCATTGTAATGATACTTGAAGGTTTTAGTATAGAAGTTCCACAATTCATTTCACCACTAATAACAATATCTGTTATAGCATTTTTCTTTTGGAAATCAGTGCTTCATGAAAAAAAGTACAAATTAGAGTGACAAGTTTCTAGTTTTTTTTGAGTGATAATATCAGTGTCATGTACTAAAAAACAAATAATCCATGTTGCTTTTTAGCATCATGGATTACCATAGCAAAGAAAAAACTCTTTTCTTAAGATCCCATCAATTTCTTGTCACTTTTATAGTAGGTTTCCCTCAGTACTTATTACAACTTCCCTATATGGAACGATAATTTCAGATTCCAGCATTGCTGATTTTACTGCAGAAACGATTCCACCACAACATGGTACTTCCATTCTTACTACCGTTATACTTTTTATATCATTATTACTCAAAATATCTTTTAACTTTTCCTTGTAATAATTTACGTCATCTAATTTAGGACATCCTATAACTGTTATATGATTTTTTATAAAATCCTTATGAAAATCTGCGTAGGCATAAGCCGTACAATCTGCTGCTACTAATAGATTAGCCCCGTTTAAATATGGCGCTCTTGTATTTATTAAATTTAATTGAACAGGCCATTGTCTTAGTTCCGAGCTATTTTTTTCTTCACTCTTCACATCTATGCTTTTAATTGGTTTTTCTGCAATATGTTGTTTCCTAACTATAGCCCTAGCTGCTGTTCCTGGACATCCAGAAGTCATAACATGTTTTTCCTGTAATTGATTTTCTTTTTCTGCCTTAAGATTTTCTACGGCCTCTATGCTGTACTCGTTAGCATCTCTTTCAATTATTTCAATAGCTCCTTCAGGGCATCCTGGAAGACAATCGCCTAACCCGTCACAATAAATATCACTTATTAGCCTTGCTTTTCCTTCAACTATTTTAATTGCGCCTTCATGACAAGCTGTTACACATATTCCACATCCATTACATTTCTCTTCATGTATTTTAACAATTTCTCTTTTCATATTTTTGCCTCCGTTTTATATTAAGATATTTAATTTTTTATTTTCTTTCAGCTGCATTAATGAACCATAACATTTTATCTTGCTTTCATGTTTTTATTATAGTAATATTTTAATATAAAGTCGGTAACTTGTGTTACCTTTTTTAAAATATTTTAAATTTGTACTAAATATTCAGAATTTGTTAAAAGGAAGTGACTAAGATGACTGGGATTTCCCCTGCGCTAAGCGCCTGCATAATATTCAAAAATTTCGATATAAATTCCATGGAAATTCTATTATCCAAAATACATTACGAAATAAATTCCTATTCAAAGGATGCATTAATAGCTGCTGAAGGTGAAAATTGCTATAATTTAGGAATTATATTAGAAGGTTCCATTGAGATAAAAAAGCTTTTTTCATCTGGTAAAACTGTTACTATAGCAAAATTTTCACCTTCGGACATATTCGGGGAAGTTGTTATTTTTTCAGATATGAATAAATATCCTTCTACAATTATGGCTTCGGATAATTGTAAGATATTATTTATAAGCAAAAATGATATTATTAAACTTTGTAGCATTAGCACTATGATGTTAAATAATTTCATGGGGTTATTATCCAACAAAATTCTTATGCTTAATAAAAAACTAAAGAGCCTATCCTACGAAACTTTACGTGAGAAAATATCAAGTTTTTTACTTGAAAATTACTATATAAACAAAAATCTCATGTTTCAAATTAATTCTTCTAGAAATGAAATGGCAGAGACCTTAGGTGTACCCCGTCCGTCACTTTCAAGAGAACTTATGAACATGAGAAATGACAATCTTATAGATTTTCACAAAAATTCATTTAAAATTTTAGATCTTAATAGTCTGGAAGACATGTTGTCCGAATAATAAGCATTGCACTTAGATGATATTTCACCGCATCTCAGTGCTAACTAAAAAATTATGAAACTATTATTTAAACTATTCAATCTTGAACAATATCCATTTACAATTACTTATTTCATACTTTAATTCAAATAACTTATTTATACCACATATTATGCTTTGGCACCTAAATACCAACATATTATTTCCTGCTATATTTTCCTTAGTAATCTGTATAACCTTATCAACCTTTATCACTACATTTCTTTCATCTTCTGCAGAATACCTGAATCTTATGGGATGCAAATTCCCATTTTGGTCACCCCAACTTAGCATATCAACATACTTTGCTAATATCTTCATTAAATATTCACCACCACAGATTTTTTTGGAGTTAAAGCACGTGCTTGACTATTAAAAGTAGCATTATACATCTGATGATAAGCCTCTCCTTATAGCCTACTGGACATTTCCGCATATTCATCTTCTCCTACACCACCACTCATTGGCTTTAAACCAGATTGCAAAAACATGCCCCTTTGAACAGAATTTGAACCGTATTTCATCCTAATTTTATCAATAGTACTATCTAATGCTCTGTGTTTTTCCATATCTTTATTATCAAAGATGGATATCTGATAGTTTTCATTTGAGCAGAGTTCTGATACTGATACTCCTAGAAGTCTCAGCTTTTCCCCTTTCCAAACTTCATCAAAAAGAGAATAGGTAGTTTTTACAATTTCATTTGTACAATCCGTTGCATGCATTAATTTGCGTTGCCTTGAATAGCATGAAAAATCACTGTTTTTTATTTCGATAGATACCAGTGTGCAAAGATTTTGTGAATTTCTAAGTCTCATTCCAACAGTTTCACAAAGTGAAAGTAGTACCATATATGCAGTACTCCTATCACTGATGTCAAATGCCATTGTTGTTGAATTACCCATACTCTTCATGTCTGTAAGATTACCTGGTTTTACCTTTGAATTTTCTATTCCATTAGCATAGTTCCATATTAAATTACCATGACTTTTAAACACAGTTTTTAAAATATTAATATCAAAATTTGCAAGTTCACCTATGGTATTAATATTTAATTTATGGAGCTTAGGCTCTGTAGCCCTTCCTACCATAAATAAATCCCCCACAGGCAGTGGCCACATTTTTTTCTTTATCTCATTTTCAAAAAGGGTATGAACCTTGTCTGGTTTTTCCAAATCCGAAGCCATTTTTGCTAAGAGCTTGTTATGAGCTATTCCTATATTAACTGTAAATCCAAGTTCCCTATTTATCCTATCTTTTATATCATACGCAAGTTTCATTGTATCTTTATAGATATTTTCCATATTGGAAAAATCCAAAAAACACTCATCAATGGAAAACCTCTGTATTACAGGTGTAAACTCATTTAAAATATTTAGCATAGCATTGCTACATCTTACATATAAATCATATTTAGGAGCCACAACCTTAAGTTTCGGGCATTTTTGCCTTGCTGAAAACAAAGATTCTCCAGTTTTAATATTGTATTTTTTAGCTAACATAGATTTTGCTAAAACTATTCCATGACGGCTTAATGGATCTCCTCCTATAACTGCTGCTATTTTTCTTATATCCACAGTTTCTCCGTGTTGAAGTGCATCTGCCGCAGTCCATGATAAAAAAGCTGAATTCACGTCGATGTGAAAAATTATTTTTTCCTTACACTTTCCCATATACAAACCTTCCATCTTCATATATTAAACCCTGTTGTTACATATTTTTATCCAATTAATTATATTATATACGAACATATGTTCTGTGTAAAGAATTTTAATTTAAACTATAAAATTTTTATTTTTAATAATAATTATTATCTCTTGTAATCTCTATGTCAATTGTATAGAATTTATATAAAGAAGCTACAATATTTTATAACACACATTATAAAAATAAATATATAAAGTTACCAGGAGGGATTTTTATGACAAAATTAGTTTTAATTAGACATGGTGAAAGTGAATGGAATAAAGAGAATAGATTCACCGGTTGGACAGATGTAGATTTATCTGAAAAAGGTCTAGAAGAAGCAAAACACGCAGGAAAGATATTAAAAAGCAATAATTATTTGTTTGATATTTCTTACACTTCAGTTTTAAAAAGAGCAATAAAAACACTTTCTTCTATTTTAGAAGAATTAGATCTTTTATGGATACCTGTATATAAATCCTGGAAACTTAATGAAAGACATTATGGTGCACTTCAAGGTTTAAACAAAGCTGAAACCGCTAAAAAATATGGAGATGAGCAAGTTCACAAATGGAGACGATTTGTAGACGTAAGACCACCATCACTGGAAAAAACCGATGAGAGATATGCAGGTAATGAAGCTAAATATCATGACTTAAAGGAAGAAGAAATACCTGTTACTGAAAATCTTGATGATACTCAAAAAAGAGTAATTGAATACTGGCATGAGTTTATTGTTCCTGAAATAAAGCTGGGAAAAAAAATTATTATAGCTGCTCATGGAAATACATTAAGGTCGCTTGTAAGATATCTTGATAAAATTCCTGGAAATGGAATAGCTAATTTAAACATACCAACTGGTGTTCCTCTTGTTTATGAATTAAATGAAGATTTATCACCAATACGCCACTATTATTTAGGTATGGATGGTGAATTACCTGAAGAAATTATTTCTGCTGACATACCAAAAAAAGTGGAAGATTACAAAACTATTATTGAAAAGTAGTGTAAATATTACTTTGATTTTAAATTTGCAGAAGAGGTATTACAGTAGAAACCAGACTCTACTGTAATACCTCTTCTTATGTTTATATTACTATTTTACACCAAGGAAAAATAGTCTTAACTTTTTACCTATAGCTTGCCTAGTTCGTTATCTAATTTATTGAAAATTGGGTATTGATCTTCAGCATGTAGTGAAACATCTAAAACATCATACAACTTCTCCAGTTGTTTTATTATCTGTTCTGTTCTCTCATCATTTTTTATTAATAAATACATTTGACTGGTGTTACTATCACCTATCTCTGAACATATTATACCTTCTAAATTAAAAGCCCTTCTAGAGAATAGTCCTACAATGTGAGACATAACTCCTGGATGATTGTTAACTATTAATTTTATTACATAGTTTTCTGTAATCATATTATTTCACCACCTACCATTTCAGAAATACCTGCTCCAGGCACTACCATTGGTACTACATTCTCAAATTCTTCAATTGGTATATTTATTAAATATGGTCCTTTTTCACTAAACATCTTCTTAAATACTTCGAATGGTCTCTCATCTTTTTTAATATTATATCCATTAATTCCAAATCCCTTTGCTATAACTGCAAAATCTGGACTTGTAGCAAATTTTGATGCCATATAATGCTCATGGTAAAACAATTGTTGTTGCTGTCTTACAAGACCCAAATGTCCATTGTTTAGTATTATTATTTTTACGTTTAGCTGCAAGTCTGCCAAAGTAGCAAGTTCTTGAATATTCATCAAAAACGATCCATCACCAGAAAAACAAATTATAGTTTTATCTTTATTTGCAATTGCTGCACCAATTGCTGCAGGAAGACCAAAACCCATAGTTCCAAGTCCACTAGATGTTAAAAGTGTTTTGGGGTGTTTAAATGGATATGTTTTCACAACCCACATCTGATGTTGCCCAACATCTGTGGTAATTAAAGCATCATCTGGAGCTAAATTGCTTACCATTTTAATTATATTTATTGGATGAAATTCATCCTTATCCTTAGGCAAAGATATTGGCATTTTATTTTTTTTGTCTTGTATATGTGTTATCCAAGTTTTTCTGTTATTATTGTCAATGAAATCTATGATTTTTTCCATGACTTTGGCTATATCTGCACAAATTGATAGATTGGCTTTTTTTATTTTATCTATTTCTACATCATCTATGTCCACATGAATTATTTTAGCTTCAGGACAAAATTTATTTATATTTCCAACTGCTCTATCATCAAAACGAACTCCAAACGCAAGTATAAGATCTGCTTCATTTAAGAGTAAGTTAGTATATCTTTCACCATGCATTCCAAGCATTCCAATATAAAGAGGATCTTCTATTGGAAAAGTACCAAGGCCCATTATTGTTGTAACTACTGGTATATTATTCTTTTTTGCAAACTTATACAAAATTTCTGAAGAATCTGAATTTGTAATTCCACCACCAATATATAAAATTGGTTTATCTGAATCATTTATCATCTTTGCAGCTTCTTTAATTAACGCTTCATCAATAGTATTAATCTGGATTTCAACATTAAGTTCAGGCCATTTTTCAAATTCTACCTCTTCTGTTTGCACATTTTTAGGGATATCAACTAAAACAGGTCCTTTTCTGCCTTCTTCTGCAATTTTAAAAGCTTCAGGAATAACATGAAAAAGTTCCTCAGCAGATCTGACAAAAAAATTATGTTTTGTTATTGGTACTGTTAGCCCGTATGTGTCCACTTCTTGAAAAGAATCAGTTCCCACATAGTCATAGGACACTTGACCTGTTATAGCAACTATTGGCACAGAATCAAGTTTTGCATCAGCAATTCCAGTTAAAAGATTTGTTGCTCCTGGACCAGATGTTGCAAAGCATACTGCTGCCTTTCCTGTTGACCGAGCTATCCCATGGGCAATAAACGCAGCACCTTGTTCATGTCTGGCTAATATGTGTTTTATTCCACTACTATACATTGCATCATAAAGTGGAAGATTTGTTCCACCGGGAATTCCAGCAATAACATCTATCCCTAATCTCTCTAAAAGTTTTATTGTGATTTCAGCCCCACTCAATCTCATTTAAAAACCCCCTATTTTTTCAACATGTCTAATTTCATGATATATAAAATTCCCTCATCCCCAGATAAGGATGAAGGATATACATACTTCTATATTTCACTAACTATAACTTTACTTATTTTTAACAAATTTTATTACGTAAAAGTATTGTTGTCAATGGTTTTTAGCTATTATTGTATTTTATATTTTAAATAGGCGTTTTTTTCTTAATTCCATAAAATCACTCTATGAAAATTAACGATTTTAACTTCTCACCTGTCACTTCTCACTTGTCCCCTGTCCCTCTATCCAATCCACAAATTGCCTAGCTGTTCTTGCGGAACGACCATTATACCAAAGTTCCCATTTTTTAGCTTCACTATGCAAAACGTCTCTATCAATATTCAGATTTCTTTTTGCTGCAATGCCGTCCACAATTTCTAAATATTTTTTCTGATCTGGTGAAGAGAATACAACGTTTATACCAAATCTATCTGCAAGAGATAGTTTTTCTTGAACGCTATCTCCAGAATGAACTTCTTCGCCATTATTTCCTAACCTCTCACTAAAATATTCTTTTACCAGATGTCTTCTATTAGAAGTGGCATATATTAAAATATTTGAAGATTTACTCTCAAGACCTCCTTCTAGTATTGCCTTAAGTGCTGTGTAACTCTCTTCATCATCGCCAAACACTAGGTCATCTACAAAAATTATAAACCTCTGTGTTCTATCCTTTAAATTTCTTATTATGTCAGGAAAGTCTGTAAGATAAGCCTTTGGAACTTCAATCATTCTAAGTCCTTCTGTATAATACTTATTTAATATTGCTTTTACCGTTGATGATTTTCCGGTTCCTCTATCCCCATGTAAAAGCACATTATTTCCAGAATATCCATTTAGAAATTGCACTGTATTTTCTATAATTACAGATCTCTCTACCTCATATCCAATAAGATCTTCTATTTCAACTGAATCTGGCTTCTTTATTCCATTAAAGTAACCTTTTCCATTTGCGCGCTCCCAAACAAAAGCCCTATACTCAGCAAATGCTCCATAACCATAGTTTTTATGGAAGACTTCAAGCTCCTCTGTAAATTCTGACCAACTACTTGCAACACATAATTTTTTCTTTATAATATTTATATGTTCTGGATAATCATCTGTATTACACTCTGAACATTTAGCAGTCCATTCGGGTAATTTTTGAATAATATATTTGAATTCATTTTCACTAAAATAACTTGATAAGTAGTTTTTAATAGTCCTAGGATTTACTCTTGATAGTAGCTGAAGATTTTCTAAATCTATATGTACTGCTGCTTTTATGAAATCTCTTTTATTACTTGGCTTATAGTTATCAAATCCCTTAGAAAATGGATTTTCATCAAATAAAATTTTATCTATAATATGTTCTTCTAAAGAGTTTGCCTCACTTTGAGCTAAATTATAAAAAAATTCATTATAAAGATCAAGAACTATAGATAGCTGCTTCTCATCACCACTAATATAATCAAGTAATGCTTTAAGCTTTTTAATCACGGTATCCTCTAGTAAGTTTCTATAAATAGAAATTGTATTTAATGCTAGTTTAGAACTTTTAATTTCAAACATTCTTGTCCCCCAATTAATTTTTCATTTTATTGTGAAAAAGGTGATTTTATGAACTAACATTCGGATAACATTATAAAGTGAAACTTCCAACCTAGGTGGAGGTTTCACTCTAGCAATCTGAATGAAAAATAGATTAACGCACGGATTAGTTATTTTATTAAGATACTTTATCTATTTATCTTAATAAATTGAGTCTTAAAAGTCAACTTACTAAACCATATAAATGTAACTATATGATGGTAAAATTTTTAAAAGTATATTTTAATAACATTGAAAACTTTGAATATCCCTTAAATCAATTCCAAAGTATATCCATCTATGACCATTCCACTTATAACCTGATGCAGACTCTCTGCCTATATAGGTAAGCCAAGCCCAAAAGGATTTCCCTCTTCTAGGCCAAATATAAACATATCTATATATACAAGGTCTTAATGCACCTGGATCAACAGCCTTTAGATTTGCTTCACCACTCTTTTGTGATTTAACAGGTGCTTTTGTTGGTGGTGGTCCTGGAGGTGATCCTTGATGTTGTCCTTGTGGTGGTCTTGGAGGCGATTGGTGATGTGATCCATGCTGCTGACTTCCAGGGTATACTGGATAGCCTGGGCCAGTCTGTCTACCCCTTTCACCCTCTTCAGAATAAGAATATCTATATGGGCAGAAAGGTGGAATCTCAAAATCGTCATATTGCTGTGAATCATAGTCATTGTAAAATTCGTCGCTGTTCTCATTGTATGTTCCTTCTGGCTCCTGATGTCTGTAGTAATTACAGTAATACATGGTTTTTCTCCTTTTTTTTGATCTCACTATAATATATGCAACTTTACACATGTGGGTAACACTAAAACATAGTTCTATCTAAATGTTTTGATTATTTCCACTCATAGTCAAAACTATATTTTTTAAGATTGCATATACTGGAACCACTGCAAAAGCAGCAAAAGGTCCAAACACTGCCACTGCAAGTATTACTAAAATTATATCTGTTAATGGATGTATATTCATGCTCTTAGACATGACTATAGGTACAACAACTCTTCCTTTTAAGGTTTGAACAACTATAAACACAACCATAAGTTTTATAAGCATAGATATCCCCATGCTCACTGCAATAACTACTGGAATTATCATTGCTATAAAAAATCCTACAAATGGTATAAATGCTAAAATAAAAGTTATAGAGGCAAGCAAGATTGCATCTGGCATCCCTATTATTTTATACCCAATAAAAATCAACATTGCTAGTGACAATGCTACTTTAGCTTGACCTGTAACATAATGATTTAATATATCATCACTATCATTTAGCAGTTTGGATATTAATTTTTTCTTATTATTATCTTTTGTAACCACCAATATTTTATCATGGAGCTTATGACCATCACATAATAAATAGTACACCATTATTATTATTAGTAGCACAGCAGAAAAGGTATTCATAAAATATCCTACTACCTTTTTGGTTATTTGTCCTAAGCTACCCATATATCCCTTCACCATACCAGTTAACAAAGAATACATTTCATTCAAATTTATAAAATTATCTATCCATTTTATTGTTTCATGTATCTTGTTTTTATCATTTATTATTTCAATAAGCTCACTGCTTATTTGATAAAATTGTTCATAAATATATTTTCCAAAATAAGCTCCAACACCACTTAAAATAAATATGAAAATAAGCAGAGTTAACATACTAGATTTTCCATAACTTATTCCTTTATGAATAAAAATTAGATTTAGAGGTCTTATTATATAATATATTAAAATAGATAAAAATAATGGAATTATAACCGTTTTATCCACAGTTATAACAAGCTTTCTTAAAAATTGCATTTTGCTTAAAAACATCAATGCCAAAAGTACCAAGTTTATTATTAGTAAATAATGAATTGCTTTATTTTTCAATTTACCACACCCTAACAAAAATACTTGAATTTATTTTAAGCATATTCCATAGATTTAATTCCTCTATTTATATTAATTTGTGAACTAGTTAGACTAAAAAAGAGTAGCACCATTTCCTGGTACTACTCTAAACCCAATATTAATGCTGATATTCACATAGTAGTTCTTTAAATATTTTCACGTGAAGTTTTTCATCCAAAATAATTCTTTCTAAAAGATTTTGTATGCTACAATTTTTTATTTTTACGATATGCTTTTCATACTGAAGTATTGCCTGGTATTCACTGTTTATTGCAAGCTTTAGCCTTTCTTCCGTACTACAACCATAAGGTACAAAACTACTACACCAAGTTTCACCACAACCACTAATAAATTTAGGTTTAACCCCCAAATCAACAATAACATCTCCAAGTAAAGCTAAGTGACACATTTCCACCTGGGCAATCCCTAAAAATACATCTTGAATGCATTCATTACAAGTGACAAGATGAGCATAAATATATTGTGCGATGGCTGTATATTCACTAACACAAGATGCGTAATTGTCTAAAAGTAAAGCAGCATAGCATTTATTTTTTCTATCAATACATACCTCAGGGTATGGTAAGTTTACCCTAAAACAGGATTTATCCATGTAGTTCATCTCCTTTGCATCTCTTGCAATATTATAATATTGCTATGCAAAGATAGAAGTACTTAACATTATCCTAGAAATTAAAAACATTTCACAAAAATCCAGTATTTTCTTGTCACTATCCACTAAAAAGCGCGTTTATATTGTTCTGGCAACTCAATATCTATATTTTTTTCCTTTGCTTTATTAAGTACCCAAAAAGGATTTCTTAGTAACTCTCTTCCTAAAGCAACTAAATCAGCTCTTCGGTTTGATAGTATCTCTTCTACCATATCTATTTCCGTTATTAATCCTACTGCTATAGTTGGGATATTACACTCCCTTTTTATAGTCTCAGAAAAATTCACCTGATAACCTGGATAAAGATTTATATGTGCCGGAACAAGTCCACCGGAACTAACGTGTACAACATCCACATATTCTTTCACTATATTTATAATTTGAACCATTTCTTTCGTTGACATTCCACCTTTTTTATAATCTTCAGCGGATACTCTTAAAGATATTGGTTTTCCTTTAGGCCAAACTTCCTTTACTGCCACAAGAATCTCCTTTAAAAATCTAGCTCTATTTTCTGTAGTTTTGCCGTACCCATCTTGTCTTAAATTAGAAAGTGGAGATAAAAATTGATCTATTAAATATCCATGTGCAGCATGTATTTCTATGGCATCAAACCCTGCTTTATCTGCTCGAACTGCTGCCTCTTTAAACTTCAATATAATTTCCTTTATTTCAAGCTTAGTAAGCTCTTTAGGTAGCTTATACTTTTCATCATAACTAACAGCACTAGGCGCTAAAGGCTGTCCAGAACTACCCAGGTATTTTCTACCTGCATGATTTAATTGTATTCCTATTTTAGCACCATATTTTTTTACACCTTGTACTAAAGTTTTTAAACCTTCTATATGTTTATCATCCCATATGCCTAAATCATTGTCACTAATTCTTCCATTAGGTGTTATTCCTGTTGATTCAACTATTATAAACCCAACTCCGCCTAAAGATCTTGTAGTATAATGATTAATGTGAAAATCATTTACATTGCCAGAATTATCTGCTGAATACATGCACATAGGTGGCATTACTATTCTATTTTTAAGTTTTAGTGATTTTATGCTATATTCTTCAAAAGTTTTCATATTTGAACCCTCCACATATATTATTTTTCTTGCTAATAATAATTATATTTCTTATAATATGATTTGCATAGTAACATGATTTTTTATCTACTTGACGTTAAGTATAACACTTTATTCAATACGAGGAGATTTTACTAATGAAAAAATTTAAGAAGACTTATATAGAAATAACTAATGTTTGTAATTTAAATTGCGAATTTTGTCCCAGTTCAGAACGTAATCCTGAATTTATGAAAATTGAACTATTTGAAAAAATACTAAGTGAAATAAAAAATTATTCTGATCAAATATATTTTCATGTTAAAGGAGAACCTTGTATGCATCCGCTACTAGGTACATTTTTAGATATGGCATATGCTTATGGTTATAAAGTAAATATAACTACCAATGGCACACTTATAGAAAGTTCAAAGGAACTAATGCTAAATAAACCTGCTTTAAGGCAAGTGAATTTTTCACTTCATAGCTTTGATGCAAACCTAAAAACCACCACTAAAGAAAAATATTTAGATGATATTTTAATCTTTGCCAAAGAAGCCTCAAAAAATACAAATATAATCTCTTCCCTTAGGTTATGGAATCTAAGTGAGGACAACAACATTAACCTTAGTGAAGAAACTAATAAGTACATTCTTAGACAAATAGAAGATACTTTTAATCTTGATTACAAGATAAAAGAAAAGCTAGGCATAGCTCGTGGTATAACCCTTGCTCCAAACATCTATCTAAATCAGTCCTCACTTTTTAATTGGCCTGACATAAATGAAAGCGATGGAAATGTATGTGGTTTTTGTTATGGGCTAAGGGATCAAGTTGCTATTCTAGTGGATGGCAGCGTAGTTCCTTGTTGTCTTGATGGTGAAGGCATAATTAATTTAGGTAATATACAACATAGTCACTTTGATGAAATTATAGAAAATAAGCGGTCAAATGCATTATATGATGGTTTTTCCAATAGAAATGTGGTTGAACCTCTATGTCAAAAATGTGACTATAGAAGAAAGTTCAACAAATAAACTAAAATATCCAGTTAAAAAAAGCCTTAATAATTTCTTATTTGAGCTTTAAGAAATTATTAAGACATTAAAATCCAAAAATCATTTCACCCTATTCAAAATTTCCTGAGCACTAAGCTTTTCTTGCTCTCCGGTTTCCATATTTTTGAAAGTCAGAATTCCACTTTTAATTTCTTCTTCACCTATTATAACTATATAAGGAATTCCTGCATTATTTGCATAGGTAAGTTTTTTACCAAATTTATTCTTTTCAAGATAAACTTCAGAGTTAATACCTTCATTTCTTAATTTATTCATAATGGAGATGGCATAATCCATATTTTCATCCATTGGTACTACTAAAACCTTTGTTAATGTCGATGGTAATGTTTCTTCTTTTAGAATACCTATATCCTTAAGCTGAGAAAATAATCGTGTTATTCCTATAGACATTCCCACACCTTGAAGTTTTTCATTAGTATAATATTCAGCTAAGTTATCATAACGGCCACCTGAACATATTGATCCTATACCTTTAAAATCCTCAAGTATTGTTTCGTAAACCGTACCTGTATAATAATCTAATCCTCTAGCTATCTTTAAATCTATAACATAGTTTTCTTCCGTAACTCCGTAGCATTCTAAGTAATGGCTTACAATTTCAATTTCCTCCAGGCCTTCTTTAAAAGTTGGCTCTTCAATATTTAATGCTTTAAGCTCATTTAAAATTTTTGATTTGTCTCCAGCTATACTTATAAAAGATATTATTTTATCCACAATATCTGCAAGAAGTCCAATAGTTGTTAACTCTTTAGCCACTGCATCTTCGCCTATTTTATCCAATTTATCCACGATTCTTAATACATTTGTTGCATCTGCCACATTTAATGATTTGAAAAAACCATTTAAAATTTTTCTATTATTTATATGTATTTTAAATGCAGGTAATCCTATTTCTTTAAATATAGAACAGATTATACTTGGAAGTTCAGCATCATTTACAAGGCTTAGTTCTCCCTTTGAAATAACATCTATATCACATTGATAAAATTCACGATAACGTCCTTTTTGATTTCTTTCCCCTCTATACACTTTTCCAATCTGGTATCTTCTAAATGGAAAAACAAGATTTTCCATATGTTGTGATGCGTATCTAGCAAATGGAACCGTTAGATCAAACCTTAATGATATATCATTACTTCCTTTTGTAAACCTATAAATTTGTTTATCAGTTTCTTCGCTTCCTTTGGCAAGAAGTATTTCACTCTTTTCCATTACTGGCGTATCAATGGGTACAAATCCACCTTTTTCGTAATTGTTTTTTATGATATCCATAATTCTATTAAATTCTATTTGTTCTTTAGGCAATAATTCCATGAAACCTGATAATATTGATGGTTTGATAATTTTATTATTCATCTTTTTCTCCTCCTTAATACATAAAAAAGCCGTGCAGAATCATACCTGCACGGCTACCAATAATTTAATTAAAGCGCCATCACCATAGATACAATTCCAGTTAAACCAGACTGGTATCTATGGCTATTTTTACCCATGATACAAGTCCTAACAATGGTGATGGTAAGTTAATACTAGTACTTTAATTAAATTCCTCATATTTTTCTCCTAATTATACAAATTGACCTTTTTAAATTATACCATATTGAAATTAACCCTTCAAGTCTTATTAAATTATGCAGTTCTTCTTTTACCCGAAAGTTTTGTCTTTGTTTTCATTATTGCTTTTGCCTCTGGTCTCTTTATTGTAAGAGCTATAGCAATTGAAATTATGCACATTACACCTATAATCATAAACGTTATTTTATATCCGCCTACCATACTTGCAATAATTGATCCTGACAAAGCTCCGAGTCCAAAACCTTGATATATTATTCCATAATTTTTACTGTGATTTTTAAGTCCAAAGAACTCTCCAACAATTGCTGGGAAAACAGTGATGTTACCACCAAAGCAAAATGCAATTCCGGCAACACAGGCAAAGAATATTGCAAAATTCATATGAACTGTACTCATAATAATTACACTTGTAGCCATTATAGCGAAGCCAAATATTACAACTTTAAGTCTGCCAACTTTATCTGATAAAGTTCCTAAAATAATTCTTCCTGCAGTATTAGAAATTGCTACCATTGCTACTGCATTTGCAGCTACTAGTGGTGTAAGCCCTACGAGTTGTACCCCTATATCCTTAACAATTCCTATAAGATAAAGCCCGCTCATACAGGTTGTAAACATCATGATAAATAGCAAATATGATTCTTTTTTCTTTAACATTTGTCTTGGCGATAAATCTTCTACCATAGATTTATTACTAGCAACTTCTTTCACGTCTGGTGCATCTTTTAGAAGTTGTGCGCCACCAACTACCAATACAAATGCTATAATACCCCAGCATAAAAATGCTACTGTAACTCCTTTTGAACTCATTACACCTGAATTTATATATTTAAATATTAAGCTTCCAATACCATAGGATCCTACAGAAATTCCTGATATAAGACCTTTTTTCTCAGGGAACCATTTTATACAATTTGAGAGTGAAGTTATGTATGCTATTCCATCTGCAGCGCCCACGATCACACCAGCTGTTAAATAAAGCATTGCTAGCGAGTTTACTTTAGATGTTAATATAAGTCCACCACCAAGTATTATGCCTGCAAAAGTTATAAGTTTTCTTATTCCAATTTTATCTTGAATTCTCCCTGCAAATAGAGTTGAAAATGCCAATGCAAAACTAGTAATTGAAAAAGTAACTGATACACTACTTAACTGCCAACCAAACTTATCCGCAAGAGGTTGATTAAATAAACTCCATGTATAGATTGTTCCAAGTCCTATTTGAGTAACTATGGTACCTAATAATATTAAAAGTCTGTTCTGAGATGTTTTTTGAATTTTTAACATTACCCTCACTCCCCTTATATAAATGTTATAATATAAACCTTTTCATCTAGTTTTCTTTGTCTTGATGTAAGTATATATCTATATTTAAGGGAGATGTCTGTTTATGAGTGAGATGCTATTATAGTTACATAGGATGCATTTATATATTCATCAACTGCTTGAATTTTTTTACATTGCTTCTACTAACGGGGATTTCTTCTGGAATATCCTTAAGCCTTAAGTTATAAGTGTTATTAAACCAAGGTATTATTTCTTTTATTTTAGTAATATTTACAATATATGATCTATGACATTTAAAAAACATTTCCTTTGGCAGGGTGTCATAAAATTCTGATATAGACATTTTCATCAGATATTCTTCGTCTTTTGTTAGTACACTGGTTTCTCTCTCCTTTGCCTCACAATAATATATATCATCCACATTTGTAACTATTATTTTATCATTTTTAAACAGATTTATTCTATTTATAATTGCATGATTATTTCCATTTTTCGCATTATAACTAAGTTCAAGTTTTTTAAGCATTGATCTAATTCTTGATTCATCATAGGGTTTTAATATATAGTCAAAGGCTTCTATTTCAAAAGCTTCAACAGCATGTTCTCTATATGCTGTTATAAAAACAATATATGGTTTTTCAGAAAATTGACTGATATTTTTTGCAATAACTACCCCATCCACAGATCTTATATTAATATCTAAAAATATGACATCAACCTTATTTTTTTGTATAAATTTTAATACATCTATTCCATCTTCAAATTCCCCAGCTATTTCTATATTACTGAAATTTTTGATAAAATATTTTAATTCTTCCCTAGCCAAAAATTCATCCTCAACTATTATACATTTCACACTCTCATCTCCTAATAAAAAATTCCATTTTTGTTCCTTTTTCTAATCTTTCTATATTTATGCCTTCACCATACATAAGTTTAAGCCTCAAGTGAACATTGTATAAACCAATTTTATTTTCAGGCATATTTCCACTATAAACCTTATGAATTATTTCTTCACTTATACCAATTCCAGTATCCTCAATTATGATTTTTACGCTTTTATCCTCACAATTTTTCACGCTTAGTTTTATCGTTCCTGAACCTTTTTCAGGCAGAATACCATGAATTATTGCATTTTCCACTATGGGTTGTATTATAAGACTAGGTACTTTTATATTTACATCATCAATTTCATAAACAAGATTAATCTTATCTCCAAACCTGGCTTTTTCTATTTCCACAAAATCCATAACCTGCTTAAGTTCTTTTTTTATATCAATTAACCCATCATTAATTTCAAGATTATACCTTAAATAGTTTGATAAATTTATAATAAGTTCCCTTGCCTTATCAGGATTTATTCTAATAAATGAAGTTATTGCATTTAGCGCATTAAACAAAAAGTGTGGGTTTATTTGCCTCTGCAAGGCTCTAATTTCAGCCTTATTTGCGGTTTCCCGTATCTGTTCAATCTTAGACACTTCCATTAAAGTTGATATTATTTGTGATAAACCAGTTGAAAGTGCTTTAATAGAATAAGTTATCTTATTGGAATTTTTGTAATATATTTTCAAGGTACCGCTTACCCCATTTTTATCTTCAAAAGGTATTATTATTGCGGATTTTAAATTTCTGTGATCATTTTTTGTATTGTCATTATTTATTAATATTTTATTGTTTAAAATTGCGGCTTTAGTTGCTCCATTTATTTCTTTATCAGCAACATTATATATATCCTCATCAACGCCCACGTAAGCAAGTACATGGATTTTATCAGTTATAGATACAGCATCTGCCTGCATATGTTCTTTAATTATAGTACATATCTTTCTTAGGGCTTCATTATTTATATCTCTAAAATAGGGCAATGTCTCATTGGCAATATCTAGTGCCAGCTTTGACTGCTGACCCGCTATCATTTCCTTTTCGTCATCTACAAACTGCATTAAAAGTATAATAAAGCCTACATTTACTTCTCCAAGTATCATTGGCAAAGCTATTTTTGAAACTATGCTTAATCCAAGTGTATATGGTTTTGTCATTATTAATATAAGAATCATAGTTAATACTTCACAAACCATACCAAGGGAAATTCCTGCTATGTACAAATATTTTCTTGAAATTTTTTTATTTATGTATCCTGATGATATTCCAGCTACTATGCTTGTTATAAGACATGGAAGTGAGGTTACTCCATGAATATCTATTAAAAATCTATGACTACCTGCCACTAGTCCTGTTATTATTCCTACCTCGGGTCCAAATAATATACCACTGGATACTATCGTTATCGTCCTTATGTTTAATAAAGATCCATCTACCTTAATACCGGAATACGTTTCAAAAATAGCAAAAGCTGAAAATATAGTACATATAATTGCTATGTCCTTTTTTTCATATTTCTCTTTTTGAAATATTTCTCTAAAACCTTTTATTCTTGTGACTACAAATAGCATTACTAGTAGCCACATGGCTCTCTCCATGAGCATAGTTAACATATTAAAACTATATATTATCATAATTAAAATCCTCTCACCTCAAATTTAGCTTGTCACTTGTTCTATTCTACCCTTTTATCCAGTAATTTTCAAAAAAATACAAAAAAATATTTACTTGTGTTATAATTTTAGACTACAATACTGATGAGTAACAGTATTGTAAAAGGAAATAGAATAGCATACTCACCAGTTATTTTTCTCAAGATGCCTAAAGAAAGGTGTGACGTCAATGCTTAATTACAAAATAGGATACGCTTGCAGTCCAATCAGCCTGCAATATAGAACCTCTAGAAGTACAATATTAAAAAATTTCACTGAAGAAAAATTTAATGAATGTGTAAACGAAAATTTAAAAGATTTAAAAAGTATTCTAGATTGGAATATAAAAAACAATATATACTTTTTTAGAATTAGTTCAGATATAATACCTTTTGGGGGCCATGAGGTAAATAATATAAAGTGGTGGGATACATTTAAATATGAGCTTGAAAACATAGGTAATTTCATAAATGAGAATGATATTAGAGTTTCTATGCATCCAGGTCAATATACAGTTTTAAATTCTACAAAAGAATCAGTAGTCACAAAAAGCATATTAGACCTAGAATACCATTGCAGATTTTTAGATGCTTTAAAGGTTGATTACACAAATAAAATAACACTTCATCTTGGTGGAGTTTATGGAGATAAACCTACCGCAGTCAAACGATTTATTTCAGGTTTTAATAGATTATCTCCCTCACTAAAAAAACGGCTAGTTTTAGAAAATGATGATAAAAGTTACACTATAAAGGATGTTATAGCTCTCTGCAAAATCCTTAAAATACCCGCTATATTTGATAATCTTCATAATAAACTAAATCCCTGTGATCTCACTTTGGATGAAATTTTAAGTGAAGTTGCTTCAACCTGGACTGAAAATGATGGTGCCATAAAAATGCATTATTCAGAACAGGATGCTAATAAAAAAAACGGTTCTCATTCTAAATTTGTGATAACAAAAAATTTCATTGAATATCTAGGGCAAATCCATCACTTAAAAGTTGATATAATGCTTGAAGTTAAAGATAAAGAATTATCTGCTTTAAAATGTGTCAATATCCTTAATCTGCATCCAAGTCCTTCAATAAAATATTCTCAGTGGGCAAAATATAAGTATTCTGTTATGGAAAAGAACTATACAAATTATAAGTATTGCAGTAAAATTGTAAATTCTCCTAATACTATGATTAATATTTATGAAGCCATAGATCAGGCACTACTGCTACCTTTTAGCCAAGGAAATTTTATAAATACCGCTGAGCATGTATATGGTTATGTGAAAAAATATACTACAATGAAAGAAAAAGAGATTTTTTTCAATTTATTAGAGGAACCTTTACTGAATAAGGACAAAATTAAATTAGTACTTCAAAGACTATGTAAAAAGTATGGGCAAAATTATATAAATGAATCTTATTATTTTATATATTGACACAAAAAAGTTATATTAGTATAATAGGAGGAATGTCACATATTTCTTAATAACAAAAGGGAGTAGTTTACTAGATATTGTCAACATATTGGCTTTAAGGCACTTGAAATAGAATAGACTAGTTTATAGTCTGTTTTTTTCGAAAGGTTCCTCATGCCTGGCAATATCCGCGGAAATGCGAAACGAGACTTTTGGCGTGTTTATTTTAACATGCTAGAGGTCTTTTATTTTTTTTATGAAAGGAGAATCAACATGGCTATAAATATTTTAGTTATGCTTGCAGCTGCACTGATTATATATTTTAGCAGTGAGCTATTTGTAAATGGTGTTGAATGGGTTGGGAAAGCCTTTAATATTTCTCAAAATGCAGTAGGTACAGTTCTTGCAGCTTTTGGTACGGCTTTACCTGAAAGTATTGTGACCTTCATAGCTGTAGTATTTGGTACTACATCTAGTCAAAAAGATATTGGGGTTGGTGCAGCACTTGGGGGACCACTAGTTTTAAGTACCCTTGCCTATGCCATTGTTGGAATTAGTATAATATTATTCACTGGAAAGAGGACATCTGGCAGTTGCCTAAAGTTTAACAATAAAAAACTTGCTAGAGATCAAGTCTGGTTCATGGGAATTTTTGCTTTTAAAGTTTTTTTAGGTCTTGTAGCCTTTTCAATAAAACCATGGCTAGGTTTTCTGTTTTTAGGTGCCTATGCTCTTTATTTTTATAAAGAAATGAGTGCTGAGGTTGAGGAAACAACAGAGAAATTAGAACCTTTAAAACTATGTCCTAAAAGCAAAACTCCCCCGAAATCAATGATATTAACTCAAACATTATTAGCACTTATATTCATATTTCTTGGATCACAATTATTTGTACATAATTTAGAATCTCTAAGTGTGGCACTTGGAATGCCTGCACATTTAGTCGCATTGCTGCTAAGCCCTGTAGCAACAGAATTACCTGAGATAGTTAATGCAGTTATATGGGTAAGACAAGGTAAAGAAAAACTTGCTCTTGCAAACATAAGTGGATCCATGATGATTCAAGCTACAATACCAAGTGCATTAGGTATTATATTTACACCTTGGTTATTTGATACATCACTTATTATTTCAGCCATAATAACCTTTATTGCTATTATAGCTATATGGCTTAATTTAAAAAAACATTGTATATCTGCCAAAAGATTATCTATGAACGCTATATTTTATGTTATTTTCATAGCCTGTATAATCTTTATAAACAGATAAACAAACCATAGTTTTATTTGTTATAAGAGAATAAAACAAATACATTATAAATGGATTTGTTTTATTTTTATGTTTTTTATCATAGAACGCCCTTTATTCTTCGTAAAATTGATCCGGAGATCAAAGGCATTATCGCCAAAAATATCAAATAAAATTTTAGTGTGGAGGGGTTCTTAAAAAATAATAACAATAATATCAACATACTTACACTAATAGCTCTTCCTCCATTTAATACCATGTCCCTATTTATCATATATTCAATTCTTTTATCCCTATCCTCATGAGTATCTATAACATTAAAAGTTGCAGAAGATAGTTGCACCATAAAAAATGGGAGACAAAATGCATCAATTATAGCATATACTAATAATGTATTAAAACTTATATTTATAATTAATGGCCAAACTGCAAAAAATGATCCTATAATTCCAAACAATATTGATTTTCGTCTATTTGGAGGCTTTATTATCTTTTGAACAAGCACATATGAAATTGAAGTAATTAGTGCTGCAACTAGCGCAATTATTCCTAGGGTAAGCTCCTTTTTTAATGTTTGAATTGCCAATATATTTATAAGAAAAACCATTACTGAATCTCTAAATCCCCAGAAAAACGTTGCCCTTCTAATAGTTTTCCAGCCTTCACCATTACTTCCAAATGCCTTTTTAAAGTCAACTGAACCAGAATAATCACCACATTTAAAAACTGTACTAATTAATACAAGTACAATAAATATAATACAGGTAGAGGTGAACACTATTCTATATCCTGTGAGTCCACTAAATCTGCTGATTGTAAACCCAGCACTTATTGGTCCCACAATTGCCGCAAGCCCAGAGAGCCCTCCATTTAGTCCATTAAAAGTATCTCTGTTGTTAGTGCTAGTAAAATCACAGCATAAAACATTAAATGGTAGCCAATAAAAACCAGCTGCTATTCCATCTATAAGCCCAAGTCCATATATATATGCAGTTCCTTTGTTACCTATATATAATATTAGAGCAAAAAAAAGTGCGTAGATGAATAATCCTAATCTTAAAGACCATATACCATTTTTCTTTTTTGATAATATTGCTGCCACTATAAATGTGATTGGAGTAGTAATATTAATTATTAAATTATATATGGCTATTACCATAAAATTATTGGTTTCTCTCCAAAAAAATACATTGATAAATATATTAGATAATCCCATAGAAAAAGCGAATAAAGCACTTACAAGTAATAAAACTTTAGCATTTTTGCACATATTAGTTCCCCTTAACATAATTAATAAAGCATCTATAGGAAAATGGACTAGCACTCTGACTAGCTATTTTTTTAAGATGCTTAAATCTATTATGTGCATTATTATTCTTTAAATTCTTTATTTCTTTATAATTTTTTTTCCACTAGTGTATACTATAAATAAAAAAAGGATGATAATGTATATGAACTTAGATGAGATAAGAAAATTTTGTAGCACAAAAAACGGAGTAAGTGAAAAATTTCCTTTTGATGAAGATACTTTAGTCATATATGTAGGTTCTAAAATGTTTTTACTTACAAGCATTAGAAATACCATTCTAAAAATAAGTTTAAAATGTGATCCAATCATGTCAATAGATCTTCGGCGAGACTACAAATCTATAGAGCCAGGGTATCATCTTAATAAAAAACATTGGAATTCAATAACCCTAGGCGAAGAAATTTCAGATGACCAAATAAAATTTTTTATAAATATGTCCTATAATCTAGTATTTAATAATTTAAAGAAAAGTGAACGAATATCTATAAATGCATAGATGTTATTTGATAAACAACAATATCCTAATTTGTTCAACAAATAATTACCTAATAAATGAAACTATTTAAAATACTTAAAGTTTTTAATAGTTTCATTTATTAGGCTTAATTTGTAATCAAATTTAAATTTTATCTATAACTGGTATTATACCTTTCTAACCAATAATTAAATTTTTTTGTTGCTTTATGCAGAACATATATCATTCCTAACATAAATAAAGTACCTATTAATATCGAAAATAAAAAAATTATCATATTAAAGTTAAGTAAAATATAGATCCTATATATCATAAAACAAGAAACAGGAATAACTATTGTACCTGTGATAACTCCAGGCACATATCCTTTAAAATTTATACACATGATTATGTGAAGAAATAAGTGTACAACGAAAGCAATAAATAATCCAAACCAAATAACATAACTATTAAGTAGATATGAAATTATAGTAACTATTGATATAAGTGCAAATTCTATATCTACGCCAATTGAGAACGCTGCAGTAGAAGCTTTAAAATTATATGGAATATATTTATCCTTTCTACTTTCAATATAATGTTTATTTTTTTGCTGCCAGGCATTAACCATAAAAATCTCTTCAAAGTCATGAATCATAAAAAGTATGGGAAAAAGCCAAATGTACATGAATAATATTTTCATAAAAATTACCTCCCTTTATTATAAATAATATGTCTCACTTGCGCCACTTAACAATTATTAGTATAATATCTTTTATAAATAGTAGTCAATGGCTTTGGTTCAAGTGCTACAAATATAGAAAGTTTGTGTCAATAAATTCTATGGAGGTTTTTTATGGAAAAAATATACAAAGTTAATCCAATATCATTACAATCCAAGGAATGGATTATTGAATCACTATTAAAATTATTATGGGAAAAGCCCTACAGTAAAATAACAATAACAGAAATAACATCTGTAGCACAACTTGCTAGACGTACTTTCTATCGAAATTTTGATTCTAAGGACGATATATTAGATATGTATATAAAAAAATTATTTAGTGAATATGTTGATCTATTAAAACAAGAAAAAATAATAAATGTAATGAATGTTGGTAAAGTTTACTTTAATTTTTGGAATAACCATTTAGATTTTCTAATTTTAATGGAAAAAAATGATCTATTATATATGTTATTGCAAAGATTTAGTGAATATTTACCTGAAATTCATAAAAAAATCATAGGGAATAAAGAAGATTATGAAGATAACAATACATTAGAATATGTATTAGCTTTTAGTGCCGGAGGATTTTGGAATATGATTATTAAATGGGTACATGATGGTGCAAAGAAAACACCTAGTGAAATGGCTGAATTTATAAATATTATACTAAAAAGTGAATTGCTCAAATAAATAAAAATTTAATGTTTAATTTATTCTGCGTGACTTAGTATAGATAATAAAAATACTGTGTAATAAAATAGGAATGCATGCTGATTTTTCTAAATAGCTCTACATACATTCCTAAAAATTTTAACTTGTCCTGTCTAACTTCTTCCTCTTAAATTTTAGCCTGCGTCACAGTTTCTTTATCACTAATCTCTTTAACATTATCCTTGTTACTTTTATCTGCTGATTTCTTTAATAAATCCATTATATTCACACCGGTTAATGCTTCAACGGTTTCAGGTAATTGTGCCATAATATCAGTTACATAACCAGTAACCTTAGATGCACCATTGCCTTTCCCTGAACCCGAACCATTGTCAACAATAACAATTTTTTCAGTTTTAGATAAAGGTTCAGAAATAGCTTTTGCGATTTCTGGAAGTTTTTCTATAATCATTTGAGTCATAGCTGCATCATTGTATTGCTTGTACGCTTCAGCTTTTTTCATCATAGCCTCAGCTTCAGCTTTTCCTTTTTCTCTAATTATATCAACTTCTGCCATACCTTGAAGTCTTAATGCTTCAGACTTTGCTTTACCTTGAAGTTCTATAAGTCTTGCCCCTGCTTCTGCATCTGCAATTTGTGTGTATTTCACTGCATCTGCAATTCTTCCCTGTTTGTAGTTATCTGCTTCTGCTTCTTTTCGAACTGTACCTTCCAATTCTTTTTCTTTTCTTAAGGCTTCTTTTTCGGCAATTTCTATTTCTTTTTCTTTTCTTGTAATTTCAATTTGTAGTGTAGCTTCTGTAAGTTCCTTTTCTTTTTCTTTTCTTGTTATTTGAACTTGAACCTCAGTTTCTGTAACTTCTTTTTTAGCTTTATTTGCTTCAATTTCATAAGCTAGATCTGCTGTAGCCTTAGCCTTTTGTTGTTCTAGTCTATATCCTTGTACCTTTAATTCTTTGTCTTTTTCAGATTCAGAAATTTGAGTTTCTGATAAAAGCTTAGCAGCCTCACCTAATCTAACTGCTTCAGCTGTTTTAATTTTTGTCTCCTTTGCAGCTTCTGCCTCTGCGATAAATGCATCTCTTTTTACCGCAGCTATTCTAGGTTTACCAAGTGCTTCTAAGTATCCATTTCTATCTGAAATATCCTTAATAGTTAGAACTTTAAGTTCTAGACCTAGTTGTCCTAAATCTACTGCTGCAACTTCTTGAACATGCGAAGCAAAAGTCTCTCTATCTTTATAAATTTCCTCTATGGTCATTTTAGATACGATTTCTCTTAGCTTTCCTTCAAGAACGTTTTTAGTTGTATGTTGAATAACTTCAAGTGTATGTTGCATACCATTTGAGGTATTAAATTGTTCTGCAGCTGATAAAATAGAATCAGTATCAGATTTAACCTTAACTACTGCTACTCCATCTGCAGTTATTCCAACACCTTGTCCTGTTAAAGCGCCATCAATACGGATTTCTATTTCCATATTTTCTAAAGAAAGCCTATCAGTTCTTTCTAGTAATGGAACTACAAAACCACCACCACCAGTGATAACTCTTTTTTTAAGACCTGTAACAATCATAGCCTTATCCTGAGGCACCCTTTTCCACATTGAAAAGACCCCAATAAACAATAATATAATAACTCCCACAATAATAGCTGGTACAATTAATGTTGACACGTTTAATACCATATTCCCACTCCTCATAATCCCTAAATTCCGTTAGTTATCTAACGGTTCAACATAAAAAATTTTATCCTTAATCAAATATATTAATACTTTTTCTCCCTGCTCTACTGACTTTTTGGATACATGCTGTGCTGGTGCATTGTATTTAGTTCCATTAACAACATAACCTATTGTACCAAATCCATTTTCCATTATTTTAGATATGACAACAGCCTGCATTCCTATAAGTTTATCTTGATAAACTGCACTTGTATTTTGTGCCTTACTTAAAGGTACAATTACAAACCTAAATATTGAAAATGATATAACAAGTCCAATTAAAAATGCCACGATAAATGTAATTATAGGATTTATTCCATGACTAGTTCCAATAATACCTATACCGCCAAACACTGTAACAAAGGACACTATCGTTATAGGTTTTAATGGAGAAATACTACCTCCATCACTTCCGCCATGACCACTTCCAATTCCACCATCAATATGTGCTGTAAGGTCACCTCCAATATGAATAATGTCAAAGAAACCTCCAAGTAAAAATGTGATAACAGTATAAATAACACCTACCAAAAATAAAATAATATATGCATGTTCCATAATTTAATCCCCCTCACCTCCTTATTCATACATAAAAAATACATTAAGCAGTATTAATTAACTTTTTATGTGATATTTCTTATTATAGCATATGTTCCATTTTTATCAATATATTTTAAACATATTTAAATTAAATTTTTCGACATAATATTCCAAATACTACTTATAAAAATTCATTTTTTCACCTACTCACATTATACATATATTCTTCATATTATGTATGACAAAGGAGGTAATAATTATGCAAAATAATTATTATGAAAAAACTAAAGTTCCTACTATCCTAAGTACAGAAACTCAAATAGGTTTAGTTAGGGACTCCAGCAATCCTTTATATAAAATTCCTATATTTCTAAGTTATGCTACTCCTTATAACAAAGTGCAAATGCTTTTTCTAAATAGAATTATAGAAAATGTAAAATCAAACCTTCTTTTTCCCCGTACTCTCGGTGGTACTGATCAATATACAGAAACAAATATGATCTCTATTCGCCGTATGATACTAAGTACTTTTGGGATGATGTCTGTGGCCTTCCATCGTGTTTATGTTAAGGAAGCTATTTCAAGAAAGTATTCGCCAGCCCAGCATTCTTTTAAGGATTTTTGGCTGAGTAGCCCTTACCTTCAAATTGAACCTTCAATGGCTTTTCAACACGGCTTACCACTTATGCTTATGATGGAAAAAGGCAACAATCAAGATGTAACCCAAAATTCAATATTTGGAGGAATTTATGCCCCGAACTCTATGCCCTTAAATATAATAATATTTGACCTAACAAATGAAGATACAATAAACGACTTTTTTGCATCTGCTTTTTGGAATGAAGCCTTCATGAATTGGGTTGGACAAGTTAGAAACGCCTATGCAATTAAAACCGAACCAGACTTTAAATATGAATGCTAGCGTAAAATCTTTGCATCTAATGCTTCTAGACTAGCATTTTAGTACAAGTCTAAAGAGTAAAATACTTTATAAAATATAATTAAATTTACTCTTTGGATTTGTATCTTATAAAAAGTAAAATTGCATAATCTTGTTTATCATATTATAATTGACTTAAAAAACATGTTAAAACATATGGAGGAAATTTTTGTCATGAAATTTAAAAATATAATTTCGTTAATTATAGTAACTTTTTTATGCTTTTTTTTATCAGCTTGCACAGATTCTAAGTCCATTACCCCTAATCCAATTAGCAAAAACAGTGCTAACACACAAAATCAAACTAATGAATCGGTGCCTACAGATACTGAAACAGATACGCCTAAGCTAACTAATAACAACGCTGCTGATGTTCCAATACAGCAAATATATATAAATGAACAAGAAGCATCAAATTTTCAATTACATATGTCCAGCATAGATGATTCATTAAAAAACGTTGGCCATGAAAATCAAAATACAAGTGATGATAGCAATTAAAGGATAGGTGAAATCAATGAAATCAATAAAATCACCCGCAGTTTTGTTAATGGCATTAGTTTTAGTCATGACATTTTCAGTAATTTCATATGCTGTTACTGATAAAATAAACCCACCTGGAAAAGATATGAAAGACAAAGCTAATTTCAGTAAAAAACAAAAGCCCGTAAATGTCCCTAATGGAAGTGATAAACCGGATAGCAATGGTAATTCAGTTGCACCCGACAGTACAACACAAAACAATACCGCTCAAAACCAAGCACCTAATAATGTAGCTAATATTCCAGATGCACAAATATTAATTGAAATAACCGATATAAAAAAACAAACAGCTGTAATTATAACTTCAGATAATAACAATATGCGGAAAATTAACATACAAAAATCCCAAGTAGATAATTACATAGATTACATAAAAAAAGGCTCTATTGTCTATAGTGATGATCAATTATCACAAATAAATACCTTATTATCTACTCTAACTTCAGATTCTCAAACTGTAAGAAGTGACACTAGTATTATTAATTCAGACATAGATATGGTTAATACATTCCTTAATAATAAAAACAATAAAAATGCATTAACCAAACTTAATGATGAGCTTTCAGAACTAAATACAAGAAGTGCAGATATAAATAAAGTGGCTAGTGACTTTACTAGTGCGTTGTCAGTATTATTACAAGGGCAAGCTGTTAAATCAATTATAAATCAACCAACTGCATCACCCGCAAATTCTGCATTGGTTCCTTCAAATAGCAGTAACACTACTAATTAGAACTATTCCCAAGTTAATTTTTAAATTTAAAGTTAATGATAATTTTTCTTGTGAGGCGTGAAAACCTCCAATATCACTTTTTAACTTTTAACTGTTTTAGGCATCTGAAAGAAAATAACAAGTCAAAGATGCGACGGATATTTTGCGCCAGACAAGGCGACATGTCCCGCTAATAGTGGTGCTATTTAAGGGTTATGTCAAAGCGTTGTATGTCACAAAATAGACTAGCATACTGACTAGTTATTTTTTTGAAGATGCCTTAATGCCCTTTCCTTGTTATTGATTGCCAATTCATAATTTGGATTAATTTCAATCGCCCTATTAAAACTCTCCAGTGATTCTTGAAATTTTTCCAGCTTATAAAGATCGTACCCTCTATTGTTATATGATACCGAATCTTTATAGTCAAGCTCTATTGCCTTATCATAACATTCTATTGCCTTATCATACTTATTCTGTCCATCTAAAACATATCCTAAATGAAAATGTGCAGACTGAGTATCATCCGTAAATTCTATTGTATTTCTAAAACATTTCTCAGCTTCTTCAAACTTTTCCTGGGCTTCTAATAAAATTCCTTTATTGTAATAGGGGAAAGGATCTTCACCATCTATTTCTATAGCTTTATCAAAATATTTCAAAGCTTTTTCATACTTCTCCTGTTCCATAAATATCATTCCAGAATAAACGTATGGATCCAAATATTTATTGTCCATTTCAATTGCCTTATTAAAATATTCTAATGCCTTCTCATAGGAATTTTTATTTTGAAATATTACTCCTTTTTTAAAATATGCATACACATAATTCTTATCAATCTTTAATATTCTATCTAAATACATAAGTCCATCTTCATAATTTTCTAGTTCTACTAGCGTGTCTGCTAAGCAATACATATATTCTAAATTGTCTGAACTTAACTCATGCATTTTATTCAAATGCTTTAATTCTTCCTCATAAAAACCTTGATCATGTAAAAGCACGGATAAATTGCTCATAGCATCTATATTTTCTGGATTAATGCTAAGGCATATATTATACAATTCTATTGCCTTAGCATAGTTTTCTAAAATATCATAACAATATCCTTTATTATAAATACATTTTTCTCTATCCGAACCCTTTAAAATCGACTCATTAAATTCTATTATTGCCTCCTGATACTTTTCAAGTCCCATTAGTGTTTTGCCTTTTAAAAAATAAAAGTCTCCATTTTTAGGATAGCTTTGCAGTGCAGTTTCACATATTATTAAAGCTTTTTTGTATTTACATTCCTCATTTAATCCCTCTATTTCATTTCTAAGATGTATTTCTAATTTTTTCATTTTTATTTCTCACTTTCTTTAAAATAGTTTTCCTATGATTATATTATCATTATAACCCTTGAACCCACAGTGATACAATTTGTTTCCATTTTTCTCAGCCAATTCTAAGGTTTCTTTAAGGTTAAATTAAGCTTAATATCCTATAATTATTAAAACGAAGAGTTATAAACATAACTTTTAGTAAAAGGAGGGCCTATATGAAAAATTTTATTAAGTTTATTCCAAATGTCATCACAATGCTGAGATTATTGATGTCTATTATATTTATATATCTTATTATAGAACAGTTTATGTATGGAAAAGATAGCTTCGTTATTTTAATATCTATGTTTTTACTGATTTGTATTTCAGATTTAATAGATGGACGAATTGCAAGAAAATTCGGATACACTTCTACAATAGGTGCTAAACTAGACGTATTTGCAGATTTATCCTACATAGTTCTTTCGTATATAACATTGATAATTATAAATGCCTTACCTATATGGTTTTTGGTGTTCATAATAATAAAATTTTCAGAATTTATTATTACCTCGAATTTTATAAAACACCATAATAAATCATCAAAACATCAATTTGTCTTTGATAAAATAGGAAGACTAGTATCTGCAACCTTTTTTATAATTCCGGGTATAATATGCCTTCATAAATATTTATTGCCCTATGCTGCTGAAACTTTAATCTCATGTTTGCTATATACAATCCTTGCAGCTGGGATTTATTCTTCTTATTTTAGAATAAAAAATTGCTTTATGCTTGTAACTTTAAATAATTCTCAAGGAGGCTATGTCAATGAAAAAGAAATTAGGCATTTTAATAATATTATTTAGTATAATAATCACCTATATATTTTGGATATTCATTAAACCTACTAGAACTATCCCCGTGATTAGTGAATATTCTCAATTACTAGCTTCCTTTGCCTTAGTCTGTCTAGCTTGGATAAATTTCATTTCCACTAGGCACAAAATTTTAGATACCATATTTGATGGATTGGATAAGTCTTATATTTATCATAAGTATTTAGGTATATCCATGCTTGTTATGCTTATACTTCACGATCAAACAATAAGCATTGGTAAAAGCCAGGAAATATTATCTGGAAGTCTTATTTCACGTGACCCTTATGCAATGTATGGAAGTTTCGGATTATATTTATTTGTGCTGATTATAGCCGTTGCACTCTTAGCAAAAAAATTAAATTATGAAAGATGGAAGGTCATTCACAAATTCATGATTATTCCCTATGCCTTTGGAATTTATCACTATTATGGAAGTTCAAACTATCCAGTTTTCTCTATGAATCCCTTTAGCCTATGGTTAAATGTTGTAAATTTTATAGGTATTGCATCTGCTATTTATAGTATTTTCTTTTATGAACGAACTTCCTTTAAATATCGTTATAAAATTTCAAGATTAGAGACTGTAGCAAATGGCACATTAGAAATTACAGGAAGTGCAATAAATGTAGATTTGGATTATAATCCAGGGCAGTTTGCTTTTCTAAAGATATCTGGTAGTGAAACAAAATTCCCCTCACATCCCTTTACCATAAGTGGAGCTCCTAAAAAAGGAGAACTTCAATTTACAATTAAAGCCTTGGGGGATCATACTAATATTTTAATGGAAAATCTTAAAGTTGGAAATGAATTTCTAGTATCAGGTCCTCACGGAAAATTTAATTATAAAACAGGGATTGAAAATCAAATATGGATTGCAGGTGGAATCGGCATAACACCTTTTAGAAGCTTCGCTGAAGCTGGAATACTAGAAAATCACTCTATAGATTTTTTCTATGCTTATACCAATGATGAGGAAGGCGCTTATGTAGATGAGCTACGATCCATAGTCCATGGTGATAATATACGACTACATTTGTTTAACGCAAAAGAAAAAGGTTTTTTATCAGTAGCTGAAATCGCTAAACACATAAAAACAAAAGAACCTATTGATGTTTACTTTTGTGGCCCTAAACCAATGCGAGAAAGTTTAAGAAAACAATTTTCCAGCAACAGCAGTGCCCTTAATGTTGTTAACTTTCACTATGAACATTTTCAATTTAAATAATAATAATAATAATAATAATAATAACCTGTGCATAATAAAAGCCCCATGATTGAATTATTAAACATTCAATCATGGGGCTTTTATTATACTATTTTAAGGTAACAAAAACCCGTAAAGAGAAACTCTTTACGGGTTTTTGTCTACTAATTAAAGAACAGCGATGTTTTCTGCTTGTGGTCCTTTTGGTCCTTTAACAACATCGTATGAAACTTTTTGTCCTTCATCAAGGGATTTGTAACCCTCTGAGTTTATTTGTGAAAAATGAGCAAAAGCATCATTTCCGTCTTCTCCTGTAATAAATCCAAATCCTTTTTCTCCGTTAAACCATTTAACTGTACCAGTCATATGCTGTGTACCTCCGAAATTTTATTTCTTAAACTCTTTGTAAAAATCCACCTAATAAAATTCCGATATCACCATACTATAATAACTAGTACTAATTGAAATATTTTACGCTTCATAATTTACTTTTCATTTAAGTATGGCTTTATTATAGCACCTTTATATACATAAAGCAAGGCGTTTGGACAAATGAAAAACCCCGTAAAGAGTCATCCTCTTTACGGGGTTTTCTGTTAATTAAAGGATTGTAATATTTTCTGCTTGTGGTCCTTTTGGTCCTTTAACAACATCGTATGAAACTTTTTGTCCTTCATCAAGGGATTTGTAACCCTCTGAATTTATTTGTGAGAAATGAGCAAAAACGTCATTTCCATCTTCTCCTGTAATAAATCCAAATCCTTTTTCTCCATTAAACCATTTAACTGTACCAGTCATAATGTGTACCTCCGAAATTTTATTTTGCTTAAACGCTTTGTAATTAATCCACCAACAAAATTTCGATATTAACATACTGATATTGATAAGTACTATTGAAATATATTTATGTTGCATTATTTACGACTCATTTAAGTTATGTTTTGATTATAACATGTATTTTTATATAAATCAACTATTTTGTTAAAAAAAAATAAAAAAAAACACAGAGATTAAAAATCTCTGCATTTATCTGTTAATTAAAGAACTGTAATATTTTCTGCTTGTGGTCCTTTTGGTCCTTCAACAACATCGTAAGAAACTTTTTGTGCTTCATCAAGGGATTTATAACCCTCTGAATTTATTTGTGAAAAATGAGCAAAAACATCATTTCCGTCTTCTCCTGTAATAAATCCAAATCCTTTTTCTCCATTAAACCATTTAACTGTACCATTCATATAATGTGTACCTCCGAAATTTTTTTTGCTTAAACGCTTTGTAATAATCCACCAATAAAATTTCGATATCAACATACCATATTAACAAGTACTAATTGAAATATATCTGTGCTTCATAATTTACGATTTATTTAAGTATGCTGTAAGTATAGCATTTATTCATAGATAAAGCAACTGTTTTCTAAAAAATAAAAAACCCCGTAGAGATTTATACTCTTTACGGGGTCTTTATTAACTAATTAAATAACAGTAATGTTTTCTGCTTGTGGTCCTTTTGGTCCTTCAGCAACATCATAAGAAACTTTTTGTCCTTCATCAAGGGATTTATAACCCTCTGAATTTATTTTTGAGAAATGTGCAAAAACATCATTTCCATCTTCTCCTGTAATAAATCCAAATCCTTTTTGTCCATTAAACCATTTAACTGTACCAGTCATAATATTCGTACCTCCGAAATTTCATTTTTCTTAAATTGTTTGTAATAATTAACCAATAATCCCCATCAAATTATACTAAAAAGTATTAATTGGAACATATCCGTATTCATATTACTTACTACTAATTTAAGCTAAAATTAATTATATTACTTTTTATCATGTAATTCAAGTTATTTTGGGCTAAAATTAAACATTTTAATTTAATATGAAATTAGCCTTCCATTATGAAAATTTTTTTGAAGGTTTCTTATTATAACTATATTTTTATTAGCTAAATAGCTGCACGATCTGATCTTCTGATAGACTATAAAGTCCTTCATTTCCTGAAAGTCCTTCCCCTAAAATATTATCTATAAGCTTTTTTTTCTCATCTTGAAGTGCTATAATTTTTTCCTCAATAGTTCCCTTAGCTATAAGCTTTATTACCTCAACCACATTTTTCTGACCTATTCTGTGCGCTCTATCTGTTGCCTGCTCTTCCACTGCTGGATTCCACCATGGATCAAAGTGAATTACTATATCTGCCGAAGTTAGATTTAATCCTGTTCCACCAGCCTTTAAGCTAATTAAAAATACTGAATTTTTCCCCTCATTAAAGCTATCCACCAAACTCATTCTCTTTTGTGAAGGCACTGAACCATCAAGATAGCTGTATTTTATTCCATCATGACTTATTCTTTGAGCAATGTTTTTGAGTACTGAAGTAAATTGAGAAAATACTAGTATTCTATGACCCTCATCTATACTTTGCCCTAGTAGTTCCGCCAATGCCTCTATCTTTGCACTGCTACCACTGTATTCCTTTATCACAATTGATGGATCAAGGCAAAGCTGCCTAAGCTTTGTTATATATGCAAGTATTTCAATTTTACTGTTTTTAAATTCATCATCCTTAACCTTTTTCTCAATAAGCTCTAATGCATGTTTTGCATAGGTTGCATACACAGTTTTCTGATTATCATCAAGATCAACCATAATGGTTTTTTCTATTTTATCTGGAAGTTCTTTTATAACATCTTTTTTCTTTCTCCTTAAAATAAAAGGCTTTATAAATCTACTAAGATCCTCAATAACCTCAGGCTCTTCTTTGATTTTTTTGTAGTATTTCACACTAAACATCTTTTCATCAAATAGATATCCAGGCATTACAAAATCAAATATAGACCATAATTCCATAACTGAATTTTCTATTGGAGTACCCGTTAACGCAAATCGTGTTTTTGCATTTATTTGCTTTACACTTGAGGCATTTTGGCAGTGAGGATTTTTTATATACTGTGCTTCATCTAATATGCAGTAGTTGAATTCTATACCAATATAGGTATCAAGGTCTCGCTTTAAAAGATTATAGGTGGTTATTATAACATCGTAACTTTCAATGTTTTTAATTACAATTTTTCTCTCTTTCTGTGGACCATTTACTACTATGACTTTCATATTTGGAGCAAACATTTCAAATTCATTTGCCCAATTATATAAAAGTGAAGTTGGAACAACAATAAGGGATTTGCTCCCTTTATTTGAAAGCAAAAATGTAATTGCTTGTAAAGTTTTCCCGAGCCCCATTTCATCTCCAAGTATTCCACCAAATCCTAAATAATCCAAAGTTTTAAACCAATTATATCCTATCTTCTGATATTCTCTTAGTGTAGCTTTAATGTTTTCTGGTTCTTTAAATGAGACACTTTCTATGTTCTTAAGCTTATCTCTTATCTTTTTAAGCTCATTTTTTCCTTTTATATATCTAATTCCATTTTCTTCCATGTATTCATGTAGATAAATTCCTTTGTTTTTAGGAATTTCGAGATGATTGTCTTCTATGTCTTCAGTACAAACTGAATCTACTAGCTTCAAAAATTTTTGAAGTTCTATTTCTTCTAGATCAAGATATTCTCCGGACCTTAATTTATAATACTTAAGATTATCTCTAAAAGCCCTCAATATGGCGCTAGTTTCCACTGCAGGAATATCCCCAAGTTTAAAGTCCATATCAAAATAACTATATTTACCCGTTCTTATGTTTCCTGATATATTTTTAGATTTCAGTGACTTAATCCCTTTAAAGTTTTCTGAATAAAATACATCCCCTAACTTCTGAAGCTTTTCCACTTCACTTTTAAAGAATCTGAATGTATAGTCGTCTCCCCACACAAAAAAGAACTTACCCTCTATATCTTGAAACCCTAAAGATCTTAGTGTTCCAAGTACGTCTTCTTCTCTTCTTGAGTCCCTATATATAATTTTCTCACTACAATCTTCAAATATATTGAATTCATGAATTCCGTATTTCACCTTTGTTGTTAAATCAATTTCTTTGCCTTCCTTATCAAAATAGAATTTAAACTCGCATTTTTCTGTTACTACTTTTTCCATTATGGATTTACCAAGTGTAACATAATTTGATAATCCATTAAGACTTGGAATAAGACTTCTCAGTATTGTATCCTCCTTTGAACTTGGGAGTGTTACAACCTTGGCCTTATTAAACACACTAAGATAAGGTGCAATTTTTGCGCAATATTCATAATCTGGAAGATATACATTTGTACCAAATAAAAATACGTTATTCCTGGAACTTAATGCTACGGGCATTCCACCTGGTACTTTCAGAACATAATCATTCTTCACCTTTTTTAAATCAAAATCTATATCAGGTGAGCCTTCTATTATTTCAGTTTGAACAGTTCTAAATAAGAAACCTTCATTTAAATAAACCCTATGGTACATCACAACATTAAAAAATTCTTTCACCAAATAATCGGGTATATGTATGTACTTACCATCTATCACAGAGTTTTTTCTGTTACTCCCATAACCAGTACTTTTATCTAAACTTATAAGCATCTGAATAAATTCAATAATGTTTTTATCCTTAGCACTAATCTTTTGTTCTTGAATATTAAAGGTGAAATTTTTCCCATAATTCACGGGTATATTGTTGGTAATGCATAGTAAAAATCTACCTATATCTTTTAATATATAGAGATTGTTTGAGGTCATGGAAGTAAGACCTATTCTAAACTCACAAAAAAGCTTATGATCCCATTGTCCTCTATTTATGTAAACCTCTAATTTCACTTCTTTTTTACCTTTTCCATCTCCCAAAAGCATAGATAAGGTATCTACACCTGATTTAGCTTGGAATGTTTTTAGTATTTTGGGCCCATTTATCATCGGGAGTTTTATAATTTCATCTACTCCTTTATAAAAAGTAGCAATCAGGTGTTTACAGCAGTAGTTTTCTTTTTTGAATTCATTGTTTTCAAAATCAATACAGCTGCAACTAGTGGACACTATGCTTTTATTTATAACATCCATTTCTATTTCGGTTGTATATTCATTAAAAAGATTTTCTGAAATTACATTCCCTTTTATATAAATCAGCTCATCTTTGTTTTCAATATTAATATTAGAAACCAAATCATTATCAAAGACTCTTAGTCCCTTTGCATGATTTTTTCCACTAATTTGTTCATTAAATATTTGTAATAAGGCATTTCTATCCATTTTTTTATCTCCCCAGCAGCTTATGTTCTATAGTATTTAATTATATCACAAATACGAAACTTATTTTCCAACATATATTATCTATAAATAATCCAGAAGATTATATTACTAAAATTCAGATACCTATGGCAAAAAAATAACACTAAAGCCATGTTGATTTGTCAACATGGCTTTAGTGTTATGCTTCTGAAAGAAGATAGCAAGTCAAAGATGCAACGGATAGTTTCTCTAATCTATATCTAAATCTTTAATTACAAAGTTACAAGGTCCACCTTCACAATTCATAACAAACTCGTCATCTTCACCTACAAAAATTTCTTCCGATTTATTAATGTCTAGTTCTTTTATATTTTCATTATTTTCATTTCTCATTTTCATAACCTCCAATATTATTTTTCATCTATATAAATTTTATATTTATCTTTCTTATGTGTCTATTTTAGCATTGTGATATGTATTTGTCAATAATAATTATTAATTAGTATTTAATATTCATAATTATTTTACTTTACATCTAATCAGTGATAAAAAACAACATTTGTTTTAACTATAATTTTCCTTTCCAGCAAGCTATGCCTTTTATATCATCTGGACTCGTCCTGCAACAACCGCCTATTAATTTTGCTCCTTGGTTAAACCATTGTTTTGCATTACACGCAAATGCATCACTAGATGACTCTCCATACCATTCTTTTGCTTCTGGATCATATGTCTCACCGGAATTTGGATACACTACAACAGGTTTTGTAGTGTTTTTTACCAATTCTCTTAGAAGTGATGGAATAAACTGAGGTGGAGTACAATTCACACCAATAGCTACTATATTATCAAAATTCTCTAAAAGCTTGGCACAATCTGAAATCAAACTTCCATCACTTATCTGCAAATCATTTTTAGCACTAAAGCTAACCCAAGCATACACTCCTGGAAATTCCTTAAGCAAGTTTGCAATTGCCCTAGCTTCTACAATACTTGGTATTGTCTCGCAGGCAAGAATATCTGGCTTTGCTTCTATAAGAGCTTTTATTCTTGGTCTATGAAAATCCATCAACTCTTTTTCTGTAAGCTTATAATCTCCACGGTACTCACTTCCATCTGCAAGGAATGCACCATAAGGCCCCACTGAAGCTGCAACTAATGGATATAATCTATTTTCTGAATGTTTTGCTTGTTTCCAAAAATCATCTCTTGCTTTTTTTGCAATTTCAACAGATTTTTGAATAAGTTTTATTGCCTCTTCTTCACTATAGCCTCTTTTAACAAAACCTTCAATTGTAGCTTGATAACTTGAAGTAATAACACAATCCGCACCAGCTACAAAATAATCATAATGCACTTTTTGAATTTTGTTAGGGTTTTCTGCCAATATTTTAGCTGACCATAATGTATCATTTATATCACACCCCCTCTTTTCAAGTTCTGTAGCAAGTGCACCATCTAAAATAATTAAGGCATTGCTATTTAAAATTTTTTCTATTGGATTCATAATTTTTTGCACTTCCTTGTATTTTTATAAATATTAAAAGTATTTTCTCATAATCTCTCTTTAAATACAATAATATTTATTATACTCATTGACTATCCTGAAAAATTATACTACTATTAGTTTAAAAGATTAAACTAATGAACTTATAGGAGGCATAATGAAAAAAGATAATGATTATGAACACATTTTAGAACTTTTTAGAGAATCTGTACCTGTTTTTGATGTGTTATCGGATGTTACTAGGCAGAATATAATAATGCTCCTTGCAGATAAAAAATATGGTTTAAATGTAAATACTATAACTGAGCTTATGCCACTATCAAGACCTGGTGTTTCTCATCATCTAAAAGTTTTAAAACAAGCTGGTATTGTTGATAATAAAAAAAGCGGTACAGAAAATTACTATTTTCTCACTTTAAAAGAGCCCATAGATCGCCTGAAAGATCTTATAACTTCTATAGAAAATAGTTGTACACTTAAATAATTTTTATATAATTAGGTTAACCGCCTAAACTAATAGACGAAAGGAAGATAATTTATGGGTAAAACAGTATTAATTACAGGTGCTTCAAGTGGTCTTGGTTATGAATTTGTAAAATTATTTTCAAAGGATAATTATCACCTTATTTTAGTAGCCAGAAATCTTAAAAGGCTAGAAGAAATAAAAATTGAATTTCCTAGTACAAAAATCACAATAATTTCAAAAGATTTGACAGCTCCTAATGCAGTAAAGGAACTCTATGAGAAAATAAAAGCACAAAAATTTAATGTAGATGTATTAGTTAATAATGCTGGTTTTGGACTTTTAGGTGAATTTGATAAGTTAGACCTTAAAAGACAACTTAATATGATTCAACTTAATATTTCAGTTCTTACTGAATTGACTCATTATGTGCTACAAGAAATGAAATCTAGAAAAGATGGAAAAATAATGAATGTTGCTTCTGTTGCTTCCTTTGAACCGGGACCACTTATGGCAGTTTATTATGCAACTAAGGCATATGTATTGTCATTTTCTGAAGCTTTAGTTGAAGAACTAAAGGGATCTGGAATAACAATTACGACACTTTGTCCTGGCCCTACATCTACTAATTTTGGAAAGGTTGCTTCTGCCGATAAATCAAAAATGTTCAGTAGAGCAATGGCAGCAGATGTTGCAACCAAAATAGGTTACCATGCTCTTATGAAAAATAAACGAGTTGTAATCCCCGGAGCTTCAAATAAAGCCATGGTATACTTAGTTAAATTTATGCCAAGAAGCCTTGTGACTAAAGTTGTTAAATATATTTCGCAACAATAATGCATATAAACCATTAATAAGTTTTTGAAAATTTCCTGCCTAAAAACAATAGAATAGAAGTGGGCCTCTGCAGAGGCCCACTTCTATTCTATTGTTTTGTCCAATGCAAAATCTCCATAAATTGCTTGTACTTGTCACTTATAATAACGTTAAGCTTCCTTTTTATAGGTTTCAAACTTCCCTGGTTTATTTTCATCTAATATATAAACTGTTGCTCCTTTTGAGAGTTTTTCGTTTCCATATCCATTATACCCAGTGCTACGACCATATCCTAGTGTTATTCCATCTAGTTTACCTGCATAATCATTAGTATGGTCATGTCCACAAAAAACTCCATTAACATTACCAACTTTTTTTAAAGAATCAAACAATCCTCTATCACGGCTTTGTACGCATTCCGATTCATTTCTACTTCCATCAAAATTACCACTTAGTCCAACCTTCTTTTGCTGTTGAAGTGGAATGTGAAAAAACATCAATGAAGGTATTTTTTTATGAAACTGTTTTTCTAAATTATCGGATAATCTTTCATACCAATGAACCTGCCTCATAGTTATATAATCATAACCTCTATAACAATAGTCTCCTGAATCCATCATAAATATATTTAAAACTGGAGTAAGATTTTTAGAATCATTAATTAATAGATTATAATCTCCTGACCTGCCTATTACAGTTGAAAATCTTTGACTCATATTATGACTATAAGACATGTAAATTTTCATCTGTTCTTCCCTATTTACGCTACAAAGCTCGCAATCATGATTACCGAGCACCACAGCCCAGGGAATTTTGGTAGCCTCCACTGTACTAGCTATATTGTGGATTGCCTTTTCCGTAGCGCTTCTTGATCTACAATAACGACCATCAATACAATCCCCAGTTATCAATATCAAATCTGGTTTTTCTTTTTCCATAACATTTTTCATTAGATTTATTGTTTTTTCATTTTTCTCCATTCTTTCGTGAAGATCTGTGAATTGAACAATTTTAAAAATACCACTTGCTCTAAATTTAAGCTGAAATTTCTGAGGTAGTTCACTTTCTTTTTTTCTTTCATACATAAAATAAATCAACTCACTAAATATACCTAAAAACTTTTCGAATAAATATTTTAGCAAATTATCATCCCCCGAATAATTAATTTATTTATAATATTCTTTAATATATTATTTTATTTATCTCCATAAAGGATTTTATTATTTCTCACTAAATAAACAACTCTGCCTATAGATGTTTTAGCATTTGTACCCTTTATTTCAACTTTAATTCCTCTGGGATGATCATGTCTAGTAAGCCTTCTAACTACATAACCTTTTGTTAAATCCTCTATTTTACTTGCTGACCTTTGCTTATCCTTCTCACAAATATATACTGTATCACCTATATTAATTGAGTTTATTAATTTACTCTCCAGCGATCTATCCTTAAAATAATCTTTTTCCATTTTTCTCTTCCTCTCATATTCAAATATTTATAGCATACACCTATATTATAATCTACTATATAAAATATTAATACATTTGATAGAAAGAGATTTTTCATTAGCGATCTTAAAATAACGTTATGCTAGATAATAATATGAGTTTTGATGAAAATCACAATAAAAGTGGTTCTTTTACTATATTTCCATTTATTAAAACATATAATGAATTTGCCTTTATATCTAGAGGATTGCCATCAAATATAACTATATCCCCATCCTTCCCAACTTCAATACTTCCTACCCTATCTGAAACACCAATTATCTCAGCAGCATTTATAGTAATTGCTTTTAATGCCTCTTCTTCATCCATTCCGTATTTAACAGCATAGGCAGCGCACATAGGCAGATGTTGTATAGGTATTACGGGATGATCCGTCATAATTGCAATTTTTATACCAGCCCTTGATAAAATCCCTGGTGTTTTAAAATCTTTTTCTTTAAGTTCCACTTTACCTCTTGTTCCAAAAGTTGGACCGATTATAAGTGGCACATTTTCTTTCTTAAGTTCTTCTACAATAAGATGTCCTTCTGTTACGTGATCAAGAGTTATATTTACATCAAATTCTCTTGCAATTCTTAATGCAGTAAAAATATCATCTGCTCTATGTGCATGAGCCTTTAATGGTATTTCCTTATTAAGAACAGGTATTAACGCCTCAAGCCTTATATCAATATCCGGTATTTTATCCTGATTTATTTCTCCCCTTTTTTTCTTTTCTACATAGTCTTTAGCTTTTATTAATGTTTCTCTTAAAAGTGCTGCGGTTGCCATTCTTGTCTGTGGAGTTTGTCCTTTGTGGTTGTACACTCTCTTTGGATTTTCACCAAAAGCAACTTTAATAGCTGCTGGTGCTTTTAAAATCATATCATCGATTCTTTTTCCATAAGTTTTAATAACCGCAAATTGTCCACCTATAACATTTGCACTGCCTGGTCCTGTCATAACCGTTGTTACGCCAGCTTCATAGGCATCTTTAAATGTTCTATCCATTGGATTAATAGCATCTATTGCTCTAAGATGAGGAGTTATAGGGCTAGTCATTTCATTACCATCAGCACCTTCAAAGCCAATAGAATCCTCCCACATTCCCAAATGGCAATGTGCATCAATGATTCCAGGCATAACAAGCAATCCTTGTGCATCAATAACCGTTGCCCCTAAAGGTGTATCTATTTTTTCCTGAATATCAATAATTTTACCATTATCAATTAGTATACATCCATTTTCATAGTTTTTAGCCGCCATGGTAAGTATTTTACCATTTTTAATTAGTATCATTTCACTCATCTTCCTTTCTCGTATAACTCTGCTTGATTGCATTTCATAGCAATCACCATAAAACATAAATACTAAATATAATTTAGCATAATAGGATAAAAAAAACAAACCCCAAATGATTAAAATCTACCATTTTTGTCTAGGGTTTGCTTTTTATAATTTATTATTTTATTTATAAATTTTTTCTCCACTTGAAATAGCATTTACAGGGCAAACATTAATACAAAGATGACATCCAACACAATTTTTTTTAATTAACGAAACTTCCCTGTTTTCACTATTCCATTTTATAGCCTGATGGCCTCCGTCATAGCACGAAATATAACATCTTCCACAGCCAACGCAGATGTCCTTATTAAACTTTGGATAGATAACATAAGTTCTATCTAATTTATCTGCTGTAACTATATTTTTCAAAGCCATACCAACTAGTTCATCCAATTTTTCAAAGCCGTTCTCTTCCATATAAAGACTTAGTCCACTTATTAAATCATCTATTATTCTATATCCATATTGCATTATAGCTGTAGTAATTTGGATATTAGAAGCCCCTAAAAGTATAAATTCAACAGCATCACTCCAAGTTTCTATACCACCCATTCCGCTAATGGGAACATTTTCAAGCCTTTTATTTTGTGCCAATTCATTTATAAATCTTAATGCTATGGGTTTTACAGCCTTTCCTGAATAGCCAGAAACTGCTGATTTACCATTTATAATAGGAAAAGGTGTAAGTGCATCTAAATCTACCCTTGTTATACTTTTTACAGTATTTATTGCCGCGATTGCATCTGCTCCACCTTCAATTGATGCAATGGCTGGTATTATCATATCCCCAAGGTTTGGAGTCATTTTTGACAAAATAGGAAGATTAGTTCCGCGTCTTGTAGCCTGACAATATTTTTTAACTAATTCCGGATTTTGACCAACATCTGCGCCCATAGCCTCGCTTGTCATTTGAGGACATGAAAAATTACATTCTATTATATCTGCTCCAGTTCTAGTTACAAGTCTAGCCAGTTCTGTCCATTCATCCTCATTTTCACCCATTATTGAGGCAACTATCACCTTTGAAGGATAATTTTCCTTTAATTTTTTTAACCATTTCAAATTTTGTTCCAGTGGATGATCTGAAATTTGTTCCATATTCTTAAAACCCATGAAGGGTGTATTTTCTTTGCCTATTACATCAAACCTTGGTGATACCTCACTGGGAATATAAAAACCTATAGTTTTAAATACTACTCCTGCCCATCCCATTTCCAATGCTTTTGCACACATATCATAATTGCTTCCAACTACTGAAGATGAAAGAAAAAAAGGATTTTCACATTTAACGCCGCAAAACTCTATAGACAAATCCTTATTCATTTAAATTTTCCTCCTTTTTTATATTGCTTAAGTTATATATAATTTCATTCCCTATAAATACTCTCCTGAATCATTCTTATCTTTATTGGTCTATCTATTTTCCCTCTTGTACAATTTCTCTGACAATACATTTTATTATCACATGACTCTCCACAAGCTCCATATTTCTCTAATTCTTCCTTTGCTTTTATATTTGCACATTTGTAGTTATCCATCCTTAGTGACATGATTATGCTAGCGGGGTCTTTTTTAGCTGGACATGCTTTGCTACATGGTGGTTCATGACATAAAAGGCATCTAGCAGATTCTTCATTTAACATGATTTTATTTTTATTCATAATTTGCTCTCCTCATATAATTTCTCCTAAACAAATATATCAAACTAACTATTTATTATTTTGAAAGTGCCTAGCCTTTACTTAAATAATGGATGAAAATAACCAGCCAGTATGTTAACATATTTCACATCATACTAGCCGGTTATTTTCCTCATATTTATAAAGTTATTTTCTAGCTTTTCGTTTTAGTAATTTACCCCAGCCAGGCTCACCACAAAATTCTCCATCTTTAAATACTAATTTTCCTCTTGAAAAGGTCATATCCACATAACCATTAAGTTCTAAGCCTTCCCAAATTGTATAATCCACATCAGAATGCATATTATCTTTTGAAACCGTAAATTTTTTATTTGGATCATATATAACTATATCGGCGTCACTACCCACTGCAATTGTTCCTTTTTCAGGTGCACAGCCATATATCTTAGCAGGATTTTTGCAGCATAGTTCAACTACCTTATTTAATGTAATTCTTCCCTTATTTGCTTCGCTTAACATATATGGATACATGTTTTCTATTCCCATACAACCATTAGGAATCTTTGTAAAATCATCTTTTCCCCAATCCTTCTCATAACTTTGGAATGGACAGTGATCTGTAGCAATTGTTGCAATATCGCCACTTTTAATTCCAAGCCATAATGCGTCCTGGCTTTCCTGTGCTTTCATTGGAGGTGAACATACAAAATTTCTTCCATCTTCCCTTTTATATACTTCATTTGTAAAATGTAAATATTGCGGACATGTTTCTGCATAAATCTCATAACCTTCATCTCTAGCTTTTTTAACTTCATCCATGCCTTGCTTATTTGCAAGGTGGACAATATAGAGAGGTGTATTTAATGACTTAGCCCAATGTATTGCACGAATATCAGCTTCTGCTTCAACAAATTCAGGCCTAGAAAGGTAATGATACCAAGCTGAAGTTTTACCTTCTTTTAAGAAATCCTCAGTTCTTGCATCAATGAGATCTGGATTTTCAGCATGTACGGCTATAATTGCTCCAACTTCTTTAGCTTTTTCAAGTACCTTGCATAACACCCCGTCATTAACCATTAGTCCTTCTTTTTTATATACCATAAATACTTTAAAACTAGATATTCCAAATTCTACTGCTGCTTTAAATTCATCCAAAACTTCTGGTCTCAAATCTGTTATTGCCACGTGGAAAGCATAATCAACACATGCCTGTGGTGCACAAAGTGCATCTCTTTCCTTGGCAGTTTGAACAATTCCATGTCCTTTCTGTTGAAGTGCAAAATCAAAGACTGTAGTAACTCCACCACAAGCCGCAGCTCTAGTTCCTGCTTCATAATTATCAGCAGATATTGTTCCACCAAAAGGCATTTGTAAATGTGTATGTGAATCTATGGCACCTGGAAGTACGTATTTTCCTTTAGCATCTATTATTTCAGCCTTTTCGTCTTTTATGTCCTTAGCTATCATAACAATTTTTCCATCCTCAATGCCTATATCAGCTCTAAATGTATCAAAAGCCGTTATAATAGTTCCATTTTTAATTATCTTATCCATTTAACTTTCACCCCATTCCTAATTTTTCAACTTGTCCCTTGCCCCTCTCCTAAACTACTTCTTCCTTTGGCGATGCACTTGTACTTGTAACACTTTTGCCTCTATTTAATAAAAGATAAATTACAAATGATAAACCAAACCCTACAAACCATGCATAGTCTGACACTCCACTTAAACTTGGGACTATCTTACCTATAAGAGCTCCAACGATTCCTAAAATAAGTGCTATTATTGCTCTTGGGTTAAATCCGTTGGTATAAGAATATTCTCCAGTAGTACTATACAAATCCTTTAAGTTAAGTTTTGTTTTTCTACAAACCCAATAATCACAAATTATTATTGCAGCAATTGGTCCAAGTATTCCAGAATAAGTTCCAAGCCATGTGAAAATATATCCTGATGGATCTGCAAGAAGTCTCCATGGCATCATCAATATTCCAATAACACCTGTAATAAGTCCACCCATTTTAAAACTTATACGCTTTGGATAACAGTTTGAAAAATCGTATGCAGGTGATACTATGTTTGCTGCTATATTAACTGAAAGTGATGCAACAACTATTCCAAAGAAACCAACAAGTAATGCAACTGGATTTGTAAATTTAGATATAACTTCAACGGGATCCCACATTGATTTGCCATATAATATAACACTGGCAGAAGTTATAAGTATACCCATTGCAGAGAACACTGTCATTGTTACTGGTAACCCTATTGCTTGACCTTTCATCTGTTGCTTTTGGCTTTTTGCAAATCGAGTAAAGTCAGGTATATTAAGAGATATAGTTGCCCAAAAACCTACTGTACCTGTAAGTGATGGTATAAATACCTTCATAAATTGTCCTGCGTTTGTGAATTTACTTGGTGTACTTAATAGTGGTCCAAACCCTTTTGCTGACACCACCATCCATACAAGTAATATAAGTGCTAAAATCATAACTAGTGGTGCTGCCCAGTTTTCAAATTTTTTGACTATGTCCATACCCTTATATATAATCATCATTTCAATTGCCCAAAATATCATAAATGTAATTCCAGCAGAAAGAGATAGTCCTGCAACTTGAAAGTTTCCTCCAATATGCGAAAAACCTGGAACTAATGATGAAACTAAAACATTTAAAGCACTTCCACCTATAAATGTATTTATTCCAAACCATCCACAAGCAACTATAGCTCTTAAAATTGCTACTATGTTAGCACCTTTAGTTCCAAAGGATGCTCTGGCAAAAACAGGAAAAGAGATTCCATATTTTGCTCCAGGATGAGAATTAAGAAGCATTGGTATTAAAACTATAAGGTTTCCAAGAGTTATTGTAAGTAGTGCTTGAATCCAACTCATCCCAAGTGCAATTAAACTTCCTGCCATTGTGTAGGTAGGAACACAATGTGCCATTCCAATCCAAAGTGCTGTATAGTTGTAGGTATTCCAAGTTCTATCTTTTAACTTTGTCGGCGCTAAGTCATTATTGTAAAGACTACTTGAACTCATGTCTTCATTTAATTCATACATCTCTTCTTTCATTTTTATCACTCCTAATTTTATATTATTTTAACCACTCTAATTTTATAAATCTATTGATGAATCATTGAAAATAAATATATTCCTCTACTTCTTAGGCATCTTCAAAAAAATAACTAGTCAGTATACTAGTCTATTTTGTGTCATACTGCGTTGACATAACCCTTAGATAGCACCACTATCAGCGGGACATGTCTCCTTGTCTGACGCAAAATATCCGTGGCATCTTTGACTTGTTATTTTCTTTCAGATGCCTTATCAATATCTAAAATAGTTTGAAGCAATACATTAGCACCTTTTAGGCAATCATCAAGGGTAGTTTTTTCTATTTCACAATGACTGTTTCCACCAATACTTGGAACAAATATCATGGTTGTAGGAATCATATCAGCTACAAATTGAGCATCATGCCCAGGCCCACTATACATTCTCATATTGGAATATCCATAAAGCTTTGCATTTTTTTCAACTAAATTCACAAATTCTTTATTATAACCTACTGTTTTACGTGACCATAATTCATTGTAGCTAACTTTGCATTTGGCTAGTTCAGAAGGAATTTCTTTAATAACTTCAACCACTTGCTGCACCACAGCTGGATCCTGGTGTCTTGCATCCAATGTAAACTTCACATCATCCGGTATAATTGTATGGACATTTGGAGAACAAATAATTCTACCCGTAGTATAAACTAATTTTTCATCAAGTTTATCAAGTTCTCTGTGCAAATACTGAATAGCCTCAGAAGCTGCAAAAAGAGCATCTTTTCTCATTTTCTGTGGAACGGTTCCAGCATGACCTGCCTCACCTATAAATTCAAATTCATAATTCACCATACCAACAACACCTTCTACAACACCGATATCCATTTTTGCATTTTCAAGCACAGGTCCTTGCTCAATATGAAGTTCTACAAAGGCCATATATTCCTTAGAATTCATTCGATTCTTTTCTTCACCCTTATATCCACTTGCATCTAGTGCTTCACCAAAGGTTATTCCTTCGTTATCTTTTGACGCTAGCATCTTCGCCTTAGCAAATTTACCAGTAATAACACCGGAAGACATCATTGCAGGGTCAAAACGTGCTCCTTCTTCATTGGTCCAAATAATAACTGTAATTGGATGACGGTGCTGAATCTTCTCCGTAGCCATAGTTTCAGCTACTTCCATTGCAGTCATTACACCTAAAATTCCATCATAGTTTCCACCTTGTACTACTGAATCACAATGTGATCCCATTGCAATGCGAGGAAGATTTTCAGATCCCTCAAATGTGGCATACATATTTCCCATATCATCTGTCAATATCTCCCCGCCTGCTGCTTTCATTCTTTTGGAGAATTCAGCTCTTGCATCAAGTGCTGGTTGTGATAAAGATAATCTTGTTATTCCACCTTTTCCCGTATCCCCAAATTTACTAAATGTAACAATCTTATCTTCCAGTCTTTCTCTGTTACAATTTATATTTTCCATTTAATACACATCCCTTTGCATTCTTATATTTGATTATATTTTTGAAATTTCTTTTGCCTTTAAACAAATTTCACGTTATTTTTTTATATATTCATCTACAAAACACATTACTTTATCAAATATTCCCATTGCTTCTCTAAGCTCACCTTCCTTAATAATTAGTGGTGGAGCTATCATTATGTTGTTTTCATGCGAAAAGGTTGAGAACCCTTTTTCTTTTAACATTCCAATAATTCTAGGCATAATTTTTTCTGGATCTTTACCATATGGCACTAGCGCCTGTCGTGTTCCTTTCTCCTTAACAAGTTCCACCGCTGAAAACAATCCAATATATCTTACATCTCCAACTGACGGGTGTTTATCTTTAATACTTTCTAAAAGATCTCCAAGTATTTTACCCATATTTCTACTATTATCAATCAGTTTTTCTTCCTCATAAACCTCTAAAGTGGCAATTCCAGCAGCACAACTAAGAGGATGAGCATTGTATGTTAATCCACACATCAAAGTGTTATCGTCAAAATATTCTGATATTTTTTTATCTACTATTACTCCGCCAAGTGGTACATAACCACAAGTTATCCCTTTTGCAAAAGTAATAAGATCCGGTTTAACATCCCAGTTATTGCAAGCAAACCATTCTCCTGTTCTTCCCCATCCGGTCATGACCTCGTCACACACCATTAGTATTCCAAACTCATCACATACGCCTCTTACGCCTTTAAGATACCCTTTTGGAGGTATTATTACTCCATTACTTCCAGTTACAGTTTCAAGAAACACAGCTGCCACACTTTCTTCTCCTTCGTATATTAACTGTTCTCTTAATTTATCCACATAATATTTTGATGCATCCTCTTCGCTTTTAAATTCGATACCGGCTCTATAAATATATGGATCGAAAAATTTTACAAAACCAGGTATTCCAGGTTCACAAGTATACCTTCTGGGCTCTCCCGTTAGATTTGCAGCTCCGTAACTTGCACCATGATAAGATCTATATCTAGAAAATATTTTATTTCTTCCGGTAAACATTTTAGCTATTTTAATTGCGTTTTCATTTGAATCTGCTCCACCTAGTGTAAAAAATACTTTTCCCATATTATCTGGTGCCTTCTCTATTACCTTTTGTGCAAGTCTAGATCTTACATCTACTGCATAACCAGGTCCCATAAAAGCCATCTTATCTGCTTGAAGTTTAATAGCTTCAATTATTTTTTTATTTCCATGTCCAACATTTAGATTTACGAGCTGAGAGGACATATCAAAATATTTTTTTCCCTCACTATCCCAAAAATAAATTCCTTCTGCTTTTTCAATTACCTGAGGGTTTAAACTTCCCTGAGCACTCCAAGAATGAAGATTATATTTTTTATCTAGTTCCTTTACTTGCTTTGCTGTGATTGTACTCTCTAAAGCTGACATATTTCTTCCCCCTAAATTCTAAAATTAATATATTTTTTCATAAATATCTATGATTTCTTCTAAACTTGGTTTTCTAGGATTTAAAAGCACGCTACCACTGGCAATTGCATCTTTTGCTAAATCCCTGATACTCTCCTTTAAAACTCCAACTTCCTTTAATGATTTTGGAAGTCCCGTTTCCAAAAACAAATTATTTATAGCTTTTATCGCAACAAGACTTCCTTCCCTTGTTGATAATCCTTCAACCTTTTCTCCCATGGCTATTGCAACTTGAAACAATCTTTCTTGGCAAGCTGGTCTGTTAAACTCCATAACCTTTGAAAGTAGTAATGCATTTGCAAGTCCGTGTGCTACATCAAAATAGGCACCTAAAGGTCTAGCCATAGCATGTACTAATGCTACTGAAGCATTACTGAATGCAAATCCCGCATACATTTGTCCTATAAGCATGTTTTCGCGTGCTTTAATATTTTCCCCATCAAGCACAGCTTTTGGTAAATTTCTGCTTATTAGTTCTATAGCTTTAAGTGCAAAAATATCCGTCATAGGCTGACTTGCTTTAGATATGTAAGCTTCTATTGCATGTGTAAGTGCATCCATTCCAGTTGCCGCTGTAACATTCTTTGGCATCATAATGGTAAGGCATGGATCTAAAATTGCAACTTTAGGGAGTATAGCTTCCCCTCCAATAAGCATTTTAATTTTTTTTTCTGTATCGGTAATTACTGTGAATTTACTAATTTCACTACCTGTACCTGCTGTTGTTGGAATTGCAATTATAGGTAGCCCCATATTTTTAAGAATATTTTTTTCATAGTCTGTAATATCCCCAGGATTGGTGCACATAGCACTAATTCCTTTAGCTGCATCTAGTGCACTTCCTCCGCCCAATGCTACAATAGTATCTATACCTTCTGCTCTAGCTATTTCTGTTCCTTTCCTTATAGTTTTTGCGCTAGGATCTGATTCCACTTTATCAAAAACTAAAACTTCCAAATTATTTTTTTTAAGACCCTCAAGCACTTTTTGCAATGCACCGGTTTTTTTTGAAGAACTTCTTCCTGTAACAACCATAATTTTTTTTCCATAACTACCAGCTTGTTTTCCAACTTCTGTTATAGAATCTTTTCCATAAATTATTTTCACAGGACTTTGAAAAATCGAATAGCTCATTTGATCACCTCTATAATGAATATTTATCAATATTCTATTTAATAATTATTGAATTATTAAATTTCATAGGATTATAATATCATATTGGTAATTTAAATCCCATGTCCATGCTAAACAAATATTCATAGTTTTTTTTGTGAACTATTCATGGATTTATGTTTTCACTTTTTATAAAATCTAGTTGAGACCTAAAAAGTGGCCTATTTTAAAACACAATATTATATGAAACATAACCTTATCATCTTTAAGATCACATTCTAATATTTCTTCTATCTTATTTATCCTATATTTCATAGTATTTCTATGAATAAACAATTTTTCAGAAGCCTTTCCTATATTTCTGTTTTCATCAATATATACTTGAAGAGAATTTAATAACTCCTTTGCTTGAAGCTTTTCATATTCCTTTAATTTACCTAATGTGCCATTATACAAATTTATCATTTCATCTTGATTTTCAATCTGGAAAAACATCTTATAAACACCAAGTTTTTTTGAATCACCTATGCTATTTATTCCACTTAATTTTTTAGATATTTCCATTGCATTTTCAGCATCCAGTATCGCGTTTTTAAATCCTTCTAAATCTGAGGCTTCACTGCCTATACCTATACTTACAGTAATATCATTGATATTATCTATTATTTCTTCATTAATACTTCTTGCCATTTCCTCTATAAAATTTCTTTTGGATAGATTTTTATCTACCGCAATCATCAAATAGAAGGAATCGCTTTTTATCATATACATATATTTTTTGTTATATCTTTTTATCACATTATCAATTAACTGTAATATATGCTCTTTAACCTCAACTATTTTTTTCTCTTTGTCTATACCACTTTTTTTTAAATACGTACTAAAATTATCAATATCGGCTACTATTGCATAATAATTTTTTTTTATATTGTATCCATATTTAACGGCTCTTTTTATAGTTTCATCCTTTATAACTGATTTACCAAATATCAATTCATTCATAAAACTATTCCTGGATTCTTCCTTAATTTTACTAGAAAATATCTCCTTGCATATTATGTGAGTAATTTCAATGAGCCTTACCGCAAAAGGTACTTCAAATATTGGAAAATTCAAAGCATCTGCAAGTTCTATAACTTTCCTTGGTGTTGCCTTTATATAAGGTCCAACATTTATAACAAGTCCCGAGAGATTTTTTTTATCTATATCTGTTACTAGCTTTAAAAGTGCTTCCGTATTATCCTTTATTGTTACTCCAGTAATAAATAGAAGTTCTCCGCCTTCTACCCATTCAACTACTTCTGGTATTTCAATTACATGAACCCAAGTTATTATTCTGCCAATTCCACCTTTTCCTGCCACTAATTTCATTTTTTCCATACCTGGCATCTTTAGCATATTTTCACAAGTAACCAAATTATCTCCCCCTTCTTATAAATATTTTGTACCTATATAATAAAAAATTTATATTAAAATTCCGTTTTTTCTTATTAATTATTTTGATAATTTATTAATAATAGTATCTATTTTTTATCAAAAAGTCAATATATTATTGATATTGAAGCTTTTTATACGATATTCCTCATAATTATAAATATATTAGCAATAATAGTTTCATACTATTAATTATTAATTTCAAACTACTTTTTCTAAAGTTAGGCAAGTAAAAGATGCCACATTTATTTCATTTTTAGCTACCTCTTTTTATGCAATATATAATTCTCACTTCATAGAATAAGTGTTACAATAATAGGACAAATTAATTTATAGAGGTGATAAATATGTTGAAAATAGGTTCACACGTTTCAATGAGTGGAAAAAATATGCTTTTAGGTTCTACTGAAGAAGCTATTTCCTATGGTGCTAATACTTTCATGGTATATACAGGAGCACCTCAAAACACTTCTAGAAAACCAATTGCTGAGCTTAGAATTGATGAGGCAATAGACAAAATGAATAGTAATGGTATTGATGAAATAGTAGTACATGCTCCTTATATAATAAATTTAGGAAATAGCATAAAACCTGAAACCTTTGAGCTCGGTGTAAATTTCTTACGGGAGGAAATAAACAGAACTGCTGCTCTGAAAAAAGCGAAACAAATTATTTTACATCCCGGTGCCCATGTTGGTGCTGGTGAAGAAATTGGCATAGCACAAATTATAAAGGGACTTAATGAAGTTATTACAAAGGATCAAACAGTAAATATTGCTCTTGAGACTATGGCTGGTAAAGGTTCTGAATGTGGAAAAACTTTTGAGGAACTTGCTAAAATCATAGATGGAGTAAAGTACAATGAAAAACTTACAATCTGCATGGATACTTGTCATATTAATGATGCTGGTTATGATATTGTAAATAATTTTGATGGAGTACTAAAAGATTTTGACAATATCATAGGACTTGATAGATTAAAGGTAATACATCTTAATGACAGTAAAAATCCTATGGGTAGCAGAAAAGACAGACACGAAATGATAGGTTTTGGTAGTATTGGTTTTGATGCTCTTTGCTACATAGCAAACCATCCGCTTCTGAAAGATATTCCTAAAATTTTAGAAACTCCATATCTAGCTAATGCTGATGGAACTAAAAAACCTCCATATAAATTCGAAATTGCCATGCTTAATAAAAAAATATTTAATAAACATATCAAAGAAGATATTTTTTCAGAAATTTAGACATTATTCCTGTTTTTTATAGAATACCCCTTGAAAATTTACAGGTTTCACTATATTATTAATCTAGAGAATTAATTTAATAACAATTGTTTTATAATAATTGTTATTGTTGTGAGATAATTAAATAAAGGAGTGATTAATTTGAAACCTGTAACTATGTTTATAACAAGTTGGTGTCCTTACTGCAAGCAGGCATTTTCTTTCATGGATGCATTAAAAAAAGAAGATCCCAAATACAGCGATATTGATATTAAAATAATTGATGAAGAACTTGAACCAGAAATTTCAAAAAACTATGATTACTATTATGTTCCTACATATTATGTTAATAATGTTAAGATACATGAAGGAGTTCCAACTAAAGATATTGTCAAAGCTGTTTTTGAAGAAGCACTTCAAAGTTAATTTTTAGATAGAGAATCACTTGGAAGCTAAAATCCAAGTGATTTTTTTTATTTGTTCTCATCGTTAGAATAAGTTTTACTATAGCTTCTTTATATAGCATGCTTCTCATCCACAATTTTCCGTTTCAACAATAGGTTTTTCTAATTTTATAAGCTTCATTTGTCAAATTTACTAATCATCACTATCATCATCATTATCTGTATCCAATGTACCACAAGCTTTAACTTTACTACTATTATCCACGTACAAAACATAATAAAAATGTGTTTTTATGTCTGTTCCCTTTTTATAGGTTCTCTTATATGTTTTTACCTTTCCATTCAAAGCCTTGATATTTGCATCTAAAGTATTTTGTGTATTTACAACTTCAAAAAACTTTTTGGTAACATCTACTGTATCCGATAATTTTCCATCCTTCTGAGCTTCAAATCTAGCATGGACTATTCCATTAAGGGTACCAGTACCTGCATAATAGCCATCCTCAGGTACTAAGTCATAGGTTCCAATAAGTTGCTCTTTAATTTCTGTATACCCTTCTAAAGCTTCAATATGAGTTGGATTCATAACAATTATAAATGCAATTACTATAATACTTACCACAATGGTTATTATTATATTTCTTTTAGTTTTACCATTGTTTTTATTATTTTTATTATTTTTAAATATCTTATTATTATATTTTTTGTATTTATCATAACTCAACTTTTATTCCCCCTCATTCAACAAACGTTGGTGCATAAACACATTTATTACTTGTAATAAGTTCACCTAGCCTTGTATATATACCTGCAAACTCTTTTCCAGTTACGTAGGTTCCAATTATAGGATAAAGTGTCTCCCTTGTTTTTCCCAGGTTACTGTACACATTTTGTTCTAAACTTAATGTATTTACTCTTTCTTGGAATATGCAGTTTTCTTCAGGTAATTTTTCGAGTTCCGATGCAAACTTAACACCTATTCCCTCTCTTGAAAGTACAGGTTTAACAATATAATCAAACGTATTAAGTTCACCTACTTCAAGGCTTGTTTTTGGTATATACTTTAATATAATATTTTTTTCTTCTTCATCATATAAACCCTGCTTTAAGAATTCATACATAACCGCAAAGAATGCCTTTGATTGACAAACTATTGTATGAACTGGATTAATGGACAATGTGTTTTTCAGTGCCTCCATTAAAGGTTCCATATTTTCTTTTATGAAAAAATCTAGTGGATAATATCTGTACACCGCGTCTAATTCTTTGCCAAATAAACTTAGTTTTCCACCACTGGTAACCTTGCAATCATAAATACTACCTACAACAAATTCATAAGGTAAATCCTTAACTATTTTATACAATGCATTTGCCGTATACCAATCCTCATAGTATGTGCTGGACAATATACCTATTGTTTTTATAGAATGAACAGCCTTATAATCCTGAATAATTTTTTTAAATTGCCTTAATATTTTTTCTTTTAAATCCTTATTACTACTCTCTTGGCTTATATTTAGTTCTTCTATAATTATTTTATCAATAAAAATACTTTCTATAAGTCCTGCAGGGGTTTCTGAATTTATTTCAAGAAGTTTTAATTTTCCTGAAAAGTCTATAGCCCAATCCATTCTTGCTAAAAATACAAATTCATTAGTAGCTCTATGCTTTACCATTTCCTCTAATTCACCTATGCCTAAAACATCCGCAAAGTTTTTTATGTTATCTAAAACTATATTTTGAGTTTTAGCCATTATCTGTGCTAATTTTTCTGTGGCAAACACAAGTTCATTGTACTTTTCTCGCTTTAGTTTTATATAATCTAAACTTATGTACTCAATATTTCCAGCCATTTTTCCTGTAAAGTCTGCTTCAAACATTGCTCTTTCAGTAACTTTATTCCAAAGATTTTTCCTGTTAATAACATCTGTTTTTTTTATTTCTATTACATCACTTTTAACTCCAATAGGTGTAATAAAAGTACTCTCATCTTCTGTTAAATATCCCTTACTCCATCTAACTGCCGCTCCACTAAAATTGCCTTCAATTAAAAAACATCCAATATTAGCAAAAGCTTTTACTGGAAATACAAAGTTTCCATCTGGAGTATAAAATGTATCGCTTTGCCTTATACTACAGAAGCTTTGAATAATAAAAGATTTATCACTATTTTTAATATATTCATAAACCTCTATCCATTCTTCAGGTGAACACATTGTGCCTATAAACACATCAATGCTGTATCTCCCATAAACAGGTTTTAAAACAATTTCGTCCTTATGCTCTAAAATATATTCTTTGTGAATTATATTAAAACTTTGAGTATATGGTAGAGTTTCTGATATTACTGTAGTTTCTTCTTTTGATAATCTACCATCGCCGCTTTTTACTAGTTTCCACAAATACGTATAGAGATTTTTGCATTGTCCAATTATGACTCTTGGATCATTAATTATATCCACTTTACCCATTTCAAATACATCTAATATTTTATCAAAATCCTTTATTTCACAGCTGTATTCCGTGGGAAATAATCTGCAAATCACATCTATTCTTTTGTTAAATGCAACAACTAGACCATCATTTACACATAAATTTTTAGGACCAACTCTAATAAATTCAATATTTTTATGTGCTAATTCACTTTGTAATAAAAATGTTAATAAAGATTCTTCATAATGGCATGGATCTGCAAGAAGAGCAATTCTATACAATTTTTTTTCTGGTTGCCTTTTAATAATATGTCTTAAAGCTTCTTTCAAATTGTATCTAAAATTTATATTTATATTATTGTAGGCTTCCATATCCCCTGTAACAAGTATCTCTCTTTCAGCACAAGGCTTATCATAATTAAATTCACTATAAAATATGCCACCATTTTTTTTAAGAAAGCCATCATATCTTACCCAGAAAACATCATGGACTGGTCTTTTTAAATTAAGAATCTTTTCCTTATACTTAAAATCTGGTATATAGGCTTTGAAATCTGCAAACCTGCTATTTATATTATTTATGATTTTTAATACAAGGTTATTCAATACCGTTGAAGTGTCAACAAATTGTTTATGTTCTTCCCCGGTAATATAAAAAGGCTTTTCTGAATAAATGCTGTCTTTTCTACTAGAATGAAGCATAAAATATTGAAACAAATATTTATCGGACAATTTTTTATACATAACTTAAACCCCTTAGTTACAGCATCTGCGAAAAAATAATAAGTCAAAGATGTGATGTATATTTTCTGAAAATAACTAACTTGAAAATCCTGACATATGAACTCCAGAATAATCCCCACTACTTGAAGAAGTCCAAGTTTTCCAGCCACCACCAGCTGCGCCAGACGATCCTGAATTTTTATTTACTGTTGTATTCTGATTGAATAAATATCTATTTGCAGAAATATTAGTAAATATAAATGGGCTGTAATATCCGCCGCCGTACAATACAGTGCTGTTATTGTCTTGTTTATTTTTCATTTGATCTTCATCCACCACAGTATATGGGTTGGTGCAACCTGAAAGTAGTAATGGATTTACCATAGCTACAGATACAGCTAGTGCTAAGGCTAAAGCTTTTGTTTTACCAGTCTTTTCTTTATCACTCATATTTTGCATCTCCTAAATCAACAGTGTTAACAATAATATTATTTTCTTTTAAGTACTGAAGATAACAATTTATATCTTCCTTAATTTTACCTGAATATAAAAAATTCACTTTACTCTTTTTTAAAGTTATAAGCATATCTAGCTCTGGTAAATCCTCTTCGGTTATTTCATATTGGTTATTAAATATCATTTGGTTATCCAGATCCACTCCACTTATGTACCTGTTTTTGTCCAAAATTAATGCATAGGTAATTGGTTCAATATGCTTTAGCTTTCCTGAATAGGCTATAAGCCTCTCCATAAGTTCGTTATCTCCAACCACTCCATAAGGATGAAACAAAAAATTATAGGATAATATAGGTGCTATATTGTAATCATTGTTTAGTAATAAACATATATCTATTCCAAGCAATGCATCAACATCCACAATTATTATTGTATGCTGATCTACTTCAATATTTGCTATTTTTTTCTCAATATCAATTGGAAGATTATACGCGTAGTCTAACTTAAGTTCAAATTCCCCCATATATTTTGCTGTGACAAAGGGAGATGACTTAAAAAGATATTCAAATATTCCGGTATTTGTTGTCCACTTTTTGTACACCAAATACCAATCTACTTCACTTGATTTCATAGTGAGTACCGCCTTCATGGACAAAAGCGATTATTGGAAAGGTAGATATTATATGGATAAGCCCTTGTTCCCCCGTTACTACTATATTATTTTCATTTATTGTCTGCAATTTTCCATTAAACTCTATCTCAGGTTTTGAATGATCATATGCCTTAGCTGAATAATATACATATACAGGTTTAAGCTCATAGGAAGTTTCTATATAATTCCCGTCATAAACTATGGCTACAATATTATACATAGGTATTATTTGCTCATAGCCATCACTATCTCTAATAATAATATTATGTCCTGTATTCTTTATTATTTCACCCCTAAGTGTCACTTCTGGATCCCCATTGTTGTAACTTTTAATAGAATAATATATATATATATTACACATAAAATCCCCACCTTTATTTGTAGATTATACCATAAAACGCATTTGCTAACTATAGGTATTGTAATTACACAAACAAATATATTTACACTACCCCTTGGTTAATTTTTTATACTATTTTTATCAAAACTAATTACAGTTGCTCCCATATTATCTGGAGTATCTTTACTTTCAAGAAGAGCATATCTAATTGCATTACCTGAAGATGTTTTTGCCATTTTAGGAAAATATCCTGGTGTTCCTTGTATGAATTTATTTTTATCAGTATACGTATCATACACTGTCACTTTAATAACTTTGCCATCAGTTTCATACTCGTCAAGTTTATTTACTAAAAGTTTACCACTTACTATGCTTCCCTTAATTATGCGCACATAACCTTCTTTACCGTTATTAAATGAATCAAGAAATTTATCTAGCATTGATATATTATACACTTCTTTCTCTGTACTATTATCCCTAGAAATCATTATTACACTACCATTTTTTAGGGATGTTTCAAAATTCCTAGCATCTTCTATATTCGGCTTCTTTATACCATTTATTTCTTTATACGATGCCTCTAAATCTTTATCAACCTCTTCATTAGCCTTCTTTGAATCACTTTTCTTTTGAGTTGCTGTAGTTTTATTAGAGATTGTTGGCTTATTATTCATAGTTTCATTACTATACTTATTATTTGTACATCCGCTAATAACTAAAACAATTGCCACGGTACCTGCTAATAATATATACTTTTTCAATACTTTACCTCCTTAGACTTTGTGATTGCACATGAGGTAGCAATACAGCTTAAATGAAAATGAGGTAGCTAACTCATCCATCCTGTTTTTTACTAATATATCCTTATAATATCATATTCTCTAAATAAGTTATCATTTAATTAAGAAAAAAACACTTTGGGCTTCATTTACCCAAAGTGTTTTTTTCTATGCTATTCAATAAAAAATCCCTTAATTCTTACCTTTTAATTTGTTAAAACTTAGTAATCTTAATATTAGAAACTCTCAAACATCTCTTTTTTAGTTCCACATACTGGACATTTGTCCACATTATCGCCTATTTCCGTATATCCACAAACTGGGCAAACATATATCTTATCCGTCCCAATATCCTGACCCTGTTTAGCCTTTTCCTGTGCATCCTTAAACAACTGAGCATGTATTTTCTCAGCTTCTAGTGCATAATGAAAAGACCTTTCTGCATCCTTTTCAGCTTGGAATTTAGCCGTTTCCAAATATACTGGATACATTTGATTCACTTCATGTAGTTCTCCGTTTATAGCTCCTTGGAGATTGCTAGATACATCTGTGTTGCCAAAAACAGCCCCAGCACAGACCCCGCTATCTCCTACTTCATCTTTAAGCACATTAAAATGATTTTTTGCATGAACCCATTCTGCATTTGCTACGGCCTTAAATAGTCTTCCTATATTGGGTAATCCCTTTTTCTCAGCATCTTCTCCCCATATCAAATATCTCATATGAGCCATACTTTCTCCTCCGTAGGCTGAACGCAGGAAATCTCCTGTCATAACATTATTTATCGCCATCTTCTTCGCATCCTCTCACAATTTATATCATTATATATTATTTTACAAATTGAAATAAATATTCTTTATTTCCAGAAAATTTAAGTGTAAATCATGTTTTTTATAGTATACTAGAGGCAATGCATCAGAAAGGTGGAATACTCATGAATTTAAGATTTTTAGTTACTCCCTTTGGCATTTTAATAGGTATTGCATTTACTTTCGCCATACTTAATTTTTTCGTAAAATACATAAATAAAGTGTACATTAACAAGCTAGGAAATGATAAAAAAGATTTGAAACAAATTTACAGAACTTTTATGAAACCGATTGTAAAATATCACAAAATTGCTGGTATTTTAGCAATAATATTTTTAGCGGCTCATTTTTATGCCACATATTCTTCTGGAAGAATTAAATTTACTGGTGTTATTGCCGGTATTATTATGCTTATAGTAGTCATTCTAGGAATTTATGGTTTCAAAATAAGCAAAAATAAGCGTGGTGCTTGGCTTAAGGTTCATAGAATTTTAGCTTTCGTACTTTTATTCGCCATAGCTTTACATGTACTATAAATAAATAAATAAGTAAAACTCAGAGTTTATTTTAGAATTCTGAGTTTTATTTATAATTTACCATGCAAAATAAAAAACTTAATTATGCTCTACTTTGCCTTCAAATGAATAAACATTAATTCCTCGGGAAATACATTATTATTAAAACCCCTATTAAAGCAATCCCACCACCAATCAAATCAAACTTATCTGGAATAACCTTATCAATCTTCCACCCCCAGAGAATAGACAATACTATAAATATACCTCCATAAGCAGCATAAACCCTACCGAAACTACTATTTGGTGGTTGCAATGTTGGCACTAATCCATAAACAATTAAACACGCCGCGCCTGCTACCCCAAATAATATGCTTTTTCCATCTCTAATCCATAACCAGACGAGATATCCTCCTCCGATTTCAAACAGTCCTGCTAAAATAAAATAAAATATAGAACTTATAATTTCCAATACCTTCATCTCCTGTAATTGCTACTATTTTAATATAACTAAAAAATTGCCAACTTAAAGTTTCACCTTTAAATTGGCAATCCGATTATTGTAAAACTACCTTCCTATCTATTTTTTCAATAAACTTTTGGGAATATGGCAATATCCATTAGGATTTTTATCTAAATATTTTTGATGATAAACCTCGGCATCATAGAAATTTTTCAAGGTTGATATTTCCGTTACAATTGTATTTTTATAATTTTTCTGTTCTTCTTCCTTTGATTCAAGAATAACTTCTAAATCCTTATCATCCACATAATATATTCCTGTACGATATTGGTTTCCTACATCGTGACCTTGTCTATCCTGTAATGTTGGATCAACAACTTTCCAGTAGGCTGATAAAAGTTGTTTAAGCTGAACTTTATTTTCATCATATTCTAAATAGCAAGCTTCTGCATATCCAGTTTCATGTCCAGAGACCTCTTCATACGTAGGATTTTCTGTATTACCATTTGCATATCCAACCTTTGTGGCCAAAACACCATCAATTGTATTAAAATATGCTTCTACACCCCAAAAACAACCACCTGCAAATATTATTTTTTTCATAGGTTAACCCTCCTAGCTTCTTTAGTGATATTATATCTCAATTAGCTCATATTTACTAGAACCTAAACCAATTTTTTCGGCATACTGGAGAGTATACCTACCTCTTCTAAATACGGTTTTATTATTGGTTTTATCCACCATATCTAAACATGCCATATCGATTGCCACAGGATCTATAGATGCAAATATTCCTAAATCTTTAGCTATATTTTTCATGTTGTGACCTTCACAATCACAGCCTTTTGTTATATTAAAGGCAAAAGTAATATATATATTATTTTTGTTCTTAGCCGCAGCAAATGCATATTCCACAAGTCGCTCATTAAATGACTTTGATATACTAGCTACCCAGCTATTGGAAATAGCACCATGAGGGCACACTGATATACATGAAGCACAACCAATACACTTGTCCTTATCAATTTTAGCTTTTTTATTAATAGTTATAGCACTTACTGGGCATTTATTAACGCAGGCATTACAGGCTTTACACTTAAAATAATTAATATTAGGCTTAGAATTTGCATGTTGGGCCAGTTTTCCTCCGATAGATGCACAGCCCATTCCAAGTTGCTTTATAGCGCCCCCAAATCCAGCTAAAGCATGTCCTTTAAAATGGCTTAAAATTATAACTTGTTTACTTCTTGCTATTTCTCCTGCAACTTTACATGTTTTAAAATTATTTTTATCTATCTCCACCTCTTCATAATCCTCACCATGGTCTCCATCTGCTATTATTATAGGCAGCTGAGTAAAGCCATGTTCAAGGGCTAGTTTCGTATGTTTCTCCTTAGAATTTCTCTCACCTCTATATAATACGCTCGTCTCAATAAAGGCACTATCAATATTTTTTTCTTTTAAATAATCAATTATTCCTAGGTAGCTTTCTGATGCTATATATGTGTTATTACCTTTTTCGCCAAAGTGAACTTTTAATGGTATAAAGCTTTCAAGTTTTATACCTTCATCAATTACTATTTTATCTAATAATTCTTTTGATACTTTTTGTATTAACTCAGTTTTAGAATATGAGTCCACGGATTTAAAATATACCTTCGCCATTATATCTTCCTCTCACTTTACAAAATATTTTTTATATTATTTAGAAGCTATTTTATGCCTATTAGCTTTTGCTGTCAACTTAATAAATAAGTGTTTTTTATATTATTAATACTTCAAAAAAGTAATAATAAATTTTGTTCCTATATTTACATTACTCTTAACTTCAATTAACCCATCATGAGCTTCTATTATTGATTTTGCTAGGGCCAACCCTATGCCTATGGAATCACTGTTTTTAGAGTTTTTTGCCTTATAAAATCTTTTAAATATATTTGGTAAATCTTCTTCACTTATGCCTTCTCCATTGTCTTCTATTTCAATCCTTCGATAAAGTGGATTTTCTGTTAATTCTATATTTATTATTCCATTAACATTAGTGTGTTCTATAGCATTTTTAATTATATTTATAAAGGCCTCTTCTAGCCATAATCTATCATGATTAAAAATCACTTCTTGATTTTTATTAAATTTTACTTTTACCATTACTCCTTCTGCTTCTTCCCTAAGCGTATCTATTGAGTTTCTTATAGTTTCATTTAAATCTCCAGGTTCTTTGGCGAATTCTATGGACTTTGAATCCAGTCTTGCCAGTTTTAATATACTTTTTATAAGCCAATTCATTCTATGGAGTTGTTTTTTATTGTTTTTCAGAAAAAATTGACTTTTTTCCTCTGTGAGCTCTTTGGTAAGTAAAATGTCATTATAAACAAACATTGAAGATAGTGGAGTTTTTAGTTGATGTGATATATCCGAAAGCAAGTCAACTAAAAAATGTTTTTCCTTATTTAGTTCCTCTATATTATTTCTAATTATTGTTCTCATAGAGTTAAAGGAAGTGAATAATTTTGCAAAATCTCCTTCTTTATCTTCATTAATCCATATATCATACTCTCCATCCACTACTTTTTTAGCTGCTAAAGTAATCTTTCTTATGTTATTATAAAAATAAACATACTGCACATAATTGAGAATAAAAAATACAGTTGCCATAATAACAAAAATGCCTATAATAAAATATGTATTATATACTATAGTTTTATTTACATAAGGAAATAGCTGATTCTGTAGCTGCGGTGTTAATCCATATTGTTTTAAAATTACCATGCCTCTTTTTGCATCTTGTTCTGAAACTTCTTTAGTCGTTATTGGGATAATATCCTTTAGCATTCTTGGGTCTTCTTCGCTTATTTTATTTGTAACAGCTGCCAAACTTTTTATATAATTTGCTTTCAAATTATTGTTATTTATTTGTACTACTGAAAGCACCGCCACTAAAAATAATATGTTTAAGAACAAAATAGCCATTGTACTTTTTTTTAGTTCTGGGTTTATAAAATATCTTCCCATCTTAATCTACTCCTTAACAACAGTTTTATTCCACCTATAACCTAAACCCCTCTGAGTTATTATATATTCTGGCACTTTCACATCTTCCTCTATTTTACCTCTGATTCTTTTAATATAAACTGAAAGGGTATTTTCATCAAAAAAAGATTCCTCCACATCAATCAATTCATTAAGTATCTCACTTCTTTTAAGCAGTATTTGAGGTTTATTCATAAATATTAAGAGCAATTTATATTCCTGAGCACTAAGAAAGATTTCCTTGCCTCTTTTTGTAATTGTTGCTGTAGACGTATCTACAATAACATTTCCGCTAATTAGTTTATTTCCACTACTTACATTTTTATAGTTTCTTCTTATTAAAACCTTTATCCTTGATAAAAACTCCTTTACTCCAAAAGGTTTAGTAATATAATCATCACCGCCAAGTTCTAGTCCGAGCACTATGTTAACTTCTTCATCTAGCGCCGTTAAAAACATTATTGGCACATCACTTTTAGTCCTTATATATTTACATAACGAATATCCACTTCCATCTGGTAAATTAATATCCAAAATAATTAAATCCAAATCTTCATTTTCAAAAATATTTTTACCTGCCTCTAAGCTAGCTGCTCTTAATACTTCATATCCTTCTTCTTGCAGTGTAAATTCTATTCCTAAAGACAAAGCTTCATCGTCTTCCACAAATAATAGTCTAGTCATAAATTAACCCCCACACAAAAACTTTCTAATTACATTTTACACTATAAAAGATAAAAACTACAAAAAAGTTATATGCTTTATGTGGTAGGTTTAATTATTTTAAATTAAAGAAGATACAAATACATTTGTGTAAACAAATATGTTTGCATCTTCCTTAACTGTTACCTGAAAACTGATAACTGCTTTTCCTATCCGTCTTCTCTAATAATCTCAATTATATTTTCTTTATTGATTCTTCCAAGAGGACTAAGTACAGACAAATATCCAATTATCATTGCGGACCCTCCAGCAATTGCTATAGCTGGCCATGGAACACTCCACGGGAAATCTTGTATTCCCCTAATGCTTCTATACATTAGATAAGATAAACCTGATGCTATTATAGAACCATATATAGTTCCTACTATTCCATATAAAAGCCCTTCTAGTACTATCATCTTTTTTAAGCCTTTTTGAGTAAGTCCTATGGCTTTAAGTGCTGCGAATTCTCTTTTTCTAAGTATAATATTGGTTGTAAGTGTGTTTATTATATTTACGCTACTTATTAAAGAAACAACAATTATAAAACCATAAACTAATATTTCAACCATTAGAATTGTTGATTTGATTCTTCTATTTCCATCTATCATATTTAGTGTGCCAAGAGCAGGATTATCTTGTATTGCAGCTTGAATTTCACTCTGTGCTTTATCCTCTAATTTTACATCTTTAATTTCAATATTTAAAGATGCTGGTTGAATCTGTGCCTCCCCAGTTAGATTTTTTAGAACTTTTTCAGTTGTAAAAATAGTGATTCCTCTATTTTGATAAGTTGATTGAAACGGGTCATCTTTAAGAATTGCTAATACTTTAACCTTTTTTACTGAACTTTCTCTATTGTTTCCATCTAATAAATTCTTAAGTTCTATCACGTCCCCTACCTTTAGATTGGTAATAGGCCCAGAGTATGTTTTGCCTGTTTTCTCATTAATTACATAATTTTTATTAACGACAATAACTCCATTTTCATCGTTTAATTTAGATATATCTATTTTTCCTGCCTCTACATATTTCTTAGCCTCTTCCATAGAATTATCATCATATATTGAGACCCTCCCGCCATCAAACATGGTTTTTTCTTCTCCATTTAGTTTTTCTTTTTTATACAAATCAGGATAAGCCTTTACTTGTTCTATTTCCTTACTGCTATCCATGTATTCCTTAAAAGGAAAGTCTCCATACACCCTATATACTTTATTCACTGTATCTAATCTACTTATATTGTCTATAATATTATTACTAATATTTTCATTGTTTTCGTCAGAGTTTGACCTATTTTGAACAACTGAAAACTGTATTTTTTTACCTTCATTGTCGCTCCCATTTAAATTTAAAGTCATATCCATAAAAGACTTAAAGGTGACAAACAAAACTACACTTATTACTATGGAAAACACCGTTATTCTATACCTTTTTTTATTCCTTTTAATGTTTTTTGCCGCTAAACCACCTTCAAATCCAAAAATTTTACCTATGATTCTATTTTTACTCCTCTTAATTTTTTCCTTAGTTATAGAAGTTCTACTGTTTATTGCTACAAGAGGCGAAATTCTTCCCGCAAAGAAAGAAGGTACTAATGCTGACAAGTATACCGATGCTATTCCAATTACTGTACTAATTAAAATTACTTCCGGAGAAATAGCAATTTCTATAGGCATAACTGTATCTGCACCTATGAGTTTAAATGCAATTTTGATTGCATTTATAGCTATAATACCAAGGAGTAGTCCAATTGGTATACCAATTGCTGCTAGAATTGTAGCCTCTCTAAGTACCATTTTTCTTAGCTGCTGTGGTGTCATTCCTACTGCTCTTAAAAGTCCAAACTGTTTTAATCTTTCTACAACACTTATTTGAAAAGAGTTGTATATTACTGCAATAGTCGCAATTACAACAATTGCAATCACAACTGCAAGCGTTCCAAACAATGCTTTAGTTATAGAATCACTGCCTCCACCTTCTAAGTCAATAACATGGCTATTATTATCTACTGTTTTTTTATCTGCTAAACTATCAAGCTCGCTAACAGCATTTTTTAAATTTGTTTTTGAACTGATTTCTGCGAGCAGAGTTGAACCACTTATAGGCAGATCATTACTCTTAGATAATAATATTCCTTTGTTTTGCATTTGGCTCTGCTCACTATCTTCTAATAACCCCACAAGCTTGTATTTTTTATTGTCCAGCTTGATTGTATCTCCAATTTTAATATTTTTTTGAATATACTTAGATGCCCATTTTTCCACAACAACTTCATTTTTATTATTAGGAAGTCTACCTTCTTTTATTTTATAAGGTAATAATTCTAGGGCACTATCCGATGCAATTTTAGGTGTAAGCACTACTCCTTTTCCAAGATTTATATCTGGCTTAAATTGTAAAAGTCCACTTTTCTCCACCTTAGGATTACTTCTTACCTTTGTAGCAAGATTACTGTTAAGGTTTCTAAATTCCACATGCCAAGAACCATATTCATTTTTATACTGAGTTACTTCTGCTGCTTGAATTCCACTTAAAAAGAAACCAATTGACGCAATAAGTGCTACCGATAAAACTATACCAATGATAGTAAGGACGCTCCGTTTTTTATTTGCTTTAAGATATTTACCTGTTAACTGCTTATAACTTTGTATCATAACAATTATGCCCCCATCTATTTATTCTTCAAAAATTTGTCTGAAACTATGGCACCGTCTTCTACGGTAATAGCTCTATCTGCTAAATCAGCAATATTAACATCATGGGTGATAAGAATTAATGTTTGATTATATTTTTTCGCTGTATATTTTAGTAGCTCAATTACTTCTCTTGAATTTTTACTGTCTAAATTTCCTGTAGGTTCATCAGCAAAAATAATAGAAGGCTTGTTTAAAAGTGCGCGTCCTATGGATACCCTTTGTTGTTGTCCACCTGAAAGTTCTGAAGGTAGGTGAGTTCTCCTATCATCCAGCCCAAGCACATGAATTATTTCATCTAAATAGACTTTATCAACTTTATCATTATCCATTATCGCTGGAAGAGCTATATTCTCTTCTACATCTAATACTGGAATAAGATTAAAAAATTGAAATATAAAACCAACCTTTCTCCTTCTAAAAATAGCAAGTCTTGCTTCTTTATAATCATAAATACTTTCACCATCAATAATTACCTTGCCTGAGGTTGGTCTATCAAGTCCTCCTAATAGATGTAGCAGTGTGCTTTTACCTGAACCAGATGCACCTACTATTGCTACAAAATCTCCCTTGTTAACTGATAAATTTATATTTTTAAGTGCTTCTACTTTTGTATCACATTTTCCATAAGACTTGTTTAGATTTTCTACTCTTAATATCTCCATATGAATTACTCTCCTAACTAATTTAATATAATTTCTTTTATAAACATAACTTTTAACTTAAATACTCATCATAAATTTAGTATAGTTAATATCCCATTTTTACTCCATATCACTTTGCTTACAAATTGATTGTTTTTCTTACAAATTTGTAAGAAAAACTTTTTAGCAAACAAATAGTATAGTATAATTTTTTTAATACGTATCTATAAATATACAATTTTAACATTTAAATTATTTTTTTATTTATAAAGGGGATAAAAAAATGAATTACTACTTAAGGAGACAAGTTGCAAAAATAGCTAATATTCATCCAGAAACAATTAGATATTATGAAACAAGTGGTCTTATTAAAAATATAGTAAGGTCAGACAATGGATATAGACTGTATCCTGAAACAGTATTAAGCCAACTTGAGTTTATTAGAAATGCTAAAGAATCAGGATTTACACTTAAAGAAATTAAGGAAATGTTTGATATTGCTGAGACTAAAGCGACAGGCTTTTCTTATTTTTCCGACCTGATTGATAAAAAAATGGGAAGTTTGGATGAGATGAAAAAAGCTCTTGTAAGCCTTAAGAACGATGAAAAGCGAGCAATAAACTGTCCACACATACGAGCGTTTATGAATAATTTTAAAAGTGAATAAATATGTTGACACTGTAGTATACTACATACTTTATAATTATCTTATTCAGATAATTATATAAAGAGGGTGGATAGTGTGAATTTATTTTTAATAGCTTTAATTTTTTGTTTTGTTTTGATTTTTCTTTGTGTACTAGCATACAGGTTGTATATTCGTAGGATTTTTAACCTGGATTTATTGTATGATATTGATAAATCTAAATCAATAGATGTTACAAAGAACATCATATACAAACATACTGAACTCAAATTTCTACCCATGGATGTTTACAGACCTTCAGGGATAGGTAAAGACTCCAAACTACCAACAATTGTTTTTTTGCATGGAGAGGGTCCAGAAAGACTTGTTGGAAATGCAAAGGACTGGAACTTATATGTTTCCTACGGTAAACTTGCAGCAAGCAACGATTTCATAGGAGTTACTTTTAATCGTAGCCACATGAATTTTAATTTTAAAAATTCTAACATAAAAAAAGATATTTTTGATGCTATAACTTATATTAGAGAAAATGCAGAGAAGCTGAATATAGATAAAGATAGGATTTGTATTTGGGGATGTTCCTTAGGCGGTCTATACGTCAGCCAATTTATAAAAAATGCCCCTGACTATATAAAATGTCTTGTCTCCTATTATGGCTTACTTGATATTAAAACTAGAACAAAAGCTGTTAATAAGGAATATGTGAGCTATTATCCTGAAACTTATCTTCCTGCTATGAATGATAAGTTTCCACCTTTACTTATTGTAAAGGCGGCTAAAGATAAAGTTAAAGGTGTTAATGAATCAATAGATAATTTCATGAAAATTGCAAAGATGCGTAACATTAAATTTGACTATATTGTTCACAATACCGGTGGGCATTCTTTTGATGCACTAGATAATAATGATGAAACTAAAGCTGTCATAGATAAAACTCTTGATTTTATAAAGAAAAATATTTAAATAAATATATATTGTCATTTATTTATTATTTAAAGTTAATTACTATAATATTCCTTTATTCCGAAGAAAATCATACCAATAAAGGTATGATTTTTTTAAATTCATGATTGAAGTTCTTTTTATAAATTTTTTGTACACTTCTCAATATAGGTATCATAACATTATAATATTTAGGTGCATGAGATAATAAATCTGCAGTTTGCACCTCAAGAAGGTATGACATATTAGCTTGTCCAATTAGTTCAATAACCTGAGAAATATCCTCTGTTGTAGCTCTTATCTTAAAGTCATGGTGTTTTATAAGTTTACATACTATTGCTATTAAGTCATCATTATATTCAAGCCTTTTTAGTATTAATCCTGCTAGTATTTCACTGACTTCTCCATGCCCCCCAAATCTTTCACCCCCATCAGCAAAAACCTTTTTATATGGCTTTCCAATATCATGAAATAATGTAGTGAGTTTTAGTATTAAATTAAAATCTACCTTATTTACTGTTTCCTCTATGTGTTCATATACATTATATATATGATTAGGGTGTAGTTGAGTACAGTCAACACAAATTATCAGCTCTGGAACTAATTTAAGAATTTCTTCTTGATTGTTTTTTATATTTTTACTTGTTAAAAGTATTTGGTTTAATCTCTCTTTATCTTTTTTATATTGCATAATTGACATCTCCCCCTTATAAAAATAGTATAAAAGAAAAACATTTGTATGTATAATATATGTTATTGTTATATTTATAAATAAAATATATGAATGAGGTTAGATTATGAATTTACACGGATTAAGATTGTTTTATACAGTAGCAAAGACAGGTAGTGTGACTATTGCATCTGAGCAATTAAAAATTAGTCAACCCGCAATAACTTCTCAAATTAAAAAATTTGAAAAAGAAAATGGCATAACATTATTTTTGCATCAAGGCAGGGGAATTCGTTTAACTGAAATAGGTAAACAATTGGTAGCGGAGGCAGGTTTCATTTTTCAACTGGAAAACCGTATAGAAACACATATAGAAGATTATATACAAGGTAAGAGTGGTACTTTGAAAATAGTTGGCAATTATGTTTCAACTAACTTATTAATACCTAAATGGGCAGCTTGCTTTAAAAAACACAATGAAAGTATAAACATTGATATTACAACAATGAATACTAATGACGCAATTGATAATCTTATTAGCTATAAATCAGATATAGCAATTCTTGGTGGTGGGGCAATTAATTATACAGCCAAAATAGATACATATAAAATAATAGAAGATGATATATGGTTTGTATCTGCTCCTAATCATAAATACGCTAATAAAAAAGTTAGCCTAAGTGATATTATGTTGGAATCATTTATAATGAGAGAAAAAGGAAGTTATTTGAGAACACGTTTGGAATCCATCTGCCACACATTTGGTCTTTCTTTACCTAACATAGCACTTGAATTTAATGGATTACATGAAACACTTGTGGCTTCAATGGCCGGTTATGGGGTGACTTTTTGTTCTTCTATAGGGGTTAAAGAACTTGCTTATACAGGCAAATTATCAAGAATTTATGTTGAAAACATCAATCTTAAAAATGAAATTGTTATTTGCACACGTAAAAATGAAACTAGGTCACAACTAGTTAACAATTTCATCTCTATTATTGATAATTTTACTTGATAAAATTATTAGGAAGTTCACTTACAAGTAAATTCAAAAATTCTTCAATTATTTTTTTATCCTCAGCGTTACCATATAAATTTGTGCTGAAAGTTATGGTATCTTTAAAACTTGTCAAAGCTACTTGAAAATATGGTTTGTATTTTATTGAGCCGCACATAAAAGCTTCATCTATCGATGAGTCTTCAAATATTAGTTTTTTACAATCTAGAATTCCTATATTTGTCATTCCAATTAAAGGATTTTTAAATAAATTTTTCATCATTTTTTTAATTCTATTGTACTTAAAAATTCTGAAAATTAAAGACAACTTTACGAACCCATTAAGTCCAATAAACCTAGTCTTTTTCAAATTCATATCATTATTGACTTTCATAACAGTTGCAGTGAAATTGTCATTTATATCATAATCAATATGAGTAATAGCAGTGGAGGCCAAATTACAAATTGCATCCATGTTTTTAACCTTTAGATTTCTACGCATATCCACCATTATTGGGACGTTAAGCTCGCTATTGTTATCTAACCTTAGCATCTTGTAAAGTGCTCTATATAATCCAGCAAGAGCCACATCATTTATTGTGACTTTGTATTTTTTACAATATTCTTTAATGGTAAGAAATCTAATCTGAGATATTTTATTGGTAACAATAAATGGTTTAACATCTTTACCTTGGCTTAATGGAAACTTATAATCACTAGATTTATTACTTTCTTTATTTTGCAATAACAAAACATTTATCTTTTCCTTTAATGAAAATTTCTGGTTAATTCGTTTGAGGCTTCTATCACCATTAAACAGATGATCTGGTACGTAATTAAAATCCTCTATAAGCTTTGAATATAAATCACTTAACAAATACATATATTCCTTAAAACCTGCAGCATCACAAATCATATGATTCATAATGACTGCTAATGAATCCTTACTTGAACTGTAAATACAAGCCTTCATTTGAGGCCCACTAAATTCATTGGTCCTAGAGGTAATAAAGTTGTTAAAATCCTCTTCATTCTCTACAATAGTTAATATATCTTTAAAATTAGAAACCTCTACTTTTTCCCAATAAGGCTCTACACTATCTTCTACAAAAGCGCTTCCAAGAATAGGAACAACCTGAAACATTAAAGTTAAAGCTTTTTCCATAATATCCTTTTGAACTTTATTATCAAACTTCATCACGCAATGAAGTTGATGGTCATTGAATTTATAGGTTTCAAATAAAAATTGAAGCTTATCAAAAATTTCTGCTTTAAATCGCATAATAATAACCTCCTTTGCCTCACTCACAGTAACTAGCAATATTATTTAATTTAAATAGTATATGCATGTAAAAGAGCATCCATAGCTACATTTTTGGATACATCCTGTGATATTCCCGTATTTGTTTCAAAAGCATCATATTTAACATGCATACCCCACCATGACAATGTTTCAAGAATAAGTCTTGCATGATGCTCTGGAAATTCACATCTACGAATTTCACCTTTTTCCATAAAGTTATAAACATATTTCTCTACATTTTCACAAAACAGTTTTCTGAATTGTACATAATATGCATACAATACACCTGAATCTGAACCATTGCTTTGAAAAATCAAAAATGCTACTCCGTATCTTGAAATAATGTCAAATACATCCGATATCATTTGCTTAAAATCATAGGAATCGTCACCATCCAATATATGTTTTTCAAAGTTCTCACTAAGTTCTTTACAAACATTTAAAATTTCACCATCCAATGAGGCAAAGTCACTCTCTTTAATTGGTAGCGCCATATTATTTCCCATATAATTACCATCAATAATACATTTTAACACAAAATCAAAAATAGCCTTTTTACTTGTAAACAAGGTGTAAATTGAACCTACTGATATGCCTGCAGCATTAGCTATATAGTTAATTTGTGTTCTTGCATAACCCTTGCTTATAAATAATTTACTTGCTTCTTCACATACTCTTTCCAATCGTAGATCAACCATATTATCACTTCCGTTCTTTAGAATGAATGGATCATTCATAATGTACCATATTATGAGATTAAAATCAATATGGTATTTGCACATTGAAATTTCTTTTTAATACAATGATTTAACAATAATATTTTTGTCAATAATCACTTATATAGAGGTGATTATTATCATGACAATCCAAATCAATGCCGCAACTTTCACAGGTATTAAAGGAATTCCTATAAACGTGGACAAGATCTCCTAATTAGTCATACTCTTTTAGAAACTTATCCAAATAAATTTGTGTGTTTCTATAAATCTTACTATTGATCATTATGAATTGCATGCTTTCTTTTTCTATAGTTATCACTACCTTTATTTAAGTTGACTAGTCAACAAAAACTTGTAAAATCAAATTTATTGGGTTCCTTAACAGAATAGAAAAAGGGGTATTCATAACAATTTAAGAATTACCAATATAAATAACCATTTTTATCTTTGATTCAGAGACAATATCTGCTTGCATTTAAAATACTGATGAATATACCCAATGGTTACAGTGTAAGTATCAAACTGTTAAATAAACAGAACCACCGCCACGGCAACCGATAGGTTTACAAAGATGTTGCCACATAAATTTAAATTTACTAAAAAGATACAGACGAATTAAAAAAAACTTTAGTAGAATTATATAACTCTGGAAAGTCCCTTGCAGATTTAAGCCGTGAGTACGATATTTCAAAATCAACATTGCTCTTAAGAACTGTGGGGTAAACATCAGTCTAAAAAGAACTCAGAGACTGATGCGCCAGCTTCGGGTACAGTTATGTAGAGGCTTATTAGCATGAAGAGTGTATGAAATCAAATTAGACGCACTTCGCTGGTGTCAAACACCTTTGTTTTCACATGCTACCATCGCTTACCTAAATCATACTGTTCTTTTCTCAATTATTCTAACACTTCAGCAGAAATATTTGGAATTTTTACTTTTTCTTCAAATCCATCCATTGGAACACCATCATAACTATATAATTTTTTCAAAAGTTTCCATAGTGTTTCCAATTCTTCTTTGTTGAAATCATTAAATATATCATTCATAAAATTTTTTTTAGCATACTTTGCATTTTTCGAAAGAGAACGGATGCCTACTTCTGTCAACACTACATTAACAGCTCTTTTATCATTTTCTGATAACATTACTGAAATATATTTTTTCTTCTCAAGGCTTTTGATAATCCTTGTTGCATTCTGCTTAGTGGTGCCCAATTTACCAGATATATTTATGATTGTAGCATCACCTTCGGGTATATGAAGTATTGCTAGGAGTGTCAACAGCTGCTTGCTTGTTAGATCACCACTGTAACTGTCCCCTGCAGTCTGAAGTTTGTTTGAAACCGCCATGAGACTGGCATATGTCTGATCAATTATATACTGTAGTTCATTAAATTCCTTGTTATCCAATTTCAATCCTCCCAACTGATATAGTTAATAAAAATATTATATCACATATAGACAATGGGTTGACAAAAAATTTTTAAAGGTATATATTGATTTTAGACAACGCGTTGACTAAAATCAAAAAAGATTTTTAAGGAGAATAAAAATGAAATGTATAACCATTATGGGAAGTCCGAAGAAAAACGGAAAAACTGCTTTTACACTGTCATTATTCGAAGACCATATGAGAAAAGCTGGACATGAAATCGAGAGAATTAATGCCATAGATATAAACATTCACAACTGTAAAGAATGTTACGTATGTACACGTAAAAACTCAGAACATGGATGTCCCCAAAAGGATGATTGGGATATGGTATTTAAGCAAATGATTGCTGCAGATGCTGTAATATATGCATCACCGCTTTTTTGCTTTGATATAACCGCTCAACTTAAACCACTTATTGACAGACACTTCAGTCTAATGAATAAAGATCTTTTAAAAGACAAACTTTCAGCATTGCTAATTACTTGCGGAGGTGAAGGAGCTAACAATGCAGACTGTATTCAAACAATATTCAGACGTGCTTTTGATATAAATAAAGGAAATAAATTCAAAACCACCGTTGTTGGTACCTACGTTGCCGAATTAAGCATAAAACCTGATTTTGAAAAAAGAGCAGAAGTAGTTGCTGAAAAAATGTTCAACGACTTTAACTGTGATATTAAGAATAAATAATTTTAGAGAGGTTAATACACTATGAGCATATTATTTAAAGATGATCAATTTGATTTCCAGGTACTAAGATTACTTGGTGAAACAGCCTATTGTGCAGCTGATATAGGAGAAGTTATCTCTACAAGCAATAGGATAACAGAAGGTGATTATGACAGTTGGTGTGATGAATGGACTAAAACGGCCGAAAGATTACATAGTATAGGTAACAAAGCCTTCGGGGACGGTCATTTAATAAGTGCCAGAAAGGCATATCTTCGTGCTTCTAACTATTACCGTACTGCAGAATTTTTTCTTCATGAAAATCCAAATCCCCAAAAAATCGAAGAGCTATTTAACGTAAGCACAGAATGCTTTTCAAAGGTTATGGAACTTAATAACCCAGTAATTAAGTCTGTTATGGTACCATATGAAGGTACAACTCTGCCTGCCCATTATTATCAGCTAAATGATACAAATGAGCCAAAGCCAGTTATGATACTTTTAACCGGATTTGATGGTACAAAGGAAGAATTCTATGGACTAGCAATGACAGCCCTTGAACACGGAATGAACTGTCTTGCCATAGAAGGTCCTGGACAAGGTGAAGCTGTTAAAAAGCAGCATTTATATTTCAGAGCTGACTATGAAGCTATTGTTACCCCTGCTGTAGATTACCTCCTTGCAAATGAATCAATCGACCCGGAAAAAATAGTTCTATGGGGTGAAAGTTTTGGAGGATACCTCGCACCACGAGCAGCAGCCTTTGAATATCGTCTTGCTGCATGCATAGCAAACAGCGGAATCTACGATTTCCTTGGAGGCGGAATAAAGGGTCTTGGTTTAACAAGAGAACAGATACTCACCATTGCTGAAAAGGATTCTGAAACTCTTAATAAGAAGCTGTATGATGTTACGAAAAAAAATCCTGAATTCCGATGGAAAATATCTCAAGGCATGTATGTATTCGGATGTAGCACTCCATCTGAATTTGTTATAGCTGCAGGAAAATATCTAATGAAAGGCATTGCAGAAAATATAAAATGCCCAACACTGGTTATTGATACCGATGAGGACGGACTTGTTGATTCACAGGCTAAGCCACTTTATGATGTTCTCACTTGCAGAAAGGATTATATGCTCTTTATAGGCAAAGAAGGTGCAGGTGCACACTGTCAGTGCGGTGCAAAACTTATTGGCAACGAGAGAATTTTTAGCTGGATAGAGGATATTCTTTCCGGAAAATAATTAGATTTTGCAGGAATTTATGATAATTGAGGATAATATTTTTTATGCGGACTTTACGCCTGTTAAATCTGTATATTTTAAAAATTCAGTTTGGCATTGCCCGCATAAATTATCTTTGAACGATGGTATTACTCACGTTGAATTTAAGATAGATAAATCTTGGACGTACATCCGTGTTGAAATAACAGATTCTAATGGATATAAAGCACTTGGAAATCCTTATTTTATAAAGTAATTAGCATGGTGTTTTTACTTTCATAAATAAGCATTTTCAACCCAAACTACTGTTTAATTACTGGTTTTACATCTGTTTTATTACTTTCTGCAAAAGCATTAATGCTAATCACTGAACTTCATATTTAACTTTCCTCAATTCATCTTTTATTTCATATATAATTGAATCAGAATAAGCCATTATAGTTGGAGAATGGGTAGCAATAATAAACTGTGAATCATTCTGAACTAAGTCATGCATTCGTGTGATAATAGACATTTGTCTGCAGGTGATAATGCTGCTTCAGGTTCATCAAGTATATACAATCCTTTTCCCCTATATCATTATCATTAATGTTGTCTTTATCAGTTTCATATTTGTTGTTGCTCATTTCCTTTAACAATGTTAAACCTCCATCATCTTTGCTTATCATTGAGGACATAATCCTCAAAAATTATTGTTGACTGCTTTTAAGTCTATAACTTGCTTCAATTATACTATTAGCCTGTACGACTAGTTTATTTTGAATCCTCTTCATATCAGTTATTAAGAATTTTGCTTGATGCTGATTTAACAATAATATTTTTGTCAATAATCACTTATATAGAGGTGATTATTATCATGACAATCCAAATCAATGCCGCAACTTTCACAGGTATTAAAGGAATTCCTATAAACGTGGAAGTTGATATTTCAAAGGGACTTCCTGCTTTTAACATAGTTGGACTTGCAGATACTTCCGTTAAGGAATCCAAAGAAAGAGTACGTTCTGCCATAATAAACTCTGGTTACACCTTTCCAATAAAAAGAATTACTATCAATCTTGCCCCTGCTGATTTAAAAAAAGAAGGGTCACTATTTGATTTACCCATAGCAATTGGGATTTTGGCTGCAACAGATCAAATTCTTAAGGATTGTATCAATGATTATATTATAATAGGTGAGCTTTCATTAAATGGTGATTTAAAAAAAATTAAAGGAGCGCTCCCCATTGTTACTTATGGAGTTAAAAATAATATTTGCAAAATTGTTGTTCCCACCTCAAATGCTGGTGAATGTTCCATGGTAAAAGAGTCCAAAGTATTTGCTTTTGACACCTTATCACAAGTAGTTGATTATTTTAGATATAAGGATTCTTTACCTTTTGAATACAATGAAAATATAATAGAAGATAACTTTGATTTGGATTTTGACGAGATTGTAGGGCAAGAGAGTTCAAAACGTGCCATTGAGGTTTCAGCTTCTGGTGGACATAATCTTATGCTTTACGGTTCACCAGGCTCTGGAAAAACTATGATGGCAAAGAGAATACCAACTATACTTCCACCACTAAATTATGAGGAGGCTCTTGAAGTAACTCAAATTTATAGTGTTTCTGGAAATTTAGATAATGGCAGCTTAATCTTTAAAAGACCTTTTAGAAATCCCCACCATACCAGTTCAAGCATATCTTTAGTTGGTGGTGGCAGTAAGCTTATTCCAGGAGAAATTTCCCTAGCACATAATGGTGTTCTATTTTTAGACGAACTTCCAGAATTTAAAAGAAGTGTTCTTGAGGCTTTAAGACAACCCCTAGAAGATAGAATTATAAGATTTTCAAAAGCTACAGGTAATGTAACTTATCCTGCCAGTTTTATGTTTATTTCGGCATTAAATCCATGCCCCTGTGGTAACTATGGGTCAAATAAAGATTGTACTTGCACCGAATATCAAAGAAAAAGATATATTGCAAAGCTTTCAGGTGCACTTCTTGACAGAATTGATATATTTTCTTCTGTTAATTCTCTTAATTATGAAGATATTAAAAAAAAAGATAAATCAGAAACTTCAAAAGAAATAAGAACTAGAGTTACTCAAACAAGAAAAATTCAAGAAGAGCGATTTAAGTATGATAATATCCACTGCAACGCACAAATGCAGCAAAAACATATTGAAAAATATTGTAAATTAACCCCTGATAGCTCAAAAATAATTAAAAATCTCTTTAATAGCTTTCATGTAAGTGCTAGAGCCTATAGCAGAATTTTAAAAGTGGCAAGAACCATTGCTGATATGAATAACCTGGAAAAAATCACTTCTTCACATATCATTGAAGCTGTTCAATATAGAAAATTCATTGATGGAAAGATTGTATGATTATAGGGTAGATTCATTAACTCTACCCTATAATCTACCTTATGCTTAATATTTTTAATCATAAAGCAGGTGAAAATGAAGCAGTTATCGAATAAGTATGTTGGACGAGTTTTTTTATTTTGTCCAATAACAAAATTAACTGGTGATTTTTATCCACGATAAATTTTACCTTGGAGGTAAAAATGATTAAATTTGTGTTGTATTATCTTATTTTAATAAACTTAATTGGAGTAATAATTATGGCTTATGATAAACGTAGAGCAATAAATCATAAGTGGAGAGTTCCCGAGGCTCATTTGTTTTTTATATCAATAATTTTCGGAAGCCTAGGAAGTATCGTTGGTATGTTTTTATTTCATCATAAGACTAAACATTTAAAATTCACAATAGGGATGCCTTTAATTTTAATAATTCAGGTGATAATTTTATATAAATTTAGACTTATACTATTATAATCAGATTTCTAAGAACCAGGTGGAGTTTTGGCTTTCACATTTGTCTGCTTACCACATAAGTCATTTCTTGAAGATTGTGTAGTCCATCATGGGAAGTTCCAGGAAAATGAGCAGCCATTTCTCCTGGTCTTGTAACTATGCTTACACCTAAAAGAGTCATCTTTTCTATAAAAGTTTCATCATCTCCGCTATACCCCATAGTCTGCAAATACTCTTTTAAATTTTTGTCTACATATTCATAGACCTGATTTTTGCTTTCATAAGGACAAAGGAATACGAACCTATAAAAACATCTATCTAAATCTGCTTTATCAGGCAAACTTTCATTTAAAATCACAGTATAATCTGCATTAAATGAAGAATATAACTTTACATTTTCCCCCTTATTTATTCCATATTTAAGCAAGCAGTATTGCCTATCTTGCAAAGTTTTCACAGAATTCCAAGGACTCAAATAAGCCTTAGGTAGTACCTCATTAAAACGTTTAAAAGCATTGGATAGCTTTTCTGCAAAACTATTTAAGTCCATATTTTTATTTGCAAATATTACTCTTGGAGATAAACAAGCTTTTTGTTCCCACAAAACTATGTCTCTAGCCACATCATCTGCTGTTTTATCCATGCCATCAATCTTATCTAAAACTTCAAAACTTATTTTAGCGCCATGCATTATCAAATGAGCTTTATATTTAGCACAAAGCTCTGCCATGATATTACCTGAATATTCTCCACCCCAATGTACAACACAATCACTATTTCGCACGATAGATTCATATATATTTTTATTGCTACTGTCAAAATAAACTACTGATAGTCTATCTTTTATACTTTCATCTATTTCACATAGACTTTTGTAAAATACATATGAAAAATAAGGTTCATCCGCAGAAACCTTCACTAAATTGCAGTTTTTAGATAAAAGTCCCATAGCTATACTCATAGGTATGACCACAAATGCATTTCCAGATACGTTGTGGAATACCATTCCTCTTGGCTCTCTGTGAACTTTTCCATAGCTTGTACTAACCCACTTATCCATTATTTCTATATTTCCAAGTTCCTCGGTAATTGTCTTTTCTAGATTTTCTCGAAGTAACATTTTCATGCTTCCCTCTAACTCATAGGCCACTAATTCATAACTTTGGTTGGTTATTTTGCCAAGCATTTCAATATGCTTATTTGAATACTCTCTATTAAGCCAAAGTTTTGCACATTTATCTAAAATATCTATGGTTTTTTCTATACCTATTTCATGAACTTTTATTTTGTTTTCCTTAAGCCTTTTAATTTCTCTTTTTATATCAACTTCGCTTGATCCATTAAGCTCCATTTTATAGTCATTTATTTCTTTTTCCACTAATATACTTCCACAACTATAATTAATACTCATGCCTTTACTACCTCCTTTATATCCAATGTAGCTCCACATCCCTTAGCTTCTGAACCTTTAACCCTGCCAATAATTTTTATTGTCATAACTTCTGCGTTGCATTCAGGGCATCTGGTCTCAGAAACTATCTCTGCCATATCATCTACCATTATGGATGCTCCAGCAAAAGAAGAAGTCCCATAAGCATTAAGCATCTGAATCAAACCTCTATCCCCTTGTTTATGAAGTGGCCTTAATGTCTTTATATCCCGTATTATAACTTTTCCCCACCTAGGTATATGAAAAAGATAATCCTTTTGCTCTTTAGAATAATGTCCTGTTATTGGAAAGGTATTTTCTGTAAAAGAGTATGTGTCAATAAAATTTTCTTCAGGTATACCAAAAAAGCTAGAAACCTCCTCAACAAATCTCCACCTTTCTATTTTAGTACCTATATTTATAGTACCCTTTTTACCATCAAAGCCACCTCCACCCGTGTGTACTATAGCACTTTCACCCAGATTAAAGGGTTTCATTCTCTCTTTTAGTTGCTGAGTAGCATTATAAAGCAAAGGTGTTGATCCTCTTAAAGAAACATGATCGTCTTTATGGTTATGTTCATTCAAAAATTTTATAAAATATTCCATATCAACAGAAAATTCGCCTTCAGACGGGTGCAATAAATAATTTGTATTTTCACTATATGGAAATATACTGAGTATATTTCCTATATATGATTCTGTAGGCCTGTCCAATATCTGTGTACTTTTATATTTCTTCATAACCTCTGGCTCAGGATAAAACACACAATTATACTCACTTGAAGTATCCATTCTTTCTTGTTCAAGTTGAATGAATTCTTTTATTTGTAACATGTCTTTTTTACTTCTACCAACAATGCTTGGATCCCCACTTGTACTGCTTGATACAGTCCATTTCTCCAAATTTTTAGGTTCAGTTCTTAATAATATTGTATACATATTAGCTGATTTTTTAAATAGTGTTGTTTCAATAAATGGAACTCTTTCCATGTCCACTTCCATATTTAAATCTTTGCTAGGGTCGTAGAATTGACTGCTACATAATAATTTATATGCATTACAATCCTCATATTGTGAAATTATATTGCTTCTAAAATCTTTAAAAAAATTATAATCCTTCATATTTATCCCCCCATTTTTTATTTATAATACCATAATAATACATATAAACAGATTTGTTAAGTTGATGTTGCATGCAAAATCCAGTATTTTATCCCGTTTAATTCTTATTATCTTGTTTATTCTTCATTTATTGTAGTTTTTTACCATGTTTGTTGTTTTATTAAAATAAAACAATCCCAAATTTGTATTTTAACAAATTTGGGATTTCCGTTATTTCATAACATTTTTTAATAAAAATGCACTTTCCACATAAGCACACTTTGTTCTACACAGGTTTATATTTTTAAAAATTTTCTTTTCTTATTTTATCATAATAATCAATTTCATGAGTTTCATACTCTTCATCCAAAAGCGCGGATTTCATTAAAAAATCAGCCGTTGATTTACTCATAGCAACGGGAATATCATACATAACTGAAATTCTAAGAAGGGCTTTCACATCTGGATCATGAGGCTGTGAAGTCAAAGGATCCCAGAAAAAAATCATAAAATCAACTTCACCATTAACAATAGCCGCCCCAATCTGTTCATCCCCGCCTAGTGGTCCACTTTTATATGCTTTTATAGGTAACCCTACATTCTCTGAAATAAGTTTTGCAGTAGTGCCTGTACCACAAAGGAAATGTTTTCTTAGGGTGCTTTTATTTTCTTTTGCCCAAGTGATCAAAGCTTCCTTTCTATTGTCATGTGCTATTAATGCTATTTTCTTTTGTTTTCCAATTGTATAACTCATAATTACCCCCTTGATAAATTTAATATGTCATATAACATTCCTAATATTATATCATATTCTTACTTAATTTAGCTGTTTTTTTAAGCAACGCTAGAACTATACAAATTGCTTAGAACCTATTAATATAATATAATCTATGTAGTCTATAAAGTTAGCTTAATAATTGTACGAGATACTATATGTATAGTATAATTATTAAAAAATGGTGAGGTGGGATATTATGAACAATGATATATTATTGGAATCCGGCACAGGTGAAGTTGAAATAATAGAATTTGTAGTAGGCGAACATCATTATGCAATAAACGTGATAAAAGTAAAAGAGATTTTAGATGTGCAGTCCAGCACCATAACAAAACTGCCAGAGGCTCATCCTTCTATCGCAGGACTAATATTGTCCAGAAATACCATATTGACACTAGTCGATTTAAAATATGTTTTAGATAAGGAAAGTAAAACTAAAGTATTATCCAAAGTAATAGTATGTGAGTTTAATAAAATTAGAGTGGCTTTTAGTATTGATGACATCGTAGGAGTTCATCGTATTAAATGGACTGAAATTCTAAAACCTGATGACATATCTACAAATTCACTAATAGTTGGTAATATTATAATGGATGAAAAAATAATACTTATGCTAGACTTTGAAAAAATAGTTACAGATATTAACCCAAGTACGGGTATTAATGCAGATAAAATTGTAAATGTTGATTATAGAGACAGAGGAGATATTAAACTATTTTTAGCTGATGATTCTCCATTAATTAGAAGGCTTTTATCCGATACATTAAAAAAAGCTGGTTTTAAATATCTAACATTCTTTGACGATGGACAACAAGCATTAGATGCTCTACTACTAATAGCCGAAAATAAAAAGGAAAATTTCAAAGAAGATGTGCAAATTCTTATTACAGATATTGAAATGCCTCAATTAGATGGACTTACTCTTACCCGAGCAATAAAAGAAAATCCATATTTAAATAAATTACCTATTATTATATTTTCTTCACTTATAACAGATAATTTAAGACATAAAGGTGACTCCGTTGGTGCTGATGGTCAACTTAGCAAACCGGAAGTAGGACTTTTAGTTAATATGATTGACGATTTTATTGAAAAATCACAAGAAAAAACTGCCTAAGAAAAGTGACAAGTGATAAGTAAAGGGGATTTTGCCCTTAGCTTATCACTTGTCACTTTTTTTCAAGTTTTTGCTTTAAACTGTTTACCACATTTTTTACAATTTATAGTTACTTTTCCTTTTTTTCTAGGTACTCTAAGCTTTTGAGAACATTCTGGACACTTAAAAACCTTATATTTTCTAAACTCATTGAACTTATATTTTATTCTGTAAAATTTTTGTCCTATTATGATAAGTACTCTATTAAAAGATTGTAATTCCTGATTTCTTTTGTATTTATTTTTAGAAATGACCCTCCATGCTGCATAACCTATTAATATTATTCCTACTACAAGAGTGATTATATTTCTATTTAATAAAAACAATACACCTACAAGTAATAAATATTTAGAAAGGTTATCTAAACCATATGAATTTTTAAACGTATTTTTAAAAAAATTTGAGTATCTATTCAATTGTGTCCCTCCTTGTATAACAAATAAATCTATAATATGACCTTATCACACTATAGATTATTTACAAGAAAACAATTTGTTAATTTTTCTTCATAAGGCTACTAGTCATTATTCTATATAATAATAATTTTTATTATACCTTTATAGTTATACTACCTAAAATTATATAATCCTTTTTCTTTACTATAATGTGTAACTTCTCAGAGCTATCATTAGTAATTTCTATGCTGTTTTCGGTTACTTTAACTTTAATTAAAAAACCTCTATAGCGAATTTTAAAAGAAAATAATTGCCATTCTTTTGGTATAGAAGGATCTAATGTCAATATATCATCTTTTACTTTAAGTCCTCCAAACCCCTCCACAATAGACATCCAAGTTCCTGCCATACTAGTTATGTGACAACCATCTTCGGTATCATCATTATAATTATCTATGTCCAGTCTTGATGTTCTCAAATACATTTCATAAGCCTTTTCTTTCATATCTAGCTTAGATGCTAAAATTGAATGAATACATGGAGATAATGAGGATTCATGTACAGTTCTTGGCTCATAAAATTCATAGTTTTTACGTATGGTTTCCAAATCATATAAGTGCTGAAGAAAATACAATCCTTGAAGTACATCTGCCTGTTTTATAAAACAGGATCTCAATATTCTATCCCAAGACCAATGCTTATTTATTGGTAGGTTTTCTTTAGGTAACGCGTCAACTAAAATCTGTTCTTTATCCATATAACCATCTTGTTGAAGAAATATACCCAATTTTTCATTCTTAGGATAAAACATATTTTCTATGATATCTTTCCACTTGTCAACTTCGCTAACTTGAATTTTCAATTTCTTTATCAAATCTTCATATTTCTTAGGTTCTTCATCCTTTATATTTGATAAAACCTTTATGGTATATTCCATGGTCCAAACTGCTATTCTATTAGTATACCAATTATTATTCACATTATTTTCATATTCATTTGGCCCAGTAACACCTAAAATTACATATTTATTTTTTTCCTGTGAATAATTCACTCTTTCTTCCCAAAATCGTGATATTTCAATAAGCACATCTACTCCATACCGTGTTAAATATTCTTTGTCCCCAGTATAATTTACATAGTTATATATTGCATAGGCTACTGCACCATTTCTGTGTATTTCTTCAAAGGTAATTTCCCATTCATTGTGACATTCTTCACCGTTCATAGTTACCATTGGATACAATGCACCCTTTTTATATCCCAATTTTCTTGCATTTTCTTTTGCCTTGTCTAGTTGCTTATACCTATATATTAAAAGATTTTTTGATATTTTTTCATCTGCTGTAGATAAATAAAATGGAACACAATAAGCTTCAGTATCCCAGTATGTACTCCCACCATACTTTTCTCCAGTAAATCCCTTTGGTCCAATATTAAGTCTTGAATCTTCACCTGTATAAGTCTGATTCAATTGAAAAATATTAAACCTAATTGCTTGCTGAGCTGCTAAATCCCCCTGGATAATTATATCGCTAGCCTTCCATTTTTCTTCCCAAGCATTAGCCTGTTCTTCAGCCATTTTAGAAAATCCTTTAATGTATGCCTTATTTAATTTTTGTTTTGCTATTTCAGTTAGTTCATGTATTTTAAAATCTCTTGAAGTAACATTTGCCACATATTTAAAAATGGTCATTCTTTCGTCCTTGATCAAATTTAACCTCACTACATTCCCTACTAATTTTTCTTTTTCTATCATTTCTATTTCACAAGCTACTTTTGCATTATCTTTAAAAATGTCATATTTCATAGCTGAGCAAAGATAAAAATCAGTTTTTTTTGTTTTTAGAGTTAAATATGCATTACCTAGTCCTGTTTGTTTTGATATTGTTTCCCAAAATTTTTCATCATAATTAGCATCCTCGTTTTTAATGTCACCGTCTAAGTACGGTGATATTGTTATATTGCCATTAAAATTTAAGGGAGTTATTGAATACTCTATAGCACCAATTTCTTTATCTACTATACTTACAAATCTTTTAGTCTCAATTTTCACCTCATTACCACTCTTAAGTGTGGCAATAAAACTTCTATATAAATAACCCTCTTTCATATTTAATATTCTGCTGAAATTACTAACATCACATTGCGCTATATCAAGTTTTGTATCCTCAATATAAACATCAATACCAATCCAATTTGTACAATTTAATACTTTTGCAAAATATTCTGGGTATCCATTTTTCCACCATCCAAACTTTGTTTTATCCGGATAATAAATCCCTGCCATATATGTGCCAGCAAGTGTACTTCCTGTATATCCTTCTTCGAAATTAGCTCTTTGTCCCATATAACCATTTCCCAAACTAAAAATACTTTCTGATACCTTATTATTTATATCATTAAAGCTGTTTTCAACAATATTCCAAGGGTCTAACTCTAAATACCTTTTCACGTTAATCCTCCTATTCTAATTTAAATTTTATAATAACTGAAACTTATCAATTTCCATTTCTTCAAGGGAATTTATAACAAAATTTGCTCCACTTAAAATTCCCCTATCCCCTATACCAATAGAATACATTCCAGCATTTACAGCGGCTTGTATTCCTGCCTCAGCATCTTCAAAAACAACACAATTTTTAGGAAGTACATTTAGTTCTTTGGCTCCTAATAAAAACACTTCGGGATTTGGTTTTGCATTTACTACCTTATTGCCATCAATTATAGAATTAAAATAATTTTCAAGGCCAAGTTTAGTTAATATTGTCATAGCATTTTTACTTACCGAACCTAATGCTGTTTTAATATTATTATTTATTACTATTTGAAGAAATTCTTTAGCACCTGGTAGAATATCTTCATCTTTTATATTTGAAATAAATTCCACATACCAATTATTCTTTTTTTCTGCCAATAAACATTTTTCTTCATAACTCACATTTACATTTCCAAATTTCAAAAGTATATCTAAAGAATCCATCCTACTTACACCTTTAAGTTTTTCATTTTGCTCTTCTGTAAACTCAAAGCCAAGCTCATTAGCTAATTTTTTCCATGCCATATAGTGATATTTTGCAGTATCTACAATGACTCCATCCAAATCAAAGATACAAGCTTCTATTTTCTTCATATTCATCCTCCTAATTTGTGAATAAACACATTGCCCAATGTATCTAGCCCATTACTCTTTTACTTCTTCATAATAAACTCTCATCATTTCTCCTACGCCCCAAGCCTGAGCCGAACATGCTCTTGCCAGGTGTGGATAATCTCCCTCTAATATTTCAGAAACATTTCCAATACACTTATCCTCAACTTGCTGATAAAATAATTCGAAAATTTGTTTTGTAAATTCCTTATCTTTGTAATACCTATTAATAGCAGTTATAAATGGTCCCATAAGCCATGTCCATACTGGTCCTTGGTGATACGATAAATCTCTAGTCTCGGTATCCCCTATATACTGACCTTTGTACTTTTCGTTTCCCGTGTTAAGACTTCTGAGTCCATAAATTGTATACAATTCTTCAAAAGCAGTGGCAATTATTTTTAATGCAAACTCTTTGGGAACTATTTCAAATGGTAGACCTATAGCTATAATTGCATTAGGTCTTATATCCTCATTAGCTTCATTTTCATTAATATAATCATAAAGATATGATTTATCATCATTCCAAAATTGTTTTATAAAATTATTAACAACATTTTGTTTTATAATTTCATAGTTTTTACAATCTACATTAAAATTTCTGCAAAGTTCCATGTAAATACATATGGCGTTATACCATAATGCGTTTATTTCTACTGCCTTCCCTTGCCTCGGCGTAACTGCAAAATTTCCTATTTTAACATCCATCCATGTTATCTGAGTATCTTCATTGCCAGCAATAAGCAGGCAGTCTTTTTTATCCATACCAATATTAAAATCAGTTCCATTCATATAAGACTCTATAATTTCTGTTAGATGCATAAATATATTATTCTTCACAAAATCATAATCCCCTGTATATTTAAGGTATTTGTAAACAGCAATAAAATACCATAAACTAGCATCTACCGTGTTATATAGTGGCTCTTGCCCATTATCTGGGAACATATTAGGTACTAGTCCATTTTTAATATATTGTGAGAACGTGAGAAGTATTTCTCTTGCATCTTTATATCTCCCTGTTACAAGTGTTAGTCCTGTAAAAGCTATCATAGTATCCCTGCCCCAATCGGTAAACCAAGGATATCCAGCTATTACTGTAGCTGATTTTGTGGACTGCCTCTCTACAATAAACTGATCACAGGCAAATGCCAATACCTTCATCTTTTCATCACAATTCGTAATATTTTTTATAAGTTCATCTTTTCTATTAATCTCATTTATAAAATAATTTTCACCTTGAGTATCATTTATTTCTTCTGTGGAAGCTACAATAGTAAAATTAATTTTTTCCATAGGCTTTAAGAAAATTTCAAAGACTCCAGCCTTAAAATCATATTCATTTGCCTTGAACCCTCGATCATTTTCTTCCTTATAATAAATACTCCTATTCCACTGGTTTTTTTCACTGTACGTCCCTTTATCTGATTGTAAAAAAAGCTGAGTATCGTTAGTATCAAAACTTATATTAGTTCCATTTTTATTAGTAATTTGCTTACACTTAAAATCATATTTTTTTGTTATCTGGTGATGATCCCTGTTATTTACCAAAACATCAATGACCATTTTCATCGGTTTACTATTATTGATTATGTTGTATGTGATTACCGTTTTATTTTCGCTATAAACCATAGTAATTTTCTTTTCTATTATGACTCCCTTCACAATATAATTAAATATAGGAAAATAATCATATTGGAAATCTTGCTGAAACATAAATCCTTTTTCAACTTCACCTGAATGGTATTGATTAGTATAAATCTTATATTTTTCATTTTCTATACAAATAGTTTCATCTAACTTTGAAAGTAAAACCCTTCTGCTCACTGGGGGAGTTAATGCTGCAACAAGTAATGCATTATATTTATTTATATTACATCCACAAATAGAAGCGCTTGAAAATCCCCCTAATCCATTAGTTAATAGGTACTCTTTAGATATAGCATTATACAAATCATTTAATCCTATTTTATTGATTATCATATTAAATAGTCCTTCCTTAAGCCCTATAGTGCAATCGGTTGCACTATAGGGCTATTATAAAACAAACCTAACCCTTAGTCAACGAAAATTGCCACATTTACCATGTGGATAAACAACTTTTCCTCCGAATTCAAGTTAAAAGTTAAAAGTTAAGAGTTAAAAATTAAGAGTTAAAACCGTCTTTAACTCCAAACTATTAACTCTTACCCTTAAACCTCAAAAATTCTTAACTTGAAATTATCCCTTTACCGCACCCGCAGTGAGACCTTTAGATATAAATCTCTGAGATGCCATAAATAGAATTGCTACTGGAATAGTTGCCATGACTGCCGCTGCTGAAAACTGAGTCCAATGAGCAGAAAATGCATTATTTATAAATTGTTGTAAGCCTGTTGCCAACGTTTGATTATCTGCATCTCTCATTAATGCGCTAGTATATATGAATTCACTATATACACCGATAAAGCTGAACAAGAATATTACAGCAAGCATTGGCTTTGATAATGGAAGTATTATCTTTGTAAATACTTGAAAATGACTAGCTCCATCAACCATAGCTGCCTCATCTAGTTCTTTAGGAAGACTATCGATAAAACCTTTTAGGAGCCAAATATTATATGCACTTCCAGCTGCTAATAGTATTATAAGAGCCCAAAATTGATCAAGTAATCCAATTTTAAAACACACACTTAAAATTGCAGGCATGAACATTACTGCTGGAAACATTTGAAGAATTAATAATCCCATAAGACCATTTTTTCTTCCTTTAAATTTCATTCTGGAAAAAGCATATGCAGCAAAGATACTTATAACTAACTGTATAAGAGCAACTGATGTACATAAAATCAAGCTGTTTTTCATCCATATTTTAAAATCAGTCTCTTGTAAAACCTTTGTATAATTACTGAAAGTTATTGACTTCGGCCACAATGTAGTTGAAAAGAAAGTGTCCCCCTTAGTCAATGAAGCTGAAATTACTGAAAATATAGGAAATAGTGCAAATAATACAAAAAACCAAATTAATATTCTTGATACCCAAAGATTTCTCACTTCACCGGTTCTTAATTTATGTTTATAAACTAAATCATTTTCTATAACATCATCTGTTTTTACTTTCATAATTAATCTACCTCCTTAAATGCTCCAGTGAATTTGAAACTAATAAAGCTAATTACACCAATAATAAAAAATATTATTATTGAAAATGCTGCAGCTATATCATATCTAGTATAAGTCAAAGAAAGCTTATATGCTGCTGACGCAAGTATGTCAGTATAACCAGCATATTGACTAGTAATCATTGCAGGAAGACCTTTTGTAATAAGATAAGCTGCTCCCAAATTGGAGAAGTTAAATGAAAAAGACGATATTAAAAGTGGTAATGAGGCCGAAGTTATAGATGGTAATGTTATTTTTATGAATTTTTGAAATTTAGTTGCTCCATCAATGTCCGCCGCTTCATAGTAAACGTCTGGAATACTAGAAAGTGCTCCAATACATACATTCATCATATAAGGAAAGCCAAGCCAAATAGTTGCAATTAAAATTCCCACTCTAGCCCAAAATGGATCAATTAGCCATGGAATTCCTGTATTAATAAGATGCAAATTTTTTAATAAGATATTAATTCCACCATAATCCTTATCAAGCAGTCCTTGCCATGCTAAAGTTGCAATAGTTGGAGGAAGTGCCCAAGGTAGAACTAAAAATCCTTTATAAACTGCTGCTTCTTTCATATTTGGATTATTTAATAATATAGAAATAAATAGACCTATAATGAAACACCCAAATGTTCCAACAAGTGCAAATATGATTGTCCACCCAAAGACAGGAAAAAATATTGATTTAAATGGCCCATTGAAAATCGATTCAAAATTAGCAAAACCAATTAAATGGAAATCACTTAAATGATTTAAATTGTAATTTGTGAATGCAATATAAATAGTATATAAAATAGGTAACAAAACCAATATAAATATTGATATTAATGCAGGGGATAAATACACATATGGTCTTATTTTATCATATAAATTTTTATGAGTAACTGGTTTTTTTGGTTTCTCTGGTCTTTCGATTTTTACCATCACTAACCCTCCTGTAATCTATATTTAAATAACATTATATTCATAAATTATTATAAGGAGATTTTGCTCTCCTTATAATGTTTTTTTATTTCATTGTTGCAATCCCTTGTACAACTTGGTCATTCAAATCCTTTGCTGCTGCTGGCGCTGTCAATTTGCCTGAAGTTAATAATGTTAAATTATTTTTAGCTGGAGTCCATACTGTTTGAATTTCTGGAATATTAGGCATAGGTTGACCATTTTTAACTTGAGTAACAAAAGCTGAAGTTATCTTGTTATTTTTGTATTCTGGTTTATTCAATTCTGAATTAAGTGCTGGTATTCTATTGCCTGCTTTAAATACTGATGAATTATTTGCTTGGATATATTTTATTAAATCCCAATCTTCTGTTTGATTTTTAGATTTTTGACTTACAAAAGATGCTTGTACTCCTACGAAAGAAGGCATTCCTGGAAGTGGTGCCACTGCAAATTTTGTACCTGCTTTTGTAAACCCATCAACATCCCAAGGTCCACTTATATAAAACCCAATTTTTCCAGTTTGGAATGCAGAACTTGCTTTGTCACCTGTAATATCGCTACCCATGAATTTATATTTTGTAACTAAGTCTTGAATAGTCTGTAAACCTTTAACCGAGCCCTCATTACCAAGACCTACATTGCTTGAATCCAAATTACCTTTTCCTTTATCTTTAAATACATATCCACCATTGGCAGCCATAAAAGCATAACTATAATAGAAATTATTAATATCATACTGGAATCCAACTTTTTGTGCTTGAGATATCAAATCGTCAACAGTTGTTGGAACAGTTGTAACTTTATCTGTGTTATAAAATAATCCATATGTCTCAATGCTCATTGGAACAGCATACATTTTTCCTCCGAAAGACACTGCCTTAATTGATGTATTTACATATTTAGATGAGTCTATTACTCCAGATGGAACTGCTGCCAATAAATTAGCCTTTTGAAATGTTCCCAAATTGTCATTAGCTATTCCATACATAATATCAGGAGCTTTGCTACTATTTGCTGCTTGCAAATAAGTTTGAAAATCTGATTTATCTAATTGAACCTTTACAGTGTTACCAGTTTTTTTAGCCCATTGTTGAGCTACTTTATTTAATGCATCAACTTCTGGTTGCTCTAAATGAGACCATACTATAATACTTTTTCCTGACTTTGTTGTACTACTTGTACTTGAGCCACATCCTCCTAGTGCTGTTGCTAATAAAAGAGTTGTTAAAACTGAACATAATATTTTTACCTTTTTATTCATGTATTTTTCCCCCTCTAAATAATTTATAAAATTCATGCAAACGGTTGCAACGTTTTATTTGATTATAGAATAGTTTGTCCTGATAGTCAATAGCAATTTGAATTTTTTATTGTAAATTTTAACTTATAATATATTTATTTTTGTCTAAGTAGTTCATATATACACACTCAATTGAGCAAAATTCAGAAATCACTGTTATATATTTTCTAATTTATGCATAATTGTTATTTCTATATACAGTAGGCGAAACTCCCACTATATCTTTAAAAGTTCTACTAAAATGACTTTGATCATAAAAACCTAATAAAATTCCAATATATAAAATACTATTGTCTGTACTCAGTAATAAATTTTTTGCTCTATCTATTTTTATTTTTTGAACATACTTCATTACTGAAATACCCATGTTTTTTTTAAAACAATCGCTAGCATAACCTACCGAAATATTTAGGTCCTTAGCTAATTTATCAAGTGACAAGTGATTTTCAATATTAACATGTATGAATTGAAGCATTTTATTAATCATAAAATTATCAGTAACCTGAATATCATTTATTAAAATATTAAAATATGTATTTGCCATACTGATTTCTAAATCCTGTAGATCTAATAATTTAGTTATAATCTGTATTTTATTATAAAATTTATTATACAAAGGGTGAAGAGCGCTCTTTGAAACACCATTTTTTATTATTTCCTTAGTATATATAGCATTCCAAATAATCAAATCATTTTTTTTATTACTAATTGATTGCCCATTTTCTTTTTCCTGTATATGTTTTTCATTTATATTATTTAATACTTTTGATATATTTTTTGACTCCATTAAAAAGGATATGTCATTATTAAAAATACAAATATCAGATTCAAAGGTTTCAATCATTGTTTTACACCCCTTAATTTCAAATAAAAACTTTAATGTAACTTTATCATTTTTTATAAACATGTTCAATAATACTACAATAAATCGCATGATTTATATACATATTTTATTAGTTATATACAATTACAACTAAATAATTATGCTATAATTGCACAATGAATATACTGAATTTTAATAAAATAGCATCAAAATTGTTGAATTTAGTATTTTTTCATGTACTGAAAACACAAAGATAAGAGTGAGGTAGATAAAAATGAACAAACATGCAGTATATCATATTACTGAAACGCCTTATGCCTATGGTAAAGATTTGAATACTCTAGTATTAAGAATAAGGACAGCAAAGGGTGATGTTCTAAAATGCAATATACATTATAAAAGTAGGTATAATTTTAAAGATCCATACTATGTTAAAGAAATGAAAATTGCAGCTCAGGCTGACTTGTATGATTATTTTGAAGCAGAAGTATCGGTGACAAGAAACAGATATAGATATTACTTTGAACTAGTTGATACTTCTAATAATACAATATATTTTGATGAGAGAGGTTTTAGAAAAAATGCACCACCACTTGAACAATCCTCAGCTTTTCAGTTTGCTTATTTAGCAGAAGGAGATATATATAAAGAATCCACTTGGCTACAAGAATCAGTTGTATACCAAATTTTTCTAGAACGTTTTAATAATGGTGATAAAAGTAATGACCCTAAAAATACTGCCAAATGGGGAAGTCCAGTAACCACTAATTCAAGTTTTGGTGGAGACCTTCAAGGAGTTATTGAAAAGTTAGACTATTTAGAGGATTTAGGCATTAATTTAATTTACTTAACTCCAATATTTAAATCAAGTTCTAACCACAAATATAATACAGCAGATTATTATGATATTGACCCTGAATTTGGAACCTTAAGTATTGCTAAAAATTTAATTAAAAAATGTCATGAAAAAGGGATTAAAATTATTTTTGATGCCGTATTTAATCATTCAGGTAGTGATTTCTTTGCATTCAAGGATGTACTTGATAATCAGGAGAATTCTAAGTATAAGGATTGGTATTTTATAGATAGTTATCCAGTTAATACACAAAATGTTACCTACTACACTTTTGGTGACGGTATCAGCCACATGCCAAAATTAAATACTCATAATAAGGATGTAAGAGATTATTTATTAAAGGTTGGGGAATATTGGGTAAAGGAAATTGGTATCGATGGCTGGAGATTGGATGTTTGTGACGAAGTTGATCATGATTTTTGGAGAGCATTTAGTAAAGTAGTTAAAAGTGCGAATAAAGATGCAATTATTATAGGAGAAATAATGCATGAAGCAAATTCTTTCTTAAAAGGAGATCAACTTGATAGCATAATGAACTATCCTTTTAAATTTGCGTTGGTGGATTTTTTCGGTAATAGAACTATATCTGCAGAGAAGTTTCATGATATATTATCTTTTAACAGAACTCTTTACATGCGAAGCATAACAAGTCAACTTTGGAATTTAATTGGTAGTCATGATACTAAAAGATTTTTAACAGAATGTGATGATAACGCAGATAGAATGAAGCTTGCAATTATCTTCCAGTTCTGCTATCAAGGTGTGCCTTATATCTATTATGGAGATGAAGTAGGTCTTAATGGTGGTGAAGATCCTCAATGTAGGAAATGCATGATCTGGGACGAGGGAAAACAAAACAAGGAATTATTTAACCTTTATAAGACTATGATACGCATTAGAAAAAATAATAAAGCTCTTATATATGGAGATTATAAAACAATATATTGCGAAAATAACGTATTAGTTTTTAAAAGAAGTTATGAAGGTAAATCCATATTGATTGCTATTAACAATAGCGATGAAGAGTACAATATTAAGCCACCTTTAGCTAGTACTGCTGTAGATATCTTCACCTCAGAAAAAACTCAATTAAATAATGGTTTAATCTTAGAACCTATGAAATTTAAAATATTCAAATTATAGTTTATAGCCGTTAATGGATAATTTCAAGTTACAAGCTAATGAAACTTTGCTTACCTTGTGACTTGTATCTTATCCTTTGTATTTATACCCTTAAACGTTGATTCTCTTTCAATTAAATTAGTCTCTATTACATAATGATTCTCATTCATATTATTTTTTAGTTTATCAATTAGGAGCTTAGAAGCATAATATCCAACTTTCTTAACATTGATATCAACAGAAGTTAAGCTAGGTCTATGATACTCAGCTAATGGGGTATTATTGAAACCAATAACTGCAATTTCTCCTATATTTTTTTCATCCATATATTTATATGTTCCAAATGCCAATAAATCATCAGCGGCTACTACTGCCTCTGGAGTTTGATCTTCTAGTATAGATTTCATTGCCTCATACCCACATTCTTCATTAAACCCATTTACCTCTTTTATTAATTTCCTATTAATATTAACACCATGTACTTTGTGAGCTTGAATATATCCATTTAGCCTATCTTTTCCCACACTTATTTCATTTTTAGGACCTATAAAAGCGATTTTCCTATACCCTCTAATCAAAAGTTTACTTACAACGCTGTACATAGCTTGAAAATTATCATTATCTACCCATAAAACATTTTTTGTATCCTCGGGTCTACCAATAACAACAAATGGGAAATCCACTTCTTTCAAATAGCCTATACAACTGTCTTCATAATAAACTGTTGTCAGTATTATCCCATCTGCCAAGTTACCATGTACATAATCTTTTACACATTTAAGCTCTTCTTCTTTGTTTGAACAGAAAGTATACATTATATAATAACCTTGCTTCTTAGCATATGAACTTATTCCTTCCATAACTTGTATGAAAAAGGGGTTCTTAGACAAATCCTCTATTTCACTAGTCAAAATAATACCAATAACATTAGTGGATTTATTGGCAAGACCTCTAGCAACTACATTAGGATGATAATTTAACCTTATAATTATATCTCTAACTCTTTTTTTTGTATCTTCGCTTATTCTAGGGCTCTCACTTATCACTCTTGATACAGTTGAAGGGGATACATTTGCCTCTCTTGCCACATCCTTTATAGTAACACTCATCTTTTTCTCACATCCTGTTTTCAAATTTGCACAACCTATTTTCCAACTTTTCACAACCAGTTTAATACAATATATTGTATGAAATCTCATTATGGATGTCAAGCGATTTAATGCAGTTATGAGTTAAAAGGGACAAGTTACAGGTTTAATTGATTATTTCTGCTGTGGCAGAAATAATCAATTAAAAATAAGAAGAGTAAAACTTAATTTCCTTTAACTTATTTAAGTACTTCCTTAACTTCATTAACGAAGTTTTTTACATTTCGAAGCATTTCTTCTTTGTCTTCAGTTGCGTCCACTTTTTTTACAATTGCACTGCCAATAATTATTCCGTCACAATACGTTCTTAATTCTTTTGCCATTTTTGCGCTGGATATTCCAAAGCCTATTGCTTTGGGAATATCTGTAAACTTAGAAACAGTATCCATATAGACTTTCATATCTGTATTTATTTCTGTTCTTGTACCTGTGACTCCATTAGTTGAAACACAATATATAAATCCGCTGGCATTTTCAACTATTTTTTTTATCCTTTCCTTTGATGTTGGCGCTATTAGTGGAATAAGTGCAACTTCATATCTTTTTGTAATAGAGAGAATATCTTTTCTTTCCTCAATGGGTAAATCTGGTATTATTATTCCATCAACACCAACCTCATTGCATTGTGCTATAAATCTTTCCATTCCATATTTAAATACAGAATTATAATAAACTAAAAACACTAGTGGGACTTCTGTATTTTTACGTATGTTTTTAACCGCATCCATTATTTTTGCTATTGTTGTACCATTTTTAAGAGCTCTTGCAGAAGATTTTTGGATAGTAGCTCCATCAGCTATGGGATCTGAATATGGAACTCCAAGTTCAATAATGTCAGCTCCCCCTTCTTCCATAGCATAAACAAGTTTAGCTGTAGTTTCAAAATCCGGATCACCTGCTGTTACAAAAGAAATCATTGCCGTTTCATTTTTTTCTCTTAGCTTCCTAAATTTCAAATCTATTCTATTCATTTAAAGTTACCCCCATTATTTTAGCTATAGTGTTAACATCTTTATCTCCTCTACCTGATATGTTTATAATCATAAGCTTATCCTTAGAAAGTGTTGGTGCTAATTTTATTGCGTATGCAAGTGCATGAGAGCTTTCAAGTGCAGGTATAATTCCCTCAGCACTTGATATATTCATAAATGCTTTTACAGCCTCGTCATCTTTTATTGATACATATTCTGCTCTTCCTATATCATGCAAATATGCATGTTCAGGTCCAACTCCCGGATAGTCGAGTCCTGCTGAAATTGAATACGCAGGGAGTATTTGACCATCTTCATCTTGAAGCACATAGGTCATCATTCCATGTATTACACCAACTGAACCTTTAGTTATAGTTGCCGCATTTTCTTCCGTATCAACTCCACGCCCTGCTGCCTCTACTCCAATTAATTTTACCCCCGTATCTTCTATAAATGGATAAAAAATTCCCATAGCATTACTTCCACCACCGATGCAAGCCAATATATAATCAGGTAGTCTTCCTTCTTTTTCTAGTATCTGTCTTCTTGCTTCATCTCCAATTACTCTTTGGAATTCTCTTACCATAGTTGGGTATGGGTGTGGTCCCATAACGGTTCCAATAACATAAAAAGTATCATCTATACATGTAACCCATTGCCTCATAGCTTCATTTACGGCATCTTTTAAAGTGCCTGCTCCAGCTGTTACTGAAGTTACCTTTGCTCCTAATATCTTCATTTTGAATACATTTAGTGCTTGACGTCTTATGTCTTCTTCACCCATGAATATTTCACATTCCATGCCAAACATAGCAGCTATAGTCGCTGTTGCAACACCGTGTTGCCCAGCTCCAGTCTCTGCAATAACTTTCTTTTTACCCATTCTCTTAGCTAAAAGTATTTGTCCTAATGCATTATTTATTTTGTGAGCTCCTGTATGATTCAAATCTTCTCTTTTAAAATATATCTTTGCTCCACCTAATCTTTTGGTTAAATTTTCAGCATAATAAAGTGGTGATTCCCTGCCAACATAATCCTTTAAATAATACTTAAATTCCGAAATAAACTTTTCATCCTTCATGGCCTTTTCAAATTCTTCTTCTAGCTCAGTTACAGCGCTCATAATAGTTTCTGGTACGTATTGTCCTCCAAATTTTCCAAATCTACCTTTCATTTTTGCTCCCTCACCTTTTCTATAAATTTTTTAATTTTATTAAAATCTTTAACCCCATCAGTCTCAACACCACTAGAAATATCCACCGCATAGGGGTTTGCTATTTCTATTGCTTCACACACATTTTCACTACTAAGTCCCCCAGCCAGTATAAGTTTTTTTTCTATATTAAGTCTTTGCAAAAGATTCCAGTTAAAGCTTTGTCCAAGGCCTCCTGAGGCTCCCTTTCTGCTGCTATCCAAAACAATTCCCTCAATAGGGTAAATATTTATTTCATCCATAACATGTTCATCAATATTCTTCAGCGAAATATCTATTGATTTACATTTCCATATGGTAAAATCATTAAATTGTGCTAAATAGCTCTCATCCTCATCACCATGAAATTGTAATACATCTAAATAAGCCTCTTTAGCAATTTTTTTAACCTGCTTAACATCTTCATTGACAAACACGCCAACTTTTTTTATACCTTTATCTAATTGACTGCCTAAAATTTTAGCCTTAGCTAAATCCACTTGACGCTTACTCTTTGCAAATACAAACCCTATATAATCCGGTAAAAGTTCATTAACATATTGGATATCCTCATGTCTTTTTAATCCACAAATTTTTATTTTAACCATAGTGCACTACCCTTTTGCCTTTACTAAAAAATCATTAATATTAGAAATATTGTCTATATTCCTCATAAAAGTTTCACCTATAAGCACTGCATTTGCACCAATTGACCTTAGATACAATATATCTTCAGCGGTTTTTATACCACTCTCTGAAACAATAACCTTATTTTGAGGAATATATTTTATAAGTTCTTCTGTGCACTTTAAATCCACAACAAAATCTTTTAAATTTCTATTGTTAATTCCTATTATATCTACTTCTGCTTCTAGAGCTATTTCTAATTCTTTTCTATCATGTACCTCCACAAGACATTGAAGCCCTAGTTGCCGTGAAAGTTTATAAAAGTTTTTTAGCTTTTTTCCAAGGATACTTACAATGAGAAGCACTGCATCTGCACCAATATATTTTGCTTGATATATCTGATACTCATCAATTATAAAATCCTTACGAAGTATTGGTTTTGTAGTAATATCTTTAACAATTTTTATATACTCATCTCTTCCCCTAAAAAACTTTCTTTCAGTTAGCACTGAAATGGCATCAATATCTATTTTTTCATATATCTTTGATATGTTTTTCGGATCAAAATTGTCTTTTATAATGCCCTTAGAAGGTGATGCCTTTTTAATTTCAGCTATTATGCTTATTCCATCTTTATTTAAGCTTTCCTTAAAATCACGATTTTTAATATCTATTATTTTGTTTTCAAAACTGGCTAGTGGTTCAATAATCTTTTCTTCTTCTAATTGTTTCATTTTATAATTCACTATATCATCTAAAATCAAAATTTTCCCTCCCTTGTTAAGATTTAAACTTCATTACTGCACCTAATAAGTTCCTCTAATTTCTTAAATACAACCCCATTGTCTAATAGCTTTTCTGAAAGCACAATTCCATCTTTAATGTTTTCTACTACTTTTCCCACATATAAAGCCGCTGCACTATTTATAACAACTATATCTCTCTTAGGTCCAATTCTGCCATTAAATATATCAATTATTATTTCAGCATTTTCCTTAGCACTAAACCCAAGTATATCTTCAGGTTTTGCCCTAGCGATGCCGTAGTCAGTAGGATCAATTATATAATCTGTAATCTTGCCTTCTTTAATTTCACTTACATAGGTTACTGTAGTTGTGGTTATTTCATCCAAACCATCTTTACCATGAATTACCATTGCTTTTTCAGTTCCAAGCCTTAGTAGAACTTCTGCTATAGGATGCGTTAATTCTTTACTGTACACTCCTAATACCTGTCCCTTTGTGAAAGCAGGATTCGTAAGTGGTCCCAAAATATTAAATATAGTTCTTACTCCTAGTTCTTTCCTTATTGGCCCAACGTTTTTCATAGCTGAATGATACTTTTGAGCAAATAAAAATGCCATTCCATTTTCTTCAATAAGTTTTTTTGCCCTTTCAGTACCTAAATTTATATTAATTCCCAATTCTTGAAGCACATCTGCACTGCCACTGCTACTAGATACAGCTCTATTTCCATGTTTTGCAACCTTTACCCCAGCAGATGCTGCAATAATTGCTACAGCTGTAGATATATTAAAAGTTTTACCACCGTCTCCACCAGTTCCACAAGTATCAATAGTATAGGTGGAATCTAATTTTAATGGTAACGCCTTATCTCTCATTGCCCTAGCTGCTCCCGCTATTTCCTCTACAGTTTCGCCCTTCATTCGAAGTGCCATTAAGAATGCACCCACCAATGCTGGTTTTGTCACTGCTGTCATAATTTCATTTATTGCTGAGTAAGATTCTTCCTCACTTAAATTTTGCTTTTCAGCTAATTTTTTAATTAGTTGTTGTAACATTGCATATCCCCCCCACAAAATTTTTAATCAAAAGCTTGCCACATTCTGTTTTAATGGATTCAGGGTGGAATTGCAATCCATAAACCTGAAATTCCTTGTGCTTAAGTGCCATGATTTCTCCATCATCAAGGCTTTCTGCAGTAATTTGTAAATTATTTGGGAATGTACTTTCTTGAGCCACCAGCGAATGATACCTCATAACAAGTAAAGGTTCCTTTACCCCATGGAATAAGCCATCTTTATCATGTTTTATCATTGAAGTTTTACCATGCTTAATGTTTTGTGCTCTAATTACATTTCCACCATAGGCATAACAAATAGCTTGATGTCCTAGGCATATACCAAGTATTGGCACTTTACTACCTAATTTTTTTATAACCTCTACACATATACCCGCTTTTTCAGGAGTACCCGGTCCTGGTGAAATAATTATCCCCTCAGGCTTCATATTTTTTATTTCCTCTACCGTTATCTCATCATTTCTTCTTACAATTACATCCTCATATATTTCTCCAACATATTGATAAAGGTTATAAGTGAAAGAATCATAATTATCAATTATTAAAATCACCTAAATCACCTCTCTCATTGCCATTGCTTTATTTAGAGTTTCCTTGTATTCAGTCTTAGGATCCGAATCATAAACTATTCCAGCACCTGCTTGAACATAACTGTACTCATCTTTAAATATAATTGTCCTTATAGCAATGCACATATCCATATTCCCATTTGCTGAAAAATACCCTACTGCGCCAGCATAACTTCCCCTTCTAAGATTTTCAAGTTCATCTATTATCTCCATAGCCCTTACCTTAGGTGCACCTGAAACTGTTCCCACAGGCAGACATGAACTAAGCGCATTAAAACAGTTTAATCCTGATTTTAGCTTTCCAGAAACTGCAGAAACTATATGCATAATATGTGAATAAAACTCAACATCCATGAACCTTGTAACTTCTACTGTTCCAAATTCACTTATTTTTCCTATATCATTTCGTCCAAGATCCACAAGCATTAAGTGCTCTGCAGTCTCCTTTTCATCTGAAAGCAGCTCTGATTTAAGTTTTTCATCTTCCTTTGAATCTTTCCCTCTTGGTCTTGAACCAGCTATAGGATTAGTTGTCACAGTCCCATTTATACATGAAACTAAAATTTCAGGTGAAGACCCCGCAATTTGAAACTCTTCAAAATCAAAATAAAAAAGGTATGGTGATGGGTTTTCTGCTCGCAGCCTTCTGTATACATCAAATGAATTATCTGTATTTTTAAATTTCAGTCTTTGTGATAATACCACTTGAAATATATCCCCCGCCTTTATGTATTCCTTAGCCTTTTCTACCATAGTGCAAAATTTTTCTTCAGTGACGTTTGATTCAAAAGTCTTTGTCTTTGCTACCTCTTTAAATTTATGCATAATGCTATCAGCTGTAATATCTTCTTTTATCTTGTTTAATTCCCGAGTTATATCTTCATAACTTGAGTTGTCCTGTGAAAATGCATTGTAGACGATATATATTTCATGTTTAAAGTGGTCATAACATATAAAAGTTTTATAAAACATTAGGTAGCTATCCGGTAATTTTAGCTCATCAATATTATTATCAGGTAATTTTTCATATTGTCTTATTACGTCATAACCTACATACCCAACAGCTCCACCTGTAAATGGAACATTAAACAATGATTTATCATATTCCGCATCCACGTATTTTTTTACATAATCTAAAATCTTCCCATCAGCAGTGGTAACTTCCTTAAAGTCATCAATTATTATTTTTTCCTTGTAACTTTTTATTGTTAAATATGGATCTACCCCTAGAAAAGAGAATCTGCCTATTTCACTTTCTGAATATACACTTTCAAGAAGGAATTTTCTTCTCCCCTTAAGCTTATAATATATAGAAATAGGTGTTAACTCATCTCCACTTAATTTAAGGGTAACTGGAAATGTTTTTTTCTTTTCTTTGTACTCTAAAAATTGATTTTCTGTAAGATTAAACATACTATCCCACCTTTTTTTTTATATAAAAAAAGTCACTTCATCCTTGTAATGGGATGAAGTGACTTTGTGCCACCCATTTTAGTTAATATAACTTATTTAGGCATATTTATACGAAAAATTTTACAAATAAAAAAACATCTCATCCAATAAAGGACGAAATGTAAAATTTCGTATGCCACCTAAGCAAAAAACTGTTTTAATCAAGGTACAGATCACTCGATACCAGGTCTTTTTAACGGTAGACTACCGGCTACTGCTACTCTAAAATTTCACATTGCGTCTCACAGATCCATTCAATATAAGCTACAGTACTTGGCTTTCACTACCCCAAATTCGCTTTAACTTAATTCCTATATCTACTACTTCTGCTCATAGATTTATTTTATATTTTTTATAAATATACATCTTTTCTTAATATTTGTCAATAGCTTATTTTAGCATATCCAGTAAAAGCTTATAATTGTTTTTTGCCTTATCAAGTTGAATTTTTGAAGTGTCCTTTTTCTTATCAACTTCATCGATTTCTGCATCTAAATTATGTATTTCTTCTTTTAAAGCCGATTCAAACTTTGGTATATTTTCAATTATCCTTTTAATTATATACACATATTCATCTTCATAAAGTTTATAACATTTAAACTCACCAGAAGTTAGTCTACCATCTGAAAAGATGTATACAAAACGATCTTTCATATCATCGGAAAGCATTATTTCAACTTTATGTTTATACAGTCTAAATGTTGCGTCTCTGACCTTAATGAATATAGGAAATATAGTTGAAAACATAAAAGCTTTATCATCTGAAGAATTATCCAATAGCCCAACATGTGAAAAATCTCTTGAATTCAAGCATTCTTCAATTTCATCTGAAAATATTTTTGCCTTAATACTAATGGAAACTTTTTCTCTTAATTCTTCTTCCTTTTCTTTGGAAACATAATTTCCTATGGAATTAAAAATATCTTCTATATAATTTTTTTTAGTTTTGTCCGTCATATTAAATCGCCTCTTTTAACTAATATATAAGAATTATACATACTTCTTTTAAAAATTGCAACTAGATCCAAATTGTATGAACATTTAAAATATATTTACTAATACCCCTTGATTTAATCTAATTAATCTATTATGATTATTATATGATAATCAATATTTGTTAATTCTACATAAAATAATCATATAATTGTGAATATTAAAATTAGAAAGGCGATGTATATAATGTTTGAAAATATTTTAAGTGGAAATACTTACAAAAGTTTAGTTAATGGAAAATGGATTGAAAGTAATAGTAAAAAAACTATAGAAATATATTCACCTGTGGACAAGAGTCTAGTTGGAAAAATCCAAGCTTTTTCAAAGGATGAAGTAGATAAAATAATTGAAAATTCTAAAGAAGCCCAAAAAGCTTGGGGAAATACACCAATTAATGAGCGTGCTGAAGTACTATATAAAGTAGCCGCACTTTTAGATGAAAATGTAGAAACAATATCAAAAATAATGCAGAAAGAAATTGCTAAAGATTCAAAATCAGCAACTTCCGAAGTAAAAAGGACAGTGGATTTTATTAATTTTACTGCAAGTGAAGGAAATCATGTTGAAGGTGAAACCATTGGCGCTGATAGTTTCCCTGGATATAAAAAAAACAAGATTTCATTTGTTACAAGAATACCTCTAGGTACAGTGCTTGCAATCTCACCATTTAATTATCCTGTTAACCTCTCAGCTTCTAAAATTGCTCCAGCACTTATAGCTGGTAACAGTGTGATTTTAAAACCACCTACACAAGGTGCCATAAGCGCATTATATTTAGCTGAAATATTTAATAAAGCAGGACTTCCTGCAGGACTTCTTAACGTTGTAACTGGTAAAGGTTCGGAAATAGGTGACTATATCGTTGCTCATAAGGATATTAACTTTATCAATTTCACAGGAAGTAGCGAGGTTGGAAGACACATATCAAAAATATCTGATATGGTTCCGTTGCTTCTTGAGCTTGGTGGAAAAGATGCTGCAATAGTTCTTAAGGACGCTGATTTAGACCTAGCTTCTAGTAATATAGTTGCAGGTGCTTATGGATATTCTGGTCAAAGATGTACTGCAGTAAAGAGAGTCTTAGTTGTAAATGATGTAGCAGATAAACTTACCCTGCTTATTACAGAAAAAATCAAACAATTAAAGGTTGGTAGTCCTGAAGATGGTGTAGATATAACTCCACTAATTAGTGATAAAGCTGCTGACTTTGTTCAAGAACTCATAGATGATTCAATACGTAAAGGAGCAAAACTTATAGTCGGTAATAAGCGAAAAGATAATTTGATATACCCTACACTAATTGATAATGTTACTACTGACATGAGACTAGCTTGGGAAGAACCTTTTGGTCCAGTACTTCCTATTATTCGTATTAATGATATGGATGAAGGTATAAAAATCGCCAATGAATCTGAATATGGTCTTCAATCTGCAGTTTTTACAGAAAATATAAATGATGCATTTTATGTAGCCCAAAAACTTGAAGTTGGTGCTGTTCAGATTAACAATAAAACTGAGCGAGGACCAGATCATTTCCCATTCCTTGGAGTTAAATCTTCTGGTATGGGAACCCAAGGCATAAGATACAGTATTGAGGCTATGAGTAGACCTAAAGCAATAGTTTTAAATTTAAAATAAATTACTAGCTTTGAACCAAATTGCTGTGCGTATTCTCCACTTGCTTAGGCCGAGAGTACGGCACTTGGTAACCAATGGCAAAGCATATATGGAGGGAAGAACTATGAAAATATTATTAACAGGGGCAACAGGGAAATTCGGATCAAAAGTTGTAGAGACATTACTGAAAACTGTACCAGCAAGTCAACTGGCTGTCAGTGTTCGTAATCCAGAGAAGGCAGGGTGGTTACGGGAACATGGAGTGGAAGTTAGACAAGGTGATTTTGATCACCCTGAAACATTGGCTTCAACTTTTAAAGACATTGATAGACTATTAATTATATCAACGGATGGTGACAATGAAACGAGAATTAGCCAGCATGCAAATGCTGTGGCAGCGGCTAATCAAGCTAAAGTTAAGTTCATTGCCTATACCAGTTTAGTCAATGCAAGTGAGAGCTCATTATTCCTTGCTCCAGTACATCGTAGAACTGAGGAAGCCATTCTAAAAACTGGAATTCCTTACTCATTCCTTAGAAACAACTGGTATTTGGAGAATGAGATTGGAAGCATTCAAGGAGTGCTGGCAGGCTCACCTTGGATAACATCTGCTGGAACTGGAAAGGTAGGCTGGGCAGTACAACAAGATTACGCAGATGCTGCAGCTGCTGTACTTTCGGGTATAGGACACGAGAATACAATCTATGAGCTTTCAGGAAAGCTCATGACTCAAGAAGATTTGGCGTCTACTCTTGGAACAGTAATCGGCAAGGAAGTACACGTTGAGCAGGTAGATGACCATGTTTACGCTGATAAAATGAAAGGTGCTGGGGTACCGGATTTTGTAATTCCTATCCTAGTTGACATTCAGAAAGCTATTCGAAGTGGTGCACTTGAAATTGAGAGCAATGATTTAGAAAGGTTAATCTCTCGTCCAGTAACTCCAATAAGCACGGCTTTGTCTGAAATCGTAAGTTTAATGCCCTAGGCTAAACAACGTTTTTCAAACCAGGTAGATGGATTTTGACCTAATCTATTCCTATTAACAGACCTCTAAGCATCCATTATGCTTAGAGGTCTGTTATCCTTTATGAGAAATCGTTAATAAGGCGTGTACCACACTAATAATCCCACATTTTCTTTAGATTATTAGCGTGGATACAGCATAGTATAAATATTAAAAAATTACTAAGATGTATTTGACATTAATAAACATTTTATGTATAATAAGGATATAATGCAATCGATTGCATTATATCCTTATTATATTATATGGAGGGGTATATATGGAAAGAATCAAAAAACTTACAGCATTAGCTTGTGTGTTAACCCTAAGTATTACGCTATTTTCAGGTTGTGGTACTAACAGTTCTTCTGACAGTAAAAACATTACCGTTAATATTTTCCAGTTTAAAGTTGAGGCTAAAACTGCCCTTGAAAAGGCCGTAAAAGCTTACGAAGAAGATCATAAAAACGTTACATTAAATATTGAGACCGTTGGTGGTGGTCAAGATTATGGTGCAGCACTAAAAACAAAATTTGCTTCAGGAAGTGAACCAACTATATACAATATTGGTGGCCCACAGGATACTAAAGATTGGAAAAATAAACTTGAGGACTTATCCAGCCAGCCTTGGATTTCAAAAGCATACGATGGAACTTTAGACGCAGTAAAAGAAGGTAACAAAATATATGGAATGCCTTTTGATTTAGAAGGATTTGGATTTATTTATAATAAAGCTATATTTGAGAAAGCAGGCATAGATCCGTCAACTATAAAGTCATATACAGATTTACAGAAAGCTTCAGAAACCCTTGATTCAAAAAAGAAAGATCTGGGTATTGATTCTGTTTTTGCATTATCAGGAAAAGAAACTTGGACGGAAGGTCTTCATCTTTCTAATGCAGCTCTTGCACCTGAATTAAAGGATGGCGTTTCTGCATTCAATGCAAAAACTATAGATTTTAAATATAATGATTCTCTAAAAAAGCTGTTAGATTTACAGATTAAATATGCATATAAACCAGATGGAAGTAATAAATCTATAACTAGTGTAGATTATTCAACTCAAGTTGAAAAAGAATTTTCTCTAGGTAAAGTTGCTATGATTCAACAAGGTAACTGGATTTATGGAACTGTAAATGGCATAGATAAAACTATAGCTACTAACATGGGTTTACTTCCTATACCAGTTGATGGTGTTAAGGATGGTGCAGTTGATGTTGGAGTACCAATGTATTGGGCTATAAATAAAGATAAGGATACTGATACAAAAAAAGCTGCTGAAGATTTTTTAAATTGGTTATATACATCTGATAAAGGTAAACAAATGATAATTCATGATTTTCAATTTATACCAGCTCTTAAGGGTTATGAAGCAAAAGATCTACAACCTGTTGACCCAATATCAAAAGATATTACAAAATATTCAAATGAAAAGAACACTATTCCTTGGGTATTCATGGGGTATCCTACTGGTTGGGGACAAAATAAATTAGGTGCTGATATTCAAAAATACATTTCTGGTGATTTACCTTGGACTCAACTAGTTCAAAATGCTAAAGACAATTGGGTGTCTTCAAGAAAGTAACATATATATTTTAAGTCAATAAATCCTGGATATGCTTAACAGCCTTTCCAGGTTTTTATCAAATAGTCTCTCAAAGGAGGAAGGGTAATGAAAAAGAAAAATATATCATTTTGGTGTTTTCTAGCTCCAATTCTTATTGCATACACTCTAGTTCAGTTAGTTCCACTCGTAACAGGCATATATTACTCTTTTACAGATTGGAATGGAATTAATTCCAGTGTAGCTTGGGTTGGTATTAAAAATTATGTCACTGCTTTAAAGGATGCATCATTTACTGATTCTTTCATCTTTACATTGAAATTTACTATTTTATCCCTTATTATTTTAAATGTCTTTGGATTTGGGCTTGCCCTTTTGGTTACAAGAAAATCTAAACTCAATAACTTTTTAAGAACAATATTTTTCATGCCAAATTTAATTGGTGGTCTTATATTAGGGTTTATATGGCAATTTATATTTATGGAAGTGTTTTCTGCTATTGGAACTGCTACTCATGAGCATTGGCTTTTAGGTTGGCTATCAGATGGAACAACTGGTCTGGCAGGTTTAGTTATAATTATGGCTTGGCAAATGTCAGGTTATCTCATGATAATTTATATTGCTTCATTAGAGAATATTCCACCTGAATTAAATGAGGCAGCAGAAATTGATGGTGCTTCCAAATGGCAAAAAATTAAAAATATAACAATACCATTAGTAAGACCTGCATTTACTGTTAGCATATTTCTAACACTAGCAAATTCATTTAAGCTTTACGATCAAAATTTATCATTAACTGCTGGGGGGCCTGCAAATTCAACTGAAATGCTTGCTATGAATATATATAATACTGCTTTTCAGTTTAACCTTATGGGTGTTGCACAGGCAAAGGCTGTTATATTCTTCTTGGTTGTAGGTGCTATTTCCTTAACTCAAGTATATTTTTCTAAGAAAGGTGAGGTTGAGGTATGATGATAAAAAAGAAAAAATTAAGTTTGCCAAATATTTTAATAACAGTATTAAGTATTGCACTAGGCCTATTATTTTTATCTCCCTTTTACATAATTATAGTAAATGCTTTTAAAACAAAGCTAGAATTATTTAAAAACACATTGTCATTGCCAATAACTTATACTCTAGACAATTTTAAAGAGGCTTTCATTGACTTAGACTTTGCTCAATCTTTTTTCCATTCACTACTTATAACTGTTGTAAGCGTTGTTTTAATTATTATTTTCTCATCCATGGCCTCATGGATGCTAGAGAGAACAAAAAGCAAGATTAGTAATATCATTCTTATGGTATTCATAGTATCTATGATTATCCCTTTTCAAGCTGTAATGCTTCCACTTATAAGATTTATGGGAAAATTAAACCTTTTAAACATTGGTGGAATAATTTTTATGTACATTGGTTTTGGCGCCTCCTTGTCTATTTTCCTATACCACGGATTTTTAAAAAGTATCCCAGTGGAACTAGATGAGGCAGCAACACTAGACGGCTGTAATAAATTTCAAACCTTTTGGTATATAATATTCCCTCTCCTGAAACCTATGTCCATTACGGTTGCCATCCTTAATTCAGTATGGATTTGGAATGATTACTTATTACCATCCCTAGTAATAAACAATCCAAATACCCTTACAATTCCATTAAAAACATTCTTCTTCTTCGGAGAATACACAAAGCAGTGGAATTTAGCCTTATCTGGGCTGATACTTGACATAATACCAGTGATTATTTTATACTTTTTTGCACAAAAACATATTTTAAAATCAGTTGCCGCCGGAAGTATAAAATAGTTGATAACGCATAAGCAGCATTAATATTCACAGATATTAATGCTGTTTTTATTTATAATTTATAGACCGTAAATCTACATTAATATCTTAAATATTCTTAAATAAAAAACATAAGGATACATTTGACATTTACAAACATATAACATATAATTTATGGATAGTGCAAACGATTGCATTAACTCTTAGAGTTGAATTACACAATAATTTTCTTGCATTACACATTTTATAAGAATAAAAGGAGGTAAAATTATGTTGTTTATTAAGAATATAAATGTAAGATTTAAGTTAATCATATCATTTATAATCCTAGCGCTGCTTATTGGAGTAGTTGGCTTTATAGGCACAGCATCATTAAAAAAGTTGAGTACAAATTCTAAGATAATGTACTCAGATAATTTACAAAGTATAAAAATATTAGGTGAATTAGAAAAAAATCTTGAAATACTTAAAGATGATATGGATATTTTAGTTTATAATAAAGATTCTAATCAAGAAAGTATGGAAGCTGGTATAAACCTTATAGTGGCGGAAAACAACAATTACATTAATACTTATGATAGTTTAGTGAATTTTAATCAAGATATTAAGCAGTGGAAAACAATAAAAGCTGAAATTATTGAATATAGTAATGCAAAAAATCTTGTAATTAAATTAATTCAAAGTGGTAACTATGATGAAGCAAGTAATGAACTTATGACAAAAGTATCAATTAGTAGAAATACAATGATTGATAACCTGGACAAACTTATAGATTTAAACAACACGCAGTCAGAAAGTGCCTACAACGAAAATAATTCAATAGCCAATTTATCAACATTAACAATGTGGTGTGTCCTAGCCATTGGTATGATTCTTGCTATAACACTTGGAATTATAATGACAAATGATATAAGTTTACCATTAGCTAAAATGATTAGTATATCAGAGGATTTGGCTAATTTTGATTTATCTAAAAGTTATTCAATTTCAAGGAAAGATGAATTCGGAAAATTAGGTAACGCGATTATAACGGCACAGCAAAACATAAAGGATCTTGTTAAATCAATAATAGAAAATTCTCAAAACATAAGTACTTCTAGTGAAGATTTGGCTGCAACGGTTGAAGAACTGTCTTCAAAAGCTGAAAATATAAAGGTAGCGGTATCAAATATATCTTCTAGCATACAAGAAACAAGTTCAGGTTCTGAAGAAATAACTGCATCCATTGAAGAAGTTAATTCAAGTATAAATGAACTTTCAGGTAAAGCTATGAGTGGTAGTAATATGTCACAAAAATCCAAAGAAAGAGCAGAACAAGTACAAAAAAACGGTACTGAAGCAATACACAAAACACAAAGTATATATAAAGATAAGGAGGGTAAAATACTTGAAGCTATAAATAGCGGTAAGGTAGTTGATAACATAAAAGTTATGGCTGAGACTATAGCTAGTATAGCAGAACAGACCAATCTTTTAGCACTAAATGCTGCAATAGAAGCGGCTCGTGCAGGTGAAACTGGAAAAGGATTTGCAGTAGTTGCTGAAGAAGTCAGGAAACTTGCAGAACAGTCATCCCAGGCCGTCGATGGAATTCAAGATATGATTAAAAAGGTGCAATATGCATTTAAAGCCAGTACAGAAACAAATAAAGATATGTTATCCTTTATAAACCAAAACGTAAACCCCCAATTTAAAATTTTCGGTGAAATGGGTGATCAGTATTATGAAGATTCTGATTTTGTAAGTAAAATGTCAGAAGAAATTGCGGCTATGTCAGAGGAGATTACAGCTACAGTTGGAGAAGTAAATAACGCTGCACAAAATATGGCAGCTAATGCTGAAATTTCTGCTGAGCATTCCAACAACATAAAAGAAAGAATTAATGAAACCACTATTGCTATAGCTCATGTGTCAGTTACAGCTGAGACCCAAGCTGATCTTGCTGAAAAACTAAATGAAGCGGTCCTAAAATTTAAAATATAAAAGATTTACCCGAATGATAGAAAAAATCAATATAGTTTCATGTTAAGATTTGATAATGTAGTGCTCTTTATAATATAATTAAGTTAAATAACTTTAATTATATTATAGAGGGCATTTGTATTTATTTAAGATTTATTAAGCCATCAAAATAATTGGGAGGTATAACATTGACAGATAACCAAATTCTCACTTTCTTCAAGCAGCATAAATTCACATATACTGTTGGCATAATCTTCATGATATTATCTTCTTACGTTCAAGCACTTTTTCCTAAAATCCTTGGAAAAGCTATTGATTTATTGAGTGTAAAAACTATCAATAAATCAATGGTTTTTATAGATATTTTTTACATAGCCCTAATATCCATAGGTTCTTTTGTATTTACATTTGTGTGGAGAAACCTTGTCATAGGAAATGCTAGGAAACTTGAGTGCGATCTTCGAGAAAAACTATTTTTACATTTTCAAAAAATGTCGCCTGAATTTTATAGTGAAAGAAAAACTGGTGACCTTATAGCCTATGCAATCAACGACATATCTGCTGTAAGGATGACCTTTGGTCCTGCCACAGCTCTTGCTATAAACGGAATAGTATTATGCATAGTTTCAATATATTCAATGTGTAATGCCATAGATTTAAGGCTTACTCTAATAACCCTACTTCCAATTCCCTTTATAGTTATATTTACAACTAAAATAGGCAAAATTATAAAAATTAGATTTCGAAGGGTTCAAGAAAATTTTTCAAATATATCTGATAAAGTTCAAGAAAATATATACGGCATTAGAGTTATTAAAGCTTATGTACAAGAATCAAGTGAAATAGAAAATTTTGAAACTTTAAATAAACAGATTTCAGATTCTAACCTAAGTATGGTTAGAGCTTCTTCCCTTTTAACCCCAGTTATAGAGGTTTCCTTTAGCATAAGTTTTGTTATGAATCTTATTATAGGCGGTAATATGGTTCTACAAAGAAAAATATCTTTAGGTGATTTTGTTGCATTTAATAGTTATCTAACTATGATTATGAATCCTATAGTATCAATTGGACGTGTTATAAACGTATATCAACGAGGCATGGCTTCCCTTGGTAGGCTAAATGACATTTTTAAAGTTAAGCCTCAAATAAAAGATGCTCTGAGCGGCTCGTCAATTGATCTGCATGGAAATATTGAATTTAAAGATTTTGACTTTATTTACCCTGCTGCTAAGACAAAATCTTTAAATAATATAAATCTTAAACTCCCTAAAGGTCATACTCTTGGAATCATAGGTAAAACTGGTTCTGGAAAAACCACTCTAGCCACTAGCCTCTTTAAACTATACAATTTAGAATCTGGCAAAGTATTTATTGATGGAAAGGACATAAACACTATTCCTATTAATTCCTTAAGAACGAGCTTCGCCATAGTTCCCCAAGATAATTTTTTATTTTCAGACACAATAAAAAATAATATTTCTTTTTTTAAAGATATTTATTCTCAAAATGATTTGGAAGAAGCTTCTAAAAATTCGCTTATTTATGAAAGCATATTAGGATTTAAAGACGGGTTTGAGTGCCTACTAGGTGAACGTGGCGTAAATCTTTCTGGTGGTCAAAAACAACGTGTTTCAATTGCCAGGGCTCTAATAAAAAATCCCTCAGTTTTAATATTGGATGATTCACTTTCTGCAGTTGATACCATAACTGAAAAACAAGTGCTTCACAATTTAAAAAAGCTAAGGATGGGTAAAACAAATATAATAATTGCTCACAGAATATCTGCCGTGGCACATGCTGATGAAATAATAGTACTTGATAAAGGCTCTATCTGTGAAAGAGGAACCCATACCCAACTTATTAAAGAAAGGGGGCTTTATTATGAAATCTACAATGAACAATGTGCAGACGGAAAATCATGATTTTTATTCTAATAAAGAAAGTAGCTTAAAACGATTATTAAAACTCACAATACCACATATGAAAAGAATTTTACTTGCAGCTATATGCGTACTTCTTATAAATTTATCTATAATAATTAAACCATATATATTAAAATTAGTTATTGACGATTTCTTAGTAAAACGCCTTCCCTCTAAGGGTTTATATTCAATAGTTAATTTAGGAATATTATATTTAATTGTGTCAATTTTGGGTAACTTTTTTTCCTATGCTCAAGAAAACATAATAAATAAAGTTGGCCAGGATATCTTAAGGAATTTGCGAAGTAAAGTTTTTACTACAATACAACATCTTCCACTTAAATATCTGGATAATAATTCCTCTGGGCGGCTTATAACTCGTGCAACCAACGATATTGAATCAATAAGTGATATGTATACAGATGTAATTTTAAATCTGTTTCAAGATGTTTTTCTTTTAATTGGAATAATATATGCAATGTTTGCTTTGAATTTCAAACTTGCCCTTATTTCACTGGCAGTTTTACCACTTATGTCATTGATACTATTTCTTCTAAAAAAGAGGATAAAACAAAATTTTTTGAATATAAAAAGTATAATAGGCAAGATAAATGGCTTTATGGCTGAAAATATATCTGGTATGAAAATTATTCAAATCTTCAAAGCTGAAAAAGAAAAACATGATGAATTTGTAAAACTAAATCAAAGTTATTTTAAAAGTACTGTACTTCAAGTTCAATTAAACAGTATATTAAAACCGGGAACTCAGTTTTTCCAAAACATAACCATAGCAATACTTCTTTTTTATGGTGTTAATAAAATTGCAAATCACACTTTAGAAATTGGAGTAATATATGCTTTTACAACTTATATTAAAAATTTTTTTGACCCAATATCAGACTTAGCAGACCAATATACCACAATACAATCAGCTTTAGTTTCGGCAGATAGAATTTTTGAACTACTTGATCAAAAGCCCACTCTTGAATCTTTAGATGCTGGTTCTATACTAGATAAAATTGAGGGTAACATAGAGTTTAATCATGTTTGGTTTTCATATAATAATTCTGATTGGATACTAAAAGATATAAGTTTTAAAGTACAAAAAGGGGAAACTGTAGCTTTTGTTGGCGAAACCGGGGCAGGAAAATCCACCATAATAACGCTTTTGAATGGATTTTATAAAATTCAAAAGGGAGAAATTTTAATAGATGGGATAAATATCAATCTCCTTAACCTTGAATTTCTAAGAAAAAATATTGCGGTGGTATTTCAAGATGTATTTTTATTTTCTGGAACTATAAGGAGCAATATTACTTTAAACGATCAGGTTGAACCATCACTATTGGATAAAGCCCTAAATATGTCCTGTGTTAAAGATCTTATTAAAAATTTTGATGCTGGTATTGATGAACCTGTCATGGAAAGGGGCAATACCCTATCCGAAGGTGAAAAGCAGCTAATATCTTTTGCAAGAGCCATAGCTCACAATCCATCTATTTTTGTATTTGATGAGGCCACTGCCAATATTGATACTCAAACAGAAAAATTAATACAAATGGCTATAGATAACATTGCTCAAAATATAACTACCATTGTTATTGCCCATAGATTATCTACTATAAGAAATGCTGATAAAATAATTGTTATGAAAAACGGTGCAATACTTGAAGTTGGAAATCATAGTAAGCTAATGAATAATGATTCCTATTATAGCTACCTTGTTAATCAAAATGATTTTGAGATAACTTAATCATCCGTAATAAATTAGACTAGTATTTTGGCTTTTTATTATTTTAGCATAGCTTTAAAAAGTTCCTAATAATTTATGTTGACAAATATTTTCTTTTAGTATAATATGTAATAAATCAAATAAAATCTTATCAAGAGCGGTGGAGGGATTGGCCCTTTGAAACCCGACAACCAACATTTATCATTTGAATGTATGGTGTTAAATCCAACAGATTATTTCTGATAGATAAGGAGAAATTACGACTTTACAAAGTTGTTTTCCTTATGGAAGGCAACTTTTTTTATTACTAGTATTCGTTAATTATAGTATAGTTCTCTTCTTTTACCTATTATGCAAATATGAAAAGTATATTATACTAAATTAAGGAGGAGTTTTATGCCAATAAATATTCAGAGCGGACTTCCTGCTTCTAAAATATTAAAAGCGGAAAATATATTTATAATGAATGAAGACCGTGCTATAAAGCAGGATATAAGGCCTCTTAATATAGTTATATTAAATCTTATGCCCGTAAAAACAGTTACAGAAACTCAGTTACTTAGACTTTTAGGTAACTCACCATTGCAGGTTGATATAACGCTAATATATCCTAAAACTCATGTTTCAAAAAATACTTCTGAGGCTTACCTTTTTAAATATTATCAAACCTTCGATGAAATAAAGCACAAAAAATTTGATGGAATGATAATAACAGGAGCACCTGTAGAACTCCTTGAATTTGAAGATATAGATTATTGGAATGAATTAACTGAAATAATGGATTGGAGCCTTAAAAATGTCTATTCCACATTCCATATTTGTTGGGCATCCCAAGCAGGTCTCTATCATCATTTTGGAATTCCAAAACATAAACTTAGCAAAAAATTATTTGGAGTTTTCCCTCAAATAATAGATAAAAAAAGTGTAAAACTACTCTGTGGCTTTGATGACTTGTTTTATGTGCCACACTCAAGACATACAGAATTTTTAAGAGAAGATATAATAAAAACCCCTGAACTAGAGATTTTGGCTGAATCAAAAACCTCAGGTCCATATATAGTTGCAACTAAGGGTGGTAGGCAAATTTTCGTAACTGGTCACTCTGAATATGATCTATTGTCCTTAAAAGATGAATATATTAGAGATATTTCAAGTGGAATTAATATTGATATACCACAAAATTACTTTCCTAATGATGATCCAAATTTGATTCCATTATCAACTTGGAGAAGTCACGCAAACTTATTATTTTTAAATTGGCTTAATTACTATGTTTATCAAGAAACACCTTATGATCTAAACAAACTATTAAATTGCTAGTAATAAATAAAAATATAAATTTTAAAATTAAGGGAGAGATTAAGATGAGTGAAAGAAAATTATCATTCGAAACTTTACAAGTACATGCAGGACAAGTGGTTGATCCAACAACCCATTCAAGAGCAGTTCCAATTTATCAAACAACATCTTTTGTATTTGATGATGCCGATGACGCTGCTGACCTGTTCCAATTAAAAAAACCTGGTAATGTTTATGGAAGAATTATGAACCCTACAACAGATGTTTTCGAAAAAAGAGTAGCAGAACTTGAAGGCGGAGTTGCAGGACTTGCAACTGCTTCAGGACTAGCTGCAATTACTTATGCAATTCTTAACGTAGCAAGTGCAGGTGACGAAATAGTTGCAGCAAGCACATTATATGGTGGAACTTATGAATTATTTTCAGTTACTTTAAAAAAGCTTGGAATTACAACAATATTTGTTGATCCAGATGATCCTGAAAACTTTAGAAGCGCCATTACAGATAAAACAAAAGCTGTTTATGCTGAAACAATTGGTAATCCAAGAATTAACGTATTAGATATAGAAGCAGTTGCGAAAATTGCTCACGAAAATAAAATACCTTTTATTATTGATAATACATTTGGTACACCTTATCTTGTAAGACCAATAGAATATGGTGCAGATGTAGTTGTCCACTCAGCAACTAAATTCATTGGTGGACACGGAACTACAATAGGCGGAATTTTAGTAGATGCTGGTAAATTCGATTGGAGAGCTAGTGGTAAATTCCCTGATTTCACAACTCCTGATAAAAGTTATAATGGACTAGTATATGCTGATTTAGGTGCTCCTGCATACGCTTTAAAAGCTAGAGTTCAACTACTTAGAAACACAGGTGCAACTTTAAGCCCTCAAAGTGCATTCACATTTCTTCAAGGCCTGGAGTCATTATCTCTAAGAGTTGAAAGACACGTATCTAATACAAGACAAATAGTTAATTTCTTAAGCAAGCACCCAAAAGTAGCATGGATAAATTATCCTGAACTAGAAGGTAGCCCATATAGAGAATTATCCGCAAAATACCTACCAAAGGGAGCAGGTTCAATCTTCACTTTCGGAATTAAAGGCGGTCTTGAGGCTGGAAAAACATTTATAAATAGTCTTGAATTATTTTCTCTACTTGCAAATGTTGCTGATGCAAAATCCCTTGTAATTCATCCAGCAAGCACAACTCATGCGGAACTTAATGAAGAAGAACAAAAAGCAGCCGGAGTTACACCAGATTTAGTAAGACTTTCAATAGGTATTGAAGGTGTTGATGACCTTATTTACGATTTGAATCAAGCACTAGCTAAAGCTTAATCAGATACAAGTTTCAAGTTTCAATCATTCATAATTGTTTCAAATAAAAAGGAATGTAAGTAGTTGTCCACTACTTGCATTCCTTTTTTATAATATAAAATTCTAATAAATATGCCTTTTATTATATCTTCCATGCCTCATGTAAATCATACACATCACAATTGATAAGGCGCTTGCTAAAGGCGATGCAAAACCAATTTGGTAAAGCGTTACCCCTGGCATTTTACTTAAGACATAAGGAACAGGAATACGAATAAGAAATGTAGCTATTGTGCTCTGGATCATAGGAAACATTGAATTGCCATAACCAACGAGAAATGAGTTTATACAAAATACAAAACAAACTAAAATACAATCAATACTGTATGATTTAAGATATAGTGAAGCTGTAACTATCACTGCTCTATCTGTTGAAAACAATGATATCAGTGATTTTGGATTCCATTGTGAATATATGCAAAATATTATGCCAAATATCAAAGAAAATCCAATCCCTGTGTACAAACTTTGTTTTGCCCTTTTAGGCTTTCCTGCACCAATATTTTGAGCTGTCATTACTGCAATTGCTGAAGCAAATGCAAATGGTGGAATCATAGAAAAAACAATTAATTTTTCTACAACACCTACTGATGCTGACGCGGTGAGTCCCATGGTATTAATAATTGCTGTAACTACTAGAAAAGCAATATTCACTAAACCATCCTGTAATGCTATTGGTAGTCCTAACTTAAGTATGATTTTTGCCTTAGCTGCTTGAAGTTTTATATGAGTACGATTAAACTCAAAGCAAAAACCTTTCTTTTTAAAAAATATAATTCCAAGTAAAAAGCTTACTGATTGAGCAGTTACAGTACTAATTGCTGCTCCAGTAGATCCCATATGAAAACCAGCAACTAAAATCAAATCTAGAGCGATATTAATTAGACAAGCTATTGCAATAAAAAATAATGGTGCTTTTGAATTACCTAAACCTCTTAGAATACCACTTACCGCATTGTAACCAATAATAAATGGAATACCACAAGAACTGATTAATATAAATTCTTTAGTATACTCAGTAGCCTGAACTGGGGTGCGCATTAAAGTTGTAATATTTCCAGTAAACACCACCATAACTACAGTTAAAATAACTGCCATTATAGCAAATATACAAATTACAGTTCCCATTGTGTCTGCAATATGTTTGTATTTTTTTTTCCCAAAATACTGGCCAATTAAAACGGTGGCCCCCGTGTTTATTCCAACAATAACTCCAGTTATTGTCTGCATAAACTGGCTTCCTGTAGCCACAGCCGAAACTTCTGCTGAACTAGAAAACTTACCAACAATTAATAAATCAGCCGCACCATAAAGTGCCTGAAGTAAATTGGCTACTAAAAAAGGCCCTGCGAATATTAATAATGTTTTTACAATATTCCCTTCTAATAAATTGTTCTGCTGCTCCATGGTATATAAACCTCCTAAACGCAAAAATGCTAGATAACACAATTGGCATTATCAAGCCATCTTATCCAGCATATAGCTATTTATATACCCTCCGATGAATAAGCTCACGATACTACATCTAATATATGTTGTCAATATAAAGGTTAGTCAATAAGTTTTAAAAGTGGAAGTGACAAGTTTCAAGTGGATTTGTCAAAAAACAAAAATAATTACACCCCAATGACAGTGTAATTATTTTTGTTGATTCTTTTTTATTTGTCTCTGTATTGAAGAGCAGCTTTTCCCTCGTCACCTGTACTTACGCGGATTACATTTTGAACTTCATATACAAAAATTTTCCCATCGCCAATATTACCAGTATGTAATACTTTTTTGGCTGCTTCCACAACCTCTTTAACTGGTATGTCGCTAACTACTATCTCAACTTTCACCTTTTGTAATAAATTCATCTCTACAGTATTTCCACGATAGTATTCCTTATGTCCTTTTTGCATTCCACAACCCAAGACATTTGAAACCGTCATTCCTGCAACTCCAATTTCATTCAGTGCATCCTTTAGATCATCAAATTTACTTGGAGAAGTAATAATATCTATCTTTGTAAGCTTTTCACTCATAATAAATCCTCCTCTCTTTATTTATATATTAGTTTAAACCACCATATGCATCTTCACCATGTGATGAAACATCTAGTCCAGCTTGTTCTTCCTCGTCACTAACTCTTAAACCAATAACCTTTTTAATTACTAATAATATTAGAAATGTAACTACTGCTGCATAAACTATTGTTGCACCAATACCTACTAATTGCTTACCAACTAATGCTATATTACCATGAATTAGGCCATTATCGCCAGCAGCATTTATGCCCTTCCAAGCAAATATACCAGTAGCAATTCCTCCCCAAATTCCGCCAATCCCATGACAACCAAAAGCATCAAGAGCATCATCATAACCTATTTTTGACTTTAAGAATGTAACAGATGAGAAACAAATTGCTCCTCCAATTAATCCTATTAATATAGATGCTAATGGACTAACAAAACCTGCACCTGGTGTTATTGCAACCAGTCCGGCTACTGCTCCACTGGCAACTCCTAAAGATGTTACTTTTTTTCTATGAATATATTCACATACTGCCCATGCAAGTGCTGATGCAGCTGCAGATGTATTTGTTGTAACAAAAGCATTTAGTGCTAAACTATTTATTCCAAGAGCACTACCTGCATTAAATCCGAACCATCCAAACCAAAGAAGTCCCGCTCCAAGCATGGTCATTGGTATATGATGTGGGGTTACCGTCTTTTTTCTCTTTCTCCCACCAAGCATTATTGCTGCCACCAATGCTGACACACCTGAACTTATATGAACAACGTCTCCACCTGCAAAATCCAATGCTCCTAAATTTCTTATCCAACCATTAACTCCCCATACCCAATGAGCTAGTGGATCATAAACTAGAGTAGTCCAAAGTACTAAGAATACTACAAAAGCCATAAATTTCATTCGTTCAGCAATTGCTCCTGAAATTAAGGCTGGAGTTATAATTGCAAACATCATTTGAAATAACATAAATGCTTGATGTGGTATTGTAGCTGCATAATCAGGATTTGGTGCAAAACCTACACCATTTAGCCCTGCAAATTGAAAATTACCTATAAGTCCACTGATATCCTTACCAAATGCTAAGGTATACCCAATTAGTATCCACTGCAATGATACTATTACTACTGCTACATAACTATGCATAGTTGTACTTAATACATTTTTCCTTCTAACCATTCCAGCATAAAACAATGCCAGCCCTGGAGTCATTAACATAACTAGTGCTGTTGCAAAAAGCACAAATGCCGTATCTCCTGTGTTTATTCCGTTCATAAAGAATTCCTCCTCTGTTTTTAGGTTTAAAATTATGATTAATAAATAAGTTCTTTTCTTTAATACTATAATCATATTGTTTTCTATTCTATAGTATTATTATCTGATTGTCAATAAAATTATTATTATTTTGATAACATTGCAGTTAAAAGCTTTGTTATTACACATGTTATATTCTTATACAAATTATCATTATGGTAAAATTTCTCCTTGCTATATCAAGTTCCCTCTATTAATTACCCAAGATTCAAAAAGATGGAACTCCATAAAATCTTCACTTTTATAGAGTTCCATCTTTTTTAAATTTCTATTTATATGTGAATTTATTTGCTATTAGTAGCCAATGCCTCCTCAATAGAAGTCTGTATATCTATATTATCAGGTTTCAATGCAAAATCAGGATATGCCAGCATCCCCATTTCAGGAAGATCAAGCCCTTGAAGTTCCGCCTCTCTTGATACTCTAATGCCTATAGTTTTATCTAGTATTTTAAAGAACAAATAAGATGTTCCAAATCCCCATATAATTAAGGTAATAACATCAATGAGTTGCGCTCCAAGTTGACCAAACCCACCTCCAAAAAACAATCCAATTACTCCGCCTGATACCCCATTAGTTCCAGCACCGTATGTTCCATCAGCAAATAGTCCAAGAGCTACTATTCCCCAAATACCATTTACTCCATGAACTGAAACTGCTCCAACAGGATCATCAATTTTAAATTTATTTTCAACTACCTTAACTGATACACATACTAATATTCCTGCTATTAGGCCTATAATAAATGCTGATATACCACTTACATATGCGCAGGGTGCAGTTATAGCAACGAGCCCTGCTAATGCTCCATTACATGTCATTGAAGGGTCGGGCTTGCCATATCTAAACCACATATAAAACATTGCTGCAAGTCCGCCAATTGCTCCTGCTATCATAGTATTTGTTGCAACAATAGCAATTCTAAAGTCTGTTCCATTCATAGTACTTCCTGCATTAAATGCGAACCAACCAAAGAAAAGTATTATTGTTCCTATAACTGCCATTGGTATATGATGCCCCGGAAACGCAACTGCTGTTCCATCTTTTCTAAACTTACCAATTCTAGGTCCTATTATTATTGCGCCAGCTAATGCCATCATTCCGCCCATTCCATGAACAACAGAAGATCCTGCAAAATCTAGCGCTCCATGGCCAAGTCCTGCCTTTACCCCAAGTTGTGATAACCAGCCACCACCCCATAACCAGTTACCGAATAGTGGATAATAAATCATAGATACGAAAAATGAACTTACTACTACTGCAGAATATTTAACCCGTTCTGCTAGACCTCCAGTTGGTATTGTACATGTGGTATCCATAAAAACCATTTGGAAGAAAAATAATGCATAAACACCTACATCATAAGTTCCGCCTGTTGTAAGGAAAAATCCTTTTGTTCCAAACAACCCAAGACCACCAATAGCAATTTCATGACTAAGAGTAGTTGTTCCTGTGCCCAAAGATGTCCAGCTTCCTACACCTCCAAATTGAAGTGCAAACCCAACCATAAAGTATCCTACTGCACCTACGAGAAAAACCATAAAATTCATACTCATAGTATGCATGGCATTTTTTGCTCTACAAAATCCTGTTTCAACCATAGCAAACCCTGCCTGAAAAAAGAATATTAGACACCCTGTAAGTAATACCCATACGTAATTTATCCCTAATTTATTTCTTCCAACTTGATCATAAACTTCCTGCTGCGTTGGTTTGCCACTTTCTTTTGCTGTTATGTCATAGGATGTGCCTATTTTAGTTCCACCAGGGTCACCTGCTTTTGATGTATCATCCGCAAAAGCCATCATTGAAAAAATATTAATAAATACTAAAATTAAAATTCCCACCATTGAAACTCTTGTTATTCGCCTCATTTACCTTTCCCCCTCTTTGTCTTTTTAAAGTTAGACCACGAAAATTTATTTTCTTGCTTGTTAACTTCCTTTTTTAAATTCAAAAGATTTATAAAATAACGAATTCCAAAATACAAAACTACAATCCCAAAAATAACACCAGAAATATTTGTATTCAAAACTTTTATACTTATCTTAAATAAAATGCTATATATTATAAAAAAAGCTCCAGACATTATTATAAGAATATTAAAAATCACGAGTACATAAATAGACACTGTTTTATTCACAATATCCCCCCTCGAGTTTTGACTAAATTGCTGTATCTCCTTTTTCTCCTGTTCTTATCCTAACTGCATTTTCTATGGCCGAAATGAATATCTTTCCATCCCCTACTTTTCCTGTTGCCACATGCTTAATTACTTCATCTACAATTTGGTCTACTAATGAGTCTGAAACAATCACGTCCACCTTTGTTTTGTTTATTAGACTTACCCTAACCTCAGTGCCTCTGTAAAATTCAGTACTACCTTTTTGATTACCACAACCCATAACGTTAGATACTGTCATACCTTTGATGCCTAAATCATTTAGCAGCTTTTTTAATACTTCAAATTTTTCTTGCCTGGTGATTATTGTGATTTTTTTCATATTTTACACCCCTTTATAATGTTATAGTTTACATATATTGTTATTTATGTATATATAATATCACATATTAATAATATATCAACAGCTTATTTGTTAAATTTTTATATTTTTTTCATATTTTATATCTTTTTAATAATTGTATTATTATGTAAATATATTTAAGAAAACAAAAAATCTTATATGGAAATCAAGTTTTATTTACAAGTTTAAAGTTCCATATCATTACTTTAAGCCAAAATAGAGATGCATTCAGATTTGTGTAAACAAATCTGAATGCATCTCCTTTCATTAGTTTTTAAGTTTTCTACAAAAATCTACCTTAACTTTTGACTGTCTTAGTACTACTTATAATAAAGAAAACAACTGCAAATAGCATTATAACTCCAAGTTCCTGTGAAACATTTATTAATGATCCTCCACTCAAAATTTTGTCTGATGCCTTCATTGCCCAAGTAGAAGGAACAAAATTTGATATATTTTGAAGTGTGCTTCCCATTACAGCTCTTGGCCAGAAACATCCTCCAAGCATTGCTATAGGTGTGCTTATTAGTGCAACCAGTGCATTGGCTTGTTTTAAAGTCTTGGATCTATTGCATATTGCAACCCCCAGTGCCACACAGGCAATACCAAACACAGAAAATACTACAAACAGATTGATTAAAGATGGTCCTAAATCACTGTGGAACACATATTTCATTACTAATAGGACTCCTGCGGTTTGTATTAAATTTACAACTATAAAACTTAATACACATTGAACCATATAGTTTCCGGATTTTATTCCGCTAGCAAATATCCTATTGTATGTCCCTGATTTTTTATCCTTTAAAATCAGTGTGGTTACCGTAGTGCTGAGATATATCATGCTCATTACTAAAAAGCCTAAAGAACTTGATGAAGTCTGTAATTTTTCACTTTCTCCGTTAGTATAGCTAACCTTTGACGCAAAATCCCCTTTCTCATAATCCTTTATTCCCTGATAAAATTTATTACTATCTCCATTTGATGCTACTGATATATTTATAGCAGCATTTGTAAAACTATCTACTAAATATTTTATGGAGGAATCATTGCTCATTCCTTTGATACCATACATTTGAATTTTACCTGAGCCTGTATTTTTTAATATACTATCAGTAAAACCCTTGGGGATTACGACTGCCGTGTCAATGGTTTTATCAATAATAGCGTTCTTAATTTCATCCTGTTTCATTTCATGAATTGTGCCTTTTGCCTTTAATGTTTCTTTTAACATTGAAGTTAGTTTGGTATTGTCATTATTCACAAATCCTATATCAAAACCAGTATTTGCAGAACTGTACAGACTTCCTATAATTGCAGTGAATGCAATAGGAATTACAAACATAACTATTAGATTTGTTTTTTTTCTAAATATCCTCTTTAAATTATTAAAAAATATTGTCATGATATCTTCCTCCTTGCAGCAATCGCAGCTATTACAAAAGCACTTATGGCAATTATAAACATTGTTATTATAGATTGATTTGCAACAGAAGGTGAACCACCGTAAATTGTATTAAATAATGCTGTGTGTGCCAATTGGTTTGGCACGTAATTAATAAGTGGAATATTGCCCATGGAAATCTTTACATACCCTCCAGATATAAATGTAAATATCGGCACAATTATATTTAAAATTCCCGATGCTTTATCCGAATCTCCCATAATAGAGGCAAACATAACTCCAATTGCTGTAGACAGTACAGACAAAGCAAAAATAGTTGCAGCTATAATAAATGGATGACTCCCCCAATTTACCCCATAAACATATTTAGTAAATAAGATCAGAACCAAAGCTTGAAGTATTAGTGTAAATACAGCTCCAAGCATTACTCCAAGTAGATGCTGAAAAGCTCCTGTGGATGTCGTTTTTATCCGTTTACCAATATTGTTAAAGAACATGTCATCCAGTTCAATGCACCCATAAGTAGCCCCATACATAAGTGTCATTACAAGCATAGTTACTGCATAATAATCTATAGCTCTAGGACTAGTGCCTTCTATATTTAAATAGTTTTCATTAATATTGTCCTTTGTTTTATACTGAGTCATTTTATGAGCTATTTTCGAAGCAGTCATAGTAGTATTTGCTCCGTTATTATAACTATCAATTATGCTCTCCACAATACTATTCCTAACGGTATTGCTTTTACTTTCATAGATATTGATTTTTCCTTTTTTATCTTTGCTTATATTATTAGAATAATCTTTATCAATATATATAAGTGCTGAGGCTTTTCCGTCATTAACAAGTTTAGTACCTTCTTTATAGTTATTTGCTTTTTTTACATCCAGTATAGACTCAATCTCTTTGTCTTTAAGAAAATTATCAAAATTCTTTGATATGTCTTTATTATCGTTATTTAAATAATATACAGTTGTTTTCCCTAAGCTTTTTTCAGAGAATGTATCTATACTTTTAAGAGCATTTCCTAAAATTAGTATCAAAACTATGGGCAATAATAATGTGGTAATAAGCGCTTTCCTATCACGTAAATTTCTTTGAATTACACTGAATGCTATATAAAATACTTTCAATTTTATAACCTCCTTAATATTAATCCCTTAATTTTCTTCCAGTCAGTGTTAAAAATACCCTTTCAAGTGTTGGTTTTTCAACAACAATGGCGATGATTTTACTCTTGAATTCAGCTGCCTTACCAGTAATAGCACTTATATTTTCACTGTTTTTTTCCGACACCACTATTATTGTATTTCCATTCACTTCACAAGTTTTAACTCCCTTTATATCCTTTATTGCTTTAATTAAAACATCCTCAACATGTGATAATTCTAGTTCCACCCGTTCTTCGTTTAGGATTAATTCTTTTAATTCCTCTATAGTTCCCGTGGCAATTTCTTTGCCATGATCAATAATGGTTATCCTTGTACACAGTTGCTCTATTTCCTCCATGTAATGGGATGTATATATTATTGTAGACCCTTGCTCATTTAGTTTTTTAACTGACTCCAGAATATGATTTCTTGATTGGGGATCAATGCCAACAGTAGGTTCATCCATGATAATTAATTTGGGTCTATGAACTATTGCACAAGCTATATTAAGTCTTCTTTTCATTCCACCTGAATACTGAGATGGCTTATCCTTTTTTCTATCCCATAATCCAGTAAAATCTAAGGCTTCCTTAACTCTTTCCTTTAAAGGTGCTCCTTTTAAACCATTTAATCTTCCAAAAAAAGCCACGTTTTCATAGGCTGAAAGCTCATCAAACACTGCAATATCCTGTGGAACAACGCCTATGTCTTTTTTTATTTCCATTTCATGTTGCTTAAACTTTTTACCAAATATCATAATCTCACCGGCATCTACTTTTGTTAAACCACATATAGCGTTTATAGTTGTGGATTTTCCTGCCCCATTAGGTCCTAGAAGTCCATAAATTTCCCCTGCTTCAACTTTCAAATTCAAATTATCCACTGCAACAAAATCTTTATACTTTTTCTGAAGATCTTTGATTTCTAATAACATAATAATTCCTCCTATAGATTCGATATAAGTAGAGTTTTTTACCCACCTTTGTGCTTGTTTTTCTTCTTTATATTTATATAATACAAAAATTGCACTTAATGAGATAGTTACTATTAACACATATATTTATGACAATTGTCATTTTAATCGTCACTGACTCTGAAAATGAATAAAATAGGGATGCAAGTAGATTTGTTTATACAAAGATCCACTTACATCCCTAAAATATTTTAATTTTTAACTTGCCACTTGAAACTTGTCGCTTGCTTGTCCCTTACAGCTGGTTCCCGTTGCTCTTTATTACGTCCTTATACCAATAAAAGCTTTTTTTCTTAATTCTCCTTAAATCTTTTAAATCAAATTCATCTCTATTAACATATACAAAACCGTAGCGTTTACTACAACCTTCATGTGTACTAACAAGATCTATAGCAGACCATGGACAGTATCCAAAAAACTTTACACCATCATTTATTGCAAGTTTTCCTTGTTCAATATGTTTTCGAAGAAAATCAATACGATAATCATCATTAACTATATCCCCATCTTCCAATTTATCAAACGCACCTAATCCATTTTCTGTGACTATTAAAGGTAAATCATATCTTTCATTTAATTCACGCAAGGTATTTCTAAAACCAACAGGGTCTATTTCCCACCCGAATTCATTTTTTTCTAAATTAGGGTTTGTTATTCCCTTAACTACTCCAAGTTCCTCAAAAGAAGCTTGTTGGTCAACATTAACAACAACTTTAGATTTATCATTGGTTTTATCTCTTATGCTTTCAGCTACTGTAGCGGATGCATAATAGTTAAATGCAATAAAATCCGGATGAGCATCTTTTAATATATCCATATCTCCCTCTTCAATAACTGGAGTACAACCTTTTTCCTCCATATAACTCCATGCTATACTGTTATATCTTCCAAATACAGCCGCGTCTAAATATAACCAATTTCTTATGGACGAAAAGTTAGAAGCTGCAAGTGCATCTTCAGGTTTTGAAGTTGCAGGATAAACACAACTGATATTGGGTGCTGGTCCTATTTTAGCTTTAGGACACATATTGTGACAAAGCTTCATAGCTTTAGCCTGGGCAAGTAACATATGGTGATTTTGCTGATATGCTTTTTTACCTGGATTTTCTCCATTATCTCCAGTGATTCCTAAAACCGATCCATGTAAAATCATCATGTTTTGTTCGTTAATTGTAAGCCAGTAGTTTATTTTATCTCCAAATCTCTCGAACAAAATTTTAGCATAATTCTCGAAGTCATCAATAGTTTCCCTTCTTGACCACCCACCTTTTTTTTCAATTTCTACAGGTAAATCAAAGTGGTACATTGTAACAATGGGTTCTATACCATAGGATAGCAATTCATCTATTAAATTATCATAAAATTTTATTCCCTTTTCATTGATTTCACCAATGCCATTTGGTAATATTCTTGTCCATGCAATGGAAAATCTAAATGCTTTAAAACCCATCTCTGAAAATAGTTTAATATCTTCTTTATAATTATGATAAAAGTCGCTAGTAACTTTAAAATCAGTAGTTCCTTCAGGGTGTTTTGATACATCCTGTACAGATAAACCTTTCCCATCTTCATTGAAAGCGCCTTCCACTTGATACGCTGATGTTGATGCTCCCCATAAAAAATCTTTTGGAAACCCCTTTATTTGGTTATGATACATTTTATCACCCTCCATAAATTTATTTTTTTCTACACTTATGCACAAATCTTAGTTGTTAAAAACTTTTTAAATAAAATATTGCAAGCTGTGTCCTATCACGAAGTTCAAGTTTTTCTAAAAGATTGGTAATATAATTTCTTATGGTTCCCTCCCCTAAATAAAGCTTGGATGAAATCTCCTTATTTGATAATCCTTCACCAATAAGTCTTAAGATGTCCATTTCCCTTCCAGTTAGTTTAAAATCCTCCGGTGTCTTTTTATTTTCATTTTTAAGATGCGATGATATAGTTTCAGCCACATTTTTTTCAAATACCATATTTCCCTTAGCAACAGCCTTCAAACTATCAATTATACTATCTGAAGTTTGATTCTTTAGTATATAACCCTGGGCTCCATTTTTAAGTGCCTCTTTTATATATTCATCGTCCTTAAATGTAGTAAGTATAACTACCTTTATTTCATTAAAACTTGTTTTAATGAGTTTAGTTCCAAGCACTCCATCCATAATGGGCATTCTTACATCCATAAGTACAATGTCAGGATTAAGTTCTGCACATAAATCATATGCATCTTGACCATTAGATGCCGTGCCGACTACCTCTATGGCCTCGTCTAGTCCAAGTAATATACTTAAGCTTTCTCTTATTAATGCATCATCATCAACTATTAGCAGTTTCAAATATCTTTCCCCCTTCCCTATCACTTGGAATAACACATACAATTAAAAATCCATCTTCTCCACTAATGGATATGCTTCCACCTACATTTTTTATTCTTTCCTTCATCCCACTTATTCCAAGTCCTTCTTTAAATTTATTACATCCAACACCGTTATCCTTTATAAATAACCTGATATATTTTTCGTTAATATCCATCCTAATCTCCATTTTAGTTGCCCTAGAATATTTCGCAGCATTTGTAAGTGATTCCTTTATATTTGTTGCAATCAGCTCCATATGTGCTGGAGAAACTATATTAATATCACCACTATGCTTAAAATTAACCTTGCAGAACTTAAAATCGTCAATAACCCTAGTAACATATTCTATGCCAAGATTTTCTTTTGGTTTTATATTATGTACTGTATCCCTAACCACCTTTAGAGAATCAGACAATCCATTAATGCTTTTTGTTAGCATTTCCTTTGCCTTTTCATCATCTTTTCCATAGAGTTTTTCAGCAACCTGCAGCTCCATAAATATACCTGCTAAACTGTGTCCAATATTATCATGAATGTTTCTAGCTATTCTATTTCTTTCCTTAATTTCTGCAATATGAACTGCTTCTCTTGATGAATTTAACAGTTGCATTTTAGTGATTTCCAGTTCATAACGGAGTCTTCTTTCGCTATCAATTGTGTCCCTATATGATTTTTCTTTGATTTTAATTTGCCTAAGTAAATATGCAACAATATAGGCTATGGAATAAAACACCAACAAACTCACCATATTGTTTGTATTAAAGTATATTGTAGCAATAACTACAATCCCTGTTTCTATGTACATGGCTGCATAAACTAAATCAAATATAACTATTGAATACAATGGTATGAATATATTATTCGTATAAACAGACAATGTAATGATTATAAATTCAACTATGACTATATATATTGAATCATTAAATTTTTCCTTTACAATGCATATAGCCGTAGCAAGTAAAAAGATTATAATCACTTTATAATCTAACCATGCCATAATCTTAAATTGACTTAATACAAATCCGAAAAAGATGATTTTAAAAATATAATTAACTTTTTTCATAGTATACCTCGATGAGTTTAGTATTTAGACATATGAAATAAAATAGACCTCACTCACTTACTTGCTTATTATTCTTGAAAGTGCTTTAATCTACAATATCTTTTTTTGTAAAAATTCCAATGAGAAAAAATACAACACTGAAGAAGCTTATAACTATTATATTTATAATGGCAGTATTTATTTTTCCTTCCCCTGATGTCACAAGACTTATTGCCTTAACCATCCAAGTAATTGGAATAAAATTAGATATATATTGAAAAGTGCTTGGCATCATTTGGTTATCCCAAAAGCATCCGCCTAACATACACATTGGTATCACTATTATGCTAGTCAATAGACCTTTCCTACTACTATTCACCGAATTTGCGCACAATCCTATGGACACTGTTGTAACTGAAAAGAAGATGAACAATAAATATAAAGATAGTATATATGGCATTATTATTTCTCTATACATTATAAACAATGTTATGAATAAAACTGTTACTTGAACTAGTTGCAGAACGAATAAAACCAGTAAACATTGAAACATATAGCTTGTTAAAGTTATTGGTGCTGCAAAAGTTCTTATATTTTTCATCTTTTCTTTATCCGTAAGTATTGCAGATCCAAAACTAATTGAACTTAGTAGCATAAACATTATTAAAAAATCAAGACTTCCTTCTATATATGATTTTTTCTTATTTCCTACTTCTATAACATTAGTTTTATAGTTTTGTTCTGGCAAGTTCTTTAAAATGGAATAAAAATTATTTTTATTTTTTTTTGCTCTAACTGCTACATTGATAACATTTTTCAAATAATTATTAACTTCATCATTTATAACACTATAGACATTGGAGTCCTTATCAAAATAACTATTTATTGCTAATTTTTTTCCTGTAATTATTTCATTTGTGAGTCCCTTATCTAAAACTAATGCATACTGAATTTTTCCAGAGCCTAAATCATCTTCAATACTATTTTCATCTATATGTATAATTCTGTAATTCTCACTGAGACTTTTTGTAAGACCAAATGTAACTTCAGTTTTATCATAATCTATTATAGCAATTTTAGCTGTTGTCCAGCTAAAATGAACATAAACAATTAAAATTGGCACTATGATTGGAAGTATTAGCAAAGAGATTATACTTTTTTTTAGCTTTAAAATTCTTTTTGCATTATATATAAAAACTGTCACTATGCCTTTCTCCTTCCTAAAACTATTGTAATTAAAAATAATAAAATTGATGCTACTATTAGTTCTATATAAAATCCACTAACATACATTCCATAGCCATATGCATTTTTAAGTATTATATTTTTAGCGGCATAACTTGGAGATAAAAAGCTTATATTATTTATGCTATCACCTAAAAACATATTTCCAATATAGCCCCCTGAAATAAATGTGAAAAAAGGCACAATCAGATTAATTATGTAGTGAATTATCACTGCATCCTTTATAACACTGCCCATAAAAGCTCCCAGACTCACAGTAAAAAAAGAAAATAAAAGAATTATAGGTATGAGATTTATAATATTGGTTCCCCAATTTACCTTATAAACAAATTTACTGAAAATTATTATGCATGTAGCAAGGGAAAAAATCACACTTACACTTCCAAGTACTTTACCAATCATAAGTTTTGTCCTACTTATTGGAAGACTTTTTATTCTCCCTATCATATTTCTATTCTTATCTTCAGTCACAATATCTACGCCATAGGGCGCGCAATATAACATTATCATAAGAAGCATGGTTACAGCATAATATCCTGTTGAATTTGGTCTTTTGTTTTGCAAATTTAATGGATTATTTTGTACTACATCACTCCTATCCTTAATATTTACATTACCACTATATTTATAGCTGTCTATAGCATTTTTTATTATGGACACCTCAAAATCGTTAGAGTAATATATATATATGTTTTTTACCGATGCAGATGGTATAACCTTTGGATTTTCAAGTTCCATATAAGCATCATTAATCCTTTTCTTCACATTGTCTATTCCGATTTTCCTTGCTTTAACCTCTACAACCTTTATTCTATCCTTATAGGCATCATTATTATTTAGAAAATTTTTAAAATCATTAATATTTCTTTGATTATTACTATAAATACATATACTCTGCTTGTCAAAGCTCATAGGTTCGTATATAAGTTTTAATGAATTCCCAAGAACCAATATCAATAAAAGCGTAAAAAATACAACACTTATTATTGATGATTTATTTTTAAGTTGTCGTTTAGCTGTATAAAAGGCAACGCGTAATACATTCATATATTCACTTCCTAGTTTCTAAGTGTTCTTCCTGTTAGCGTTAAAAATACGCTTTCAATGGTTGGTTTTTCTATATTTATATCTAAAATTTCTATTCCTGAATTTACAATTAAATCTATTATAGTACCTAAATTTTTGCTTCCTTTACTTGAAATAATATGAGCAATATTTTCATCCATATTACATTCCTGCACCCCATATATAGCCTTTATCATATCAATCAATGTGTAATTAATTGAAGAAAGTTTTATTTTAACCTTTTCCTCTTCGGATACCATACTTTTAAGCTCATCTTTATTTCCATGAGCAATTATTCTTCCATGATCTAGTATTGCAATATCAGTGCAAAGCCTTTCAATCTCCTCCATATAATGTGAAGTGTATATTATAGTTGCGCCATCCTTATTTAGTTTTTCAATACCGTCTAAAATATGGCTTCTGGACTGAGGATCTATACTTGCAGTTGGTTCATCCATAATTATAAGTTTTGGATGATGCACAATACCACAAGCTATATTAAGCCTTCGGAGCATCCCACCTGAAAATTCATTTGGAAACCTTTTTCTCTCCTCATAAAGTCCTGAAAAGTTCAAAGCATCGTAAACACATTCTCTTAAATGTTTTCCCTTTAAGCCATAAAGTCCTCCAAAATACATTAGATTGTCATAGGCGCTTAAATCATAGTACAAAGATACATTTTGAGTGACTATTCCAATATGTTTTTTAATCTCTAGTTCATTCTTTTTTATGTCTTTGCCAAACACAAATATATTTCCTGAATCAATTCTATTAAGACCTATTATACAATTTATAATAGTAGTTTTACCAGCTCCATTAGGACCTAAAAGTCCAAAAATTTCTCCCTCTTTAATTGATAGATTTACATTATCCACTGCCAAAAATTCTTCATAACGTTTTATTAGATTTTTTATCTCTAAAATCGTGATATTCATCTCCAATCAAATTATACAAATGCTTAATTATAAATTAATGATATCAGATTTTACATATTATCTCAACAAACACAACCCTAATATCACAATTAAAGATCTACTGAAAATTTTCTTACAAAAACTAAAATCAATTAAAAAGAAAATGTAGGTAGATTTTTATACAAATCCACCTACATTTATACTGTATTTTTTCCATCACATTTTTTATTGTCAGACAAAATATTCTTAATTTTTCACTTACTATGCTTTACTCAGTGCATCTTTAACTGCATTTATTATTCCACTACTACTGTAAGTTGCACCTGATACTGTATCAACAGCCGTAGATTGTGATTGTATAATCTCATTTGGTACTACACTCACTGCTTGTTGATAAAATCTTGGTGTATCATTTATCTGCGTAATTTCAATATCACGAATTTTGCCACTCTTCACCGTAACTGAAACCTGTAGTCCAGGTCTAAAACCGTCAGCAGTGCCGGTGTATGTTCCATCTTTATATTTACCAGTAGCACTGCTAGCTTGAGTAGTAACAGTAGTACTGCTACTTGGTGCTGGAACTATATTCTGAGCCTGCTTAGTATTTTGTGAAGTACTGTTATCTGCTAAAACAGCATTACTTGCTGAAGTTGTATTATTCGTAGATAAGCTTGAAGCACCTGTCTTTAGAGCATCTTTTACTGCGTTTATTATTCCGTCACTGCTATGAGTTGCACCTGAAACTGCATCCACATCAGTTGATTGCGATTTTATAATTTCACTTGGTATTCCGTTTTGTGCTCTCTCATAATATCCTGGTGTATCATTTATACTATCTACTTTCACGTCAGTAATTTTGCCGCCCTTTACCGTAACTGTAACAGCAATTGTTGATTGGTAACCATCTGCAGTACCTTTGTATATTCCATCTTTATATTTACCTTGCTGAGATCCTGTAGCTACAGTAGACGACACGCTGGCAGTAGTTGGCATATATCTAGTTACCGCATCGCCTCCTAGATTATTGAGAGCATATATTGCTCCAAAACCAACAATTGCAATTGAACTAGCTAATGCTGGATTAACATTTTCATTAAGTATATTAGCCTGAGTATTTCTTCTAGGACAGACCTCTACACATCTAAGACAACTTATACATTCTCCCCCGCGCTGCTCCTTAACTTTGTAAAGTTGTATTCCCATAGAACAATTATTTGTACAAATTCTACACTTACCACATTTATCATTAGGCTTATTAATTTTAAATATACTTAGTTTTGATGTTATTGAAAATATAGCTCCTAGTGGACATAAATATCTACAGAAAAATCTTTCAATAAATGCAGCACCTATTCCTATTAACACTAAGAGTATAAAACCCACAGTATATTTGGATATAACTTGTGGGAAATTTGTTATCTGGCCAAAAGCATCCCATGGATTTGAAGTTACGAATATAGTGCTTCCCATTGTCCAAACAAATACTATAAGCATAACTAGAACTAAATATTTTACATATTTAAATGTCGCGTCCGTTGCACTGTTCACTTTAAAATTTACTTTGAATATGTGCCTAGATATTTTGTAGATTATATCATTAAATGTACCAAAAGCACACATCCACCCACAGAAAAATCTTCCCAGGATGATTGTTAATGGTATGATTGTAAAAAGCTCAATCATATTAGGATAAGACTGGGCTAAATTAAAAGTTCCTTTTATTATTGATAAGTATATGCTTTTTATTCCGCTGAAAGTTAATGTAAAAAGTCCCGGTAGTAAAAATAGAAAAGCAATTTGAACTACAATTCTTAATATCTGCATTTTTTGAATCTTAGTTTTCATTTAAATCACTCCTCTTGTCCAATATAAATTCTTCATTACATAACTTAAAATTGTCCTTCATACCAGCTGTAACTGATATTTTTTTATCTTCTGTTATAAATATAGCCTCAATTCCGTCTAATGATTTTATTAAACTCAATGCCTTATCAAGCCCTAATATATAAACACCTGTGGATAATCCATCTCCATCAATGGATAAATCTGATATTATAGTTGCACTAATAATTTTACTTTCAGAAGGAAACCCTGTTCTTGGATCAATAATGTGTTGTAGCCTTTTACCCTCTACATCGAAATATCTTTCATAATTTCCTGAAGTAACTACAGACTTATTAATTATGCTTATAATTCCAACAAATTCACCTCTTGGGCTAAGTGGATTTTGAATGCCTATTTTCCATTTATCTCCATTTGTTTTTTCCCCCATAGCAAACACATTTCCTCCCAGGTTAATCAAAGCACTTTTTATACCTCTGTTTAAAAATATGTTTTTAACCTGATCTGCAGCATAACCTTTAGCAATACCACCTAAATCTATTTCCTGATTTTTATATTTTAATCCTACTGAATTACTATTTTCATCTAAAACTACATCCTTATAATTTATAAGTTTAAGTTTATTATCTATTTCAATTTGACTAGGTATCCGTGCATTGTCACTTCCAATTCCCCATAGACCAACAATTGGTCTTATTGTTATATCAAAGGTACCTTGTGATAAATGGCAGAACTCAATTGCCTTTTTTATTACAAAATAAGTATCTTCACTAACTATCTGTAATTTTCCTCCAGCATTTTTATTTATTTTTGAAATTTCACTATAATCCTTAAATACTGACATTTTATCGTCAATATTCATGACTTTTTTCATAGCTTCATCCAATGCTTTTTCACCTTTTTTCCCATTCACCATTAATGTCATTGTGGTTCCCAATGAATAAAATTCCTTAACAAATTGTCGCTTTTTACTTTTATCTGTACGCACTATTAGAATTAACATAATAATCAATGCAAGGATTATTATTAATAAAAGTATATTCATTTTTATCACCTCAGTATTTGTAAGCAATTACTATTATAATTTGCTTAGCTTAATATAAGTTTAGAATTTGCTGAGATTTTGCTGAGAAAATTTTAAACAAACTGTAAAAAACCTAACCAATTTTGTTCACTTTTTTAATAAATATATAAAAAGTAGTCCCTACTCCAATTTCACTTTTAACTTCAATTTTACCGCCATGGGCATCAATTATAGATTTCACAATTGAAAGACCTAACCCATAGCCGCCATTTTTACGAGCTCTATGCTCCTCGCTTCTAAAAAACCTATCAAATATTTTACCTAAATGTTCCTCTGTAATTCCTGTTCCATTATCTTTAACCCTTAAAACTACATAATCCGTAGAAGCTTCTAATGCATTATCAACACTTATAGTGATACAGCCTTTTTTTTCATCAGTATGCCTAACAGCATTTTGTAGAAGATTGAAAATAACCTGTTTAATCTTATTTCTATTTACATAAACAAATATATCATCCTTTAATTCTAATTCTATTTTTCTTTCTCCTGAAAGTATATTAAGCTGTGGATATACTTCTTCAATAATGTCACTTATGTTTTCTGAATGCATATCCGTTTCGGCATCATTATCTAATCTATTTAATAATAACAAATCATTGACTAATTTAGTTAAACGCTCGCTCTCAATCAAAATACTATTCAAAGCTAAATGTAATTGTTCTTCATTTTTTGCTGCCCCTCTTAATAGCACTTCAACAAAACCATGAATGGATGTAAGAGGTGTCCTTAGTTCATGGGAAGCATCAGAAACAAATCGCCTCATTTTTTCTTTAATAGACCGTTCTTTTTCAAAAGATGTTTCTATTCTCTCTAACATTTTATTAAATGCATTAGACAGGCTATCAATTTCAATTTGGCCGTTATATATTGTTAACCTTTTATCCAATTGTCCTACATTAATCTGTTCCACCATATCCTTCATACTATAAAGTGGTTTTAAAGTATATTTAAATACCTTGCCAGCTACAATTGACCCTATTAAAAGAATTAATAAAGAAGCTATAATATATATTTTAACTTGCTTATCAAGTATATCTTCAACAGGTTTTGCTGTAATCGCTAGCTGTAATAAACCAACTGGGGAATGGATGTTTCCAATTTTCCGAAATCCCACTATCTGCAAATTATTATTTTTGTCTTTAACTAATCTATATCCTTCCAATGTTCCTTTTTGCTTTAATAAATCCTTATATTGATTTTGGGATAGTTCTGGGATAGGAAGTGGGCTTTGTGGCTTCCCAATTTTTTTTACTTTATCTCTATCAGTATCATAAATATCAATTGCACTTTTCATTTTAGTTCTACTGGCTATTTGTTTTCCATTAACATCTATAACTGCTGCACACATATTTTCATCAATGGTGGTATCTATTATTTTAGAAGAATTTTTTAAAAGCTCTGCAGTTTTAATTTGCTTGAAAGTATCCACTTCTATATTGTGAAATCTAGCATCTAAAATCTGTTCTTTGCTAGAATATAAAAATTGTCTTGTGTTTGTGTATTGGAAGATTTCCATTATTACAAGAAGTAACACTAATATCAAAATAAATCGTTCTATTAATTGCCATCTTAAACTATTAGGTTTAGGTAATCCTCGTATTTTTTTCATTTATTTCTCCACCTCAGATTTTATTAAGCTAATATTTTTTAATTTTAACTATTTCTTATTGTTGTTCTGATTATATATTATAACAGTTTAATATTACAATATATTATGATTTACAATGTGTTCGTATATGAATTTTGCTAAGTATAAAAAAAGCAAAAGCAGATTTTTATCAATCTACTTTTGCTTTTCTTTATATAAATCTAGCTTCAGATTTTGAAACTTCAATTGGAAATACGTCCCTTACCCTTTGAAAGTGCTTTTGATTATGCCTTGTATATTCCTTAACCCTTAATGATTTTATATTCCTCAATTTTTCTATAAAGTGTTGCAATACCAATACCTAGTTTTGTAGCTGCTATTTTTTTTCCTTCTGTACTAAATCCATATATTGAAAGAGCATTTTTTATAGCCTGCTTTTCAATATGCTTTAAACTCAATATTTTTCCATTCTTACTTGCATTTTCCGTTTCAACCTTTTGAGCTAATCTCTTTGGGAGCATTTCTTTAGTAATTATTCCACTAGAATCCATTATACTTATCATAAACTCTACAGTGCTTCTTAATTCTGAAGTATTCCCAGGCCAATTATATTTAAGTAGGTATTCCCATACTTCTCCATCTACTCCTATAAATTTCTTATTAAAAAGTTTTGCAAATCTGGTGGAAAAATTATAGACTATTAACTTTATATCCTCTGTTCTTTCCCTTAATGGCATAATTGCAATTGGTATAGCGCTTAAATAATAATATAATTCCTCTATAAATCCTTGATTTTTTATTATCTCTTCAATATTCTTATCTGTGCCCGATATAACTCTAATATCAATTTTATTTAATTTTTCTTCACTAATTATGTTAATGTCCTGAGTTTTTAGTGCCCTTAAAAGCTTTGCCTGTACATCCAATGGCATTTCATCTATGTTATGAAAAAATATGGTTCCTTTATTTGCAAGTTGAAGTTTTCCATTTTCATATCTACCATTGTTAGCAGTATAACCTAGCAGTTCCCTCTCCATTAATTGCTCACCAATATTGCTACAATCAAATTCTATAAAGGCTTCTTTTTTTCTATAGCTTGATCTGTGAATGGCTCTAGCTAAAGTATCTTTTCCAACCCCACTTTCTCCTGTAATTAATATTGTAGATGTAGAGTCGGATATTTTTAGTATACTTTTTTTAATGTTAATTATATTTGAAGATGTCCCTAATATACTATCAAATACCACTTCATTATCAATATTTACCATACGATTTATATTATTTTTAACTACCTTACTTTCATAAAATACAAATATTTGTTTGTACCTTTCCTCAAGCTGCGTATCATTTAAACTACCTACTAAAAAATATTCATCTCCATGCAATAAAACTTTGTACTCCTTAGATTCCATAATATAATTACCAGTGAAATCTATATTCATTTTAAAACTACTTCTATCATAAATCCCCAGAATATCATTAGCCTTTTTATTTGAATAAGATATGTGAAAATATTTGTCCATTATAACCACGGCTTCATTTATCTCCTCTGTTATAATGTTTAACAATTCCACTAGTGATATACTGTTTTGCAGTTCTACATTTTCAGAAACCTTTTCACTTATTATTTGGGATAAATATTTTAGAAGCACAATATAATTATTTAAATTCCCCTCTATCTTTTCTCTTTGCTTTTCATTTAAACATACCAATTGTATAATTCCTATAATTTGATTATTTAAAATTATTGGTGCGCACATTTCAAATTTAGTTGTGCAATTGTTATCATAACTACATTTTGCACATATATCATCTTTTTGTGGATTACCTATAATATTTATTTCTCCTGTACTAAATATTTTTTTATATTTACAATTATCTTCTTTTAAATTTATATCTATATTGTCTTTAAAACTTCCGCTTCCAGCTATTATATTAAATTTATTGTCTACGATCCTCATATTAACATCTAATATTCCACTTATTATATCTAAATATTCTATTAGTTTTCTTTGTATTTTTTTTAGTATCATACCCTAACTCACCTCAACAAAAATACATTTTATTGTTAATGAGTATATTATTATTTTCCCAAAAAGTCAATGATTATTTTGATAAACAGTTAATAATATATCTTTTTTTATGTATTTTTGTAATAATAATTGGTTATTTTTTTTAAATTAATAATATCCATATTATGCTTTTTAATATGGTTTTAAAATTATAAATCCATGAGTTAATACTCAGCATTCGATATGGTTTCTATGTTTTATTTGAAAACTATTTATTGTAAATTTATTTATCTTTTTACATATATATACTTACATTGTTATTTTATTATATAAGAATTCACTGTTTTATAGTATATTTTATATTAAAATCGCCAAAATATAAATATATTTCATCTAATAGAGATGATATCATATATATAATGTGATATCATGAGTATATACATATCTTTAGGTACGTTATACTTTTATTTTGGGGAGATTGCTATGACTAAGTATACTCAAATCGCAAACGATATAAGAAATCAAATAGTTAAACAAATGGTTCAAGCAAATGAACAATTGCCATTTGAAAAAGATCTTTGTATTAAATACAAAGTTAGTAAAATGACAGTAAAAAAGGCATTAGATATTTTAGTAGCTGAAGGTCTTATAGTAAAAAGACGTGGTTCTGGGACTTTTGTTAAAAATATTAGTAATTCGGATATGACTAGACTTTTAGTTTCAAATCAATTTAGAGGACTAACTGCTTTGTATTCTGACCGTAAGGTAACTAGTAAGCTCCTTGAATTTGCCGTAGTTAATAGCAATGAGGATGTTATGAATAAACTTAATCTTGAAAATGAAGAATTCCTATATAATATCCTTAGAGTTAGATATCTAGATAATGCTCCATTTGTAATGGAAAATACATATATGCCTATCAATCTAATATCAGGCCTAAAAAAGCAACATGCAGAAGAATCAATATATGCATACATTGAAGATAAATTGGGTCTTAAGATACAGAGTTCTCATAGGAATATCACCGTTAGAAAATCAAATAAATTAGAACAACAATATCTTGAACTTGAAGATAATGATCCTGTGGCTGTTGTAGAACAAGTAGCTTATATTGAGAGCGGTACCGCCTTTGAATATTCAATATCCATTCATAGGTACGATTGTTTTTCATTTGAAACAGTTATAGTAAGATAATTTAACCTTTCCATGTGTATTTGAAGCTTATCTTAATAAATGACCATGAGAAATAACTAGTAAATATCCCAGAATGACCTTAATCATACTGAGATATCCACTAGCTATTTTTTTTAGATGCCTTGCCATAATAATCAAATATTACTTTTTCAGCTGGCTTTCCAAAAACTTCGTAACCACTATCATTTATAGCTTGATTTTCATTATAAAGTTCAGACTTCCAATCCCATAGACCAAACCCTCTAATCCATGACTTTTTACTAGTTTCTCTAAACATAGTCTGGTAATATAACTCTTGTTCTTCAAGATTAATATTTCCCTTTAATTCCCAGTTATTCGGTTCCACTGAAGCCCCACTTGTACTTGCACATCCAGCTTCAGCGAAAAAAAATGGTTTTCCATAAGGCTTAATAATCTTTTCTATTCTATCTAATTGGTTGCCCCAATCATTAATTGGATAGTATCCACTTGAAGATATTACGTCTACTGCATCCCACCATTTAACATTAGCTTCCTGGTATTTATCAGTATTATAGGATACTAACCCATTGTATACCATTTTAACACATTTAATTAGTTCTCTCCAATACTTCTCTTTTCTTTCAGTCTGAACCATCTCACAACCAATAATAAGCATTTCACAATTATTATTTTGTGCAATTTTAGCATAATGAAGTATAAGTTCATTATAGCTTTTAAACCAATCAGACCACTTTGGTTCACATTTTGCCTCTATATCAAAAAAGTTTATATGTGCTCTCCAAGTTCCATCAGTGCAATTAAGTAATGGTTTTAAAATAACCTTAAGTTCTAATTCTTTTGCATAATTTATAATGCCTACTAAATCCTCGTCCTTTACTGAATCTTTAGTATTGTAATGTATTTCAGTAGACTGTGGCGTATCTTGCCACGCTGCTACAGCTAATACAACATAACTGGTATTTGTCCTAAGTTTTAAAAGCCTTAAAGATTCTTTTCCCCTATCTAAAGAAAAATCAGACTTGCTATTTGTAATGCCGAAAGTGAACCCATTAATAAATTCCATAGCCTTCCCCTTTGAATAACTATAATGTTTTTATTTTACTGAACCTTGTATACCATTGTATATGTGTTTTTGTAGTGCTAAGAAAACTATAAGCGTTGGTATTATAATTATCATTACACCTGCAGCAATGATCTGCCAATCTGATCCATTGGGACCTTTAAAACGATAAAGTGCAGTGGCAATTGTACTTAAACCTGGATCTGGCATATAAAGATATGGTGTATAAAAATCATTATATAATGCAACACCTTGAAGAATACCAACAGTGGCGATAGCTGGTTTTAAAAGAGGGAAAATTATAGTTCTAAAAATTGTAAAATATGATGCTCCATCCAGCATTGCTGATTCATCCAAAGATGCCGGAATACTATCAAGAAATTGAAGAAAAATATACATGGAAATTACATCAGTTCCTATTCCTAGAAGCATTACTGCCCCAAGGGTATTAAACAGCCCTATAGCACTTATAATTTGATATACGATAATATTATTTACTATACCAGGAACAAATGTAGCCATAAGAAATGCTGTCATAATAAATATTTTACCCTTGAATCTAAACCTATGAAGAACATATGCAGCTGCGGCTCCTAAAACTATTTTAGCTACAATAACCACTACTAGTATAAAGAAAGTATTTTTAAAGCCTGAAAGCATATTTCCTTTTGTAAAAGCATCTATATAATGCTGAAAAGTTATACTAGTTGGAAGTGAAAGTACACCGCCAGTATCATAATCTTTTTTTGTTTTTATAGATGATAAAAATATAACCAATATTGGGATAATAGCTACAGCTACTCCGAGTATTAAAGTAAGGTATTTAATTATGCTTGACGTTGCATATTTTATTTTGTATTGAAGCACTGATCTTTCTCTAACTTTATTTTTCATATTTTATTTCTCCTTTCAAATTAATCTTCATCAACTAGCAATCCCTTTTGAAGTACTGTTACAAAAATACAAATTAATAATAAAATTATTCCCATGGCACAAGCGAGTCCAACCTTTTGAAAGTTAAAAGCAACTTCTAAAGCTTCCATAACAAACGTTTTACTTCCATTTGCTCCATTTGTCATAATAAACGGAATTTCAAATGCGCTAAATGCTCCACTTAATGCAAGAATTAAATTAAGTGAAATAATTCTCTTTAGATTTGGAAGTATAATATTAATAAATTGTTGAAATCTATTTGCACCATCAATTTCAGCAGCTTCATATATTTGTGGGTCTATAGCTTGTATTGTCCCTAAGAATATTATAAAATTTCCGCCCATATATCTCCAAACAGATACAGCGGCAAGTGAAATATTAATTATTTTAGGATTACCAAGCCATAACTGAGTATGTGTGCCAAGTCCAATAGCTTTTAGAACTGTATCAAAAGTACCATTTACTTGAAAGAAATATTGAAATATAAATGCAATTGCAACACCATTTAAAAGGTATGGAAAAAACAATGCACCTTTGAAAAAGTTTTTAAATCTAACATTAAAGCTAAGAACTGTAGCAAAATATAGTGCTAGTGCTAGTTGTACAAACGTAGCAGCTAGATAGTATAAACTTACCCCAAAGACTTTGAAATAATCTGGGTTAGTAAATACCGTTATATAATTTTTTAGTCCTATAAATTTGATATTTTGCGATAACCCATCCCAACTAGTAAAACTATACTCAATCATCCTAACAAGTGGATAATAGGTAAATGTTGCCAGCATTGCTATTGGTATAATTGTAAACAATACAATTATCACTCTTTTTTGAGATTCATAACTAAGTTTTTTAAACATAAAATTTCACCTACCATAAATAGATTTTAATAAAATAATTTCTGTTTTTTAAAGTAAGAACCTTGTTTTTATTCATAAAGAACAAAGACAAAGTTCTCAAATTTTATTTTATTTAGTTCCCAGCTTTAACTGCGTCTCTTCCAGCTTTCCATTTAGCGTTAAGATCACTCATTATTTTATCGAAGCTATCACTAGAATTTCCTAGAGCTGATTCAACAATTTTTTGTCTGAAATCTGCTGTTTGTAACCCAACTTGTCCTGCTTTATCAATTTTATTACTCCAATCTGCTTGACCACTCTTAGAAGCAGTTGGCTCTAATTTTATAACACCTAAATCAGTTAAACTTGATAATACTTTTGGTGCTGCTTGTGATTTCAAAGTATTAATAGTACCATTATAAGTTGAGTATCCTGATTTTTCTATAAACCATGTAACAAAATCTTTAGATTCTTGTATATGTTTACTATATTTACTTACAGCAAGCATATAATCTGCAGACATGTTAGTATAACTTTTTCCATTAACTTTATATGGGAAGGGCATAAATCCTATATCGTCTTTATTTGTTGCTTGAGATTGAATTTGACCAACTGCCCAACAGCCAAGTTCCATAGCACCAATTTTCCCTTGAGCTAGCCCCGTTTTTGATTTATCCCAATCTGAAGTAGTTGGGTCTGATTCTACAAGCTTATTCTTTACTAGATTGCTCAATAAACTGTATGTTATATATTCAGGTTTTCCTGGTGAAAATGGAGAGTCATCATTAACCATATCAACGTTATAATATGAAGCACTACCTGATACAGATGTAACATCTGGCTCCCATTGAGTTAATGGCCATCCATCTTTATAATTTGTATAATAAGGTGTTGCAGTAGTTTTAGATTTAATTAACTGCATATCTTTTATAAAATCTTCTTCAGTAGTTGGTATTTCCGTTATGCCAGCGTCTTTAAATACTTTTTTATTATATACTATGCCACTTACATTCATTTCTGTTGGTATACCATAAATTGTCCCACCAAATTGATCCCCTGTACCGGTTAATCCATAATATTTCTTACTTAAATCTTTTTCTTTTCCAAGTGGCGCAAAATAGTTTGGTTCTTCAGATTTGTTAATAATACCAGGAATTAATAGAACATCTCCATAGTTCTTTGAGTTCAGTCTTGTCTCTGTGTCCTTGTCGTAAGCAACATCAGATTCAAATTTTAATGTTACATTTGGATGAAGCTTTAAGTATGCAGCCCTGTAAGTTTTGTTTAACACAGAATCTGCTATATCTGTACGATTTGTAAGAACTGTAAGTGTTATTTTATCACTTGAACTTGAACTACTTGATCCGCAACCAACAAAAACACTCGCTACTAATGCACATGTCATCATTGCTACCAAAGCCTTTTTTTTCATTATAAAATTCCCCCTAGTTTTACTATATTGTTAATATAAAGAAAGGCTAATGCCGTTTCCACAATAATAAAAGATCTTAAAATTCCTTATTTCCATATATATATATATCGTTTACATTTCCATATTTTTATTATATACTATATTTTTTTAAATGTATATACTTTCTTTAAAAAATATATACATTTAAATTAATTAAACTACTAACTTATAAAATTGTAGACTGCACCAATAAGATTTGCATCATTCCTAAATTTACATTTTTTTATTATTGGTCTTATCTTTGCTATTTCCGCTATTTTAATTTTATTCATAACTTTGTCCATACCTTTTTCTATATTTTCTAGAATATCTGATCTTGAACTTATACCTCCTCCAATTACAATAACCTCTGGATCAAATATATACTGAATATTATATATTCCTATTGCCACATTAAAATAAAATTTCTCTATTTCATCAATAGCAATAATATCTCCATCTTCAGCAAGTTTAAATGCTTCTTCCCCTGTTAAGGATTCTAACCCTTTTCTTTTGGCTACATTTTTTGCCATACTCACAGGTGAAGCAACATCGCTTAGAACATCACACTTCTCAGAAATAATCATATATCCAAACTCGCCACCTTCAAGATGAGCTCCTTTATGAATTTTCTTATCTTTTATAACAGCGCCTCCAATACCTGATCCAAATATAACAAAAAGAACATCGTTGTTGTCCTTTGCAGCGCCCTTCCAAACTTCAGCAAGTCCTGCACAGTTTCCATCATTATCCATTCTAACATTCTCAATTCCCGTTTTTTCCATGATTTTTTTTCTAAAATTAAAACCGTGTATACAAGGCACCGCACTGGCACCACCTATAAACCCAGTTTTATCATCCACTGCTCCAGGGCAGCTCATTGCTATGCCTTCAAAATCGTATTTTTTTTCAAACTTCGACTTAATATGTAGAATCCCAGCCATTAATTCATCAATATCATTTTGTGGTGTTTTGAACTTACCCTTTTCAAATATATCTCCATTTCGGTCTAAAACGCCATACTTTACACTAGTTCCACCTATATCAAATGTTAGTATATACATTTTTCACCTCTCCCCCTAATCGCATTTGTCACCTATAACTTTCTAAAATCCGTTGTTTTCTGCTGCTTCTTTAAACCAATATCCAGATTTTTTAATGGTTTTTGTCTGAGATGGTAGGTCTAGTGAAATAAGCCCATATCTATTTCTATAAGCATTTTTCCATGACCAACAATCTATTGGTGTCCAAAGATGATAACCAAAACAATTTGAACCTTCCTCAATACCTTTATGGAGGAACTGAAGATGTTCAGTAATAAACTGGATTCTATAATCATCAACTACCATTCCATTTTCATCCATAAATTTTTCCTCCCCATGTACGCCCATTCCATTTTCAGAAACATACCAAGGGATATTTTCATAATTATCTCTTATATTTATAGCAATATCATACATAGCTTCAGGGTATATTTCCCAATTTTTATCAGGATTAATCCTTCTACCTGGTTTTTCATAACTTTCATAATATTTATCAGGGAGCCACCCTTTAGAATCATCAAATTTATTTTCTCTCTTTTTTACTCTAAGTGGTTGATAAAAATTCACACCTAAAAAATCCACTTTATTATTTTGAAGTAATTTAATTTCATCCTCTGTATATTCCCATATGACTCCATCTTTTTCAAGCATTTGTGTCAATCCCTCAGGATATTTGCCTAGAACTGCTGTATCTAAAAAAATTCTGTTATCAATCATATTTGCAATATCCGCTGCTTCTAAGTCATCCTTTGATTGTGTTCTTGGATATGCAGGGGTAAGATTTAGAACTATGCCTATCTTCCCATCTTTATTATATTTGCCTTTTCTAAATTCCTCTATAGCTTTTGCTGATGCAAGATTTAAGTTATATGCTACTTGCATGGCTTTTTTACCATTAACTAAATTAGGATAATGAAACTGACTTAAATATTGTCCTTGAACAATAACTATTGGTTCATTAAAAGTGGTCCAATATTTAACTCTATCTCCATAGAGTTGAAAACACTTTTTAGCAAACTTAGCAAACAATTCTACAACGTGTTTTGATTCCCATCCCCCATATTTTTCATATAATTCTATTGGCAAATCAAAATGATGTAGATTGATTATTGGTATCATGCCTAGTTCAACACATTGATTTATAACATTATTATAAAAGTTAACTCCGTCTTCATCAACTTCTGCTGTTTCAAAATTTTTTATAAGTCTTGTCCACTGAATGGATGTTCTGAATGAGTTAAGACCTATGCTCTTCATCATCTTCAAATCTTCTTCGTAACTATTATAAAAATTCGAGGCAATATTCGGTCCAACCTGATCATAAAATGCTGTTGGCTCTATATCATACCAATAATCAAAAATGCTACTATGTTTTTTATTAAATCTTCCTTCTGATTGAGGCCCGGATGTTGCTGCACCCCACCAAAAGTTTTTTGGAAATTTATATTTCAATTTTACCACTCCATTCTAAATTTTAGTATTTACTTTCTGTATTAAATGGTGATGCCGGTAATCCGTATTTATTGAATAGGTTTATTTCAACATAATTCCTCCACCCATATCTAACCGACTTTGGTTCTTTAACTTTTTCACTATAAACAATCACCTTATCCCCAAAAATCTCAGCTTTTGCTTGATAATATTTTCCGTTACCATCACTTACTTCAAACCCATTTAAATCTTTTCCTTCTTGTATTACAAGATCTCCAGTTTCAACATAATCAAAAGATATAGCTATTTTATCCCCTTTCAACTCATATCCACTATATATAGGAGAGTGTCCCTTAATATCTTCATTATATATATCTTGCCTTACTAATAGTGCCAGTCTTTCTCCCACAGTTTTTTTATCCTTTGGATGAACATTTTCTTTTTCACCGCAATCTACAGTTACAACCATAGAAGTATTTTTTATATTTTTTAATGTGTAAAGCTGAGCATCCCTTATTATCTGCCAAGTATCTAGCTTTTCATCATTAAACATTGGAAGTTGCACAAATATAAATGGCAAATTTTCATTTTCAAAATCCTCCCTCCAATTTTCTATTACACTTTTAAAAAGACTCTTATAAAGCCTAGATTTTGGTGAATCCTCTTCCCCTTGATACCATAGTACCCCCTTAATCGTATAAGGAGTGATTTTTCTTAACATAGTTTTATATAATCCACAGGGCCTAAGATATGACTTTCTTCCAATAGGAGGTTTCCATGGAGCATATCCAATGTCATGTTGCAGTTCTTCTAAGGTGTTTTGTGGATATTTTTTCTTGTATTCTGCTTCTCTTTTAGTATAATTTTTTTGAGATTCGTGTAAATCATTGATTTGTCTATCTTCTTCTTCCCCCGTAAGGTTTTTAATAGTTTTTTTATACTCATCCAAGTATGCAATCTTAACGTTTTCATCTTTAGCTAAATATTTTTCTGACATCCAACATGCTGCTGATGTACCACCCTTATCACAGTCAATGATTCCAATGGGAATGGATAAATCTTTATACAAATTTATTGCAAAATGATATGCCACTGCAGAAAAATATTGTGAATGCTCCTTAGAGAAACTCTGCCAACCTTTATCTAAGAGATTTGGAATTCGTATTTTATCATCTTCATATTCTATTTCTGGAACTTCATAATACCTAATTTCAGGATAATTGGATTTCTGAATATATTCTTGTCCATTAGCCGAATCCTTAAGCCTTAGTTGCATATTGGACTGGCCTCCAGCAACCCACACATCTCCAACAAGAATATTTTTTACAACAATACTCTCATTTTCAGATGAAACCTCTAGCTGAAAGGGTCCTCCAACTTCAAGTGAATTAAATGTTAATCTAAAACCACCATTTTTCACCTTACATTCTGAAGTTTGTCCACATATTATACCTTTAACTGTTGTATTTTCTTCTGCCTCACCCCATATAACAACCTCAGCCTCTCTCTGAAGTACCATGTTATCTGAAAAGACAGTTGCTAGCTTCAATACCACCATAATCACCCCTAAATTCAATCATTAATTTTTATAAATTTATAATAACATACTTTATTTTATAAGTATATACTTATAAAATAAAGTATGTTGTACTAAATAAATTCACTAGTCATAAACCATGAGGGAAAGTGACAAATTGCAAGTGACAAGTAGAGGATGATTTTTCTGCCAAAGGCAAAAAATCAAAAAAAATGAAGATAGGTAGATTTATTTACACAAATCTGCTTATCTTCCTAACCTCTTAATTTGTCTCTTGCCAAACTATACTGTAAATCCAAGTGTTATTTTATTAAGTTTTTCTGCCATTTTTGATAAACTTTCTGTAGTCTTTTCTATTTCATTCATTGTACTAAGTTGTTCCTGTATACTAGCACTAATATTCTCAGTTCCTTCTGCCATTTTGTTTGAACTATGAGCTATATTTCCCACGGCTTTCTCTATTTCCCTACTACTTGCCACCTGTTGCTCATTAGACTTATCTATTTCCTCTATCTCTACTGCAATTTCTTGTATATTTTTAATTATGCTTTGCATACTGGCCTTAACTTCCACTGCTTTATTTACTCCAATTGATACTCTTTCTTCAACTTTTTCAGCAGAAGTTACTGCCAAACTTGATTTTGACTGATTATCCTTAATTAAACCTGCTATTTCTGCTGCTGCTTTATTGCTCTCATCTGCCAATTTTCGTATTTCTTCAGCTACTACACTAAATCCTTTACCCGCTTCCCCTGCCCTTGCAGCTTCAATTGCTGCATTTAATGCTAAAAGATTAGTCTGACCTGAAATTGATGTTATTATCTTAATAATATCACCTATTTTTTTTGAGGAATAGTCGAGTTCGTTTATAATAGTAGATACTTCTTTTGAGGATGTGGCTATTTCAGTAATGTTTTCTGTGATTTCAGATATTTTGAACGCACTTTTTTCTGCTGCTCGCTTTACATTCATACCGTTATTAGTAGTATTTTTACTTGCTGCTGCTGTAGACTCACTAAAATTTGAAGCCTCACTAAGACTAGCATTAGTTTCTTCAATAGCAGCGGCAGAATCTGTAGTATCTGAGGCTATTTCCATTATAGTATTTGATATTTCTTCTAAAGACTGTGTACTAGAAAAGCTAGCCTTATGTAAACCTATGGTGGAATCAGAAATTGTCTTAGCTGATTCTGTAACTTCACCAACCATTAATTGAAGCTTACTCATAAACAAATCGAAATTAGTGCTTAATTCCCCTATTTCATCTTTACTGTCATATCCTATCCTTTGAGTCAAATCTCCATTGCTATCTGAAATTTCCTTAAGTTTTAGAGTAACCTTATTAACAGGAACAACAATAGATTTTATTATAAAAATTGACAAAGCTATTACTATTAATATACACATCAATATAAATATCCCGGCTCCAATTACAGTTTTAATAAAAAATGTTTCACTGTCACTATATATTTGTTTTGCAGCAGTAACATGTTTATTAATAATTTTATCTAATGAGGACTCTATTGCTGTCTTTGTACTATCTAAATTTGCCATATCACTTGGCTCAGCCCTTTTAGTACCTGGTGCTGATTGAGCTTGCATATTTGCTTGTTGTTGATTATCAGTACCTTCTTGATTTTTAGTAAATGTATTTATAGCTGTTATATATTTATTATAATTACTAAGTACAGTTTTAAAATCAGTGTTACTTTTGTAAACTGACAAACTAGTGGCTATTACCTTTTCTTTCGTGGTAATATTTGTTACTATTTTTTCCTTTGCTGCAGCATCCGATGCATTCATAAGTGAATTGCTCTGCGATCTTATATACTCAATATCAGTCTTTACATTTTCCAATTGTACAATTGGAGTCATTCTAGAATTATTAAGTTCTCTAAGTTGTCCATTACTATCTGCCAAATCCTTTATTGAAACAAAACCTACAATAACTAAAAATATCAGAAAACTAGTTGAAAGTAACGCTATTTTTTTACCTAATTTTATATTTTTGAAAAAGTTCATTTTTAATTCCCCCACTTCCTATGTAACATGTTGTAATTATACATAGGAATTATTACATCACTGTGTACTTATCATGTGAAGTTTGTGTGAAAATAAATTTTTTAATTAATTTTTGTTAAACTTTGTTTATAAATCTCTAAAAAATTACCTCCAAGAATTAGTTTTATTTCTTCATCTTTAAACCCATGGATAATGAGCCTCTCAGTAAATTTCTTTATGTTTTTATGTCCTTTTATAACATCAAAAGATTTTTTTTCTTTTTTATCAGGTAAAAAATTCGGATTAGAAGATGTAAACAAATCACAGAAATCAAAACCTAACCCAATATGTTTTATGCCAACTAAATCAACTATATGAAGTACATGTTTTACTAAACCTTCAGCATTTTTAGTCAAAGTTTCCTCAGATACAAAATCACTGTATGCATTCATGCCTATAACTCCTCCATGTTTTGCAACAGCTTTAATCTGTTCATCGGTAAGATTCCTTGGATGATTTACAATACTCCTACTATTTGAATGAGATGCTATTACTGGTTTTTTAGCTATTTTCATAACATCCCAAAACCCTTCATCATTCAGATGACTTACATCTATAAACATACCTAGCTTTTCTGCTTCCCGTACAAGTTTAACTCCAAAATCAGTAAGCCCGCCTTTTTGCCCTTCTTCAACCTGCTGAAAATGACAGCCATCACCTGCATAATTTCTTCTACTCCATACAAGACCAAGAATCCTTACCCCTAGCTCATAGAAAATCCTTAGCAGTTTCAAATCATTTCCTATGGGTTCAGCACCTTCAAACGATAAGATTACTCCCAATTGTTTATTTTTAATAGCTGTTAATATATCCTGGTAAGTTTTACAGATAATAATTTTGTCAGGTGATTCTTCTATTTCTTCATATAATGCTGAGATTTGGTCCAAAGCATTTCTCATTGCCATTTCTGGAACATATTGATTTTCCACAAATAATGAAGCCACAACTATATTTACTCCTCCGCTTATAAAATCCGGTATAAAATCTCGCTCTATAACCTTTGTATATCCCATTCTTCTTTTTTTTAAGACATCCCCTAACATATCAAAATGAGCATCTACAATAGTAAAATCACTATGTATTTGCTCTACATGTGTTTTTAATTCCTGTCTCATAAAATATCCCCTTATATATTATATTTGAAGTTTGTACCCATACACTTTAATAATTTAAATATTTATTATATAATCTCATTATAACTTTACTAAAGGAGTGAAATATATATGAATAAATCAAAAAATATATTAGATTTAAGATCTTTATCTCAAATAGCCATGATGGCCGCAATCATTTTTGTTGCAATTTCTATAATAAAAATACCCTCACCTTCTGGTACTGGCTATGTAAATATAGGTGATAGCATGGTATTTGTAGGTGCAATTATACTAGGTGGAAAAAAAGGAGCTGCAGCTGCTGGAATTGGTGGTTTTTTATCAGATTTATTAGGTGGATATCCTATCTATTCGCCATTTACCTTGGTAATAAAGGCAGTTATGGCATTAATTGTTGGCGCCATTGTTCTAAAATATAATCATACTGGAAAAAATATTATAATAGATACTATAAGTTTTATTGTAGCTGGTATTTGGGAAGTGATCGCATATTTAGGCGCAGGAATCATTGTATATGGACTTACAGTATCAACAAACCTAAACGTAGCTATAGCAACATCTTTACTTGATATTCCAGGAAATATTGCACAATTTGCTGTTGGTATTGTTATTGCTGTACCTATTACAGTGTTACTAAAAAAAAGTGGTATTTTTCATACCACTGACAATACACTTAACAAAACAATTTAGGCATATGAAAATGTTACTACCAGAAGCCACAATAATGAATATATTTTATTTTAGTAAATCATGTGAGGCAGCATGTGATTGCCATGCTGCCTCAATATTTACATTGAGGATCTATTATTCTTCAAGGCCCAATCTGTCAATTATAGATTTGATTTTAAATACTCAGCAAAACTTTGCATTGAGGCAATATCTTGAAAACTTGCTTGTGCTCTTTTAGCGTTTCCACCACCCCTACCATCAAACTCTTTTAATTTTTCCTTAAACAATTTTCCACACTGAAAATCAAAAGAACCATTTTGTGCTAGAATCAACTTTTTATCCTTAATTGAAGACAATATCAAAATAGACTCTGTGTCCTTAAGCTTTTCATAGAGCTTATCAAGAAAATCAAAACCTTCTTCATTGTATTCCTTAATAATAAACTTAGTGTCCGAACTTTCAATCAGTGCCTCTGCTTCCTTTGAAGCTATTTTTGAATAAAGATTAGAAACTTCTTTTCTTAGATCTTCTATTGTCTCATTTTGACCTTTTATTTTTTCTATAATTCCGGAATCATCAACGGAAAACCCACGGGCAATGTCCGTAACATATTCATGTTTTAATTCGTAATCCTTTAGGGCTCTCCATCCACATTTTATATACACCCTAGTCATGCCTTTATTTTTTTCCCACTTGATTATCTTTATAATGCCAACTTCTCCTGTTCTATTTACCTGTGTCCCACAACAAGCACTATAATCTATGCTTTCACCCATTTGAACCATTCGAATAGTACCCTCAGCTTTTATTTCCTTTCTAAGTGGAAGTTTTAATGCTTCTTCCTTTGATAGAAAATATGTTTTTACAATTTCATTTCTAAATATGTAGGAGTTAGCTTCTATCTCAACTTTTCGTATCATTTCCTCTGTTATATCTTTCATTTCTATATCTATAGTTACATAATCAACACCAAGATGGAATCCTGCATTTGACACCTTATAAAGTTTAAAAAAAGCTGCTGACATAAGATGTTCTCCTGAATGTTGCTGAATATGATCAACTCTTCTCTGAAAATCCACCTTACATTTAACTAAACTTTTAGATGGTTTTTCACCCATAACGTGATAAATCATATCATTTTCTTCATGAACATACTCAACTCTTATATTGTCAATAAACCCGGTATCAGATGGTTGACCTCCTCCTTCTGGATAAAAAGGAGTGCTCTTTAATATAATTTCAAATTTATCGTCTTTTTTTATTATATCTTCTACTTCACATTCTGCCTCACAAATATATGGATCCTCATAAAATAATTTTTCAGTCATTTAAATACTTCCCTTCATTATTAATAGAACTAATCTAATCCTTAGTAATAACCTAACACAAAACAGAAATATAATAAAGTGGTACTAGTTCATATTCGTTAAGAATCTTATCCCAATCTAATATTTAATTATATAAACAGAGTTTTTTGTTTCAGGTGAAGCTTTTTATTGAAAAATAATAACAAAATAGGTATACAAGTAGATTTGTTGGGCAAATCTACTTGCATACCTATCTTATTGACTCTTGAGCCTTAGCCAAAAAATCTTCCTTACCGCTTAATTTTCAACTTAAAAAAGTATGCCTTATTAACAATTCTATCGTACAACTTATCCACAATCCCCCTAATCTTATAACTATATAAATTACTAGTTATAAACACAATTATATAAGCTCCTACAACATCTAGTGGATAATGATGTCCAACATATATTCTAGAAAATCCCACAACAAAGGACAACATAGTTAGTATTGTTCCAATTAATCTATTGTACTTACCTAGTCCTAGAGCAATGCTCATGGTTCCTGTTGCATGATCACTAGGGAAAGATGCATCTTGTACATGGGGCAATAGTAAATTAACTTTATTATTAACGAAAGGTCTGTTTACATAAAATATATTGCCAATTAAAAAGTTTAAAGCTAAATTAATTACCGTAACAATAAATACATTTATTGCAGCCTTTTGATATTTAGAGTTTTTCTTAACTATGCCTCCAATAAATAAAACTACCAATATAAGCATAAACATATAGGGTACATAGTTTGTAAAAAAAATCATTATATCATCTAAAATCTTGTTTTTATTTGCTAAATTGTTTATCAATCTAAAAAGTTCTAAGTTCATTTTGTCATTCCCTTCATAATATATATAATACTAAACTGTACGGTTTTGTACATGTGATCATTATGACGGGATAAAATTAAAATTGGATTAAAATATTAATGTTCCCATGCCAAACGTATTAACAAAAAAAGTCGGAACATTCTAGCATTACTAAAATATTCCAATTTTAAACTTTCTATATATACTGCTTTGCTCTTAAATTTTTCTTGCTAATTCACTTGCCTCAGCTACAGCATTAAGTGCTCTACGGGCACGTACTGCATCACCAATAGCATGGCATGGTATGCCTTTTTCTTCACAATACTTACTTATGTTATCAAAATTTCGTGATCTTGCCCCAATGGAAACCACAACATAATCACATGGCAAATCTTCTTTCTTGCCATCTTTTTCAATAACAACAGCATCATTTCTAATTTCTACACATTTTGCATTAGTTAAAGTCTTTATACCATCCGAATACAGATTCTCCATAACACAAATATTACGTAATTGTCCTATATCTTTTGCTATTGTGTCAAGCATCTCCACTACAGTAATATCAGTTGCTTTTCCATGAAGGTATTCTGCAACTTCAAGTCCCACAAGACCTCCTCCTACAACTACAACTTTTCCAGAAACAGTTGTCTTTCGAGAAAGTACATCATGGGAATTCGTTACATGATGTAGGTCTCCCTCAGGGATGTTTAATTTCATTGGAGACGCACCTATAGCTATAATAACTTCATCAGGATTTATTTCTTCTATTAACTCTGTAGTAACAGTTGTATTAAGCTTTACTTCAATACCTTGTTCTAAAGCCTGCCTTCCCATAATTATTGCAGCTTCTTTCATTTCTCCCTTTCTAGGAGCAACACCTGCGAGTACAAATTGTCCTCCAAGTGAATCAGAAACTTCGCATACTATTGGGTTATGTCCCCTGAGCTTTAATACCATAGCAGCTTCTAGTCCTGCAACTCCACCGCCTGCTATTAAAACCCTCTTTGGAGTATTTGTCTTCACAATCTTATACTCTGCCTCCCTGCCTAGTGCTGGGTTTCTCATACAAGTTATGAATGGCACATCTGGGGATACAAAACCATCATAACAGCCTTGATTACAAGCAACGCATCTAACTATACTGCTTTCTTTCCCCTGTTTAGCTTTGTTACAAAAATCAGGATCTGCAAGTTGAGCACGACCTATTACAACCATGTCAGCCTTATCACCTTCAATTATTTCTTCCGCTTGAGCAGGATCGTTAATTCTTCCTACTGCAACGGTAACCATTCCTGTCTCTTTCTTTATTCTTGCCGCATTTTCTACATTAAAGCCTCTTGGCAAATCAATTGGTGGAACTTCATATTTAATTGCTGCACTAGAGAAGTTTCCACGAGATACATCCACTACATCCACTCCAGCTTCTTTAGATAATTTACAGAATTCTATAACATCTTCAATGGTTAGTCCACCTTCTAAATAATCATCCTGTGCATCGATACGCATAAACAAAGGCATATCTTTAGGAATATTCTCACGTATTGCTTCTATACATTCAATTAAAAATCTTCCACGATTTTGTAAATCTCCACCATACTCATCTGTTCTCTTATTAAAAAATGGACTCAAAAATGAATGAGGTGTATAATTGTGACCCGCATGAAATTCTATAGTATCAAAACCAGCTTCAACCGCCCTTTTAGCTGCACTACCAAAAGCTTTAACTGATTCTTTTATTGTTTCAAGGCTAGCACCTGGTATAGTATACTCTGTTTCTGGAACAGGCATTTCACTAGGAATAATAATCATTGCAGTTGGATCACTACCAGCGGCAAGTCCACCAAGCCAAAGCTGAACACCAGCCTTTCCACCCACTTCATGGATTGCATCTGTTAATTTTTTTAATCCAGGAATATACTCATCTCTACCTATAGATAAGAATTTTTTTGGTGCAGCTTTCTCGTACACTGAACACACTTCTGAAAAGTTAAGTCCCGAGCCTCCTACTACTCTAGCTACTTGATAATCAATAATCTGTTGTGTTACAAATTTATCCTCAGTAGACATTTTGGTACCCATAGCAGGAAACATTATTCTATTCTTTAACTCTAACCCTCTTATTTTTATTGGACTAAATAGCTTACTGAATTTCATTAAAAAAACCTCCTCATATTTAATGGTAGTATACAATTTTAACCTCTACATTGAATTTCATTAAGAATACATAATTGGAATATTTTTTAATAATCTGATTGTGCGCTGTTTTGCTAACTCATATCAAAGTTTAACATCAATCTGGGATACTACTTTTTTATAGACTCTTGAGGGTTCATTTTTATCATGAAGTGGATACCAGACTTGTGCAAAGAATGGATTTACCTTAGCAATTTCATGATAATTCCAGCTTTCACTCTCGCACTGAGGACACCAGTGACCACCTTCAAGAATCAATCGAGGACTTGCCTCAAACTCATGGCCAAATGAACATTTGAATGTTAGCTTTGATTTCATATCCCCTTTAGTCATTGGACTTGATAAACACTCTCCACCACGAAATTTCGCTGCGCCCTTTACATCTTCCAAGGTAAGTTGTGATTCCGCTTTACTTTCATCGTAACCATGCTCTATACGTATAACTTTATCCCAATCTTTAAAATGCTCCATTTCACTGATTTTCGGAATTTCTTTCCATTTTTCTTCTGAAATAAAGAAAGGATCACTAAAATCTGTTCTCTTATTTGTAATAAAATTCATGGTGCCACGTTCACCCATTGCCAGTTTGAAAAATCTCTTACGCATAAACAATCCCATTAATTTTTGACCACCAGGAATCTTTGTAAGCACTTTTGCAAGAGTAGCTGTAGAACCAAGGTTTTCCAAATAGAATTTATAAAAATACTCAATGTCTCCGCTCCTAAAATTCAGATAATCATTCAGCTTATCACTGTCAAGGTAATACTGCCCGTGGAAATTTCTAGTTGCAAACCAATTACCCTCTAGAGCGTAATCAAGATTTGTGATTCCAATACGTCCGAACATCTCCTTAAACATATCATAACAGCTGACACGGCACGAAGCTCCTCCACCAATATTATATACATGGCACCAAAAATCATCAGGAGTATTTTTGCATATATTACCAAGTAAAACACCAGAATCCTTATCAGTAACATATTCTAGAACATTATCTAAACAATTATGGAACATGATGCTATCTTCAATTTCAGACATTCTTTTAGAAAGGATGCCTGTCTGCCTAAGAGATACCCAATATTTAAGGCCAGATTCAATTACCTCTCTCTCAGCAGCAATTTTAGAAACCGCATAGTAATCATGTACACTTGGTTTTAAAGGATCCCCAACACGTCCCCACTGAATGGGAGGCATCCTATCACCAGTTTCAGCTATTGTTCCTATATATACAAGTTTGATATTATCTTTATTGGGTTGCTCTTTGATTGCTTTAATAATGTTAACCGTTGAACCGTAATTTACTTTCATTGCCATATCAGGATGATAATCTGCCGCAGGAGAAACAAAGGCTCCAACATGAAGGACGATATCCACTCCTTTAACGCAAGCTTTAACATCATCATAATTTGTCAGATCACCCCAATGGATTTCAACACGTGGGTTATTTTCATAAATCTTCATAACCTCACGATCTTTTTCTGTGGGGAGAACAAGAACAACTATTGTGTTATTTTTTTCTTTCAATAGTTCCTTTAACCCCATAGAACCCATATTGCCAGAAGCACCCGTTAAAAAAATTTTTTGTGTCATATTATTCTCCTTTCATGCTAAAAAATTTTGTATTGCCTATCAGAAAATAACAGATTGATTTCACCTATTATAGACATAGTGTTGATTATCTTTCACAATTAAAGTATACTTACATTATGTTTGTTTTTCAATAATCAGATTTTTAGATAATGTAAGAAAAACGACACTTTTTGTATATATGTACACTAACTAATAAAAATTTAAGCTAGAATAGGAGCGTTTCATCAATGGAAAGTAAAAAAACTGATGGCAGAATAAAATACACGAAAATGGTAATTAAGCAAGCTTTTCTTGAACTGTTGGAGAAACAGCCATTAAGCAAAGTTACTGTCACTGACATATGTAAACGTGCTGAAATCAATCGTGGTACGTTTTATACCTATTACACAGATTCATATGACCTGCTAATGAAAATAGAAAATGAACTATTTATGGAAATTAAAGGAGTACTTGAGAAAGCACTCATAGTAGGTACAGATTACGATTTTCTAATTGAAATATTGGAATACACAACAAAAAATAGCGCGCTGTGTAAAATACTTTTTAGCGTAAACGGTGATAAAGATTTTATACAGCGCATTCTAAACTTAGCTCACGATAATAGTATCTTAGAGTATCAATCCTCTGCGCCTGAAGCGACTATAGAATCACTTGAACTTCTTTTTATTTTTATATCCAACGGCATTATAGGCATTATTCAAAACTTTCTTAAAAACGACATGAAGCAAAGTCCAAAAGAGGTTGCTGAATTTATCGGCAAATTAAATAACAGATGTATACAAATTTTTTAGTTGGCGCCGCCACTTTAAGATAGAGGAGGTTTTTTATGAATAATTTTGTAAATCATGTGATTACACACGCTATAAAGCTTGATGCTATGTTGCCGTACCCCTATTTACCTAAATGTATTTTTAAAAATTCTGTCTTGGATCCTTTCAGGAAGGCATGATAATAATTTCTGACTCTTGTTAAGATTTGTACTGTAAACCAATTTTGGCTTTTCATCCGTTAAAGCTCTATATACTTGTTTAGCTAAGATGATAGGTTCCTTTGCCATGCCAGTTCCTTTTTCCATCAATATGCGCATTTTACCCATAATAGTCTTATAATGAGTGGTTTCAGATAACATTTTGTCAAACACAGCGTTGGTTCCACCTTGCATATTCGTTTTGAATGCCCCCGGTCTAATTTTGATTACATCAATTCCCAGAAACATTAATTCTCTTCTTAATGAATCTGAATAAATCTCTACGGCGTGTTTTGAAGCAGTATAAAATCCATTAAAAGGTACGGCACTTAACGCCCCAAATTCACTAGAAACATTTACATATCTTCCATTACCTTTTTGAATCATTTCAAAGAAAGCTTGATTAATACGATACATTCCAAGTAAATTTATATCAAGGATTTTTCTCATCATTTCCACATCACTTTCAATGACTGAGCCCATTACCATAATCCCTGCAAAATTAACTACAGCATCTAAAGTATCTGTTGTCTTAAAAACTTCCATAACTGCATTATTAACGCTTTCATTATTAGTAATGTCTACTTGAATTGGAATAATATTTTTCTCTTTTATCTTTTCCAGTCCATGCCTGTTATAAGTTGCATAAACTCTCCAGCCATTTGCTACCATATATTTTGTAGTAACAAGTCCCAATCCCCCAGCTGCCCCCGTTATTAATACCTTTTTCATTTCATTATCCTCCCATGATATTTTATTAAGTATTACATAATTGAATAGTCTTTCACTACTTATGTAAACCTTTAACTCCAGCTTTATTTTAACACTTTCACTAATATTTAATTGTACTCTCTTTAGCTTTTGGTATATGTTTTGTTTATTAGATAAGTTATAACAAAATTAGCTATTCTGCTTACAGTATGCTGTAGACCTTTTATTTTCGATGCTTCTTAATTAGCTATTTCAAAATAGAATTTAAATTCTATTCTGAAATAGCTTTCTTTCTATCAAAAAACAAAAAATAGGCTCAAAAGAGTCTGCTTGTTTTATATAATTTAGATATAATGAATAATCAAATTGTACAAAAGAATTATATCAGAAATTTCTAAAAAAGGTCAATATTTTTAGAAAATATAACAATTCCAGTTGGCGTAATGTTAAGAACTAATAGATCGATTCAAGTTGAAGGTGCTTTTGGGAGTTTTAAAATAAGATCATAAGTTTCGAAGATTTTTAACCAGAAGAAAAAAATAATACAAAACCTACATCATATACCATTCAGCTTATTAGGTATTTTTTTACCGACATAATTCTTTGTCTTCTATAAAGCTTAATGCTAAAAGGATTTTAATTTCCAATAGATAAATTATAAACTAAAATCCCTACATTATATTTTTATAAAAGTTCAAAGCTTATAAAATCGATTTTACCTTCTCCAACAAATTGGAAATACAATGCATTTTCCCTGGTGCCATAGTATAATGAGATGTAACAACTTTGAAATCTTATTTGGATTAACTTCCAATTTAGCAATATAATTATTTTCAATTTCTGTACCGATCTTCATTAATCTATTGCCATTTCCTCTAATTCTAATAGAAATACTTCCTTTTTGATTCAAATCAAAAAATTTGTATCCAATTGTTGTACCATTTTTAATTTTAGTAATAAATCGTTCCTCTCCTATATTGGTAATTTGGGGAATTTCACTCAACGTTTTATTTTGCATTAAATGTGGCATTTCACAATTTGTCAGGTTACATGCAATAATAGCAGGATATTTACCTTTTCAATTTAGCGGCTTACCATTCAATCCACAAGAGGTAATATCAACTTGTCCTATACTTCCATGTGTATTGCGATGAACAGAATATATATTTATGGTTCCCATGACAAAGAAGGCGGAAAAGATTTCTGTATGATGGATTATGTAGCATAAATAGTTTCTTCATATTTCCAATTAGATAAATCTTCTATGGAAGCTGAATAGCACTTTTAGCGGAGAAACTCTCTACTATCGTAATTTGTCTTAATTATAATGAATAAATAAAGTTATTTCTACAAACTTAACAATTGTACACAATTGTATATATTAATCTATATGTAAAAATTACAGTAAAAGCTATAACTTTTACTGTAATTTTAAATACTGTAGATTTTGTGTTTATTATTCTTTAAGTATTTTAGCCAACCCTTTCTTCATCTTCAACTTCATCTTGATTCATTATACCTTGTCCATCAATATCAATTCTAGGAAGAATTTTATCCAACCACTTTGGCATATACCAAGCTTTTTCCCCTAGCAATAGCATAACTGCTGGGACAAATGTCATTCTCACAATAAATGCATCAAACAGAACTCCGAAGGCAAGCGTAATTCCCATAGATTTAACATTAGCATCCACATTAAAAGCAAATCCTAAAAAAACCGAAGTCATTATTAGTGCTGCTGCAGCTACTACTACACCACTATGTTTTATTCCTAAAATAACAGCTTCCTTTGCATTACCTGTTTTTATAAACTCCTCTCGCATGCGGCTTACCAAAAACACCTCATAATCCATTGCTAATCCAAATAAAATTCCTGTAACTAGTATAGGTAAGAAACATAATACAGGTTCACGTGCAGCTACATTAAACAATCTCGATAAATGTCCATCTTGCAAAACCATAACTCCAAAGCCTAATGTTGAAAATATAGTCATTATAAATCCCAAAACAGCTTTAATAGGCACAAATATAGACCTGAAAACCAAAGTCATTAAAATTATAGCAAGTCCAACAATAACTAAAATAAATTTAGGCATAGCTTTACTGAGTGTATTATCCGTATCTATATTAACTGCGGTGGAACCTGTTACCATAATTTCAACTTTTTTATCCTTCTGAATACTTTCTGCTTTTTTATTAATATCGTTAACCAAATCTTTAGTTTCTTTATCATTTGGCCCGCTTTTAGGAATTATATTTATCATTGCCAGCTTTCCACTACCAACTGGAATAGCTGGTGAAATAGATTTTATATTTGATAACCCCTTAATTTCTTTAGTAACATCTTGAAGAGTTCTTAAATAGTTTCCTTTTACTTTAGAAGCATCTGCTACAATTATGAGTGTTCCATTAACACCCTTGCCGAAACCTTCTGCCATAATATCATAACTTTTACGCTCTGTAGATGATACTGGTTTTGACCCATTGTCTGGAAGTCCTAAATCCAAATGAAGAGCTTGGTAACTAAATAACGCAGTGATTATTATAACAGAAATAACTATAATCACGGGGTATTTGCTTACCACGCTACCCCAAAAACTAGATTTTTCTTTTTTATTTTTTGATTTTATCATAGTAAAAATCTTATTCTTTCGCTCTGGACTTATACGATTTCCAGAAATACTTATAACTGCTGGAACTGTTGTAAGTGAAACCATTACTACAAGTAGTACCACAGCTGCAGCACCTAGTCCCATAACCTTTAAAAATGGAACTCCAACTAATGAAAGGCCACTAAGTGCTATAACAACAGTTGCACCTGCAAATACAACTGCACTCCCTGCCGTAGCCATTGCCCTTGCAACTGATTCTTTCAATCCATAACCTTCACTAAGATTTTGACGATATCTGGAAATTATAAATAGTGCATAATCAATTCCTACAGCCAATCCAATCATGGCTGCTAAAGATAATGCAAAGACTGGTGTGTCTACAAAATTTGATGATATGAAAATGCACATTAATCCTGACAATAATCCTATAACAGCTGTTATCATTGGTAATCCAGCTGCTAAAAACAACCCAAAGGTAATTACAAGAATAACAAATGCTGCAATAATTCCAACTGCATCAGAAGCTCCAACAATTTCAATTTTTGATAAACTAACTGTTCCACCTAATTCAGTTTGAATACCTGCTTTTCTAGTAATTTTAATGTCTTCTAATACTTTATCTTTAGATTCTTGCGTGACTTTCTCTGATTTAACTTTATATGTTATATCCGCATAAGCGATTTTCTTATTCTTACTAATAGTACCCATCCTATAAGGATCTGTTACAGTCCCAACCTTTTTATCGTCCTCTTGTATTTTAGCTATTACTTTATCTATTGCATTTTTTACTGATGAATCCATTAAGTTTTTTCCTTGCCCAACTTTAAAAACAAGCCTTATAGATGATGTATCAGTGCTTTTATTCGTTGAAGTAGCTTTTTCTAACATTTTACCTGCTTTTTCAGATTTACTACCTGGAATAGAAAAACTATCACTAAATTTCATACCTACACTTAAAGTTACAGCGGCTAATGTTATTATAAACAATACCCATGCTAAAATAACTCTTTTAGGTCTTTTATAAATCCACCCACCTAATTTGTATAATGATTTTGCCATAAATATCCTCCTTGTGAACTAATTTTATTATTCATAATTCCAGCAACCACTTCATTTTCAGCAGATAAACTCTCTGCTATCGTGTTTCATTTTAATTATAATTAATAGACAAAATGATATCTACAAATTTAACACTTGTCCACAATTGTACACATTACACTACATATTTGTATCCAAATCAAATAGATACCTGTTTTTTACTTTACAAATCTTCTAAAGGTTAAACAAATTTACAAAAACCATGTAAAAAATTGATTTCACATAGTTTACGTGGTGCGTCAGAAGGTATTTTAACCCCTGACCAACTAATTCAGCATATAAAACATATACCGTTCGTTAATGCCCAATTTCCATCTTTATTTACAAAATTCTTCCTATCAACTTCATGACTGCTATATTCAAATCTTGTATAACTTAGTCCATATCCAAATGTGAATACTGTTTATATCTCTCTAGCTCTTAGATTATCGTCACTTTATTTATGAAATGAGATTTAATTTAACACTTACCTTAGTTCCATTTCCGTCTTCACTGGTAAGTTCTATATTTCCACCATGTAGATCCGAAATTTGCTTTGCAATGGACAGTCCCAGTCCCGTACCAGTTTTTTCCTTTGCTACAGATTTATCTACAGTGTAAAATCTATCAAAAACATTTTCTATTTCTTCTTTTGGTATTCCAATACCAGTATCACTTATCATTATCTCTACAGATTTATTTTGTACTACAGAATTTATAACTATTTTCCCCTGCTCTGGAGTAAATTTAATACTATTCTCAATAGAAATTCTTAGCATTTGTTTTATTGTATTATAATCCGCAAAATTTTTTGCTACATCATTTTGCTCGCTACTTATAACCTTGTTTTTAGCAATGAGACTGCTTTCATCAACAACAGGCTGATTATATCTATTTTTTCCTTAAGATTATTAATGCTAATATTTTCAGCTATTTTAGTAATGTTATCAATATGTTTTAGCATCCTTTTCTCATGAAATATCCTATGAAAATTGAAAGAATGATGCTTTCCTTCATGGGTGATTCATATGTGGTATGTAGCGCTCTTTAGGAACTTTGAGAATCATCGCAAGATCAAAGCTCTTTGATGAAGTAACATGTGCTGAACGCAATTCAAGAGCATAAACTTTTTCATTTACACAAAAATATAGCTCATTGTTAAACACCTTTATTACTATACCCCAGGTACCTTAATGATAATACACAGGGTGAATTCCTGCAAAAGGAGATAACTTCTACTCCTAACGCAAAAATTCCCTCAAATCTAAAATTTGAGGGAACATAAACTATTTATAATCAACCTTCTTTACATACATTGTTTTAATATCGTCTCGATTTCCTCTGCGGTTAGCACACGATAGCCACCAGAAAGAATATAGATTGATTTAGCTAAATCAGCAATCATATCTTTTTTTACACCTATCTCACTGATTTTCATTACAAGTTCTAATTTATTCATATACTCTTCCATTGCATGAAGACCTTCATTTGCAACCTGCTCATCAGTTTTACCATCTGGATTTACGTTCCATACATTGATTGCATATCTCTTGAATTTACCAAGTCCATCCTGCATGATAAATCTGTAATATGGCATAGATACTGCTGACAAAGTCATGCCATGAGTTGCATTTGTATAGGCACCTACTTGCTGTCCTATCATGTGTACCATCCAGTCTGTTGCTTTTCCCTTTGCTACAAAGGTATTCAATGCCCATGTACCAATCCACATAATGTTACTTCTTGCCTCATAGTCCTCTGGATTTTCTACAGCAATCAGTGAACTGTGAATTAATGATTTAAGCAATCCTTCCATTACATAATCAGAAGTATTATCATCTGTATTTGAAAAATACTGTTCTAAAATATGTGACATAATATCGAAAAAGCCTGCTACCATTTGGTATCTTGGAAGAGTATAGGTAACCTTTGGATTCATTATAGAAAATTTAGGAAATACCTTCTCATTAAATACCTTACCAATCTTTAACTTATCTTTTGTATTGGTAATAACTGCACCACCATTCATCTCACTTCCTGTTCCTACCATCGTAAGAATTACTCCTATAGGAACAGCCTCATTATCAGGATCTTCCATTCTAAGATAAAATTTCTCCCATGGATCTTCTATGCAGTGAACAGATGCGGATAATGCCTTTGAATAGTCAACAACTGAACCTCCACCAACTGCTAATATAAAATCAATGTTTTTTTCACGAGCCAGCGAAATTCCCTCATATAACTTTTCTAGTTTAGGATTTGACATAATACCTGAAAGCTCTGTCACTTGTTTTCCACACTCATTTAAAATTGTAATTACATTATTGTATATTCCATTTTTCTTAATGGATCCTCCTCCATATACGAGAAGAATTTTGTTGCCATAATTCTTTAATTCCTCTGAAAGATTGCTCATGGCATCCTCTCCAAAATATAATTTAGTTGGGTTACAATAACTAAAATTTCCTAACATTGTTTATTCCTCCTTATATTATCATTTTATTTTGATTTGGTTATTATATGTTCATTTGATTAAGCACACTTTTCTTAACTTAATACTTGTTAATGATACTTAACTCTACTAACAGCTCTATCATAAAGGTTAGAGTCAACTATATGTCAATACCTTATTTCAAAAAATTAAAAAAATATTGAGCTGTGTTTTCTATCAATCCATTCTTTCAATTTTAACGGTAAAATCTTTGTTCATAACACCTACTTGTTCTATACCAGATTCAATGTGACCCAGTATAATCAATCCGTCGGCATAATCGCTGTCTCCGTAGTAAATTACAAGATTCCCCCAAGGCGAGTATAGCGCTAAATCACCTAGCTTAGGATCAGCACCAGACGCTGCATCTTTTGTTGTTATTGGCTTTGAAGGATATGCAATTTTCTCTACACCTGCATAGTCTTTAAAGTTTAATGTTAACGGAAGCTGCGCCAACAAATCTCGGCTGCTGGGATTGTCATACATTTTCACCATAACTTCTTTACCATCAAATGTCAGCTTAACTCTGGCACCCTGAGCAGAAACACTCTCCATTGTTGAAGATGTTTTCTTAGGCACTGTGCTTTTTTGCACATTTTTACTGTTCTTGTCTGTTTTGCCGGATTGTAGCGAAGGAGTATTGCTAGAGAAATCATTCTTGTTTCCACAGGCAGAAAGAGATATGCCCATTATTAGCGTAAATAACAACACAATTATTTTTCTCATAATAAATTTCTCCTATATTAAAATTTATAATCATTTACTTTTATTATTTCTTAGTAAAATAAATATCAAACTCAATATTATAAACGGCAATCCGCCTAATACTACGTATTTTGTACCTATTCCTGATATAAATAATCCACATATAGTTGTACCAATTGTTGTTCCTAAGTTAGCCGATGTTAAAAATAATCCATTAGCAAAATCAGGAGCCTCCGGAGCTGCAGATGCAATCCAATATTGATTAATATTAGCCCCTGCACCAGCTAATATTCCCCAAAACAAAGTTATTAAGACCATGGGTACAGTGAATTGTCCCATTAAGAATAATATGATGTAAACTACTCCTAATGCAAAAGGGAAAAAAGCAACAAATTTTCTAGCATCTTTAACAAGTAGCTTTCCTGCAATAATGTTTCCAACAATATTCGCAACCCCATATATTAGGAGTATTAAACTGATTATTTTATAAGAAATATTTGTAACAGTCCCAAGATATTCAGAAAGATAACTATAAACCCCGAATACTGCTCCATTTAATAAAATAACAGCTGCGATTGAAAGCCAGGTAATTGATTTTTTTAACACACTTATTTGTGCTCCATAAGAAAGTCTTGAATTAACAGGCATAGATGGTACAAATATAAGTGTAGCAATAAGCGCTATAATATTTACCAAAGCAAAAAACAACATTGCTACTCTTAAAGAGGTTACACTTGCAATAAAACTAGTAATCGGTACACCAAGTACCATTCCAGCAGATACCCCCATAATTACCTTAGAAACAGCCTTTGTAGCTTCTTCCCTACTATCAGCAGAAGCAGCCGCTACTGTAAAAGCCAATGAGCAATAAATTGGCTGAAAAAAAGCCGGAATCACACGAGCAATTAATAGAACTATAAAATTTGTTGTGAATGCTGAGATAATATTACCCAAAATAAAAACACTTAGTACAAGTAACATTACCTTTTTTCGATTTATACCAGAGAATAATAGTGGCATTGTTGGCCCAGCTATAGCGACACCTAATGCAAAGAGACTAACGAGCAGCCCTGATTGAGATACACTGATATGAAAACTTTTAGCAATCAAAGGAAGTATCCCAACAACGCCCATTTCAGTGTTTATGATAGCGAAAACCCCAAAAGTTAGTATAAATATATATACATTGTTTCGTTTAGTCACAAAAATGTACCTTCCTTTCTTTTATCTTACTTCCAAGAGCCCTAATTTTTTTTGATTTTTCATATAACCCAATACCATTGTTTAGACGCTGTAATCCATCTAGCAAGCGCTCCTTTGGGCATGCTAGATTCATTCTAATAAAACTCTTTCCGTTTTCTCCATATACTCCACCTTCAGAAAGGTAAAGGCCGGTTTCCCTGCGTATAAACTGGCACAAACATGTGGTATCTTGTATAACACGGCTACAGTCTATCCATAGCAAATAAGTTGCATGGGACTGCACTATATATAATTCCGGCAATTGTGAATTTATAAATGCCCTTACTATCGTTTTATTTTCTTCCAAATAAAGCCGCAATTGATTTAGCCATGCTTCTCCGAAAGTAAACGCGACAATTGCCGCTTCAATAGCAAATGCATTAGGTTCAGCAACCTCGTCAGTATTCAATCCTCGATTCATTTTGTGCCTAATAACTTCATTTGGAATCATTACTGCAGCTGTCTGCAACCCTGCAATATTAAAAGCTTTTGTTGGAGCAATGCAGGTAATGCTGTTTTTAGCACATTTTTCAGAAACTGAGGCAAATGGAATATAATTGTAATTCATATTTGTAAGGTCACAATGAATTTCATCAGAAAGGGCAAGTACATGATATTGCCAGCATAGTTCTCCTATTCTTTCCAGTGTTTCCTTGTCCCATATCTTTCCTACAGGGTTATGCGGATTACAGATTACCATCATAGTTGTCTGTGGATTAGCCAGCTTTTTCTCCAAATCCACAAAATCTATATTGTATTCTTTTCCGTCATACAATAGTTTATTTTCCACAATATTTCTTCCATTGTTCACAATAGAGTTAAAAAAAATATTGTAAACAGGTGTTTGCACCAACACATTTTCTCCTACTGTTGTCATCTTCCTCACCGCACTAGAGATAGCAGGAACCACACCCGTACAAAAAATCAGCCATTCCCTTTCTATTTTAAACTTGTGACGTCTTTGCCACCAACCGCTGATTGCTTCGTACCATTCATCTGGTACGATCGTATATCCAAATATACCTTTTCCTACTTTTTCTTGAAGTGCCTCAATGATTTCTGGTGCAGTCTTAAAGTCCATGTCCGCCACCCACATAGGCAGTTCACCCTCGCTTACATCCCATTTTAAGGAATTGGTGTGACGTCTGTCATTTAAATTTGAAAAATCATATTGCATCCTTCATTTCCTCCGTGATAATTTGTGTCTTATTTGGGTTTATTTTTGTTTTATCCATAATAACTTCCCCAATCTTCTTTGCACGGATTATACCACTGATAGGATTTATGACACTGTCAATTAAACTGTCAATCTGAACATCTATAGTTGAATACTCAAAGGCCAATGTAGTGTTCATCAAAGTACAATTTTTCATCACAAGATTGTCAATATAACACATTCCCTGCAGACTCTCAATTGTACAGTTTACAAAAGTTAGATTTTTAGAGTTCCATCCAAGATATTCTCCGAAAACAAACGAATCATAAACATTTACATTTTCGCAGTTCCAAAACGCATCCTTTGACAATATTTTCGCATTATGTATTTCAATGTTTTTCCCTCCATCAAATGAATAATTACCTACAAGATCAAAACCATCAATCACAATATTAGTACTATTCAAAGCAAAGTAGTCTCCCTTTGCTGTTACATTTTTTAAGGAAATCTGGTCACAATTCCATAAAGTCTCACCAGCATTTGGCATCGTAACATGATCTAATGTAATATTTTTTCCACGCCTGAATGTTTTTGGTGCTTGAATGGTGCTATTCGATATGGTAATATTTTCTGTATACCATATTCCTGAGCGTGCCATATCAAACAAAGTACTGTCCTCTACCACAATATTTTTACAGTACCACAATGGATATTTCCACTTAAACATACTGTGGTCTATTTCAATATCATGGCTTTCTTTCAATGGTGACTCCCCATCTGCAAATGTAGAATATGAAATTTTCAAATCCTGACTTTTAAACAATGCTCTTTCACCTGTTAGCAACTGCTGCTTTACTATTTTCATAATGTATCCTTCTTTCTATTAAATAATTTTATTTTAATTTTTTGAAGTAGTTCTCATGGTAAATCATTATAGAAACTGTAATCTCCATTTTTTGTGACCTGTTTAGTCGTATGATTCATAAAGCACCCATTTTCTCCACTGAGTACTTATTAATCATAATTAACTCTGCTTACAACTTTATCATAAGGGCTAGAGTCAACTGTAAGTCAATACCTTATTTCAAAAAATCAAAAAAACTATTGACCTACAGTTAACTCTATGTTTTATAATAAACAGTATACAGTGAGTTTATTATATTGGAGGACAATTATATGAAATACAGGAAAATACGGCTGGACTCGTAATCTTAATACTATCAAACATACTTTTGAGATCCAACTAAAACTGTATGAAACTGATTATTCAGACATGGGCTATATTCACTGCATTGATGAAATGAGTGATTATAATGACGTGATATCCTCTGGTCTTTGGGACTATATGAAACATTTAAAAAGTGCAGGTGTAATTCGACATCTTGGATTTTCATCTCATTCACCAAGTATGGCTAGACGCCTTCTGGAAACCAATTTGATGGATATGTTTATGTTCAGCATCAACCCTGCTTATGATTTTTCTTTTGAAAGTGGTGAAGCATGTTATTCTGAGGAACGTGCATCTCTATTCCGTGACTGCGAAAAAGATGGTATAGGAATCTCTGTGATGAAGGCTTTCGGTGGTGGTCAATTGCTCAACCCTAAAACTTCACCATTCAAACGTGAACTTACCAGATATCAGTGCATACAGTATGCTCTGGACAGACCTGGCGTACTTACCTGCCTTCCTGGTATCTGAAACCGTAAAGACCTACAAGATATTCTCGGTTTACTTGATGCTACACCAGAAGAACGGGATTACTCCGTCATCGGTAGCTTCACAGCACAGAATGCTAAAGGAAACTGCGTTTACTGCAATCACTGCCAACCTTGCCCAATGTGTATCGACGTTGGTATGATCAACAAATATTATGATCTAGCTCTAGCTGGTGACGAAATGGCTAAAGGTCATTACCACAAACTGAACATACAAGCAGATGCATGTATGTCCTGCGGACATTGTGAATCACACTGTCCCTTCCATGTAAAACAGGTTTCAAGAATGCATGAAATCAACCAATATTTTTTAAAACAGGCGTGATTAAGGAATATGAAATTATTGTTATAAAATAAACTGAATCTCATACAACGATTATTTCAAACCTGAAAACAACAAATTAAAACAATATTAAAAGAGCGTAAACTTATACATTTTGCACCCGGTAAAACATGGGTGTTACTTGGCTAAGTTCACTTTGACATTTAGCCAATACCGTGATAAGATTTTCTTACAGTATAGACTTAACTCGAAGTCTATACCATTAGGTAAGGAGGTGAATTATGACATATTCTATTGGCGAAGTTGCAAAAAAGATGAATATTACAGCATATACTCTTAGATACTATGACAAAGAGGGCTTGATTCCTTTTATAGAACGTACCCCAAACGGAACTCGATTATTTAAGAATTCCGATTTAGAAACATTAAAAATAGTTGAATGTTTAAAATCTACCGGAATGCCCATCAAGTATATCAAAAATTTCATTGATTGGTGTTCGGATGGAGATTCCACCTTGCAGCAGAGATATGACATGTTCATGGAACGAAAAGATGTTGTAGAAGCAAAGATGAAAGAACTGAAAAAAACAATGGAGATCATAGACCATAAATGCTGGTATTACAAGACTTCATTGGCCGCTGGGACAGAAGATATTCATAAAAACAAAAAATTAGGGGATTGCATTTCTTCATGACAGAAAACCACTTGTATTTCATAACTATTTATATGAAATACAAGTGGCTCTATTTATTTTCATTTAATATTGTTGAGCCCAGTGATAATTCTCTCACTCCATGAGAGGAATCAAATTATACCATAGGATGTTCCCATGAACCTCTCGTATCTACACCTGTTTTTGACGCCATACTTTCTAATTCTCCTATTTCTTCTGCTGTAAGAATAATCTCAGTAACCTTTGCTGCATCTTCAACGTGTGATGGCTTAGTTACACCGATTATAGGTGTCGTGCCCTTAGCAATAGCCCATGCCATTGCAATCTGTGACACAGAAGCATTGTACTTCTTACCAACATTTTTCATAGTATCAATTAGTGCTTCAATCTCCGGTAATACAGGATTATATGTCATAGCACGCTGGCTGCCTTCTGGAAGTGGATGTTTAGTATCATATTTACCACTTAATGCTCCCTGCTCTAATACCATATAAGCAAAAAATGTTATGTTGTTTTCCTTGCAGTAATCAAGAATTCCACCTTCCTCTGAGGAACGATAAAGAAGACTGTAGTGGTTCTGGATTGCAGAAATATGTACGCCCTCCTTAGCCAGAATACTTTCCGCACGCTTGATCTCCTCTAAATTATGATTAGAAACACCAACATGCTTTACCTTCCCACTTTTCACAAGTTGAATCAAATATTTTGTCCATTTGTCCACATCACCCGGATTGTGAATCCAGTAGATATCGATATAATCTGTACCCAAACGTTCCAAACTGGCAGCACACATATCTGCTACAGGGTCGGCAGAATCACCCGCTATTTGAGGTGTGAATTTTGTTGATAAAATCAAACTCTCACGGGGATAAGTTTTAGCAAACGCTCCCAAAATTTTTTCAGAAGCCCCCATACCATAAACAACAGCTGTGTCCCAAAGGTTGAGTCCATTTTTCATTGCTGTTTCAAAAACTAGTTTCAGTTCTTCCTCTCCAAGATTATTTCCAAAAACCTGATCTCCCCCTGCAAAACCTACGCCCCAAGACCAAGTACCTAATGCTATACGTGGTATTTTATTATTATTTTCCATATGATTGTTCCTCCTATAATTTTAATTATTAAAATTAATTATGTTATTACAATTTTTTACCTAATTCATATGCTTCTTTCATAAATTTACTTTCTACTACATCACCTTTATTCAAAACACTTGTTGCCAATACCATTCCAACATCAGTAACATCATGTAGACACTTAATATACTCTTTGTATCCACGTATAGCAGTGTCAAAAGAAACTTCACTCGGTCTTCCACAAGTAGAAATAAATGCTGCCTTATGAAAACTAAATTTTACATATTCATTTTCATACTGATATTCACAGTAAGTTCTATCCATAATAATTTTTAACTGTGCATTTATATTAAAGAAATATAATGGAGTCGCAAATACAACTGCATCAACACGCTTATAAGCTTCAATAATTTTACTCATATCATCTTTTTGAATGCAGTTTCCCCCATTACCTTGGCATATATTACAAGCAAGACAAGGTTTTATATTCATCTTTGCCAAATTCATTTTTTCATATGTGTTTCCATTACTTACTATACCCTTTGCTAGTTCATCGCAAAGTAAATCAGAATTGCCACCTACTCGTGGACTTGATGAAACTATTAGTATATGTCTCATATTGTTACTCCTTACTATATTTCTCTCTAACGAGCTCATTAGATAAAACACTTATAAAAATATAAAATACTGGCAGTTTAAATTTTCTTCATACTGACAACATAATTTATTTATTTATTTTCTATCGGATAAAAGCTGTCCGCCTACTCCAATATTTTCCAATGAATTTTCCTTCAAGAAAATGAATATTGCTTGTTCTGGTATATTCATAATCTTTGAAGCTGTTACTGTAAACTCATTTACCAACTGTTTTTTTTGATCTTTGTTTAATTTTGCTGCTTCTAACGTTATTACTGGCATATAAATTCTCCTTTTATTTTTATTATTTTTATTAAATTTATTTAATATTTTTACCCATTTCGTATGCTTTCTTTGGGAAATCCGTCTGCTCTATTACTTCTCTTGCAGGACATCCTGTTGCATATAAAGTTCCAGCGTTTTTCCAATTAAGAAAGCCTAACATTAATTCAAATGTTTTATCAAGACCATCCATTGTCCAATCTGCATCTCCGTAGGCAGTCGCCATCATAATTGCTTTTTTATTTCCTAAAAATATTGCATTCTTTGCATGGAAACGATCAATAACTGCTTTAATCTGCGCTGACATTGTATAGTAATATATTGGTGTTGCAAATACTACCATATCTGCCGTAGCTAATTCACCATTTAATTTTTCCATAGAATCTTTATGCACGCAATTTGAATCATGTGCTGAACAATAATCACATGATAAACATGGTTTTACTTCTTCAAAAGCTGCATCAAAACGGAATACTTCATGTCCTACTTCTGTTGCTCCTTCCATAAATTTATCTGCAAGTAATGCAGATGTTCCTTTTTTATGTGCACTTCCTGTTATTACTACTACTTTCATTTATTTCTCCTTTTTCGTCTTCTCCGACGCATATAATTTATATTTTTTTGTTTTGACATTTTAGGAACACGATGACTGATAAATCGGTTTGATTGCTGTAAAAAAGAGCCTTGAGTATATTTTACTCAAGATCTTTCGTAATGTCTAATACCTATATTCTATATGTAATTATGCCTGAAAAGCATGTGTTATTCTAATTCAAAATTGTCTCATTAGTATTACAACACTTATCCAACTACGATACTAGAAGCTAGTTTGAGGTTAGTTGCTGATTCTGCTAATTTTTCCATAGTGCTTGTTATTTCTTTAGTAGCAGCCACCTGTTGCCTTCCTATAGATGAGGTTTCATCAATCTTTTCATCAATTACTTTTATCTTTTCTTTAATTTTATTTAAAATATTTTCAACATCTTTTACTGCGCTTGAACTATTCTCGGCCATTTTCCGAATTTCTGTTGCCACTACTGAAAAGCCTTTACCATATTCTCCGGCTCTAGCTGATTCAATAGATGCATTTAGACCAAGTATATTTGAAGTGTGTGCTATTCCTCTTATTAGTTCAATTATTTTTTCTGTTTCCCTTATTTGCTCAGTTACCTCTTTCGCTAAGTTTTGGAGATATGATTGTTGTGTTGATAACTGTAATGCTGACGCAGAAAGTTCTTCTATAGTAGCTAACGTTTGTTTTGATGATGTTTCTACTAAATTTGCATTATTAATTAAAATTTCTCGATTCTCCAACCCAATACCTAATCCGATTCCTCCAATTACCATTCCTTGATTATCAAATATAGGAATGGCTGTCGCTTGAAAACTAATTCCTAACGCTTCTTTAGGCGCTATCATTTTTTCAGGTTTTCCAGACCTAATAGCTTTACCTATTGGAACTTCTTCTGAAATAGCAGTTCCAATCGTATTTATTGGTAATCTTATCTTTTCTCCTGGGATACTGCAAAGAAACTTTTCTGTATCAGCTATGCCAATAATGCAATCTAAAGGTATTAACTTTTGGAGTGTAGGTGCTAATTTTACTAGGAAATCTAAAACAATCTCAGATTCACTTTTTTCATTTGAAAGCATACAATAATTTCTCCTATCAAGTAGTATTATTTTTTATATACACTATGTTAATTTCTCCCGTGACTATGCGTAGATAGGTATTTTTTATAATTTTATGAATTTCTAACCAACTCGTATTGATCTACTATTCCCTTTCTCATATTAAACATGTGGAATAACATTTATGAAGTTGCCCGCATATTTACAATGGAGCCATATTTTTATATCCAAATATGGTTTCATTGTTATTGTTATGCTTATTCAATAAAAGTTAGTAGCAGCATAAACAATTTTAATTCTCTTCATCACATTTGCCACTGAAACATTACTAATATAATCAGGTGATATCTTTGTTTATTTCAAGGTATCTTTTACTATTTTTTTCACTTCTTCCAGATAATCATTACGTATTTCATCAGTAGCAGAAGGTACCGAACCAAAAAAAACATGTTTTACTTGTTCTATACCTGTGAAATTAAATACAGCTTCATCTGAAGTCTGTATCATTGAATTATGCATCCCACTTGCAGAATAAAATTCACTCGGAGTGCCCGTAGTGCAAAATAACAATCCCTTCTTGCCTTTTAATAACCCCACGGGAGTTCCCCTTTCATTTTTAAATGCAAACCCATTAGAAAATACTCTATCTACATATCCTCTTAAAATAGCAGGAAATGATGCCCACCAAACTGGATAAACAAATGTAATAACATCTGCCCATTTAATATTCTCCTGTTCTACTGCAATATCTTCTGCTACTATTCCATTTTGAAGATCTACAAAATCCGATGGTTTAAGTATTGGATCAAATCCTATTTCATACAGGTCTCTAACTCTAACATTAGCTCCTTTCTCTTTAGACGCTTTAACTACAGTATTAACTATTCCCATTCCAAAACTCTTTGGATTTGGATGTGCATAAATTACTAAATTATTCATATTTAATTCCTCCATTTTTGTTTTATCTTAATGCAAAAGAACCTTGAGTATATTTTACTCAAGGTTCTACACAATGTCTAATGCCTATATTCTACGTATCTCTATACTTTAAAGGCATATGTTAGAGTATTTCATCAAAACAATACCTTTGTCTAATCATTTTTGACAATAAAGTTAAAGCTGTTGTAAAAATATGGTTTTTCCTCCATACAAGCACACTGCCTACACTTCTTCTGGGCTCTAATAATATAAATACATTTTCTTTATTTTCATTTACCCCCATGGCTCCATCCAAGGCTATTGCAATACCAGTTCCATTTGATACAAGATAGGTAGCATTAGCTAACAAATTATAAGCTGCAACTACTCTCGTTTTCCCAACATAAGGATCTAGCCAGCTTTTTATCTCTCCACCAATCATAGCTCTTCTTGGAATAATCAGTGGATATTTAACAATATCTTCAATTGTTACAACCTTATTTCTAGCAATTTCATGATCTTTAGGAGCAATAACTCCCCATCTATCCTCGTAAGGAAGCTTTATGGAATCATACTTTGATATTTCAACTGGTTCTACTAATAGTCCAATATCAACCAGTCCTTTATCAATTTTATCCTTAATATCATCAACATAACCACTGTATATACAAAATTGAACTTTCGGATATTCATCTGAAAATTCTTTCAAAATATCCATTATATATGGTACCCCATTAGATTCTACAGTACCAATTGAAATAGTACCACTAACATTCTCTTTTTGCCCCTGGAATTCACTAGCAGTTTTATCGGCCAACTCTATAATCTCCATAGCCCGTTGATGAAGTAACACTCCATCTTCAGTAAGGGTAATCTGTTTATTCCCCCTTGCAAACAACTCTACTCCCAATTCATCTTCTAGATTTTTTATCTGACGGCTTAGTGTAGGCTGTGTTATATTAAGAATTTTTGCAGCATTGGAAATGTTACCTTCCTCCACTACCGCAACAAAATATCGTAAAACTCGTATTTCCAATTTGAGTTTCCTCCTTTACTCTGTCTGTTAGAGTTGTATTGTTCATTTCCAGCAATCTACACTGGAAATGAACTGCGTTGAATGATTTTGCAACGATGGAAAAAAGAAAAACACCTATAAAATATCCTGTTATAATTAAGTTACTAGGCAAAACATAACTAATGAGATAAACATAAATGTTTAACAACTCAATTGTAACAAAATCATCATGAGTATACAAATTTTAAATTGATGATCCTCTAAACACTGAGATTTAATTTAACACTTACCTTAGTTCCCTTTCCCTCTTCACTGGTAAGTTTTATAGTTCCACCATGTAGATCCGCAATGCGCTTTGCAATGGACAGTCCAAGGCCCGTACCAGTTTTTTCCTTTGCTCTAGATTTATCTACAGTGTAAAATCTATCAAAAACATTTTCTATTTCTTCTTTGGGTATTCCAATACCAGTATCACTTATCATTATCTCTACAGATTTATTGTGTACTACAGAATTTATAACTATTTTCCCCTGCTCTGGAGTAAATTTAATACTGTTCTCAATAAAAATTCTTAGCATTTGTTTTATTGTATTATAATCTGCAAAAATTTTTGTTATATCATTTTGATCGCTACTTATAACCTTATTTTTAGCAATGAGACTGCTTTCATCAAGAACCTGATCAATTAATTCATTAAGCATGAAATTAGATTTTTCCATTTTGTAAGCACCGCTATCTCCCTTAGCAAGAAAAGGTAGCTGCTCCACCATGTCAGCCATATTAGAAGCTTCAAACTTAATTGCATAAATTGATTTTTCTAAAGCCTCCCTGTCGTCCTTGCCCCATCTGTCTAGTAAATTGGCATATCCTTTAATAACAGCAATGGGTGTTCTAAGTTCATGGGAAGCATCTGATACAAACTCAGCCTGCCTGTCAAAAGAATCTTGAAGCCTGTTTATCATAGTATTAAAAGTGCTGCCAAGTCTTTTTAGTTCATCCTCAGGTCCTTTTATATCTATTCTTTCTTTAAGATTATTAATGCTAATATTTTCAGCTATTTTAGTAATATTATCAATAGGTTTTAACATCCTTTTACTCATAAAATATCCTATGAAAATTGAAAGAATAATACCTATAAAATCGGCTGTTGCCATTAGAGCAAACAAAATCTTCATAAAATCATATTCTCTATCCATATCTTTAACTATTTGTAAATTTACAGTACCATATTTATTACTCTTAATTTTTATGTTTTCGTATAATAAATGCCTATCTTGTTCCTCTAGATGTTGTATTATATTATATGGCTCTTTGTTCGCTATTTTATAGTGAAATCTATCTGAAACATTAAGAATTTTTCCATTATTTTGTGTTACCTTTATAAATAAATTTTCTTTTGCAGGTATATTTAATAAAAGCTTTTTATCTGATACATCAATGTTCCCAGATGTTTTCCCCACATTATTTATAAATATATTGTTAACATCCCCAACCTGTTTATTTCCTTGGGAATAAAAATAATTTTTTATTCCTAGGAGCACCGAAGCATTAAGTATCAGTAATATAAGTGAAAACATAATAGCATAGATTATCGTTAATTTAACAGAAATTTTAGCCTTTTTAAAAAACTTTATATTCATTATTTATCACCCTTAATTACATAACCTACACCCCTAACGGTAGTAATTAATTTATTTTCAAATTCATCATCTATTTTACATCGCAAATACCTTATAAATACATCCACCACATTAGTATCTCCCTCATACTCATAACCCCAAATCTTCTCAATGAGCTGTTCTCTTGTAAGCACAATATTTTTATTTATAAGTAATGTTTCTAATAAATCATATTCTTTTTTGGTTAGATCGATTTTTTTGCCTCCTCGTAATACTTGATGGCTATTATTATTCATAACTATATCACCTAGCTTTATTTCTTCATATTTATATTGTGATGCATCATCTCTCTGCAGTACCCTTATCCTTGCTAGAAGTTCTTCTATAACAAAAGGTTTTGTCATATAATCATTAGCGCCAATATCAAGACCTTTTACCTTATAACTTATATCACTTTTAGCAGTAAGCATTATAATCGGCACCTTGGAAAATTTTCTTACCTCTTTGCAAACTTCAATGCCATCGAGCCCTGGAAGCATAAGATCCAAAATAATCAAATCGTATTTACCATTTTCTATTTTCCTTAGGCCGTCATTTCCATCATAGGCAATACTTGTTTTATATCCCTCATGATTTAACTCCATTTCAATAAACATTGCCATTTGTTTTTCATCTTCTATTATAAGTATTTTAAATTCTTCCATAACCTTAATCACCTCTTTATGATACGTTGTATTTACCTCTATTATAGTATATTATCCTCAAAAAAATTAAAATTAGATTAAAATAAAAAAGAACCTTCATTTAGGCTCTTTTTTTACTGGCTTGTATTTTGACTTGTTTTTTTCAGAAGGTTCTATATACTCATAGTCACTACCTTCCTCCTTTTTTAATCCTAATGAAGCCATTTTCTTTTTTGTAACTTTTAGCTTATTGCTCATAATATCCCTACCTTATATATTGATAAAATATCTTTTTTAATATTCATATACAAGTTTATTCTCTCACATAATAGCTAACTTATTCATACTAATTGTATTAGGCATCATCAAGGATATACTTATACCTTGTGTTTTTGATTTTTACCCTGCATTAGGGAAAATACCATGGCTAGTAATGCGCAAATAACAGCGGCGGAAACCGTGGCTTCCATTCCCTTGACAATGGATGGATTTGTGAGGGAATAACCAGTCAGACCACGCTTTGCATAAGTAGTTTGGGCTGTTGCAGAAACATGGTTAAAAAGCACACCGCTAATAGCCACCCCTATGACCATGCCAATATTGCGCATAGTGCCTAGAATACCTGATGTCTCACCACGCTGAAGTTTAGGTGCATTACCCATAATAGTACTATTATTGGGTATTTGAAACATTCCCGAACCAGCTCCAGTTAGAATCATAGAAATAATTATATACCAATAGGGAGTATCAGATTTTAAAAAGCAAAGAAGTAACAAACCAAAAGCCATTAAGCCCATACCGAAAGAGGCCATTATGCGATTGTCATGATTATCAGATAATCTCCCAATGCTAATTGCAACCAGTATGATGGCAAGAGGCATTGGAATATAAACAAGCCCAGTCATTGCGGTAGAAAGCATCCTGACTTTTTCCAGATAAAACGGAGCTATGAACGCAAGAATGAACTGTGCCATATAGTTGAATGTAGCGGCTGCAACATTTGATGAAAAAACACGATTTTGGAACAATCCCAGATTAAGCAATGGGTATTTTGACCTTCTTTCAACGAAAAAAAATACTATGAAGAGTATTAGACTTACAACAATCATAGTAGCAAATAGTATGGAATTTATGCCTTTATTGCCCCCAAGATTAAGAGGTAGCAGAACTATAAAAAGTGCTAGAAAAATGAGAATGCTGCCTTTTATATCAAATGACACGGGGGTTCCTTTTGAATCCATAGGTATGCTCTTAGATGCAAGAAAAATGCCCACAATACCAAAGGGAATATTCATAAAAAATATACTTTGCCATCCTAGTAAGCTTGCCAGTGCTCCTCCAACTACCGGCCCGCTGCAAGTTCCAACTGCCACTGCAATTGCAGTAACACTGAATGCCCTTCCTCTACTTTCAGGGGCAACATAATCTGTGATTATGGCAAAATTACAGGAAAACATCATTGCTGCTCCAAGTGCTTGAAATATGCGACATCCAATAAGCATCTGAATACTAATAGAAAGCCCACATAGAAATGACCCAATAGTAAAAATTATGAATCCTGTTAGATAAATTTTTCTATGTCCAAAGATATCTGATATTCTACCAAATGTGAGCAGTAAACTGCTTACTATTAACAGATAAGCAGTGACAACCCACTCCACTATGGATAAAGTTACATGATAATAATTCTGAATAACTGGAAGAACCACATTGACAACATTTGAGTCCATAACTGACATAAATGACCCAATTGCAATTGACAGTAACATAAGCCTCATCCTAGGCTTTTTTAGTGCTAACATTTGAATCCTCCTTTTGTATAGTGAACTATTGTTCATTATTAAAATAAAAAAATAAATTAAGTTTATCGCAAATATTTAATTGTTATCTTCACTTTTAAGCCCATCAAGTCTTATATGTAAGTCTTTAAAAGATATATATATTAATTTATTTATAAGCAACTTAATCCTATCTACATCATAATCTTCCTTTAATATAAGCGAAATACCCTCAACTAATGTATAGGAAACAACATAAATCATGGTTCTATTGTTTTCATCACGGGCTATACTTTTAGGATAGGACTGCACGTTAATATCGTTAATTAAATTTACAAGTTCTTCTTTAACATTCTCGTACTTTGAGCCCTTACTTTTATTGAATATTATCATAATTTCTGCATCAGACTCCATGATTATTTCAACTAATTCATTTACAATATCATTTACATATGGCATAGGTGCACAATTATTGCTTAGTACTGATTCATTAATTTGTTCCTGTATCTTTGAAAGATAGGTGAAAATTTTACTGTAAACTGGATCAATTAATGTTTCAAAAAGTGCTTGTTTATTAGTAAAATATCTATAAATACTGCCTAATGCGATATCTGAACCTGATGCAATATTTCTCATGGATGCAGCTAAATATCCATTTTTTTTAAACTCACCTAAGGCTATTGAAAGAATCTTATCTCTCACTTCTTCTTTTAAGTATTGCACCTATGAACCTCCGTTCACTTTTCTTTACATTTTATACCTTATGGTATAAAATGTAAAGATTTTTTTATTTTGTTAAAATAATTATTGAGTTTTCCGGAATAACGCCTTTAATTCTTCCGTTAGAAACTGTTAGTTCACAGCTTACACTGCCTTGATTTGTATAATTGCCATTTGCCAAATTCGTAACTAAATTAAGGTTTGTACTTGTTCCATCATTTACAATAACTACTCCTGCTGTTCCACGTTGGATTAGCATGGTTTCATTGTTGTTTGTCCATCTTAGGTGCTCATTTTTTCCATCCATAAGATTATGAAATTTATTAATAGCTACCACATCTGAATCTTTCCAAAGTCCATCCCCTTCACTACCAACAGAAGAAGTAGGCCGGTCAAAAAATAAAGGAGTAGCTCCTGAGCGTGAAGCAACAATGGCCCATCCCATCTTTCTTTGCAAATCCGTTAAATCTTTGCTTGTTCCATCTTCATAATTGTCGTGGCTTTCAACATAATCAACGCAATTAGTGGGTTTAAGTCCATCCATATCGCTAGCCTTGCTTAAGTCGTTTGAAGTAACTGCATCTCTTAAATTATACCCATATTTGCTAGCTGTAACATTCATAAATGTTTCATATGCTGCAACATTATCTACTGTTTCATCTTGTAGTATTTCTCCATATATGTATATTTTAGATTTGTTATGCAAATTTCCAAGAACATTATCCCAATAGTTACCTGCCCAAGACTTATTGGCATCTAGCCCTATATTTGTTTCAATGTGCTTAGCTGCATCAAATCTAAATCCACTAGCACCAGCATCTATGCATTGATTAAGAAATTTGATTGCCTTGCTTTGAACTACCTTGCTTTGAGTATTTAAATCTGGCATACCAATACCCTTTTGTGTTATGTCATGACGATCATTCCAATTACTACACTGTCCTTGCTTATGATATAAACTTAAATTTTGAAAACTTGAGTCAACAGAAGAGTCAAGCTGATCTGGGTTACCATTATTGGCCATATGATTCATCACTGCATCTACAATTATTGATATTCCATAGGTCTTTGCTACGGTGCAAAGTGATTTAAAATCATCATAACTTCCAAGCTGTGAATTTCCAAGAGATTCATTTGTAGGCTGATAAAGTAGCCACCAAGTAGAAGCATCGGTGCTTGGACTTTTAGTTCCCTGAACTGGAGAAACCTGAATAGATTTATATCCCGCTGATGCAATGCTAGGTAATTCATTTTTTATAGTATTAAATGACCAATCAAAAGCGTGAAATATTACTCCAGCCTTAACGCTGTTTTTACTAATATGTACCGTTTGAGTTTTGTTTTTTATAGGTTTGTATTCTTTAACAGTAAAGAATACAAGGCAAAGCAGTACCCCTATTATAAGCAAATACAATAACACTTGTTTTGATAATAAATTAACCTTAGTTTTCATTTTTAAAACTACCCCCTTTAACTTTATCCATTATATTTACTTTATGCATACTTCATAAACAGATATCTTCGTTTCAAGTAGATTTAGACAAACGTTTGCATTATTAGTATACTTGTTTAATATATCATTAATATTTGCTGTTGTAAACGTAATCATTGATTATTATATACGGCATGAATAGGTTGGTGTTTACACCATTGACTGCTAAGGTAAATATTGTATATAATTGAATAAGGATATATTTATAGTAAAAATTGAAGCAAGGTTTAGTTAAAAGGCAACTGCTATTATTAAATGCTTAAAATATTAGAAACTAAGATGGGGTGGTATTATTATGAATGTTATTAATAATATATTTACACTGTTAGTATTTATAATAGGATTGTGCACTATTGTGTATGGAATAACGAGAACAGAAACAAATTTTGATATGCTTGCATATGCTTTAACTACAAATACTAAAATTGAAAATAAAAAGGGTTTTGTTAAATCCTACAAAATAAGCTCTTTAGTAGTAGGATGTTTATTATTAACTTTAGTTTTTTTATCCTATGCTGAAATATTTCCTTTTGAGTTTAGGTCTTTATGTTTTCCTTTAATAATTCTATCGAAATCCATAATGAGAATGTTTATTCAATTTAAATATTCTAAAAAATCTACAAAGTAAGGGATGCTCGTGGCCAGAAGCCTCCGAACATCCCTTGCCATACTGCTCTCATGCATCAATGGTATATTTTTGCTACTCTGAGATATTGCCTTCACTAGTAATTACTATTTCTCCATCTTTAATATCAATTGTTGCCGTTCCAGCGTTAGATAGACTTCCAAACAAAACTTCATCCACAAAATGAGGTTTAATGTTTTGCTCAACAACCCTTAAAATTTCTCTTGCTCCATAAACAGAAGAGTACCCTTTCTCTGCAATCCACTTATAACAAGCATCTGTAACCTCTAATTTTATATTTTTTGTTAATAGTTTCGCCTCAAAGTCTCTTATACTTTTTTTAGCAATAAGAAGCGCCATATTTTCATCCATATTATTAAATACAACAATATCATTAAGTCTATTTCTAAACTCTGGTGAAAATGTTTTTTCCACTTCTTTTTTAATTTCCTCACTTTGCTGTTTTCTTTCTCCAAAACCAATTACAGATTTCCCAAGCTTTGCAGCTCCTGCATTTGAAGTCATTATCAATATCACATTTCTAAAATCCGCTTTTTTACCTGTATTATCTGTAAGTGTTGCATAATCCATCAGTTGAAGCAGAACATTTAAAATATCTGGATGAGCCTTTTCTATTTCATCTAGTAGTAAAACACAATAAGGTCTTTTTCTAACTGCATCTGTTAAAATTCCACCTTCTTCATATCCTACGTATCCTGGTGGTGCTCCTATAAGTTTTGATACTGAATGTTTTTCCTGATACTCACTCATATCAAACCTTATAAGTGGTATTCCTAGATTCTCTGCAAGTTTTCTTGAGATTTCTGTTTTTCCAACTCCAGTGGGTCCTACAAAAAGTAGATTTGCCACAGTTTTTCCATCCTCATTAAAACCTGCCCTTGAACGTTTTATAGCTCTAACTACTATTTTTATAGCCTCATCCTGTGAATATATATCCTTTTTAATAGTGCTTTCAAGTTTTTTCAATTTTTCAGTTTCATTTGTAGAAACGTTTTGCTCTGGAATCTTTGCCATAGATGCAATTACTTTTTCCACATCTTTCACATCAATAATACCTATATCATCTTCATTTTCTTTATGTAGTTTAACATATGCCCCAACCTCATCCATAACATCTATGGCCTTATCTGGGAGAAATCTATCGTTGATATACTTTGCAGATAATTCCGCCGCTGTTTTTAATGCCTCATCAGTATATTTAACTTGATGAAACTTTTCATAGTTCTCCTTTAGTCCCAGTAAAATAGCATAGGTATCTTTTGCTGAAGGCTCTAATATTTCTATTTTCTGAAATCGCCTAGATAGTGCTCTGTCCTTCTCAAAAATCTTCTTATACTCATCATAGGTAGTTGCCCCTATAAATTTAATCTTTCCATCCAAAAGAAATGGTTTTAAAATATTTGAAGCATCCATTGCCCCACCAGAAACCGCACCAGCTCCTATTATAGTGTGAATTTCATCAATATAAACAATAACATTTTCTTGTTTTTTTAGTCTATTCAAAACCTTTTTAATTCTTTCTTCAAAATCTCCTCTATACCTAGTCCCTGCAAGTAAACTTCCCATATCAAGATAATATACCTTACTTCCCCTAAGTGCCTTTGGTACTTTGTCTTGCACTATCATTTGTGCTAAACCTTCTGTTATTGCTGTCTTACCTACCCCAGGCTCACCAACGTGTATAGGATTGTTTTTAAACCTTCTTGATAATATCTGAATAGTCTTTTCTAGAACATCCTCTCTACCTATAAGCGGATCAATTTTACCTCTTCTTGCTTTTTCAGTTAGATCCTCAGTGTATTTGCTAAGGAAATCCTCTTTGTTTTTTACTCTGTTGTCGTTGAACTCTTCTTCGTGTGCTTTTCCAAGATTTTCACTATAAATTTCAATTTCTTCATCATCTTCTACAAGACTTATACCATGAGTAATGTAGTTTAAAATATCAAGTTTTTTTATTCCTTGTTTTTTAATAAAATAACTTCCAAAGGAATCTTCTTCATCATAAATAGCTACAATAATATCCCCTAGTTTAATATCATCTTTACCTGCTGATAAAACATGCTCCGCTGCTTCACTTAAAATGTTTTGTATTCCTTCTGTCTGCACCGGTTCACTATTTTGTAGAATATCCATATTCTCTTTGAAAAAATTATTCAAATCATTTTTCAGTAATTCAATATCTCCACCACAATTTTTGATTAATCTCTTTCCTTCGTCAAAAAACAAAGAAGCATAAAGAATGTGCTCTGGAGTAAGATACTCATGACCTTTATCTTTTGCCTCATTATACGCTGCAGTAATTATTTCATTTAATAAATCATCCATTTTCATAATTATTCCTCTTCCATACTTAATTTAAAGGGAAAGCCGCTTTCCTTTGCCATATCCATTGCCTGATTTGATTTTGTTTTTGCAATATCGTATGTATATATACCTGCGACTCCCACGCCTTTTCTATGAACATCATACATTATTTGTGTAGCCTCAATAGCACTTTTTTTGAATATTTCAGTTAGCGCCTGAATAACAAATTCCATAGTAGTGTAATCATCATTATGCATAAGAACCTTATACATCTTAGGTTTTTTTATTTCTATTTTCTGTTCTTCTTTTATACTAGTTTTTTCTGACATAACCCCAACTCCTAAATTGTATAACATTACTTATTTTACCTATTATATATTTCATATGCATTAATCACTATACACATTATATTATATACTATTGTAATCATAAAGGTAGTTTTGAATATTTTTTATGTGAATCTTATTATAGAATAAATAAAAAATAGCACTTGGAATCAACCAAATGCTTAATACTAATTAAATCATCTTACACTAAAACATTTTGCATCTTACTAAATGTTTTTCTTCACTACTGGAACTAACATTTTTCATACCCACAGTATTTGTTTTACATATTGATTTATGATAAGGGCATTTTTTTAAATACTTGCAACCCTCTTCTAGAACATCAGTCACTGTATTTTCTGAGTTTATTTTATTTACCAAAAAGTCATTTTGGTAAATAAAAGGAGTACTTGAACCCACCAATGCTTTTGTATAAGGGTGTAATGGATTATTATAAATTTCTTCTACTTTAGCAAGTTCCACAATTTCACCAGCATACATCACAGCTACTCTATCACACATATAATAAATCACATCCAAATTGTGGGATATAAAAAGATAGGCTAAATTAAATTTTTCATGCAAGTCCTGCAATAAGTTTAAAATTTGGGCTTGTATAGATACGTCTAATGCTGAAACAGGCTCATCTGCAACTATAAGATTTGGCCTAAGCATAAGAGCACTTCCTATACTTATCCTTTGCCTTTGCCCTCCACTTAATTCCTTTGGATATCGATCTCTATAACTACTATCAAGTCCTATAATTTCTAAAATCTCATTTACTTTAACTATTCGCTGTTGTTTATTCCCAATTTTATGAATTTTTAATGGTTCCTCAAGTATCCATCCTATTTTTTTGCTAGGATTTAATGAACTGGATGGATCCTGAAAAATAATCTGTACCTTTTCACTTAAATTTTTTATATGTTTTTGTTCTTCACCGTTAATAATAATTTGACCTTCTGTGTCCTTATTTAAACCAACTATTGATCTTCCAAGAGTTGACTTTCCGCAACCACTTTCACCTACTAATCCAAAGATTTCCCCCTTCTTAATATTAAAAGAAATATCCCTTAAAATCTCTTTAGGTTCACCCTTACCCAAAATTGAAGAGTTTTGATTATAGTAAATTTTGCATAAATTTTTCACTTCTAGCACTAAGTCATCCCACATTATTTATATCACTGTCCCTTTTAGTAGAATAACATGCTACTTTATGCTTATATCCTATTTCTATAATTTGTGGTTTTTCCAAAAAGCATTGGTCCGTTGTATTATCACAACGAGGCGCAAATCCACAGCCAATTTTTTTAATTGTTATAGAAGGTACTTTCCCTTTAATATTTACTAACCTTTTACCCTTTTTCTCTTTACTTGGTATTGAACCTATAAGGCCTTTTGTATATTCATGTACTGGATTGTTAAATATATTTCTTGTAATCCCTTCTTCTACAATGTCCCCAGCATACATAACCACAACATTATCACATAATTTATTTATAACCGATAAATCATGGGATATAAATAAAATTGTGGTTTTAAATTCTCTATTTATCTCTTTTAATAAGTCCAATATTTTATCCTGTACTGTTACATCAAGAGCCGTTGTAGGTTCATCTGCAATAATTAGCTTCGGCCTGCAAATTATTGCCATGGCTATTATAACCCGTTGTCTCATACCACCTGACAATTGATGAGGATAATAATCATACAATTCTTCTGGAGATTTTAGCCCAACCTTTTTTAATGTATCTATAACCATAGTTTTTCTTTCTAATTTTGTAAATTTAAAATGAATTTTCAAAACCTCCCCAACCTGTTTTCCAATAGTTATAAGTGGATTTAGTGATGTCATTGGTTCTTGAAATACTATGGATATATCTTTACCTTGAATTTTTCTTAGTTCTTCCTTATTAATGCCACTTAGCTCAATACCATTAAATAGAATACTTCCCTCTCTAATCATTGCATTTTTAGGTAGCAGTCCCATAATAGATAGTGCAGTGATACTCTTTCCACAACCTGACTCTCCTACAATACCCATTATTTCACCATTTTTTATACCAAAGGAAATTCCGTTTACCACATCGCTACATTCATTAATTCCATTTATCCCTATAGAAAGATTTTTTATACTAAGTAATTCTTGTGCCATTGTAATCACCTCTCATATACTTTTCTTATTCCTTCACTAATAAAGTTAAAACCCAAAACAGTTATAACTATTACTACTCCAGTGGTAATAGCATACCAGGGTGCATTAAACAAGTAACCCTGAGCTTCTGAAAGCATTCTACCTAAACTTGGGTCTGGTGGTTTAACTCCAAAACCTAAAAAACTTAATGAAGATTCAGATAATACGGCATTAGAAAATCCTATGGTTATAGCAGATAAAAGTGCAGGATATGTATTAGGCAAAATATGCACAAACATAATTCTAAGGGGACTGGCACCAAACACTTTAGCACTTTTTACAAATTCCTGATCCTTTAGCTGTAAAAATTCACTTCTAGCAATACGGGAAAAACTAGGTACAAAAATAATTCCAAGTGCTAACACAATTTGATATTTACCCTGTCCTAAAACGGTAACGATAACTAACGCAAGTATTATCCCTGGAAATGCTAATATAGCATCGTTAACTCTCATAATTATTTCGTCAATCCATCCACCTATATAACCAGCAACCCCTCCAAAAATAACGCCGAAGAATGTACCAAAGGCAACTGTGCTTATAGCAACAAAAAATGTTGTCTTTATTCCACTAATTATTCTACTAAAAATATCCCTTCCAAAATTATCTGTACCTAACAGATGCCTTATATTCGGCGCCTGAAACCTTTCAGCTACATTCATCTTATCTGGATTGTATGGTGCACAAAACACATCAATAAGCATTAATAGTATTATAAATCCTGTTAATACATAACCAACTATTAGATTCCAATTATAGCGTTTTTTCATATCTGCCTCCAAAAAACATTTTTAGGCACAATCAAGAAAATAGACTAGCATACTGACTTGTTATTTTTTTGAAGATGCCTTATCTAACCCTGATTCTAGGATCAATTATTTGATAAAGAATATCCACCAGAAAATTTATAAATATAACAATAAATGCAATGTATAATACAAGTGCCTGAATTAGTGGAAAATCTCTAGTTGATACTGACATAATTAGGAGGCTTCCAATTCCCGGCAGACCAAACAATTGCTCTATTATTAGGCTTCCTGCCAAGATTTCAGAAATAATCATACCCATTAAAGTTATTACTGTTATAATGGCATTTTTTAATATATGATTATATAAAACAGAGTTTTCTTTATTTCCTTTACTGTAGGCTGTTCTAACATAATCCTTTGACATTTCATTTAAAACCCCTGCTCTTAAAAACTTAACTAAGGTGGCAATATTCGGGATTGCTATAGCAAGGGATGGACAAATCAAATATAAAAAAAATCCCACTATATCCTGATTATAATCAACATATTTACCAGGTGAAAACAGCTGTAGTATAATACCAAATACCAAAATCAAAATAATACCCATAAAAAAAGATGGTATAGATCTACTAATTTGACTAGTGGTACTTATAATAACATCAATAAAAGTTCCCTCTTTTTTTGCTGAATAAACTCCAAGTGGAATGGAAATAGCTACAATTAATAATAATGACATTAGTGCAAGACTAAACGTTACTGGAATTCTACTAACTATTAAATTTTTAACGGGCTGGGAAAATCGTATTGATTTTCCCATATCCCCCTTAACAAAATTACCACTCCAACTTATATATCTTTTTACTAAACTTTGATTTAAGCCTAGTTCCTCTCTTAGATTTTCAAGCTTTTGTGGTGATGCGTTGGTGCCAAGCATCACAAGTGCAGGATCTCCTGGTACAACATTAAATGCAAAAAAGGTGAAACCAGAAACAAATACTAAAGTAATTATTAATGTAATAATCTTTCTAACTACATATTTCATAATACAATCACCTCTTTTTATAAATCCGAAAAAATACTACCACACCCAATTGTTACTTTTTATAATAAATCGAGGCTAAGTCTTGCACATATAATGGATAAAACTTGTAGCCTTCCAATCCCTTTTTAAGCACAACAACTTTTTCTTGATCCTGAATAAATACAGAAGCCGCATCTTTATTTAATATGGTTTGTAGCTCTTTATACTCTTCAACTTTTTTTGTATCATCTTTTTCTTTAACAGCTTTTGCAAATAAATCATCGTATTTCGGATCCTTAAAATTCACAAAATTTTCCGAATTATTTGATACATATCTTTCAAGTAATGCCCTTGGGGATACATAATCTGCATCAAGACTTACAATTGTTGTATCATATTTTCTTCCTTTATACGTGTCACTAAGCCAAACTCCCCACTCAACCGGTTTTATTGTAGCTTTTATATTTATTTCTTTTAGTTGTTCTACAATTATTTGAGCTGTATCCACATGAAATTGATAAACAGAAGGTACTGTTATTGTAGTTTCAAATCCATTGGGATATCCCGCCTCTTTTAATAACTGTTTTGCCTTTGTAATATTTTTATTATAAGTTTTTTCAAGGCCTGATTGAAAATATTTTTTATAACTAGAGAAGAAATTAGTACCCGCCCGTTTTCCTACACCACTTGCCACTGTATCAATTATATTTTGAGTATCAATAGCATAGTATAAGGCTTGCCTTACTCTAACATCATCAAAAGGTTTTTGTGCATTATTTAATGCTAATAATTGGATTAAGTTAGCACTCCCCTCCAAAGTATTGTAGTTCTGTGACAACTGTTCAGCTTGATCTTTAGTTATAAATGCTGCATCTATACTTCCTGCTTTTAACTGAAGCAAAACTGCATTGGAATCCGTTGTAATCTTATACACTACTTTATCTAAGTGTGGTAAATCCTTTTGCCAATAATCCTTATTTTTTTCTAATATGATTTGTTGCTGAGGCACATAACTGGCTATTTTAAAAGGTCCAGTTCCAATAGGTTTAGTATTTTCATCTTTGTAATCCTTAGGTATGATTGCAGACGTCAAATATGGAAGAAATTCCGTATCTGGATTTATTAAGTTAACCTCAATAGTGTCGCTACCTTTAATATCAACAGATTTAATATTTGATAACTCAGTTTCAAGTGGTTTCCCAGTATCCTTACCTGCAGCTTTATCTAGGGAATATTTTACATCTTCCACCGTTACATCCTTACCATTCTGAAACTTAATTCCACTTCTCAATTTAAAAGTGTATTTTGATCCATCTTTTGCTACTGAGTAACTACTAGCAACTGCCGGAATGAAATTACCACTTTCATCTGTTTTTACAAGCCCTTCAAATACGTTAAAAAGTACTGATCTAGTATCAGCTGCTGATGCTAGATATGGATCCAAAAAGTCAGGTTCACTAGTTGATAAAGTTAAAGTTCCTCCTTGCTTAATGTCACCTTTTGCCTGCAACGTGCCAGTACTATTACTTTTACCTCCCGTACTTCCACATCCACTTAGAGAAAACACTGTTGTGACTAAAGTAATTATTGTCAAAGTGGCCAATAGTACTTTCTTCCTCCTCATCATTATCACTCCTTTAAATTTTTTCATTAGTCCAATCCAAAATATCATAAAAAACCTGCTGGCGATTCACTTCTCTCAAAATACTATGTCTAAAATTTTTATACAATTTATACTTAACATTATTTATTCCTAATTTTTTATACATTTTATACTGTGCTAATGTATCACCACCAAATCCAGTGATACTGTCCTTATCTCCATTTAACAAGTATATAGGCAATTTATGTGGCATATTCATTAACATATCAGTGTTTTGTAAATCCTTTATGGCTAATAAAAAATACTTATAAAATTCATTATCAAACAAAACATTTGTATATTGCGAGTTTAATGATTCTTCCACCATTTTTCTGTCACTTGTTATCCAATCAAGCTGAGTTTTAATGGGCTTAAAGCAATCATTAACCTTTCCAAACATAGCGGTATAAGTGTCTTTACAATCTGCTTTTAAGCCATTTTTTTTGATCTCTTTTTCCACTGCAGCTAATAGGCTGTCTATTTCAATTGAATTTAGAATCGTCCCTGTGCTTATAAGCCCATTTATTTCATCACCATATTCAATGGCATACAATCTAGCAACTATCGACCCCATACTATGTCCTAATAAAAATACCGGTATATTTGAATATTTGTTTTTTATGAGAATTGTTAAATTGTATAAATCCTCCATCATTTTAGTAAATCCATCATTCCCGATATCCCCAGCTTTTTCTTTATATGAAGGTAGATAGACATCTCCAGCAGTTCTGCCGTGTCCTCTTGCTTCATTAACATACACAGAAAAACCATTTTCAGCTGACACCTCAGCAAATTCTTTGTAATAATTTGCTGTTTCTCCTAATCCATGAGCTATTTGAATAACAGCTTTTGTATTTTTTCTTTTAGATGGCCAGTGCTTAGCATATATTTCTTCCTTATCATTGCCTTCATAAAAAAATTCCGAAAAATTTTTCAATATAAATTACCTTCTCCTTAAAAATTTTTTTCCATACTTTTGTGTTATACAAACGCTCTTTCAAATCCTTGCTTTAAATCTGAAATTAAATCCTCTGCTTCTTCAAGTCCAATAGAAAGTCTAATAGTATCTGGGGTTATGCCAGCTAATTTCTGTTCTTTAGGTGTGAGTTCTCCATGAGTTGTTTTTGGTGAATTTATAATTAAAGATCTTGCATCTCCTAAATTAGCCTGATAACTAAATATTTCTAATGCATCGATAAATCTATTAATTTCCTCCAGTGTTCCCTTAAATCCAAAAGTAAAAGTGGATCCAGCTCCCTTAGGTAAATATTTTTCTTTTAACTCTTTGTAAGGGCTCTCTTTTGAAGATGGATGCTTAATCCACCCTACCTTCTCATTACTCTCTAAATATTTAATGATTTTTTCTGTATTTGAAACCTGCTTTTGTACTCTCTCTGAAAGAGTTTCTAGTCCAATAAGAATCAAATATGCATCAAATGGGCTAAGTGCTGCTCCAAAATATGTTAAATAATTGAGACGTACTCGAAAAGCGAAAGGGGCTTGTGGGAAAACTTCCAAGATGCTTCTAGGATTTCCACTAGCATCTCTAAGATTGTGATATTTTTCATTGAATTGAGGAAATTTACCATTGCCCCAATTAAACTTGCCACTATCTAAAATTAACCCTGCTATGGCATTGCCATGTCCACCTAATGCTTTAGTTGCTGAGTAAATTACTATATCAGCTCCATATTTTATTGGATTTAATAAGTATGGAGTGGCAAATGTATTATCCACAATTAGTGGAATATCATTTTCGTGTGCAATCCTTACTATAGCCTCTATATCTGCTATAGCAGCATTGGGATTACTAATTGTTTCCAGAAAAATAGCCTTTGTATCTTTAGTAATAGCAGCTCTAAATGCTTCTGGATTATCTGAATCTTCTATTCGGTGTATATTAATACCATATTTAGGAAATAATTTATTAAAACTATCTATTGTTCCACCATAAAGTTTATTTGTTGTTAGTATCGTTCCTCCGCCCTCCGCCACATTTAAAAGACTATAGGTAACCGCCGCCATTCCTGATCCTACTGCAACAGCAGCTGCTGCTCCGTCAAGTGTTGCTACTCTCTCTTCAAGAACTGCCACAGTGGGGTTTGAAACTCTAGTATAAATAAAACCAAGTTCAGAAAATCCTAAAAGCCTTGCTGCTCTATCTGTGTCTCCTAATTCAAATGATGCAGTTTCATATATTGGTACTGATACTGCATAATTATGTTTCTTTGGATCATATCCAGCCCTTACCTTTAACGTATCAAATCCATAATTGCTTTCTCCCATTTTTATCACTCCCAATAATATCTAGTGCATAGACTTCCACACCGATTAATTTTATCTATAAGTATTAAGTACAATATCATATATATCTTCAATAGCTCTAAGTCCACCATTATATCCTGCATAAGTGCCATTAAGCACTAATCTATATGCAACAGGAGGGCTAACAATAAGTAGGTCAGCCCCTATCTCATTTGCAAGATCTCTTTCCCATGCACTCCCTAAAATAAGTGATCTATTTTTGTGTTCCCCATTCCTTATATCTTTTTGTATTTCTCCTCCATCAACAGCAAAAGTTACCTCGCATGACCTAAATTCAGAAATATGTTTAAACTGATTTTCAATAGCTGCTTTATATTCATCTGGGGTATCATCCACAATAAATTGTTTTGCTGGTATAATCCCCAATTCATTTAGCAAAAATTTAGCGAATCCAATTGCATAGGAAGACTCCAAAATAGTATAAAATTTTCTAGGAAGACCATATCTAAATTCCAACATAAAATCTGCAGTTCTTTCGATAAATGAATAGAACTTTTTTTCTTCCTTATCTACAAACTCATCTACCATTTTTTTATCCAGCTTTGCAAAATCTCCAACCTGCCTTAAAAAATCCGATGTGGCTTTACCTCCTATGGGTAGGTATGGGAAGTGGAAATATGGTGTTCCATATTTTTCTTGCAAATTTTTTGCTACTTTTAACCCAACCCAAGCATTTACTACAATATTCAATTCAGCATAAGGCACAGTTTTCCATTCCTCAATACCACCTGATTCATTGCCAAAAAGAATATTAACTTTAAGTCCAATTCCTTCAAGAATCCTCTTTATTTCTTCTAAATTTCCATTCCAATATGGATCTTGGTATGGAATAGTTGCAAAAACATTAACAAGACCTTTAATAACTCCTTTATCATTAAAAAATTCATCTACATACTGATCAATAATCGCATTGACAACAACTTCATGACTAACATAATTATTACTTTTAAAGCCACCTGTTTCTGCATATACTATGGGTTTATTAAGTTTTTGATAAGTTGAAACTACAGATGGTACATCGTCACCTACAATATCTGAGGTACATCCTGTTAAAACCACATATATATCAGCATCAATAACCTTAAAAGCACCTTCAATTACACTCCTTAGCTTTTTTTCTCCGCCATATACTATCTCAGTTTCACTACAATTTGTACATGGAATGGTATTTCCTCCTGCATAGCCTTCACCTTGACCTATTAGGCTGCTTACCTTTCCACCACATCCAGGACCCGAATGCAAAATTGGTACACCTCTTTTAATTGCAACTACGGTTTGCTGCGCCGCTAGTGCACATGAGAATCTAGGTTGTTCAATAATTTTTAACATGAGCACCTCCTCCAAGAAAAGTAAAAGGCTCTTGCTCTAGCCACCATTTTGTATAAGGCATGCTGCTGTGTTTAGCAAGATTTGTTACAAATTCTTTATTATCTAACGTTTCTAAAATTCTTTTTGCATAGTTTAATACACCTTGATATCCAAAGCTAAATTGCTCATCTCCAATTAAAAGTGTAGGAATCCCAAGTTTAGCCCCCCAAATTGTCATGCCACCATGTCTTGCAATCATAATATCTGGTCGTACTCGATTTAAAATATTAACTAATTCATAGGCCTGCTTATTACATACATTGTAATTTTTAATATCACCATAAGTCCTTACATCATGTGCTAATGCATCAGATGCTGAGTCGCCATTGTCATATACAAGATCATGATGAAAGATTGCAGCCCCTTGAACATCTAAACCAAGTTCTCTTAATAGTGCAATAATTGCATGTCCGTGGGCAGCACCTGCTGTAATATAAGCAGTTTTTCCCTTAAGTTTTTCTCGGTACTCCTCTAGTTTAGGCATTACCCTTTCATGTTCTTCTTCTATTATTTCTTCAACTTGCTGTTTTCTATCTAAAACTCTTCCCAGTTCTCTAATCCAGTTATCTGTACCAGCAATACCATAAGCTGGAGGTGATTTGATTTCAGGAACACCATAGACCTGTTCAAGTGCTGCCCCTAGATATGTTCCAAGAGTAGTACAAATTTGTATTGTTGCTGCGGATTCTGATATATTCTCTAGTTCATTTATAGTTGAAAATGGAACAATATATTTGGCCTCATAGCCAAGTTCATTTAGCAAATCATCAAAAATATGACTACCCCAAAAATTTATGATATTGACCTTATTACTTTTTTGGTTAGGTGGTTTTACTATTTTTCTCACTATGGAATGATAAGCCGAATCAAATCCAGTGGTCCAAATTTTAGATTTAAAGCCTTCACAGAAACATGAAACAACAGGTATGGATAATTCCTCGGATAATTTAGTAACAGATCCCTCAACGTCATCTCCAATAATTCCAGAAGCGCAAGAAGTGGTTATAAATATAGCATTGGGCTTTACTCTTTTATAAACCTCACGAATAGTATCTTCCAATTTTTTTATTCCACCAAAAATCGTATCTTTTTCTTCTAAATTTGTACTGAAATATCTTCCATTTATTGCAGGTAAATCTCTATCCATTTGTCCTACTCTATATACAAAATTAAAACAAAAAAAATCTCCGCTACAACCAACTGGTGCATGATTAATTACCGCTGCATCTTTAATCATTGCCAGTTGGCAAAGTGCTTGCCCTGAACTACACCCAATACATTGACTAAAATTTCTTGAACTATCTTTTAGTTTTCTGCATCGACCACGTTCCACCAGTTCTTTTGCAGTTCCCTCAAATCCTGTAATCGAACCAAGCCTTTTTTCTCTTACCTGAACCTCTGGAGCTTTTATATTTACTTTACTCATAAAAAATCCCCCCATAAAAGCAACAAATCTCTTCTGAAACTAAAAAAGAGGACGTATTTCTAATTTAAATTAATTAGAAATACGTCCTCTGGTTTTCCAGTCAGAACTTTTATACATATTTTTCATATTTGTTTAGTAGTAATTGTATATTATATGTATTGTATTGTCAATAATATTATACATATTATTTTCACTTTTCACATAATTATCCTATTACACAAATTTTCAACCATATGTGGCTTGCTTCAGAATTCCTCATTTATTCGGATAAAAAATAGCATCTGGAATAAACCAGATGGCTAATATAAAGGGGTACTCTTTATGTTTCTATATTAATCTTTATTTATGACAATACTATGTCAATATTAATTACTGCCTGTAAATATTGAACGAACAGATATCACTCCATTCTTAACTTTTCTTTTGCCTAGAATAACCATGTATGGTATTTTTTCGAACTGACTAGACCTTATTTTATAACCTATTCTCTCAGAAGAAGAATCCAATTCAACTCTTATATCAAGATTATGAAGTTTTTGTTTTAGCTCCTCAGCTCTATCAATACACTTCTTATTCCCCCCTAAAAATATAAAAAACCCCTGTCCACAAAGGGACAAGAGTTAAATTTCTTGTATTTCCACCCTAATCACACCTTGAAATTTGAATATACTTCATTAATCATAACAAATCTATAACCATTTTTCTTTAAAGCAGGCAAAACTGCTTTTAATGCTTTAATTGTTTTTAATGGAGAGTTTTTCGCACCTCTCCCATCATGTAGTAGTATTATGTCTCCAGGCTTTACCTTTTTTATAAGTCTATTTTTAATATAATCTACGGTTACCCACCTACTCCAATCCATAGCGTGTATTGACCATAACACAATTTTCAAATGATTTATTTTAGCACAATGAAATGTCACTGGATTAAAGATTCCCCAAGTAGGTCTGAAAAATTCAACCTTTAACCCAAGTCCATTCATGATCCTTAATGATTTTGAAAAATCTTTTTCTGTTTTGTTTGGAAGTTTAAAAATATCATTTGTATGTTTATAAGCATGTAGCTCAATGTAATGACCATCTTCTTCAATACGTTTAATTATGCTTGGATATTTTCCTGCTTTTTCTGCAAGAACAAAAAACGTACATTTTACATTGTTTTGTTTAAGTACGTGAAGAAGCTCTAAAGTATATCTTGGATCAGGTCCATCGTCAAAAGTTAGTGCGATTATTTTTTCTTTTGATGAAACTTTTTTTATTATTTTATTTGAAAACTTTCTATAATATAAATTTGGTACTATTACATAAGTTATAACTATACATAAGATAAATAATTTCATTTTTGTCCATCCTAAAAATAATGATTAATACAAATATGCTTAAATTAAGTTTTCCACTAACTTTAATGCTGGAATATTACCACTTTCAATATCTATATTATCTAGAAAATCAACTATTTCTTCAGCACTATTAAAATTAACGTACTTCCTCTGATCTCTTCTTATTCCCTCAAGTTTTTTATTGTTATCTTGCAAAAGTTCATAAACTATATTATATATATTCTTTGTATTATGGCAATATATACCTAAGTTATGTTTTTCTGCAAAAGATGAGTTTCCTTGTTCCTGACCTGGAAGTTCTCCAGTCATTACAATGGGTACGTTGCATGAAACTGCCTCCATCATAACATTGGGACTTGCTCTGGTGAACACAATATCTGAAGTAAGCATTAAGTCTTGAATATTATCTACAAAACCATAAATCTTAACTCTATCCCCAAACTTATTTGTTAATGACTGTTCCAATTTATTTTTAAGCTGTTTATTTCTTCCTGCTACAATCTTTACAGTGCAATCAAAATTTTTAAGAAGGATGTCTGCAATTTTTCTCATGTTACCAACGCCTTCACCGCCACTCATAATTAGGCAACTTAATCTTTTGTCATCTTTGTTCTCTTTTAGATTTGTTACATTATTATAGCGAAATCTTGATCTTACAGGTAAATTTATAATTCTTATTTTATTTTTAGGAACTCCAAATTCTATACACTTGTCTCTAGCTTCAAGTGTTGGACTTATAATATACTCAGCTCTTTTATCCACCCAAAGTGAAGATATACTTGTAAGGTCTGCAATTAAAGTTACTACAGGTATTTTATAATTATTTTTTTCTAATAAATTTATTATAGACCCATTAAAATTAGGGTGAACAGATAAAATTAAATCTGGCTTAATTTGTCCTACTAATTTTAAGAATTTTTCTTTTATAGTTATTTCTACTATTTCATTTACCAGCTGTGGTTTAACTGAGGATATATCCCATATAAGTTCCCATAGTCCCTCGGCCTTTCTAGTAATAAGACCATAGGATTTTCCTATGGCTATAAGTGGTTTACCACCAAGGGAAAATCCATCCACCACGTGGATATTTATATTTTCTCTCATTGCAAATTTTTCTTGCAATGCCTCGGTTATACTCTTATGTCCATTTCCAGTATGATTTGATGAAACAATAAGAACGTTTTTAATCATAAGTTAACCCTCCTTCTCCTAGTAACATTTAATTATATATTTTGCAACATTAAAATTGTATTAAAATCATATTAATTTTGTATTAAAAATTTATAATTATATAGTTGCATATGAAAGAAAATTGGAGGAAATGTTTGTTGCCGCTAAGCTAGAGCAAAAATTCACAAAACAAACTCTATACATGCACCACCAGATTCTGAATTAAATGCTCTTATACTTCCACCTTGTATTTCCACCAGTTTTTTAACTATGTAAAGTCCAAGCCCAGCGTTACCATTTTTAGAATTACGTGATCCATCTCCCTTATAGAATTTATTGAATAAACTTGATAAATCTTTACTACTAAATTCCTTTCCAGTATTCTGTATTGTGAATTTAATGCTTTCATAATATTTATCTACATTGATAGTTATTTGCCCATTTTCAGGTGTATATCTAATGCTATTGAATATGATATTGTCCAATATTCGTTCGAGTTTATATGCATCAACTGAATATGTCTTTTTATCATTTTTTTCAATATTTATATTCAACTTAAACTCTATATTTTTATCCCCCCTAAGCATTTCATAATTTTCTTTTTTTCTCTTCATAAAGGAATATATATCTAACTCAGTAGTGCAAATCTCTATATCCTGGCTTTCTAGTTCAGCTGCATAAAGCATCTCTTTTATAAGTTCTGAGCCCCTATTTGTATTTTCATCTATTACATTTAAATATTTAATTAACTTTTGTTCTTCTTTATAATTTCCATCTAGAAGTGATTCAACATATCCCTTTATAATTGAAAAAGGTGTTTTAAGATCATGGGCCAGTGCTTCCACCATTTCTTGCCTTTCCTGTTCTATTCTCCACTGAGCACGTAAGGAATCCTTAAGCTCAGACTTCATTTCATTAAAACCCTGGCATAACTTTCCAAGCTCATTATCAGCACTGTAATCTATATTAAAATCCAGGTCCTTTTGCTCAATCTTTTTAGATGCGTCAATAAGCATGTTCACTGGCTTACTTATATTCCGTTCAAATTTTTTGGAGAAAACCCCTGTAAATACTGCTATATAAATAAATGGAGAAAAAATAATCACAATATACAATGGTATTATCCATATTTTGTCCAATGAACTCATATAATGATTTTTTAGTGTATATGATAAGGAAACGGCTCCAGCTGCTTTACCCTCTGAATCCAATATATGAATAATTTTAATATATTCATTCCCAATTGAGATATCAGTATTTATTTTAGTATATAGCTCCTCTTTACTATTTATTATTTTATAACCAGTTCCATATATTATATGCGCATTTTCATCTAAAACTTGATACTTCATTCCTTGGGTGGGAATAACCTTATCAAGAGATATTTTTTCCTTAGGATTTAAAATTACTATACCGTATTTTCTTATGTAGTTTTTTATATCCGGAATTTTCTTTTCATAGTAGTTGGATGGATACATCTTTTTATATTGAATAATTCCATAAATAACAAACCCAGTACAATATGTAACAATTGTTGCCATTATACTTGTCACAATAATTAGTATAAAGATTATTCTAAATTGCGTTCTTAAAGGTTTTTTCTCTAGCATTTGTTACCTCCCAAAATGTAGCAAAAGTTTTTCATACTATTACTTGATTTTTTCAAAACGGTATCCTATACCCCATGCAGTAGAGATATATTGAGTACTAGCGTCTATTTTTGCTAATTTTGCCCTGATCTTTTTCACATGTTCTGTTACCGTAGAATAATCACCCTCAGCATCATATCCCCAAATATGCTCGTATATTTGTTCTTTAGAAAATACCTGTCCTGGATGTAATGAAAGAAGTTCGATTATATCAAATTCCCTTTTTGCAAACGCTATCGCTTCATTATTAATTTGCACCTGACGCCCTTTTAAATCTATTGTGAGATTTCCAAAATTAATTAGAACTCTTTTTCCAGTCTCGTTAAGAAAAATCGCCCTTTTTTCTCTCCTTAGATGAGAATCAATTCTTGCCATTAGTTCTTTAATGCTAAATGGCTTTACTATATAGTCGTCTCCACCTAAAGCTAGTGCTTTTACCTTATCTGTCTCAGATTGTTTTGCACTTAAAAATATTATAGGGCATTGAACCCTATCTCTTATATTTCTGCAAACATCATATCCGTCCATGCCAGGCATCATTATATCCAGTATTATAAGTTTCGGCATTTTCTTTGCTTTTTCTAAAGCCTCTTCCCCATTAGAAGCACTGAAAACAACATGGCCTCTACTTTCTAAAGAATCCTTTAATAAAGATATAATGTCTTCTTCATCGTCTACTATCAAAATTTTACTCATTATAATATACCTCCAACTTCTAGCTAGGCATCATCAATCATATGATTTCCTGCCTTCCCACTTGTTAAACCATATTAATCCTAGGGCTAATATGAGTATGAATGAGCCGGTAACTGGTGCTATTCCCTTTATTGTTTCATGGAAAATATAAGTATGACTTTTTATACCTCCATTTGGTAAATAAAACATTTGCACCCTAGATAAACGTTCAGGCCATGACCATATAACAAATTGCCACACCTTATCTCCAACAATAGCTACTATACCTGATATAACAATTCCCGCTGATCCAAAACCAAGTGAAGCGCTCATTCCAAAGGCTAAACTTAGCCATAGATTAAAAGCTAGCAATGGAATTGTACCTATCTCCATAAGTAATGCCGCTCTAATAAAAATCATCCATGATACTTTTATATTCATAAAAAAAGTTAAGCCAACTACAAGAACAAATGTTGCAATTATAATACTTGCTGATGTTAGCATTATTAGCATTATAAGTTTCCCAAGATACAAACTTAGCCGTGATAATTTACACCCTAAAAAGCCATTAAAACTTCCAGCCAATTCTTCTTCATATATAATAAATCCTGAAATTAATCCTACCACAATCGGTATAACCATTGTTGCAAAGGTTCCAAAAAACATCTGAAATATGGATATTTGAATGGTAGGCGTTATTTTTTTTAAAGAAAAATACCCTAAGAAAAATATTGAAAATATAATAGGTGCTAAAAAAACTACCCATCTCATAGGTGTACGTTTAGTCTTAAGCCACTCTGCAGATAATATTTTTATAAATGTCATCATCGCACCTCTCTTTTATTAAACCATAATGCGGTAATACAAGTAAATACTACTAACGATATGATTGAAGCAATTATCCCAACTGGTATCACAGAAGCATTTAGGAAAGGATCACCAGCTTGTAAAGGAACTCCATTGGTGCCAACGTCTAATGTTGGGCACAAAAGCCTGGTAGCATAGCTCCATGGTACATACATCCAGTATGATTTACCTGAAGCAAAAATTCCAGCAATAAGCCCTAAAAAACCAAGTGCCATACTTCCCAAAATACCACTCAATGTAGCTACAAAGAGTTGAAGAGGGATTATTGCAAGAGAAGTTAACCACATAATGCTGCTTCCTACCAAAATCTTAGTCCATGGAATTCCACCCTTATTCACAATAGGAAATATAATAATGGTTGCAACACTAAGAACTATAATAGATAATAATGAATTAATTGACATAACTATAATTTTTCCTATCCATATACGAGCTGGGGATATATTATGAACTAATAAATTTCGGTAATTTCCTGCTTTCTTTTCCTGCATCCCTGCTATTGCTGCAAATAATGCTATTCCAATAGGTATAATGCTTACTGCCCACAAACTATATGCTTGTTGAACAAACATTTTCCATGGCATACACAATGCCATGAGTATACAAAATATCGGTGCAATTATAATTAATTTTCTAGTGAATGTCCTTTTGTATTTAATGTATTCTGATTCTATTATATTTATCATTTTCGTGCCTCCCTAACAACCTTCATAAATAAGGCTTCAAGGTCTTCTTCCTGACTTAATGCGCCTTGATATCTAAGAAGTCCATCACTTATTATTCCCACATGGTCTACTATTTGAGAGATTTCTGTTAATACGTGGCTTGATACAATTACTGTAATACCTTTGTTGGGGAATGAACGAATAACTTCTCGTAATTCTTGAATGCCTATTGGATCAAGTCCATTGGTTGGCTCGTCTAGTATGAGTAACTTTGGATTACCAAGAAGTGATATTGCCATTCCAAGCCTTTGCTTCATTCCCATTGAAAAATGTGATGACAGTTTTTTGCCCGTGTTTTTCAAATCTACTGTTTCAAGTACATCATTAATGCTTTTTTTTGATAAACCCATTAGTTTTGTATGAACCAAAAGATTTTCTTTGGCTGTAAGATTACCATATAGAGCTGGTGCTTCAATTAATGCACCTATTTCTTCAAGATGTTTTCGTTCCCATTTTTCACCGTCAATTAATATTTCACCTGAACTTGAATGTAGAAGACCTGATATCATCTTTAATGTTGTAGTCTTTCCTGCACCATTTGGTCCAAGCAATCCATAAATAGTTCCTGTTTGCACTTTTAGTGAAACATTATTTACTGCCTGTTGCTTTCCAAAGTGTTTACATAAGTTTTTTGTTTCTAAACTATATTTTTGCATTTTATTCACCCTTTCGTAAATCATTAATTTGTGTACAATTAATAATTTACCAGGCAATTATAACGAAAGTATAACGTTTTTGTTTAAATAAAAAAATTTAGTCGTCCCAATATCACTTGGTCAGACTAAAATACTTGAAAATTCTACTTTATTTCAATAACTCTATTAATAAAATCCATGCCTTCTACCACGTGAGAAACAACAATTAATGTTCCTTCAAAATCTTCATCCCTTAAAATACCTAAAATTAAATCTCTTGTTAGAGCATCTACATTTGAAATGGGCTCATCTAAAATTATTACATCCTTATTAGAAAGAATTACTCTTATAAAAGCTATTACCTGCGCTTGTCCACCTGAAACTCCGGAAGTATTTTGTGTAATTTCAGTGTCTAACCCTTTCGGCAATCTATTTATATACTCCACAAGTCCCAATTTTTTTATAAGTGTTTCCACATCTTCAAGTTTCTTTTCATTTTGTCCATACAATATATTATCTAAAACAGTTCCTCTAAATAAAAATATACTTTGAGATACAATTCCTATTCTTTCCCTTAAACTTTTATTGTTAATCACAGAAATATCTATATTGTTACATAATATTTTACCTTCATCTGGCTTATACAATCCCAGTAGCAGTTTTATAATTGTAGATTTACCAGAACCATTTTCTCCTTTAATAATAACTTTTTCACCCTGATTTATTTCGAAATTTATATTATTTAGCACGTTTTTTGTATTGTTTTTATATTTAAAAACTACATTTTCTAGTTTGATATTATTGATTTTATCATTTAAAAATTGATTTTTACCAGTATTTTCATCATCCATATCTAAAAGTTCGTAAAGCCTCTCAATACTTAGACATACTGGTTTTATCATAGTTCCTAAAGTCCCTATTCCTTGAACGCTACTAAAAACCTTAGCTATGTACAAAGAAAAAGATGTATATAGTCCAACGGTAAACTGTCCCTTTAAAATTAGAATTCCTGCAACCAGTAGTACTAAAAGAGTGCCAAAATTATTAATAACCGTTATATTGCCCATGAACATAATCGTGGATTTGCTTTGTTTTAAACTACTCTTTACAAGTTTAGATAATTTTTTATTAAACTTTTTGAGATGACTCTGCTTTCCATTAAGTATTTTTATATCCTCAATGCCATTGATTATTTCAAAACATTCTCCATTTAACGTTGCATTATTTTCTAACATTTCTTTTGTATTCTTCATGAAGTTACCCATAGACATCTTTGTGGCAAAGAAAAACAAAGGCGTCAATATAAGCACTACTATGGAAAGCTTATAATTTATAGCAAACATTGTTACTAATGCAAGTACAGCATCGGTTAAGCTCAAGATTATACCTATGTAAGTTGGTGAAAAGATACTCCCAACAGAACTACATTCTCCTATTCTACTCTGAACGTACCCCTTCTCAGTATTAGCAAGATAATTCATTGGTAATTCCATAACCTTATCCATTACAGAACACCTAAGATCATTGACTACCAAATTATTAATCTTAACAAACATGTAATTTGAAGCAATTGAAATAACATAACGTAAAATATATAATATGGCTATTACACTAGCATACATATATAAAAGATTATATCCTTTTTTCGCTATGAGTACCTTATCCATAATGATTCCGATAATATACGGAACTGGAGTGGAAACAATTGAACCTAATAACATACCTATAATCCCTGCCACAAAAATTAACCTGTGTTTTTTTATATACGGCCTCAGCTTTAAAATACTACTTAGTTTACCCATATTTACTATTCCTTTCTAAATTTATTACGTATATAATGATTATACAGTATTACCCAAGGTAATAGTCAAGCTTTATGTTCAATTCACTTTCTTTACAAATTTATTTATAACTAAGTTAATCATAAACATTTGCACCTTATTGACATTTATAATGAATCACTTTATAATAAATATAAAATGAGACGTCGTTCTACGCTTGAGTCGAGGTGATACAATGGTTTATAAAAGTTCAAAAGCAACACAAGAAAGAAAAGATTTGAAAAAGAAACATATTATTTGCACTGCTATTAAAGTTTTTTCCATAAAAGGTTATCATGCTACTACGGTAAAAGATGTGGTGGAAGCAGCTGATATATCAGTAGGAACTTTCTACTTTTATTTTAAAAACAAAGAAGATTTGTTTGAGATACTTTATGATGAGGTTTCAGAAGAGTTATTTAATAATGCACTTTGCGCCGCCATGGAAAACATAAATAAAGAAATCGACTTGGGTTTTAGTAGAGCAATAGCTTTCTTCTTAAAAGTTATAGAATTGAATAGTCCACTGGCAAAAATTCTACTTATAGAGGCTGTGGGCTTAAATCCAAATTTCGAAAGAAAAAGAGCCGAGGTTACTCAAAAATATGTTAATTACACCGCAGGATATTTTCAAGAAATGCAGCAATGCTCCAATATAAGTACACCTGATGTAAAAATATTTTCATTAGCATTTATAGGAACTCTTTACAATGTAATAATGGAGTGGCTTCAAACTAATAGCACAAATAGTCTTACAGATTGTGCCTATGCACTTACTATTTATAATCTTCAAGCTTTAAATATAAATTATAAAAGCGATGAAGTAAAAAAAGCCATAGATGAAATTTTAAGTAAAAATCGAGGAAAATAAAGGGGCAGAAGAATATGCGAAAAATGTTAAAAATTCGTTGGGTTTTGTTAGCTATATGGGTAGTAGTTACTGTTATATTTGCATTAAACCAACCTAACCTAAAACAAATATTAAACCAAAAGGGTCAAGCTACCATTAGTGAAGATTCACCATCCTTACTTGCAGCTGATATGATAAACAAAATGGGCACCTCAAAGGGTGATACCGCAATATTCGTTTTTAATGATCCCAAAAAAATATCTGACGCCGGTATGAAAGATATCCAAAAAGGTATAGAAACCCTTCGTAACCGTAAATCTTCACTAAAAATAAATAATATAGTAGATCCTTTTAGTACTCCTGATGCTAAAGATCAACTTATATCGAAAGATGGTACTACCTTAATAACTCAGGTTACCTATGACAAAGGAACTAGAGATAGTGAAACTATAATAGATGGATTTACAAATGCAGTAAAAGGCGTTAAAACAACTCACTATATAACAGGTGCACTAGCAATAAACAATGATTATTTAGTAGCTACAAATAAAGGTGTTTCAAAAAGTGCAATTTTAACCGTTATATTTATATTATTGGTACTTATAATAATGTTCCGCTCTGTAGTTACACCTTTTATATCCCTATTCGCAGTTGGAATTGCTTACCTATGTTCTTTGGGAATAATAGGAATTTTAATAAATGTGTTTAACTTCCCAATAACCAGTTTAACTCAAATGTTTATGATTCTTGTATTATTTGGTATAGGCACAGACTATAACATACTCCTATTTAATAGATTTAAAGAAGAATTAGGTCATGGATTATCTATTGAAGATGCAATTGTTACTACTTATAAAACTGCTGGAAAAACAGTGTTTTTCAGTGGACTGACAGTATTTATGGCTTTTGCTAGCCTTAGTTTTGTACAATTTCCAATTTATCGTTCAGCTAATGCTGTAGCTATTGGAATAGCTGTACTTTTATTAGAACTCTTAACGTTAACACCTATTCTAATGAAACTTATTGGTGGAAAATTATTTTGGCCTTCACATGATTCCTCAGGTCACAAAGAGAGTAAAATATGGGCAAATGTAACTTCAGCTTCTGTAAAGCATCCTGCAATATCTTTACTAGTAGTTGCTGCTATTATAACCCCAGTGATATTATTTAATACCACAAAATTATCCTTTGATAGTCTTAAGGATTTAAGTCCTGATACACCTTCAGTAAAAGGCTTTAACCTAGTTTCAGATAAATTTGGCAGAGGAAAAGCTATGCCAACTACTATTGTACTAGAAAGTAAAACCCCAATGGATAACAATAAATCCTTAGCAGTTGTTGATTCATTAACAAAAAAACTAAAAACGTTAGATGGAGTTAAACAAGTTGCCAGTGTAACTGAACCAAAGGGAGACCCCATAGACAGTTTTTATACAAATACTCAAACTAAAACTGTGGTAACGGGACTTGGTTCTGCAAATGATGGTGTCAGCAAAATAAACGATGGTTTAAAGAAAATCGGCACTAGTCTTAATACCCCTGATTTTTCTGGTGTTAAAGATCTTGCCAATGGTACCGGAACTCTTGAGACTGGTATTGGATCAATTACTGATGGACTAACTAAAATTGATGCTGGTATAGATCAAGGTGCGAGTGGTGCAGATAAACTTACTGCTGGTATTGCTGGAGTAAAAGCTGGCATAGCTAGTCTAAATGCAGGTTTACAAACAATATCAGACAATATGACTGAAGTTCAATCAGGTTATGTTCAGCTTGGCCAGGGTTATAAGTCCATAATAGATACTTCTGGACCGGTAGTGGCCCAAATCAATGGTTCAATTGACTCAATAAATGCTACAATAGACTTAATTAGCGCTAAGCTCCCCAATGATCCAGATGTTGCCAAACTAAAAGGACAAGTAAAAGGTCTTTCAATGTTGCTGAGTGGAGTATCACAAAATATTGACAAATTAAATGGTAATTATGATAATTTAAATAAGAACCTAGTTCTTCTAAATGGTGGTTTAGAACAAAGCATAGAAGCTACTGGTCCAAATTCTAAGTTAGTAACGGGATTAGCTCAACTTGAAACAGGTGAAGCTGGTCTAGCTTCAGGACTTAGACAAGGAAGCGCAGGTCAAAAAACAGTAATTTCTAGTATGGCTCAATTAAAAGCAGGAGCAGGAAAAATTAAAGATGGTCAAAATACTTTATATACCGGCCTTACTGCCCTAAGTGGTGGAATGACACAACTTAAAGATGGTATAGGCAAAAGCAGTGATGGACTAGGAACAATAAACACTGGAATAAATAAAGCTAATGGCTTCTTAACACAATTAACAAATACACAATCATTTTATATACCTAACGAAGCTTTAGGTACTCCTGATATAAATAAAATGTTTGATGCATATATGTCAAAGAATAGAAAGATAACAAAACTTACTGTAACTCTAACATCAGATCCTTATGCTCCAGAATCTATAAAGCTTATAGATGAAATGAATACCATAACTGAAAATCAATTAAAAGGTACTAGCCTTTCTGATGCTAAGTTTGGAATATCTGGTCCAACTGCTAATACTAATGATTTAAATAATATAGCAACTCATGATATAACATTTACACAAATAATAGTGCTTTCAGCTATATTTATATTACTAGTACTAGTAATAAGATCTTTCTGGATCCCAGTATATATAGTAGGATCTTTATTAGTAGCCTATTATACCGCTATTTCTGTAACCTCCTTCTTAACATCAAAATTATTTAGTGATGTAGGTGGAATGTCTTGGAATGTACCATTCTTCTCCTTTGTAGTAATAGCGGCCCTAGGGGTTGATTACAGCATATTCCTTATGACACGTTTTAGAGAATATCCGGATACAGATCCAAAGGAAGCTATAGTCCTTGCAGCTAGAAACATTGGGGGAGTAGTAATGTCTGCGGCTCTGATACTTGCAGGTACTTTTGCCACACTATATCCATCAAATATCCACATATTAATGGAACTCGCTATTTGTGTAGTAACAGGATTATTCCTGCTAAGTTGTATTCTTCTACCAATAGTTATTCCTGCTTTAATTTCTTTATCAGAAAATATATCATCAAAAAGAAAAAAAGAAATAAAAGATTCTTCTGATAAAGATTTTATTGCATAATAAAATGTTCCAAAAATTAATATGAAAATGGCTGCATCACATAGTAAAAATTTCTATGTGATGCAGCCATTTTAAATAAAAATATAACCCACTCCACAATTGTGATTTGAATTATTATTTCTTTTCAAATGCCTAATATGAACTTTTTCTGAAAATCTGATGCATCCATAGGTTTTCCAATTATATATCCTTGAATTAAGTCACATTGAAGATCATTTAATATATTAAATTGTTCTTCTGTTTCAATTCCTTCTGCAACAACTCTAATATTCAAACCGTGTGCCATCATTATTATTGATTTAATAATCAATATATTTTTAGAATCTTCTTCTAGATTCATTATAAGTGATCTATCAATTTTTATTATATCAATAGGCAATTTATTCACATAGCTAAGAGAAGAATATCCGGTACCAAAATCATCTAACGAAATTTTAATACCAAGCTTTTTCAGCTGTGTCAATATATATATAATTGATTCAGGATCCTCAATAGCTTCGTCCTCCGTAATTTCAAGATTTAAATACATTGGAAGTAGCGAATTCTTATTCAGTATGCTTTCCACTATTTCAACAAAATATATTTGTTTTAGTTGTGTATATGATGTATTTACTGATATACACAAATCTTTCATACCAAGCTCATGCCATTTTTTACACTGTATACATGCATTTTCTAACATCCAATTATCAATGGCTACCATTTCACCTATACTCTTAGCAATTGGAACGAATTCTATAGGTGTAATAATTATATCCCCTTGTTTCCACCTTATAAGAGCTTCTGTATTTAACACTTTCATTGATTTTAAATCTATAATCGGTTGATAATAAGTTATAAATTCGTTATTTAACATTGCTTTATTTAATTTTATTTTCATCTCTAATTTATCCATAACTTTTTCATTCATTTTTGAAGAATACAAAGTATATCCATAACCATCACTATTTTTAACTTCATACATGGCTAAATCAGCATTTTTAATTAAAGTATCAGCATCTGTGCCATGTTCTGGAAATATACTTATGCCTATGCTCGCTCCAATAAATAAATGTTCTTCATTGTAAATGAATGGTACTCTTAATGTTCTTTCAATGTCCGCTGCTATTTCCTCAGCCTGTAAAGATGAATTTAAATTTTCTACTATAATTATGAATTCGTCTCCACCTATTCTACTAACTGTATCATTTTCACTGATAATATTTTTTAATCTTCCTGCCACCGTTTTAAGAATATTATCCCCAGCTTGATGACCAAATTTATCATTTATATTTTTAAAATCATCTAAATCTATGTAAATAACTGCAAATTTTTCATTTCCATTATCCAATAATTTATTAATATTTTCTAACATTTTTTTTCTATTAGGAATTTCTGTAAGAGCATCATAATATACAAAGTGACGTATTTGTTCCTCTGCACGTATTCTATCCCTAATCTGATTTTTAAGTGTTGCATTTGATTTTTCTAATTTCAAAGTATTATTTCTTTCCATTTCCGCTATTAGCTTTCTCTCAGAAATATCATGTAATAAAATAATGACCCCTAGTATATCCTTATATTCATCGTATATAACTGTTGCTGATAATTCACATGCAACATAATCCTTACTCTTTTTTTGCAAATTAATTTCAATGTTATTAACATAACCTTCTTTAATTACATTTTTTAATTGGAAATTTTTGTTATTAATTAATGTATTGAAATTTTGTTGTTCCAATTCCTCATAATTATGTTCAGTTATATTTAAAGATGCCTGATTACAATCTTTTATAACAAAACCCTCATCCAAAATAAAAATAGGTTCATTAACAGCATTAAAAATATATTCTGACATAAATTTAGGAGTAATAGCCATCATCCTATGCTTATTTATGGCATAATAAATTCCAACAATTATTATTAACCCCATTATAACCGCTGAAGGAAAAACGATGATACCCATTGCTGGCAAAACTACATCTGTTGTTACTCCCAAAACAAAACTTATAATACTGGTTATCAAAATGATTTTTGTCTGTTTTTTAATTCTATTTTTTTTAGAGTTTCTTCCCCTTAAAAATATTAATATAAGTCCTATTAGAAAAACCACTGGAATCATAATATCATAATAAACATCTCTTGCTTCTGCGATGCTTATCCAACCATAGTATCGTCTAAGCATTACCTGTGATGGATCATCTGTTATATTACTTATAAAAAATATTATTGAAGGAATGTATATTAAAAACTTTATTTTCAAACTATATTTTTTATGATTTGGGCTGTTTAGCAGCAATGCAAAATTCAACCAACACCCATAAAAGAAACAATACCCCACCACTGAAACTGCTCTCCATAAATATGCAACCTTTATATTTGGAGATATTAGCATAAATGCATATCCTATTGCCCAAAGACTACAACAAATACATAAAGCTAAAAATATACAGTTAACTTTTGATTTATTATCTATTTTATAAATATATATACCCAAAAATATGTAAATAATAAAACATGTAAATAACAACGTAAACCAAAAAATATTAATAAGATCATCTCCAAAATAAAAATCATACATTATTGAACTCAGAGCAGGTAATTAATCATTTATTTTTCTCACTTCTTTATCATTCTACATATAGTTCTATATTCCCTCTAATTTCTACACGGAATTATTTTTAAATAAGGAATAAAGCATGTATGAAAAAATTTTTTTTCATTTAACATTATAATTGTGTTGATGATGATATTCTTTATACTATTAAAAATGAATAAACTTGTCCAAAATGTGTTTATGCATTTTGGACAAGTTTATAGTGAAATTTTATATTATAATTTAATCTTTATAACTACCTTTTTTATATTCATTGGTTTATCAAAAATACAACCTGGTTTATGAGCATCTCTGGGGAAAAAGATGCAATAATAATCATTTTTTAAATTTATTTTTGAAAAATGATTAGCTTCTTTGTAAAAAGTTATATCTTTTTCTTTAGAATACTCTTGATCTACTGCTAGTTGATTTGTTGGTGACCATACAATAGTTTCCTCACCGTTAACTATATACTGAATATCTATGTATTTTTCATGTGATTCCCATTTATTTTCTTTATCCTGTTTTGTAATATAAGATTGTACAAGTGCAAACACATTATCAGAATCTATTTCATATTTGCCATCCTTAAGATTCTTTATATCATTATTATTTAAAAACTCAAAAGCCTTTTTAATGTTGCTATTTATATTTGTATATAAATTTTGATTTTCTAACTTGTCTAAAATCATTTTATACCCTTCTTTCAATATTATTTTAGTATATAGTTTTTACTTGTACTAGTCATTATATCAATTTCATTTCATTACTGCAAAAACATAGCAATTAGTTCAATTTTCTAATTGAAGCTATAATTAAAGAAATAACAGGAAATATAATTATAAAAGGAATCACAAATACGGAATATATACTTGCTGCGTACACTTCATCCACTGTTGAAGGGAACATAGTCATTGAAAGTATAACACTTATAACTCCAACAGGAATCACTAATGGTTTATAACATCGTAATTTAAAAACCTGAGCTATGGACAGTACTGTAGCATAATAAAAAATACAAATTTTTAGAAATACATTAAATAAAAGTACTACTGCTATTAACACTTCCATTCTTTCGATAACATTTCCTATATTTATGTTTTTTGCCACTTGATAGGATGGAATTACTTGAATGCCCGCTATATTCCCAAGTATAGCTGTATTTCGGAAAATTACATTAAAAAAAAGTATGCCCCCTATAATTAGACCTCCAAAAGCAATTTTTTTTACTTGTTTTATGTGGTTAACATATGGAAAGATCATCAAAAATACAATTATTTCTCCAAATGGAATTGATATTATAAGATTAGTTCCTTCAATAAATTCTTTAAAATTTACTTGAAAAAAAGGTAGAAAATTTGATAATCGCATATCCTTTATGGTAACTATGGTAATAAATATACATACTATTATAGATAATATAGCCAAAATAAATCCAGATCTAGCTATTACTTCTATTCCTTTTTTTACAGTGTATATACATATTATTATAGTAATTATTGCAAATACGACATTATCTGTTTCTGGAAAAAGATATGTAGAAAAAAAGTCTGTTATAAATCTTAGATTTGCAGGGATTATGAACCAAAAATAATAAATATATAGTATACCCATGATTTTTCCAAAATACTCACCGTATATTTTCCCATTTATCTCTATTAAATTTTTACCAGGAAATTTTTTACTCATCGATGTATATATCCATAACAAAAATAAACATATTATAAACCCTGCTAACAAAACTATCCAAGTATCTTGTTTTGTTATTCCACTTATGAAAGCTGATGTAAGTGTGGACGCTTGAATTAAACCAATAATTAAAAACATTAATTGTGAGCTTGATATTATACCTTTTTCAATTTTCATAATTGACACTACCCTTATGTATAAAAATTAACTTTATTTATAATTTAAATGTAATATATGCTTTATCAAATATTCCTCTCCCTTTACAGGATTAGGTATTGGTATACCTATTATATAAAATAAACTCATTATAAATGCTATAATTAAAAATACAGAAAATATTTTAAGTTCATGCCAATATTTATTTTTAATTAGCCCTGGAACTTCAATCAATATTATACCTATAAAAATCATTATCAATAAAAAAATCATTTTATACCTCATTATAGTTAATACTATTTATCTGGTGACATAATAGGTTTAGTAATTCTTCCTGTTCTATTTATTTTCGAATGGACACTTACATCCACTTGGATCTTTTGAAATATTTCATCCCAATTTTTCTCCATTTCCATCCATTGTTTAGGATAATGCTCATATATAATATCTCCAAATCCAAATGTATCAGCATTTAGCTCTCGTGATTTTTTTAATGATGAAATCACTTCTTCTTTTATAATATCTTCCTCGGATTTTTCAAGAATAGCAAAAGCTTTTGGATTTGCAAAATCTTCAGCAGAAGTTTGCTCCTGTAAATCCCCTTCTTGTTTTATCTCTATTTTCATTTTTGGTTTATTATCTTTTATTTCGGCTGTTATTTTACTGCTAACATGTGTTGTTTCAATATCCACTTTATCCTTGTCATCCGGCATGCTAACAGTAATAACTCCATCTTTAACTTTATTAATCACCCATAAAAGACCACGAGTTTCTTTTTTATCAAGGGTTCCAACCATTTTGTCTTTTTTAAATACTGCTGTTTCTGAAAGATACACTGTTTTTTTCTTATCTTCTTTTGATACTTCAATTATAGGTGCAATGGGTGATGTGGTTTTACTCATAAGTCTTGATGCAAAATCTTTTAACTCCACAGCTGGCATTAATGATGTATCTTCCTCTTGGTTTCTAATCAATTCACCAATACTTCTTCCAGGAGTAGTCTCAAGTCCAGGTTTTATATCTAACATTTCAGCAGCACTTCCTTTAGCTACTATAACCCATACTAAAAGACGATTCTCACGATAACGTAGAAAAAAATCAATATACTTTGATATACCTGCTTCTGCTGCATCTTTCCCTAAAATTATTACTTGATTGTGTGAAAAAAACAACTTACGATTTATTTTGCGATTTATATTTTTTACCGCCTGGGAAATACTCCTTCCTTTTTCTTCTAAATTCAAATAACCAGAATCACTTCCACCTACACTTCCACTTGACCCTTTGGGCGAACTTTTAATATCTAGCACCTTTGCCACTTGAACCGTTATGTCTACCATATCATTCGCTTTTCCTTTATCAATTCCAACCCCCATTACAATTGCTAGCTTATTTAATTCATGAGCACCCCAACAAGACGTCAGATTTATAACTATGAAAATACATACAATTATTTTTATAAACACACTTATGTATTTTTTCATCAAATTCACCCCATATATTTCTAATCCTTATTTACTCTACCTTTTGGTGGCTCTGGTTTTGCCCCTTCACTTTGCCTCTTCAAATTTTGGCGTACTATAGTTCTTGGTCTAGTAAACATATTCCAAAGATGAGTTCTTATAAATGTATCCTTTAAATCTTCTGCACTTAGTGGTGCTAATGGCGCTAAATATGGCGTTCCAAAAGATCTTAGGGATACCACGTGTACTAGTACTATCAAAAACCAATTCCAACTCCAAATATACCTAGACTTCCCCCTAAAACAAGAAACATTATTCGTAAAATAGAAATAACATCTGTATACACAGGAACTACAAAACTGGAAATAGCTGTTAGAGCTACCACAATAACCGTAAGTCCTCCAATTAGACCTGCTGACACTGCTGCCTCACCTATTACTAAAGCGCCCACAATACTTACCGCTTGACCTACGGGACGTGGTAAACGTACTCCCGCTTCTCTTAAAATTTCAAAAGTTATCATCATAACTCCAACTTCCATAACTGCCGGGAAAGGAACCCCTTCATGACTTGCGGCCATAGTAAATAATAATGTGGTTGGTATTAGTTCCTGATGAAATGTAGACAATATTACATAAGTAGCTGGGGCTAACACACTTACGTAAAAAGCAATAAACCTTAATATTCTTACAACACTTGCATAAAACGGTCTTGAATAATAATCTTCTGCACTTTGAAAACCCTCGATAAAAAGCATAGGCATAGTAAGCACGAAGGGAGTTCCATCAACTAAAATAGCAGCCCTCCCCTCCAATATTTTGGCCGCTGTAGAATCAGGTTTTTCAGAATTGCCCACAGTAGGGAAAATAGAATAAGGCGCATCTTCTATAAATTGTTCGATATAACCTGACTCTAAAATGGCATCTACACTAATTCTATTTAGTCTTTTTTTTATTTCTTTTATGAGCTTAGGGTTAACAACACCTTTTAGATAAACAATACATACACTAGTCCTTGTTTGTGTACCAATTTGCATTGTTTCAAATAATAAATTATGATTTTTTATTTTACGGCGGAGTAATGTCATATTCGTAGCAATATTTTCGCAAAACCCTTCTCTAGGTCCTCTTACTACGGCTTCAGTTTTAGCTTCTTCTATAGCTCGGGTTTCAAACCCCTTTGACTGAATAATTAAAGCGTCCTTAGAACCTTCCCTGAGAAATATAGTATCTCCAGATAAGCATCCATCCAGGAGTTCATTTATAATAGAGGTCTGCTTTACATTTCCAACAGAAATTAACGCATTTTTTATAATGCTTAAATTACCAAATTCTAATTCACTTTCATTTTCTAAATTATATAATTTACTTTCATACATAAAAGGTTTAATTATTGTCTCATTTATAGTTGTTTTTTCCGTCATACCTTCTAAAAATATAACTGCTGCATTAATTTGTAATTTAGAACCAAAAGAAAATTCCCGATAAATTATGTCATTACTTGATCCTAAAATTTTTTTCAAAATATTTAAATTATCTTTAAGGCTAAAAGAAAGTTCGGGCTCTACAGTCTCTTCCTCTGTACTTTCATTATTGATTTTAGGATTTTTAAGTTGTAGAAACTTAAGTTTTTTATATAAATAGTCCAGCATTGCCCTTACCCCTTCTTTCAGATTCCTAAACTTTTTTATTAACATCCTTCTTAAACTCTGGATTATAATATTTCACTTTGAAAATATATAGAAAAATTTCACATATGAGTACTCCAACTAACAGAATAGTATATCCCCAAGAAAAGATAACCATTAATGACGGATAAAATCCTCTTCCTTCCAAGAACTTTTGTAAAAATTCTATAATCCACATATTACTCATCACCTTTAAATATCTATAATTCAGATCGCTTCTTTTTTATCTTGTAAATAATCAATAATAATAGTGGTGCAATATTAGTGTAGACCACAGCGAAATAGTGTACATCAAAAGGGAACATCCATTGGTGAAACACATAACTAGGCTCAAATACAATGGCGAACCATAACAAAAATATACTTACGAAAATAATTGTCAACTTATTATGCTTTTTAATTTTAAATAATGTATTTAAAATTAAAACAGCAGCATTGATATATATGGACATCTTGAAAAATCCGCCAAAAAATAAAATAATAACTCCGATAGCATCAAAATTGGTTATTATGTTACCTATATTAATTAACCTTATAGTTTCTACTAAAGGTACAGTTGCAATTGAAACATATTTAGCTCCTAATACAGTTATATCCATAACTACAGTTATGCAAAGTAGTATTCCAGAATAAAAAGCAGCTTTCATTGCAGTCTTTCTTACAACTTTTTTTTCATTTGCATAGTTCCAATACATTAGGAAAACAAACATCTCTCCAAATGGAAATACTACTAGACTAGGCAAAGTTTTTAGAACTGGCTTAATACCATCACCTAAAATTGGTGTAAGATTTGTAAAATCTACATCTCCGGATATGTAAACTAATATACACAAACTTAACATAAATACTACAATAGCAGGCATGATTATTTCACTGGCACGAGCTAATACTTCAACTCCTTTAAATAGAACATATATAATAACTAATAGGAATATAAAATTTATAAATAATAGTGGTGTCTCTGGAAGTACAGTTATAATTATTAATTCACCAAATTCTCGAAGATTACGAGCACTATGCCAAAAGCAACCTAATAAGGTAAGTAAAATAAGTGGTATTCCAAGTTTTTTCCCCAACACTATAAGAATTATTTCAACATAATTCTTGTCAGGAAATGCACTTTGAAGTTCCGTGTAAATCCACACAAAACCTAAACCAATTAATAAAGCAAGTAATATTACTATCCAAGCATCCTGCTTAGCGTCAATTCCTAATGCAAAAACAGATGTACTACCTACTTCAAATAAAAACATTAGTGAAAATAATTGATGCTTGCTTAAATGTATCATTTGACTCCCATCCTTATCTTTAATAGGGTAGCAGCACTAAAAGTCAGATTTTCATATCCCCTCTTTATAAATATATCTAACTTTAAAAGGTAGTATCCTATACCTATATATTAACCACTAATGTTTTTAATATGTATAGTGACCTATTGTTTTAATTATTTGAGAAAGATTTAGGTTCAGTTAGCCTGTAGTCTTATAATAAAGACTACAGGCTAACTGAACCTAATATTTTAATTTACACTAATTGTTAATACAAATTATCACTTAAACCAAAATCCTTATCTAAATAAAGCATAATACCATGAACTACTCCTTGTCCATTAATTATAGCCGTTTTTCTTGATTTATCATCAGGTGTTGTTGCTACAGCATTTGAAATAACTGTTAATAAATCTTTTTCAGAAATATTGGGATTTTGGGCAATGGTAGCGGTAATTGTTTGTTCAGCATTTGTGCTTCCCAGTACACTTCCACTTCCATCAAGCACAGCAATATCAAAAGCTAGAGCAAAACCTCTTACAGTTTTCAAATTATATTTAGTGCAGATAAGCATTGCTTGTTTAACATAATAAATTTGTGCATCATTCTCAATGCTTATATAATCCGAATTTTTGTATAGATTAACAAGTTGAGAATGCCAAGGTTCACTAATATTATTGGAACCGTCATTAATGCTTTGAGCCCATTTAAGCTGATTTGCCTGGGTGTCAAGTATCATTGCATGCAAAACATTATAGTTTGTCCCAAAAATACTTTTAAGTTCAGAATTATATTCTCTGTCCATTCTATTTAACAGTGGTTGCAGAGAATCTTGACCTATACACCATTGAAGGTATCCCAAAGATAATCCTTGTCCATCAGAATTTCCTGCAATTTGAGTTAAATCTCCCACTTCAAACTGCGTAGTTATCTTACTTGCAGTATTAACAACACTATCTGGTGGCGAAGTATATGTTTGTATATAGGAGCTAGATACGTAGGCAATACCGCCATTATAATTAATTTTGTCCCACACAATACCATTGGCAGTTACATTACCCAGAACTTCCACCTTTGCATAATCGTATAGCTGACCCAATATCGTACCACTTGTACTAGATGTTGATCTTACATTAAGATCAACTGTAAAGTCTGTGTTATTCACATATCCAGTAGTATATGGTATTGGTATTGCTATTCCTTTTATTAAATCAGTTAACTTTGCATTTTCTATTGTATCTTTAACAGCTTGTACTGCTGTTGTGGCTGATTGTATATCTGTATCTAATTTGGTAGTTTGTGCTTTTGTAACTGCATCTATAGCACTTACTTCTGCTATTTTTTCTGCATCAGTTTTTACTATTTCTATTCTTAATGCTTCCATCCTAAGACCTTTTCCATCCGTACCTGCTTCTGCTGCGCCAGTAATAGATGTACCATTCAAAGTTTGTACTGGTGCTTGCCAACCAATATTTTCTATATGAGTTTGATATTCTACAGCATATCCTGGTAAACCATTTAGAGTAATTTTAAAAGCTTCTACCCTAAGTCCTTTTCCATCCGTACCTGCTTCTGGAGCAATATCAATGGCTTTATTACCAGTTTCAGTAACGGGATCCTGCCATCCAATATTTTGTACGTGACCTTGGTATGTGATGCTTGCATCTTGTGGCAAATTGGTGCCTGTGATTTTTAAAGCCTCAACTCTAAGTCCTTTTCCATCCGTACCTGCTTCTGCAGCATCAATTATATCTGACTGATCTCCAGTTGTAGTAACTGGTTTCTGCCATCCAATACTCTGCACGTGACCTTCATAACTAATTCCGTATATTGAAGCTGGTACTTTAGCCGTTGCTATTTTAGCAGTTAATGCTGCGTTCTCTGTAGTATCTTTGACAGCTTGTACTGCAGTCGTTGCAGCTTGTATGTCTGCATCTGATTTTGAGGTTTGCGCCTTTGTAATTGCATCTATTGCAGCTACTTCTGCTACTTTTTCAGAAGCTGTCTTTACTATCTCTATTCTTAATGCTTCCATTCTAAGACCTTTTCCATCGGTACCTGCTTCTGACGCACCAGTAATAGCTGTCCCATTTACAGTTTGTACCGGTGCTTGCCACCCAATATTCTCCACATGTGTTTGATATTCTATAGCATATCCTGGTAACCCATTTAGAGTGATTTTTAAAGCTTCTACTCTGAGACCTTTTCCATCAGTACCCGCTTCTGACGCAGAAGCAATTGCTGTGTTACCATTTGTTGTAACTGCTGGTTGCCAACCAATATTTTGTACGTGCCCTTGGTATGTAATGCTTACACCTTGTGGTAAATTAGTGCCTGTGATTTTTAAAGCTTCTACTCTAAGTCCCTTTCCATCAGTACCTGCTTCTGAAGCGGCAGTTATGTCTGCCTGATCGCCAATTGTAGTAACTGGTTCCTGCCATCCAATATTTTGCACGTGACCTTCATAACTAATACCATAAATGGAGTCTGGTGCTTTCGTAGTAGTTGTGGTGCCTGCAAAAGCACTCTTTCCTGGTAATACGGCTACTAATATGCTTATTGCAATAATAATGCTCAAACCTTTTTTTCCCAATTTCAATTCCCCCCGAATAAAGTTAGTTTTAAAACCAGCTTTATTTCAACCTAATTATTTATTGTAAATACATTATATAACATTTCCTTTAATAATTCATTAACACCATGCTATGGATTAACAAAATATTAACACCTTAAGTCATTATAATACATTATATTTTGATAAAACTTGGAGTTCGCAGTTAAATAACTATTATAATTCCCTGAAAAACATGGAAAGGTTTTCATTATATTGATTACATTATTAAGATAAATTTCCATTTCATGACACCGCTAGCATACTAGCTATAAGTATACAATGATGCAGTATAGCTCCTATGGGACACTCTACCTTTTTTCTTAGCATTGAGTATGCCGTCTTATGCGGTTTTGAAAACAGACAACTCTATGATAACATATAAGTTGCCAGTTGCAATTGATAAACATCGGCTGACTTTCTATTATATTATTGAGGAGAGGAAATATGTTAGAATTTAATAACATAACCAAAATTTTTAAAAACCAGAAAGTAATTAACAATACCAGTTTTACCGTAAATGATGGAGAATTTATAGTTATAGTAGGCCCTAGTGGTTGTGGTAAAACCACAACATTAAAAATGATTAATAGGTTAATTTCACCTACTTCAGGAAATATCCTTTTAAATGGTAAGGATATAATGAAAGAAGATATAATTAAGCTACGACGAAATATGGGATATGTAATACAGCAAACTGGACTACTTCCACATTTGACTGTAAGTGAAAATATTGGACTACTACCCCGCCTTGAAAAATGGCCAGAAGAAAAGGTAGCTAAAAGAATAACTGAACTTTTAAAAATGATAAAAATGGAACCAGAAAAATTTGAGGACAGATATCCATGTGAGTTAAGTGGAGGTCAACAGCAACGAATTGGAGTAGCAAGAGCCCTTTCAACAAATCCTGATATAATTCTTATGGATGAGCCTTTCAGTGCATTAGATCCAATTTCTAGAGGTCAACTTCAAGATCAGATGTTTGATCTTCAGCAAGAACTTAAAAAGACAATAATTTTTGTAACTCATGACATGGATGAGGCAATTAAACTGGGAGATAGAATTTGTATTATGAATGGTGGAAATATTCTTCAGTTCGATACTCCTGAAGAGATTCTAAAAAATCCTGCCAATGATTTTGTTAAGGAATTTATAGGAGAAAACAGAATATGGCAAGAACCAGAATTCATAAAAGCTAAAGATATTATGATTAAAGAGCCAGCTAAAATTACAGGTAGCCGAACAATAATTCAAGCTGTGGGAATCATGAAATCAAATAAAGTAGACAGCTTATTAATTGTTGATAAAGAAGATAAACTAGAAGGAATTATTACGTTAAAGGATATTGGAATAAGCCAAATAGGTTCTACAAAGGTGGAAACTATTATGGGAAGAGATATTAAAACTGTTAACATTAATGATTCCCTAGTAGATATATTGACTTTGATGGATGAACTTAATATAGGTTATGTACCCGTTGTAGATGATAATTCAGAACTAGTTGGTCTAATTACTAGAAGTAGCTTGCTCGGTGTTTTAAGCAGTCAGTATATTAACAACGAGGTGGAATTATAATGAATATATTAAATACAATAGATAAATTCAAAGACTTTGTAGTTTCAAGACAAGACCAGATAATAACATTAACACTTCAGCATATTCAATTAACCCTAATTTCTGTACTTATAGCCATAATAGTTGGAATTCCTTTAGGTATATTAATATCTAGATACAAGAAATTATCAGGACCAGTTATAGGCATTGCAAATGTAATGCAGGCAATCCCTAGTCTAGCATTATTAGGTTTTCTAATACCAGTACTTGGAATAGGTAGTACCCCAGCCATATTGATGGTAATTTTATATTCCTTACTACCTATTATAAAAAATACCTACATTGGGCTTATTAATATAAATCCAGATGTAATTGAAACTTCTAAAGGTATGGGTATGACAAATAAACAAATACTTAAAATAGTTCAATTACCACTTGCATTCCCAATAATCATGTCAGGTATAAGAATAGCAGCAGTTACTGCTGTTGGTCTTATGACAATTGCAGCCTTTATAGGTGCAGGTGGACTTGGTTATATGGTATTTTCAGGAGTCCAAGTCGTAGATAACAATATGATTCTAGCCGGAGCAATTCCAGCATGTATATTAGCTCTATTAATGGACTTTATTATTGGTAAGATTGAACAAGGTGTAACACCTCCAGGAATAAGAAAAGGAGATGGAACAATTAAACTTCCAACTAGAAGAAAAAAATATAAGTTTAGCAAAATACAAAAAATCATAGCTGGTTGTTTAGTCGTTGTTATAGTAGGTAGTGGTGTATTTTTCGCTACTAGACAAGGTCCCGTAATTGTGGTCGGTTGTTACAACAGTAGTGAACAACTCATATTAGGTAATATATTATCAACATTAATAGAAAAAAATACAGATATTAAAGTGCAACAAGATTTAAATCTAGGCGGCTCAGGTATAGCCTATACTGCGCTAAAATCCGGTAAAATAGACATGTATCCAGAATATACTGGAATGAGTTTAGTCGGTATTATGAAGAGAGCACCTATTAGTGATCCAACTTTAGCTTTTAAAACTGTAAGTGATTATTATGCTAAAAACTATGGTATAACTTGGTTAAAACCTTATGGTTTTAATGATACTTATACATTATCAGTAAGACAAGATACAGCAAAACAATATAATCTAGAAACCATTTCAGACCTAGCAAAAGTAGGAGACAAACTTAATCTAGGTGCTACATTAGAATTTTGTAATAGAGCTGATGGTTACTCAGGCATCTCTAAATTATATGGCTTTAAATTTAAGAGTGTTAGTTCTATCGATGGAGGTCTAAGATATGAATCCATAGCTAATAAAAAAGTGGATGCTATCGATGCTTTTAGTACCGAGGGACTATTAAAATCATATAAACTTAAAGTTTTAAAAGATGATAAAGGTTTCTTTCCTAACTATGATTGTTCAACAATAGTTAGTACCGCAACCCTTAAAAAATATCCAGAACTTAAACCACTCCTTAGTAAATTAGAGGGAAAAATTACTGCTACTAAAATGATAGACCTAAATTATAAGGTTGATAAACTTGGTCAGGATCCAAAAAAAGTTGCAGATGACTTTTTAACTGCAAATAAATTAATCAAGTAGTCTACAAGTAAATTAGTTAAGAGTTAAGAGAGAACATACATGGATTTGATTTTACATAAATCTATGTGTGTTCTCTATTTTTATAATGATTAACAATATTATAATTAATTATTCAACCCTACCTTTCTGCATTCCGAATAATTTTTTGCGGTATATATAAACACTTGCAGCGTGCTCTTTATAATTAAGATATGCTGATTTTACACCTAAATCTATATTATCCTTACCTTTTTGAGTTGAATTTAGAGTATTGCCATATATAAGGTAAGGATCCACATCAAATTTCATATGAGCTTTGTTGCTACATATTCCAGCAGCATAGTTATATGTACCCATATTAATTGGATCATTGTGTTCATCTAAAAGTATTCCTTTTTTATTATAAACAGCTTCATAAAAATCATCATAAGATATGAATTTTAGGTTATATTCTCCATCAACTCCCTGCATATGATAGCCTGAATTTATAGCGTTAAGTAATATCCAACGTTTGTTAACTGAAACATTTTTATTTATTAGCATTAGTTGTTTCAGGGTTTTAGGTGCTCTATTTAGCTGATTTCTGAAATAATGAGTTTTTATATCTACATAACCAATTTTATAAATCAGTGAACTTACTAATTTATGAAATCTTTTAATGTTGTCTGATTGATTATTGTCAAGCTGATCCCCATTTTTACTTACATCTATCATGATTAAAGACAATGCACTTCGGTTCCCAGATACTTTAGCCACTTTCTGAATTCTTTCTATATATTGAGTACTTCCCAAAATAGGTGCATTATTGTTTGTATTACTTATTACTCCGGGAGACGTTAGCGTATATCCACTGAATAATAAAATAAATGCTAAAACTTGTGCTACTAATTTTTCCCTCATAATTATTGCTCCCTCTAAATATTCTCATGCCTTCACTAATCTTATTATAAAACCAATTTCTAACCTTTTACTAAACTAATAATAAACAAAAGATAAACACTGGAAATAAAAAGAGGGAACGTACATAGATTTTATTTTACACAAATCTATGTACGTTCCCTCTTTCTCTTCTCTTTTAACTCTTAACTCTTAAATTCCTGCCCAGCTAACTACTTTATCCTTTTCAAATCCTAAGCTTAGAGCTAGCCTCATAGATTTTTCATTTTTTTCTTCAATATGGCCAAATGGGATTTTTTTCTTATCTCTAATTTTTTTAATTAAATCTATCATTACGTCTTTTGCATATCCCATATTTCTATATTCAGGCAAAACATGCAAAAATCCTATAGCGCCATCATCCTGGGTAATCCCCCAAGCTATTGGTATATCCCCATAACGTATACATGAACTCTCCCCATCTGCTATTCTTTCAATTATGTATTTAGTAGATATAAAATCTTTATAATCTGAATTTTCGTATATAAATTCAGCATCACTAACTGTTAATTTGGATACACCTTGTTTTGGTTCAGGTATAGATGTTCCATGGGGTAATATTAATCTCATAGTAGATAATTTCCACTTTATTTTATTACCCTTTTTTAATATAGGAATCATCCAATCTTCCATTACAGCAAAGTTTTTATCACTATTATCAAGTCCTCCCATTATCATGGTGAGTTCTTCTTCCGATTTAGAACTTATGTAAATCCAATTTCTATCACTTGTCCCTTTAGCAATAACTGAATCACCTATTTTTTCTGTATAATATATTGGGTAGTTCTCCATAAAATTAGTCATATTTATATTGTTAATTTCATCTTTTTTTAAATATTCTATTATTTCATTTTTTTTAATCAAAAAATTTTCCTCCTATTTTCAAGGTTTAATCATATCTGTTGAGCCTTTTGAATACTTAAGAAATCCATGATCCATGTTTAGCTCTATAACTCCTGTTTCATTTAAATATTCAACATAGGACCATAACATTCTTTCTATTACAGCATATCTATATCTGCTGTTTACATGAATATTAAAATTCTTAATAACCGCCTTAAAAATATCTTCCATAGTCATGGCATCATTAATAACTTCGCTAACTCTTTTAGCCCTATTCTTATAAAAATTAATATTATCAGTTATAAGTTCTGTAACATCATCATACATACCTTTATGTGCCACCACATATTTGCTACATTTTAAATCATATAGCTTTGATTTGCTCTTCAAATCCTCACTAAGTATATAGGCATAGGGCATTTTAGCGCCCTTCATAACTTCATAGCTTATAAGGCTGTCTCCTAAATAGGCCACGTCATCTTGAGTAGTAATACATATGTGTGCTGGACTATGTCCCGGAGTATGAAGAATTTTAAATTCACTACCACAAACGTATATTTTATCTTCATTGTCCATAATCATAATATCTGTTTCACAAACCATATGTCCAAAATGTTCTGTAACTTCAGCTAATGTTTGAGTACTATAATAAAGTTTCAAATTCACTGCACTACTACAAATAAGAGCTTCATAGGCTGGCATAACAATAATGCAGTTATATTTTTTCTTCAAATATGAATTATTTCCTATATGATCTATATGAGCATGACTACATATTATCGCAACTACTTTGAAGTGATTTTCTTCTAGAAGCTGGTCTATCCCTCTTCTTTCCCCTCTTTTCCATCCTGAGTCTAACATTATAATTTCTTCATGGTTAATTTTATAAAAAGGAATATAGGTCATTCCAGTATCTATACAAAATGTATTTCCCTTTACTTGTTTTATGTCCATTATATTACTCCTTTTCTTTTGAATAAAGCTCTGCCCATACTGGAAAAAATCCAGCATTTATAGCAATATTCTGTGAGTGAAAATGAGATTCCACTGTGCCATAAAAAGGTATTTTCCCGCGTCTCAATATTTCATTTTTTAAAAGTGTAACTAGCTTTGTTCCTAAACTTCTTCCACGATATTCATTGAAAACATCAATACCGATTTGCCACATATCTTTTCCATCTGCGCTAGCACCCGCCATACCCATCATTTTATCTCCATCAAATGCAGCAACTGCAAGTATATCTGGGTGATTTTCATTAAAAGCAAAAGCTTCGTCAAATCTATCATCATTTTTAAATTTTAAAATATCGTCATACTCATACCACTTAACATTGATAGGTGGTTCAATCAAAGGCACATTTCGCTTTGGTAAATAGTAATGATGAATATCAGCTATTTCCTGTCCAAATTCCTTAAGTTTTTCATCGATTTCTCGTAAATTGGGATATAGAAAAAACCATGCTGCTGACCTATTTAACAATTTTTCTTCACACCATGGCATGATTATAGGTGAAGCTGTAATAATTGCGCTACCTCTAAAACAGAGTATTTTAAAAAAGCATCCATCACTATCATAAATACGTCTGCCATTAGCTAATTTATTTTCAACTACTGTGTTATTTCCTTTTTCTAGATCAGATACTTTGCAGTTATAATCCAGTGACAATTGGTTTTCAGCTACTTGTAAAATTTCAGTCTTTATATACTTTTTTTGATCTACACTCATGATTTTTTCCCCTCTATACTTTTGTTTTCAAGTTTTCATCCTATTAATTACTCAGATTTAATTCGTTATTTTTACATCTGAATTTTTAAAATATATTTTGTTATCATAAATTAGCCCTATTCCTATTAATCTTCCATCAATTTTACTTTCACCTCTGCCATTTACTGTTACCTCCATCTATTTCTCAATTTTCCACCATATTAATTCATGAGTTTCCTTATATTTCACAGCGCCCACATTTCCTAATACTTTATGGGACGCTACATTCTCTTTTTCCGTGTCTGCAATTACCTGCTTTGCTTTTGGATTTTCAAAAATCCACTGGATTAGTCCTTTTAAAGCTTCTGTAGCATATCCATTCTTTCTGTACTCTTCTTCAATACCGTACCCAACAATTACTTCACCATTTTTATTAGGATAACCCTTAATCATAATATATCCAATTATCATATTTTCTTCTTTGAGAACCACTGCCCAATTTGTTAACCATAAATAGTTTTTCTCATCCTCAAGTACCTTTCTTAACCTAACTTTCATAGCATACTGCATTTCCTCATCAAGAATTGTATTAGTGACTCTTACCCCAAGTTCCGTGGCCATTTCCCCATAGTTATCCACAGCTAGAGCTAAATGTTGTACCTTTAACGGTATTAACTTTAATCTCTTTGTGTCTAATTTCATCGCGGTGTTCCTCCTCAATAGCTAATTATTTATCCACTTTTTTCGTATGTCCCACTTAACTTACATATTTATATTGTGATTTTTGAGTTTTTCTCTTAAATCTGTAGACTTCTCAAAAAGTATTGTTCCAAAATTAAGTTTTTCTGCACCGTCAATGTTAGCTTGTACATCATCTATAAATATAGATTCTTCAGGTTTAAGTTGATATCTTTCTATTATTTTTTTATAAATATTTTCCTCAGGCTTAATTAGTTTTTCTTTGTAGGAAACAACACCCCCATCAAATAGTTTAAAAAAGTCATATCTTTTGGTTACATTTTCAAATGCTAGCAATTGAAAATTAGATAAAAAATAGATCTTATATTTTGCTTTTTTCAGTTCTTTCAAAATTTTGACCGTTCCTTCAATAGGTGTCATAAGATCATACCAATCTTCAAAAGCAAGTTTTATAAAGTCTCCATTTTTACTCCTATTTATAAGAATACTTATTGCTTCTTTTTCAGTAAGCGTTCCTCTATCAAGCATTACCCATTCTTCACTTTGAAACACTTCTTTATACACCTCTAACACTTTATCAGCTTCTTTGATTTTCGTCCTTAAGTACTCCTCTGGTTTAAAGTCCAATAGTACATTTCCAATATCAAATATTACGTTTTTATACATAGTCTATTCCCCTTTTGTGCAAAATTATTAGTTATGTTTTTATATCCCCAATGACAAATTAATGCTTATTGTTCTGCTTTTAGAAATTCAATGAGCTAGCTTTTTTGCTTTATCCATATACATTCTATAAAAAAGGTACTTACTCCTTCTTAATTTTCCTAATTTTACAGAGATTAAAAATGTTTAGTAAATATTAAATATGATATATACTATAGAAGTAGAACAAATATAAGTATTCAATTTTAAAAAAGGCAAGGTGTCCATTATGAATAAAAAAGATTTAGCTGATTTAAGAAAAGAATTTAAATCAAATAGTTATATGACCCCTATAAAAGAAGTATATAGTGTGTATTTAAAAAAAGATAATAGTGAAATTATAAAAAAAGAGCTCACACCTTTTGATATGATGGATTCAGAGAAAAATGAACTTTATCTAAATAATTTTAAAAAGATTCTTACTGGAACAATAGATTCAAAGATATTTGAATTAGATTTTAATGTAGAAAACCTAGAAGAGAGCTCACAAGCCCTATTATCTAAGGCATTGGATTCAAGTGAAAGTTTAGTAGAATACTCTGATAAAATAGTTGATAAGATATCTAAAAATTATACATATGATACTGATATAGTAATAAATTTTGCAAAAGCTGAATACTACAAGGCAAATAAGAAACCAAGAGAAGACTCAGATGACTCCATAGAAGATTATATGCAAGCTTTTGAGTTTATTTTATGTAGTATTAACAAAGTTGATATTCCTAAAAAGGTTTTAAAATTTGACTATGCGGCAATGACCTTTAAAGCAAATTCTGCATTAGACACCACAATAAATTTAAATTCACCTTTAGATGGATTTATGTTTCCTAGCTTTAGCGAAGGATATTCAGATGTAAACAAGCTTGTGTACTATTCTTCAAAGTCCAAGCAGTTAAATTTAAAATTTGTTGAAGAAGTTTTGAATTGCAACGTTAAACAGACTGGTATCGAAGAAAAAGAGAGCTTTAATGCCATATTAAATGATGTAATTGGTGATAAAATAAAAGCGGATGTTATGCAAGAAATTTATGAAAAAATAAATGAGAAATTGGAAGACAGCGTAGATGAAGAAGAAGAACCTACTATGAATATGAACCAAATTAAAAGAGTTTTAGAAGACAGTGGAATAGAAAATACTGAAGTAGTTGAAAGTGCTTTTCAAGAAATTTGTGGAGGAGATTATGCTTTTAAAGTAAAAAACATAATTCCAGATTTTAATAGTAAATCAATAAAAATAGAAAATGAAAACACTAGTATAATTATTAATCCAAGAGATTTAAGTGCAATAAAACAGATTGTTAATGAAAATGGCACTAGATGCCTTGTAATTGAATTAAGTGATGACGTATCCATAAATGGATTTAAGTTAGAAAACGAAAGCGAAAAACCCATATAATTAAATTTATTAAATATTAGAATTCTACTTGACATTGACGTAACGTGAAGGTATATATTTAATCTTGTCAGGAGGTGAACTCACATGGAATATACAGTGCAAAAGCTAGGTAAAATGGCAGGCATTAGCACAAGAACCCTAAGGTATTATGATGAAATTGAAATTCTTAAGCCGGCAAGAATTAATTCATCTGGATATCGTATTTATGGTGAAAAAGAAGTAAATAGATTACAGCAAATACTCTTTTACAGAGAACTTGGCATAAGCCTCGAGGGTATTAAGAGTATTGTAACAAATCCTTGTTTTGATGCTGCAGTAGCACTTAGAGAACACCGTGAAAAACTCCTCCTGAAAAAAGAGCAATTAAATTTACTAATAGCAAATGTTGATAAAACAATTGCGGAAGCGGAGGGTAGAATTATAATGAGTGATAAAGAAAAATTCCAGGGATTTAAGGAAAAGCTAATTGCTGACAATGAAAAACAATATGGCAAAGAGATTCTTGAAAAATATGGTCAAGACGCTGTAAAAAAAACAAATAATAAATTAAAAAACATGACGGAAAGTGAATACGATAAAGTTACGAGCCTTGAAAGTGAAGTTATGGAGACACTTACTGAAGCGTTTATTACTGGTGATCCTGCAGGTGTTCTGGCACAAAAGGCAGCTGCTCTACATGGCCAGTGGCTAAGTTTTTATTGGGACAGTTATACTAAAGAGGCCCATGCAGGGGTTGCCGAGATGTATGTAGGTGACCCCCGATTCAAGGCATATTATGATAAAAAGCAACCTGGAACAGCTGAATTTCTAAGAGATGCTGTGCTTATCTACACAAGTAAAAAATAGGCACACTTAATTTTGTCCATTACCTTTATTTTTTCAGCCAAATCTATTTTTTAGATTTGGCTGAATTTTTTACTTTCATACAATATATCCTCTTACTTACTTTTAAACTCTTTATAATTATTCCATAACCTCATAAGTGGAGTTGATAATTTAAGTAGCTCAATACCACTATCATTACTAAAAACTTTATTAACCAAATTATCTGTAATTTTATTATCTAGATTTTTAACTTGAAAATCTATGTCCTCATCAGTTAAATTTTCCAAAAATCTTCTTAAAACAATAGAATGATTATAATTTTCTAGCAGAGGTCTGGTAAGCTCCTCATAAGTTCCTATTTTGCAAATATCATAGGCTGAATACACGCCTGTTAACATTGAAATATATTGTCCAAACCCAAGTCCTGGGGAAACCGTACCAAAACAGTTCCCAACAAAATATGTGTTATCTAATTTTGCTTTATCACATATTCCCATCATATATCTTGTGACCTCAAAGTTATCCGTTATTCTTAAATTTTGGTCTAAATCTTTACATGCTAAAGCATAAAATTTTTTCCACATATCGTTCAAATCTAATTTTATATTATCTGGATAATCAGGGTAGGCAATAACTAAGTTTGCTTCTTTTTCAGAGTAGGGTATAATCCAACCATAACCTTTAGGTAATATCTCGTAATTGAACCATACATGAGGTACACTTGTTAAAAATTCACCTTCAACAGTTGCTCCTTTTATAGTACAAGTAAGGTCACACCTATAATTACCTAAATGAGAAGCATACTCTCCATCCCCAGTAGCTAATACTACATACTCAAAATTTTTACATAGATATTCATATTCACGTGTGGATTTAAAATTAATCTTCGCATTAACTTGTTTGGCTAGCTGATTTTCATAAGAATCTTCATGCCTCCCCCTTACATTTGTATATCCAAGTTTCCCCTCAATAGCACCAATCTCATTTTTAGAATGCATAAATAATTTATTTACTTCATCTATAGGTTTTAGGTTTATATTAAACTCATTTGATAGTTGAGCCAAACAGTCCTTGGTTGGTCTATTAAGTATACTGAACATTCCTTCTGCATTAACAAATCTATCCCCTACACAACTTCTTTTCTCAAAAATGCTTGGCGTAACCCCATGTTTTTCAAGGGTTATGGCGCAAGAGAGTCCTGACATTCCAGCTCCCATAATAGCAACTTCCATTTCAATCACCTTCTATCCTATATGTTGCATTGACTAATAGGATTTTATACATTATAAAATAATTTTTCTTAACATAGATATTCACCAACATGTATTTCATATTTTTCCTTCTATGTAAATATAAAATTGTGTTAATACTTCTCGTCTCAGTGAAAAGTGTGCTAAAATTACTCATAGAATATAATTGATATTTTTTAAAAACGGGGCGATATATTATGAATAACCAATTAACTGAAGAGGACATAAAAAAATTAAGAGAAGAAGTAGCTTATAGAAACACTAAATTACGTTTTGAAATTGCAAAAGAAAAAATGGTAGCTGCAGCATTTGGTGATAGAAGCGAAAATGCTGAATACAAGGCAGCTTCCCAAAGATATTATGAAAATAACAGGAGAATAGCCTACTTAACACGTATGATAAAATCTTCTGTTGAAGTAGCTACTGTCATCGATAAAAATAAAGTTAGCATGGGAAGTACGGTTAGCCTTAAATTTTTAGATAGTGGTGAAACTGATGAAATTAAACTTGATACTATAATTAATGCAAATCCAATTGAAAATATTATTAGCATAGACTCACCTTTAGGAAGAGCCATCATTGGTAAATCTATAGGTGATGTTGTAAATGTTGAGTTTCCGGATGGTCTACATTCTATAAAGATACTTTCATTTATTACTACTAATTAATTAAGTTTAAATTATATCTCTGAGTAATTAGTTTTTTACTCTCTTCCCATAGCTTTTTTCCAGTAGAAACATCATATGATTCATCAGAAGATTTAACCTCAAATAGTCCTTTTTTATCACCTTCGAAATATTTCCCATTGATTTCGCTATTATGTTTTAATGAAAGATTTATAAGATGCATGGCTCCTTCTTTTGGAGTCTGCGGATCTTTAAGCATATAAATCAATGGAAGAAGGACTTTTAATAACCATGGAAAGTATTCACCTTGATTTGTTCTACAAAGTCCAGGACAAAGAGTGGTAGATGCAATGTTATATTTCCCCCATCGTCTTGATAACTCATATGCAAAAATAATTTTTGCCAGTGTAGCTTGTTTGGCATATTTAGCATAGGAAAAGTGTGAATTACCCTGTAAATCAGTAAAATCTATAGCTGATTTAAATTTACCTTTAGTTAATGAAGATTTATGTGCTCTACCAGAAATTGTGATAACTTTTGAGTTTTCTGCATTTTTAAGAGGTTCGAATAATAAATTTGTGAGTAAAAAATGTCCCAAATAATTACTGAAAAATAATCCATCAAACCCATCTACTGTATAGTATTTTTTCATTATTTTATCCCCAGCACAATTAAAAAGAATATCTAATTTAGAAAACTTACTTTTAAATTCTAATGCAAGTTCGTTTATAGATTCTATGGAGCATAGTTCTGTAGGTATCCACTCTACGTTGTTTGTAGCATAATTTTTTATTTCCCTAAAATTTTCTCTGCCTCGTGATTTATTGCGGCTTACCATAATAACTTGTGCCCCAGCCTTAGCCATAATTTCAGCAATACCCTTCCCAATTCCAGAACTTGCCCCTGTTACTAAACAAATCTTATTTTTTAAATTCTCCATGAAACAATCAAACCCCACTTATATTACTTATGAAATATCTTATCTACTAAATTATAGTCTATTAGTACACTTATTGTAAACTTAATTTAAATAAAATAGGAATGCAAATAGATTTATTTAAAAATTAAAGTCTACTTACATTCCCAAATATTCTCATAACGTTTTTAGCTTTTCACTTGCCACTAGTCTCTCTGATATCTTGTAATACCTTGTTGAAAAATCAATAAAATTATTTCTGATGCAACGGATAATAATGCCACAGATGCCCCACCAACAAATAACATTACGTAATCATTCATACCAAGTCCTGTAAAAATGAAATCTCCAAGTCCTCCAGCACCAATATATGAAGCTAGCGTTGCACTGGCAATAATCTCAACAGCAGAAATTCTTATACCAGTTATTATTAAAGGCATTGCTAGTGGAAGCTGAATTTTAAAAAGCATCTCTTTAGAATTCATACCCATTCCTAGTGCACTTTCTATAACTGATTTGTCTATATTTTTAAAACCTAAATATGTATTTGTAAGCATTGGTGGAATTCCTAAAATTACCAATGCAACTAATGCAGGTACAAAACCAGTTCCAAGTATCGGTAAAACCAGTACTAAAATCGCTAAACTTGGGATAATCCTTAAGAAATTAAAAAAGTTTAGTACCGGATATAGAACTTTGGTGCTTCTGGAACATAAAATACCTGCAGGGATAGCTATTATAATGCTAATTAACACTGCTGTGATACTTATAATTATGTGTATATTAACAGCTTTGTAATATTGAGTATGATTACTAATTATAAATTTTATAACCTCATTGAACATTATTAATACCGTCCTTTCAAATATTTTTTAGTCCAATACTTTATGAAAGGCTTGATTTAGATCTGCTATTAAATCTTCTGCCTTCTCAAGCCCTATGGATAATCTTAGTGCCTCTGGAAATGCTCCAGAGGCATTCCTATCCTCTACATTAAGAGTACCATGGGTCGCTATGCACGGTTGGACTATCAATGATTTTGAATCCCCTATATTTGCAACAAAACTAAACAGCTTTAAACTATTTATAAAATTATTTATTTCCTCTTGGTTACCCTTAAACCCAAAGGTAAATATTGTTCCACTCCCTTTAGTTAAATATTTTTCTGCTAAATTGTTATTTCTATCCCCCTGAAGACTTGGATACCTAACCCAGGCTACCTTTGGGTGCTTAGATAAATACTTTACTATTTCCTCTGTATTTTCAACTTCCTGTTTAACTCTAACCGCTAAAGTTTCAATACCTTGTAGTATCAAAAATGAATTAAATGGGCTTATGGCTGCTCCAAAATCACTTAGATATCTAAATCTTATTCTGGTGGTAAATGCAGTTGTAGGAAACACCTCATATATATTTCTATTTTGAACGCTATAATCTAATTCAGTAAATTGTGGAAATTTTCCATTACCCCAGTTAAATTTCCCACCCTCAACAATTATACCTGCAATAGCTGCACCGTGACCTCCTATTGCTTTTGTTGCTGAATGAATTACTATATCTGCTCCATATTTAATTGGATTAAGAAGATACGGACTCGGCAAAGTATTATCCACAATAAGTGGAATTTCATTTTCATGCGCTAATTTGGCAACCGCCTCTATATCTAGAACACTAATGGATGGATTGCCAATAGACTCTGCAAATATAGCCTTAGTATTTGGTGTAATAGCTTTTCTGAAAGATTCAATATCATAACTATCCTCTATCCACCTAACCTTTATACCAAACCTAGGAAGGATGTGATTAAAAAGATTAAAAGAACCTGAATATAAGGTTTTTACTGCTGCTATCTCTCCGCCATATTCTGCTACATTAAGAAGTGCATAAGTTATAGCTGCCATACCTGAAGCTAATGCAATAGCTGCTGTTCCGCCTTCTAAAGCTGCTACTCTTTTTTCCAGTACCTCAGTTGTGGGATTAGCTATTCTAGTATAATAGAATCCTTCTTCCTCAAGTGAGTACAATCTATCTAAACGCTTAGTATCACCAAAATTAAAGGCTGTGGTCTGGTAAATAGGGACAGCTGATGCATAGTTATGCTCTTCTGGTTTATAACCTGCCCTAACCTGCAACGTTTCAAATCCATAATCATTTTCTGACATAAATAACACTCCTTTGTTTTGTATTAAAGTAATGTAATAACCTATATCTGCTGTAAATGTAAAGCCTTTTTAGGGCAGGTACTTACACATACTCCGCAACCTACACATTTTGAAATATCTATTTTTATTGTTTTGCCTTGTTTTTCAAATACTTTTTGTGGGCATCTACCTGTACATATTCCGCAGCCAATACAACTTTCCCTATCTAAGTTAATTACATAACTTACAGCAGGCCATTTTCCTTTAAGTCCCAACTCTTTTGATGCTCTTAAAGGGTAGCAACAGCAACTACAACAATTACATATGGCATTTTCTTCTAAAGAATGAATAAGTCCTTCTTTATCTGCATGTTTTAATAGCTCTACGGCTTCCTGTGTATTTAACTTTTTTCCGTGCCCTCTATCTGAAGATGTATTTAGTCCACTACCCATACTCATACATACATTTTTATCAAAATCGCAGCCTTCTTCTATAGACTTACAATCACAAGGGATAACATAAATATCTTTTTTTTCTGTTTTTACGAAGTCTATTGCAACATCAAGTGGTACGATTTTACTAGCGCAATCTACTAGTTCCTTCACAGATTTGTTCTTCTTAGCATCTAAGTAATCTTTATATAACCAATCCGCTATTTTTTTTCTATGCTCAGATTGTATTTGGTGCCATCTTTCCCTTTGAAAACTTGCTAGGTTATCTAACCTAACCGTAAGAGCACTAGCTTTGTATTCTATTTCTCCATTGCTTAAAACCTTATCTACAACAGAATCTTTATATGCACTTTTTAATATTTCTTGTGAATTTCTTCCCATTAAAGTTTCTATGCTAGATTTTGTTAAAGTTGCATCTTTTATAGCAGCGAGAATTTCTAAATCATCATCAGTATAAATTATATTTAAGAAAGGTATAACTATTTTAGGAACTTTTAAAATTTCTACAATTTCATCATATTTTTTCATTCATATCACTTCCTAAATATTGTTTTAATAATCAGCATTTATTATGATTCATTCCCGTATTCACCCCGAGCTTTTTTTGAAGCGATCTTCTCTAAAAGAAGTAATACTTGGTTGGTTATTAGTGCTAGTCCAGCTGCCATAATAGTACCCCATAGTATTTTTGTTAAATAGTTCATTCTTAATCCATCAAATAGCATTACTCCAAGTCCACCAGCATTAACTACCGCTGCAATAGTTGCCACACCTATAGTAGACACCACTGCTATTCTAGTTCCCCCTAAAATTATTGGAAGTGCCAAGGGAATTTGTATATTTGTAAATAACTGAACTGGGTTTAATCCCATTCCTTTTGCGGCTTCTATTATTGAAGGATCTATGGACTGAAAAGCTACTAATATATTTCTAACTAAAATATATTGGTTATAAATGATAAGCACAACAATAGCCGTTTGTTCTCCAAGTCCAAGTACTGGAATTAAAAATGCAAACATTGCAAGGCTAGGTATTGAATATAATACGCCAAATAAAGCTAATACAATAGCTGATAATATTTTTGAACGAAAGATAATTAGTACTATTGGAATTGCAATTACTAAAGATATTCCAATACTAACAGCTACTAAATAAATATGTTGTGACAATAAGGTTAACATATCACTATAATTTTCAAACAGATATTTTATCACAATTGTCACCTGTCTTTTCTTTAATTTCCTGGTTTTCCTGCCCAAATTTTAATTGTAGTTGTTTCCAATCTATTTGCCCTAATACATTGTGATTATCATCCTCTACTATAATTGTTTTTCCATCATTAAATAGAAGGGTAGTTAATACATTGTAAAGACTTTCTTCTCTTCCAACCCTTATTGCCTGGTTGTTTATAGGTAATTCTATAGGAATTATTGCCTGCTCCGCTCTTAAAAACTTTAGCCTTTGCAGCGTATCATCTGAGGTAACTAAACGGGCAACAAAATTATTTGCAGGTGTAAAAAGAATATTATAAGGTGTATCAAATTGTTCTATTTTACCTTTATTCATTACAATAACCTTATCTCCAAGTTTAAAAGCTTCATTTACGTCATGGGTTACAAAAACAATAGTTTTGTTAAGTTTTTTTTGTATCTTTAAAAGTTCATCCTGTAAGTTTTGTCTTGTTATAGCATCAATGGCTCCAAATGGTTCATCCATAAGCATTATTTCAGGATCAGCTGCCATTGCTCTAGCAAGTCCTACTCTTTGTTGCTGGCCTCCTGATAGCTGTCTTGGGTATCTTTTTCTAAAAGTATCTGGTGGCAGATTAACTATATTAAGCAATTCTTCTACACGTTCACTTATTTTTTGTTTATTCCAATGCAAAATTTTAGGTACAGTTGCTATATTCTCTTCCACATTCATATGTGGGAATAGTCCAATTTGTTGAATAACATATCCAATTTTCACTCTAAGTTTTTCTACAGGTAATTTTTTTATGCTTTCACCAAAAAATAATATTTCCCCAGAGCTAGCTTCATATATTCTATTAATCATCTTTAAAAGAGTTGTCTTACCAGAACCAGATGTCCCTAAAATAGTAATAAAACTTCCTTCTTCAATACTTACACTTACTTCTGATACTGCATAGTCTTTAGTTCCATTAAATTTTTTACTAGCTTTTACAAATTTAATAGCTGCCTTATTCAAGATTCATGACACCTCTCTTTGATATAATTATTGAAAGATTGGCATATAAAAAGCTTTCACTATGCCAATCTTTTTTTTCAATTATTTACTGAATTCTTTATCATAAAATTCTTTTGCTACAGCTTTATATTCTTTTTTATCTATATCCACTTCTGCATTTAATTTTATTAGAGTTTTATTATCTAACTTAGCCGTAACTTTATTAAGTATAGCTTTTACATCTGTGTTTTTAGTCAAAATATCTTGTCTTACTACCGGGGCAACATTATATGGAGGCCATGCATTTTTATCATCCTTTAGAATAACAAATTTAGAATCAGTCAATTGGCCCTCTGTAGTATATGCAACAGCAAGATCTGCTTTATCATTTTTAAGAACATCATATTTAAGTCCATTATCGTACAACTTCTCATCTTTAAAATTAAACGCACCATAAACTTTTGTTAATGAAGGCAACCCATCTGATCTTTTATCAAATTCTCCCTGGGATGCAAATCTAATTTTACTTGCATTTTTTTGTAAATCGGAAATAGTGTGTATATTGTACTCATCCGAAGCTTTTTTTGTAATTACTAAACCTTGAGAATCATTTGCTGCAGATGGATCTAACCAAACTAAATTAAATTTTTCTTTATATTTTGCTGCTACTTCGTCGTAAACTTCTTTGGACGTATATTTAGGTTGCTCCTTAAGTATTGAAAGCAGACCCGTACCCGTATATTCAGGGTATAAATCAATTTGACCATTAACTAAAGATGTATGAACTATCGCATCACCTAAATTAAATTTTCTATCAACTTTATAACCCGCATGTTCTAATGCCTCTGAATATACTTCACCTAAAATTAAAGATTCTGTAAAGTTTTTAGATCCAACTTTTATTGTAGGCTTAGAACTTGTGCTTTTTGATCCCGTACTACCACATCCTGTAAGAATTGTACCTACAATTAGTATTGATAATAACGGTAAGACCATTAATTTTTTATTCATATTTTACACACCCCTAAATAATATTTCTAATCTCTTATACATTTTGTTACACCTAGTTTAAAAAGTAAAGTAATTTATTTTTTTAAACAATTAATAGTATATCTATTTATGAAATAATTTATAATGCAATAATTTTATATTACTCTTATGAAAATAGTAGGGTTATTATAATAAAAAGAGGATTGGCAAATTATGAATCTGCCAATCCTCTTTTTATCATTACACAAATATAATAAATAATATATTATTGTATTTTAGCTTACTTTGATAAAATATGGGGACGCAGAAAAAACTGCTCTATTAAAGTTGCAGTAAAAAATTTTAACCTTCGTAATGAAAATGTCATAAAATATATTTCTACACTCATCATAGTTTGCGTCCCCTCCTTTTATTAATCCCTACTATTAAGATATGAATACTATAAATTTATTATAGTATATAACATTTTTTTTATTGTTGTCAAGAATAAATATCCCGAAGCTACAATTGTTAAAAATTTGTTGGGTTAACACTAAAAAATTTAACACAATATGTACTTGTTTTATGCATAAATATTATTGACATCATAATTAAATATTGTATACTTAACATATATTAAGTATACTCTAAGTATATTTAGTAAACTGGAGGCATACTTACTATGGGTATTATTGAACGTAAAGAAAAAGAACATTTAATTCGTAAAAATATCATGATAACCGCAGCTGAAAGAGTTTTTTTTAGTAAGGGATTTGAAAATTCCACAATGGATGATATTGCAAAAGAAGCAGAATTTACTAAAAAAACTATATACTCCTATTTCAAGAATAAAGAAGAACTCTACTATGAAATAATGCTATTAGGATTTAATACTTTAAATGCTTTATTTGATAAATTTATTAGTAAAAATACTGAAATCACCGAAATTAAAAAAATCAAAAGATTAGGTCAACTTTTTATTGAGTTTAGTAAAACCTATCCTGGATACTTTAAGGCTATTACAGATTATGAAAACAAAGATTTTGATTTTCAAGCTGATAATAATCCTTTAATTAATGAATGTTACATTGCCGGTGAATACTCCTTTAAACTTCTTAATAAGTGTATTATTGATGGAATACAAAAGGGTGAAATTTCAAATAATACAGACTCCATTACTGTTTGTATTATGCTTTGGTCAACTATGTTAGGTTTTATAGGATTAATTAGTAAAAAAGAAAAATACATTAATTCTTATTATAATAAAAGCATTGAACAATTAATGGAGGATGGTCTTGAACTTTTATTAAAATCTATAAAAAAATAAAGGGGAGTTTGTTATGTTAAGCACAAAAAAAATTGTGATTACTGCTGTTTGTATTGTAGCTTTAACCGTTGGAATTTTTGGAGGAAGATATATAATTTCTGTGGAAAAATATAAAAAAACAATTAAAGAAATCAAAATTGGCACCGTAGATTTATCAAAAATTTCTGACGGGACATATACTGGCTCCTTTGATGCTGTTTATATAGCTGCAAAGGTTTCAGTTACAGTTAAAGACAACAAGATTACAAATATAGTTCTACTAAACCATAAAAATGAAAGAGGTAAACCAGCTGAGGTGATCCCTGAAAAAGTCGTGGAGGCACAGAGTCTTCAGGTGGACACTATTTCAGGAGCAACCAATAGTAGTAAAGTAATTCTGAAATCCATTGAAAACGCATTAGAATCAGCTAAATCTTAAAAATATTATATTAAGTTGAGGAGTATATATGGAGCAATTTGAGGATTTTGAAAGTTTTGGTATGGGTACTAACATAATTCAAAGAATTTATGGCACTAATGCAAAAGACGTTTCCATCCTAGGTGAACATGAATTAAAAAGACTTGAAGGGTTAATGAGTTTTTATCTTAGTACTAGTGAAATTAGTAAACTTAACTTAGAGGCTGGGAAAAATGAAGTTATTTTAGATGAAGAAACTTTTGAAGTTATAAAAAAGTCCAAAGAGTATTCAGAACTTTGCCATGGAACCTTTGATATAACTGCAGCAGCATTGGTTAAACTATGGGGTATATTCAGCAAAAACCAGAGGATTCCAGCAAAAGAAGAAATTGAAAATATACTACATTTAATAAATTACAAAGATATCATCTTGAATGAAGAAAAAAAATCGGCCAAGCTATCAAAAGCAGGTCAAAAAATTGATTTAGGTGCAATAGCTAAAGGTTATGCAGCAGATAAGATTATTGAGATTTATAAAAAGAATGCCGTGAAATCTGCATTTATCAATATTGGTGGTAATGTATTAACCCTTGGAAACAAGCCTGATAATTCTCCTTGGTTAATTGGGATTCAGAACCCATTTGAGCCACGAGGAAAAAATATAGGAGTTATAAAAATTTCTGATGAAACGGTTGTGACTTCTGGAGATTATGTGAGATATTTCAAAGAAAATAATATAAAATATCATCATATTCTTGATCCAAATACAGGCTATCCCGCTAATTCAGGCATAATAAGTGCTACTATAATAGGAAAAAATTCTATGGAGGCAGATGCTCTATCCACAGGCATATTTATTCTTGGTCTTATAGACGGTATGGAACTAGTAGAGAAAACTAATGGTATAGACGCTATATTTATTACTTCAGACAAAAAAATTTATGTAACTCATGGCGCAAAAGAAAAATTTATTTTTAACAGTTCTAGCCATGGATTTGAATATATCCAAGATACATTGTTTTAAATAGACAAAATATAGGAGTGTTTTATTTATGGTCCATGAATTGTTTGGTTGGCTCACATTGCTTTTTTTTATCTTAAGTTGTAGTTACGGTTTATTCAAGAGATTTAAAAACCTGAGCTTTAAAATAAATTTACCAGCTAAAAAGTTATTAGATTATCATTGTATTTTCGGTATAATAGCAATAATTATAGGTTTTATTCATGCTGGAAACAATCTATCCCATATTGAATTCTCCACTGGCTATATTAGCTTATTATTGATGATTTTGGTCACGTTGATAGGGATACTTATGAAGTATTTCAGAAAAACATATATGAAACATAAAATATTTTGGTTGTATACTCACATAATCCTTGCTATTATGCTAGCTGGTACACTTTTATTTCATATATTGACATATTTTCTTTTGCAATAATAAAAGGATGTAAGTAACTTAGATTTCACAAAGCTACTTACATCCTTTTTAATTGTTGGGTGAATTAGTGTTAAAAATTAAAATTGTCTGGATCCGATCCAACTCGACGATCTTCATTTAATGAATCAATTTGTTCCAAATCTTCTCTTGTAAGATTAAAATCAAACACACTTGAATTTTCTATAATTCTGTGTTCTTTTATGGATTTTGGAATAGTTACAACTCCATTTTGAAGATCCCAACGAATAATAACTTGAGCAATAGATTTACCATGCTTCTCAGCGATGCTTTTCAAAATAGCATTATCAAATAAATGACCCTGCATTAGAGGTGCCCAAGCTTCAAATTGTATGCCTTTATCCTTGCAAAATTTTCTTAAATCCTTTTGCGCTAATCGCGGATGAAATTCCACTTGATCAATGGCTGGGATAATTTCAGAATCTTGAAGCAAATCTTCAAGATGATGAACGTGAAAATTACTTACACCTATACTACGAACCATTTTTTCATTATAAATAGTTTCTAAAGCTCTCCAAGTTTCTTTATACTTTCCCTTCACAGGCCAATGGATAAGATATAAATCAAGATAATCTAATCCAAGCTTATTTAAACTATTTTTGTAAGCTGCTAAAGTTGATTCATAGCCTTGGTCTGCATTCCAAACCTTTGATGTTATAAATAATTCTTCTCTTGAAAGACCATTTTCTTTAAGGCTTTCTCCTATTGCTTTACCCACACCTTCTTCATTTCCATAAACAGCAGCCGTATCTATACTACGATATCCATTTTTAATGGCTGCCTTTACAGCGCTTACAACTTCTTCACCATCTTGAACTTTAAATACACCTAACCCTATCCAAGGTATTTCAATGCCATTATTTAATTTTACTGTATCTTGTAAATTATTTGCCATAATAATAATGCCTCCTTAATAATAATTATTAGTATACCCTTACTATATACCACCTAATAAATTATCACAACCGAGCATTCATTTAAAATTATTAAGTTATTTTAAACATTTTATTCCATAATTATATTCATGAAATAATTACAAATTTCTAAGTTAAATACTGATTGTGTATGTTAAAATATAGGAAAAAAATAAAAATAACTATTACATTAGAGGATTCCTACAAAAATAGTCGAACTATACTTTATTATAGATAATGTAAAATTCATGTAAGGTATATATAAGTCCATAAAATGATATTGGAGTGATATTATGTTTAGATCAACAGATGAAAAGAATTTTTCAATCTTAAAAATTGATAATAAGAATAAATTTAAATATGAACCAGCTAAAATAGGTATAACATATTTTTTGGTGGGTTTTATTTGGATTTTGTTTTCAAATTTAATTGCAGACAAACTTATTGGTAATAAAGATACTCTAGCAATGATAAATACATATAAAGGTTGGCTTTATGTTTTTGTATCATCATATGTGATTTATATATTAATACAAAACATGCTAAATAAAATACATTTATCAGATACTAAACTTAATGAAAGCTATGAAAAATTAACCTTAGCTCATGAAGAGCTTGAGGCTACAAATGAGGAATTAATAGCGTCTGAAGAAGATTTACGTAAACAAAATGAAGAAATTAATGCGCTGTATGAAGAGCTTGCAGCTTCGGAAGAAGAATTAAGACAACAACTGGACGAGATACTACTAAGTAAGGAATTGCTTGAATTAAGTGAAGAAAAGTATAAAACTATTATTAATAATTCGCAAAATATTATTTATAGTTGTGATACCAATGGTGTTTTTATTGCAGTAAACAATAAATTTTCGGAATTCACAAAAATTCCCGAAAGCAAAATCATCGGAAAAAATATCATTGACCTACCTTTTTATAATGGTTCAAAAGAACTCTCAGAAGCTATTAAAGAAGTTATTAATTCAGGGCAGACTACTAAATTTCAAATTGACTATAGTGAAAATGCCATATTTACTGTAACGGTTTCACCTATCTTGGATGCTAAAAATAAAGTTATAGGAGTTACTGGTACAAATCACAATATCACAAAAGCAAAAAAAAGTGAACAAATCATAAGACGAATGGCATACTATGATGATTTAACAGGCTTACCAAACAGAGCATTTTTCTTTGACAAATTAGAAAAAGAAATTCATATGGCTACTAAAAATTCCACCAAATTATTCGTTTTGTTTCTTGATATGGATAATTTTAAAAGAGTTAATGATTCACTTGGCCATGCTTTTGGAGATGAATTGCTTAAGGAAGCTTCAAGAAGACTAAATGCCTGTATGCGGGATGGTGACACTGTTGCTAGAATAAGCGGTGATGAGTTTTCCATACTTATTAAAAACGTTGAAAATACAAATGAACTCCTCCCTATTATTGATAATATTTTAAATGTGTTTTATGAAACTTTTCTTATTGGAACTAGTTCCATTAATATGACATCTAGCGTTGGTATATCAGTATTTCCACAAGATGGAGAATTACCGGAAGATTTAATAAGAAGCTCAGATATTGCAATGTATAAAGCAAAAGATCTTGGTAAAAATAAATATCAATTTTTTAATATTCATATGAAAAACGAACTTCTTAGAAAACTTAATACAGAAGTAATGCTTAGAAAAGCAATTAAAAGAGATGAATTTATTTTATATTATCAACCGCAGTTTGATGCTAAAACAAAAAAGCTTCGTGGACTTGAGGCATTGATACGATGGAATAGCCCGGAGCTAGGCTTTATGAATCCTCTGGACTTTATATCCATAGCAGAAGAGACTGGCCTTATTTCAGAAATAGGCAACTGGGTTTTAAATACGGCTTGCGCCTATGGCAAAAAAATCAATGATATCTATGGCAGTAATATAACAGTTGCTGTTAATATATCCCCAGTTCAATTAAAACTTACTAATTTTTATGATAGTGTTATTGAAGCAATTAATAAATCCGGTATAAACCCAGCTAATTTGGAGCTAGAAGTTACAGAAAATATCCTTATAGATAATTTTGAATTTTCTTTAAAAATTTTTAATGATCTGAAAAAATATGGAGTTAGTCTATCTTTAGACGATTTCGGAACTGGTTACTCATCTCTAAGCTACTTGAAAAAGTTTCCAATTAATTTACTCAAAATTGATAAATCTTTTGTTGATGAAATCAATATGATGAATCCTAAAAATGACTTTATTGAATCTATAATTTCATTGATCCACACCTTGGATATTCAGGCATTAGCGGAAGGAGTAGAGGATAAATTTCAATATGACTACTTAGCAGATGCCGGCATTGATAATATACAGGGTTATTATTTAGGAAAACCTTTACCAGCACTAGACGTTGAGAACGCACTGGCTGGAACATGGGCGCTCTAATTTATTCATAACCACTGTCCATGGATTAAATCTATCCATGTTTTTTTATTTTCCAGTATGTTTTTAGTTCCTAGGATTTTGAAGGATTTTGGATTTTAGTGTCGAATTGTATGTTATTATAAGTACTAAGATGTATGCTAATTTATTCATATAAATTTAATCCAATAAATCCTATAGAGGTGACGTTATGTTTAGACCAGCGGTTAACAAAATTCACTCAATATTAAAAATTAGTAACACAAATAAATTTAAGCTATCTAAGATAAAATTACTTAGAAAAATTGATTTATTAGAAAATGAAGCCATTGAGATTCATGAGAAACTAGTAGCATCTAACCGTGAATTACATAATCAGATTAACGAATTACATATAACTAACAATAAGTTGATTGAAAGTAAACGACGTTTAAATAGAGCTCAAGTTATTGGAAAAATAGGAAACTGGGAATTTGATTTGATAAATAGTCTTACTATTGGATCTGCAGAGGCTTTTAAGATTTATGGAGTAAGTACAAAAGATGGAATATTATCCCTAGATTATATAAAAAATGTCGTTGTACCAGAAGATAGATCTAAAATGGATACTGCACTGAAGCTTTTAATTGAAGAAAATTTAAAATATGACATAGAATTTAGAATTGAAAGAAAAGATAATGGTGAAAGACGACATATTCATTCTGTTGCAGAAGTTGAATATGATATTAATGGTAAAGCCTTAAGGGTTCTAGGTGTGATTCAAGATATAACTGCAAAAAAAACAAATGAAATAATCCTAAAAAACAATAATGACGAATTGAGTTCACTATACGAACAACTTGCAGCCTCTGACGAAGAATTAAAACAACAACTTGATGAGATAATTTTAAATAAAGAGTTACTAGATCTAAGTGAAGAAAAGTATAAAACTATTGTTAATAATTCGCAAAATATTATTTATAGTTGCACTGTTGATGGTATTTTTATTACGGTTAACAATAAATTTTCTCAGTTTACTAACATTCCTGAAAATAAAATCATTGGAAAAAATATAAATGATATTGTATGTGCTAGTGCAGCAAAAGAGCTGGAAACAAATATAAAAAAAGTGGTTAACTCTAGAAACACAATTAAATTTGAGAACAAATACAATGAAGATACAATATTCACTGTAACCCTTTCTCCTATATTTGATATGAAAAATAATGTTATAGGCGTAACTGGCACAAATCACGATATCACAGAATCAAAAAAAAGTGAACAGATTATAAGACGTATGGCCTATTATGATGATCTTACAGATTTACCTAATAGAACCTTTTTCTTTGATAAATTAGAAAAAGAACTCCAAATCGCCAAAGAAGCTGCCACTAAATTAGTTGTTTTATTTCTTGATATGGATAATTTCAAAAGGGTTAATGATTCACTTGGTCATAGCTTTGGCGATGAACTGTTAAAAGAAGCTTCTGTAAGGCTAAAAAGATGCATGAGAGGCAGCGATACAGTTGCTAGAATAAGTGGCGATGAGTTCGCTGTACTTCTTCAAAATGTAGATGATACAAATGGAATTCTGCCTATTATTGATGGCATTTTATCCGTCTTTAATGAAACTTTTCACATAGAAAATAGTTCTATTAATATTACATCTAGCATTGGTGTTTCTGTGTTTCCAGATGACGGAAGCTCCCCTGATGATCTAATAAAAAGTGCAGATATTGCAATGTATAGAGCAAAGGATCTTGGTAAAAACAAATACCAATTTTTTAATATTCATATGAAAAATGAACTGGTTAGAAAAATTAATATAGAAGTTCTACTTAGAAAAGCAATACAAAAGAAGGAATTTATTTTATATTATCAGCCACAGTTTGATGTTAACACACAAAAAATTCGTGGTCTTGAGGCTTTAATAAGGTGGAATAGTCCTGAACTTGGGTTTATGAATCCCCTAGAATTTATATCCATCGCAGAAGAGGCAGGTCTTATTTCACTTCTTGGAGATTGGGTTTTAAATACCGCTTGCAACTTTGCAAAAAAAATCAATGATATATATAGCAGTGATATCATAATGGCTGTCAATATCTCTCCAATTCAATTAAAACTTGGGGATTTTTACGATAATGTTATAGCTACTATAATTAAATCCGGCATAAATCCTTGTGATTTAGAACTGGAAGTTACAGAAAATGTTCTAATTGATAATTTTGATTTTGCTCTAGATATTTTTAAGAATTTAAAAAAATCTGGAATCAAGCTTTCATTAGATGATTTTGGTACCGGGTACTCATCCCTAAGCTATTTAAAAAAACTTCCCATCGACTTGTTAAAGATTGACAAGTCCTTTGTTGATGAAATTAATATATCAAATCATAAAAATGACTTTATTGAATCCATAATTTCATTAATCCATAAATTAGATATTAAAGCACTAGCTGAAGGTGTAGAAGATAAATTTCAGTACGATTACTTGAAAGAAGCTGGAATTGATCATATACAAGGTTATTATTTAGGTAAACCAATGCCTGGAGAAGAAGTTGAAAAAGCTCTTAATAATATATGGACACATTAAATAAAAAACCACTCTGACCTTAAATTTCATATCAGAGTGGTTTATATGCATTAGGAATTATTTTATATGCTCCTTAATATCTCCATATCCTTGTTCTGCCATTTTTTCATAAGGAATGAATTTTATAGATGCGCTATTTATGCAATACCTCCTGCCACCCTTTTCCTCGGGACCATCATCGAATACATGTCCTAGATGAATATCCCCACTTTTACTTCGTACCTCCGTTCTATCCATATTATAACTATTGTCTTTTTTAAGATTTACTGATCCTAAGTCCATTGGAGCTGTAAAACTTGGCCATCCACATCCAGAATCATACTTTTCTCCGGATGAAAATAATGGTTCACCTGTTACTACATCTACGTATATCCCTGGTTCTTTATTATCCCAATACTCGTTTTTATAAGCGCTTTCAGTGTTGTTCTCTACGGCAACCTTATACTGGATATCAGTTAATTTGTTTTTTAGTTCTGCATTGCTTGGTCTTGGATATTTCTTTTTTTCCATGTTAACATCGCCTTTCTCCATTTATAGTTTTATATTTTATGAGTTAATTATACCTTTTTAGTAATAAATCGCAACTATAAACTCATATAAAAAACCACTGAATTTTTATATAATTCAGTGGTTTTTTATTGTAACTTTTAGCTGCATAATTTAATCAAGCTACATGCGCCCTATTCTTTTTTCTCTTTTCTGATATTAATGTTATTGTTCCTGCTACAAAACATAATGACCCTAGTATAACAAGAACGCTAGTATCTATTGGTGATCCCGTTTGTGGTAATGTTTTAATAGCCAAATTACTTGAAGCACTATTTTTTATACTGCCTGATGATGGATTTGCTGTTGAATTTACTGGTGTGGTTGCTATTGGTGTTATATCCACTGGATTTACTGGAGTAGATTCAAGTTGAGTAATAGTTTTTTCAGCCACAGTTAGATTACTATAATTATCTACTAAAGCCATTTGCGTAGCTGTTAAATTGTTGTAAGCTAATCTAACATTGGCTACTGAATCTTTATCTGAAAGTGTAATCTTTGAAGGCAGTGAATTAATTATATCACTTACTTTTTGAGCTACACTTGCATCTGATGATTGAAGTGATGCTATTACATTTTCCGATGTATTTGAACCTATTAAATCATTGATATACACATCTGCATCCTGGTCATTTGCAATAATACTTACGGTATGGGCACCTGAGAAAATGTTTGCAATGGTTAATATTCCATTGGAATCAGTAGTTGCTGCATCTATACTAGAATTATCTATTGAGTATATTACCTTAGTATTAATTGCTGCAGTTGAACCATTTTTCACAGCAATAGTTGCCGTATAAGGTTTGTTTGCATAGCTTGAAATAGCCTTTACCCTTCCTTGAGTGGAAGGATAAGCAAAACTACCTCCTCCTTGCTTAGTAAGTTTTGTTATATATTGAGAAGCTATAACATCTAGTGCATTGCCTTCACCAATGTTTTTTAGACTCCCAAGCATTGTATAACCATCGCCTCCTCCAACCTCATAATCATTTGAAACTAATACAATTTTGGTGGTGGTATCGCTAGGATCAAGCGCTTGCTTATCAGTGCCGTCTGCATTTGTTAGCACTATTTTGGTTACCCTACTTAATGCAGCTTTTGCAGGATTGTATTCAAATCTCATACCAGAAATTTGAGGGAACCTACCATCTGCACCAGTAATTATACCTGTAGTAGAGTCTTGCCCTGCTATTTTAGAAACACCATTTTCAATAACCTTATAAAGAGTTGCAGGCGTCACTTCTTTTAGAGACAAAATATTACCAAAGGGAAGTACTGTTGTTATTTGTCCTTGATTTATATCTCCTTCAGGAATAGAATCCCTAACGCCTCCACCATTTTCTAATGAAATTACAGGAAGTCCATCGAAAGAAGTTCCTTTTATCTGTGACTTACCACTATCTACCATGGCATCAGCTACTAGATCTCCTAGGTTTGTTTCACCAAGTCTTCCAACTGATTGACCATTAACTGTTCCGCCCCATAAAGAGTTGTTTATCCTACCAACAACATTAGCAAATATAGGAGTCTGTGAAGCATTGATTTGAGTAGCTAAAGCTTTAACAGCTCCGTCAGGAGTATAAGATGTAGCGTTTGCTGCAGATATCATGTTCTCATTTGCAGTTACCGCACCCGCTCCATCAACCGTAATATCAATTTTACCTAGATTTACACTGTAACAGCCTGTTTGCACTATTAGTGTTTTATTTACATATTTGTTTTCAACTGTATGACTATGTCCATCAATTATTACGTTTATACCGTTAACCGATTGAGCAATATCATCACTTATTGGGCTACTTGAAGAATCATTACCAATATGCATTATTCCCACTACTACAGTGGCGCCTTCTGCTTTAAGCTTAGTAACTTCTGTTTTGGAAGTTGCTATGGGATCTTCAAAAGTTACACCTTGAAGGTTTGAAGGATTTGTTTTATAAACTGTTTCTTGTGTTATAATACCAAAAAAACCAATTTTAACTCCATTAACAGTTTTAAGAAAATCAGATCCGTTATTACCGTTTATACCTGCAAGCAAAGGTTGTCCATTTTGAATTGTGTTTGCTGAAACTATAGGAAAATTTGCAAGCGCTACATTAGATAATGTTTGAGCTTTACCATAGTCAAATTCATGATTTCCCAGTGCCATACCATCATATCCTGCTGCATTCATCAATCTGATTACGTCAGCACCTTTACTTATAGTTGCGAATGGTACCCCTTGTGTTGCATCACCTGCATCAATTAGCAGTGAGTTTGGTGTACTTTTCTTAATAGCCGCAACGTAGTCCGACCCAATTTGAGTTAGTACTGGTGGTTTTGCTGTATTAAATGCATCAAGCAAACGTCCATGCATATCGTTAGTATGAAATATTGTTATTTTTGTAGGTAATGTATCTGCTGCCGCTAAAACAGGAAGCTGCACAAATAAAATACTAAGTATCATTGCTAAAGATAAAATATGCAATACTAGTTTTTTGTGAAATTTACTTCTCATAATATCCCCCTCATAAATAATTGAATATAGAATTTTATATGTTATATAATTACAATTATAATATATTATGAGCATTAATATTATTAAGCTTTGTTTATTAGTGTAAAATCCACCTAACATTCTAATTTTCCCCATGCTGCAGAGAAGTTTCATTTGAATAATATTGTGCCTGTGCCGTCCAAAGCTGATGATATTTTCCATTTTCATTTGATATAAGCACGTCATGACTTCCACGCTGTATGATTTCACCCTGATGAAAAACTGCTATATTATCACAAAAGCGACAAGATGACAAACGATGGGAAATATATATTGCAGTTTTATGACCTACAATGTCATTAAATTTAGAGTATATTTCAAACTCAGCAATTGGATCCAGTGCTGAAGTTGGCTCATCCAAAATAATGAAATGTGCATCTTTGTATAAAGCTCGTGCAATAGCAATTTTTTGAGCTTCACCTCCTGATATTTCAACCCCATCCTCATCAAAATCTTTATAAAGAGGAGTATCTACGCCTTTAGGAAGTTCTGAGATGCGCTTACCGAGTCCTGCTTTACTAAGACATTGGAATACTTTCTCCTTATCAAATTCAACAGAAGTTGCCACATTCTGACCTAAAGAGAAGGAAAACAACTTAAAATCCTGGAAAACCACCGAAAATATGCTAATATACTCCTTATAATCGTACTTTTTAATATCTATACCATTAAGCAAGATTTCCCCATGTGTAGGATCATAAAGTCTACAAAGTAGCTTTATCATAGTAGTTTTACCGCTGCCATTCATACCAACAATGGCAAGACGTTCACCAATATGAAGCTTCAGTGACAAATTCTTTAACACATATTTTTCTGAGGCAGGATATTTAAAAGAAACATTCCTAAATTCAATTTCATATTCGTTATCCTCTCGTTTTTCCACAGGAAGGGTTCCGTGATATTTTACATTTTTTATATCCATAAAATCAAAGTAAAGCTTCAAATATTTATTATTCGTTCTCAAATCAGTAAAACTAGTCATAAGCTGTGAAAATCCATTAGTAAACTGATAAATGCTTCCAGTGTATTTAACTAAACTACCCACACTAAATATTCCAATTAGTGCTTTTAATCCAACAAATATGTAAACCACGCCGCTTAGAAATGATGAAATCGCCGCATTTATACTACTGTATCCACCCTTAATATTGCCAATATCCTTAAACAATTTATTGCCATTATGTAAAAAAGACATAGCTTCATTTTCAACAAGTTCCTTTTGATTATATATTCTTATATCTTTACCTGCCTTGTAACCGTCAATGTATTCACCAAAGTAATAATTAAACATACGGTTCATTGGTATAAACTTATCCATGATATTAAATTGTTTTTTACTACTTCTTGTGTTAGTAACCATAGTTAAAAAAGTTGATGCTAAAATTGTAGCAATCAAGATAATAGATAAAAGAGGTGAATTTATTATAGCAACACTCCCTTTATCTAAGCTGTTTTTTGCCATTGTAAAAAGGTTAAAAACGAAAAATACCGAAACTAAAATTGTTATTATACTTTTTATTAATCGATCAAATCCATATAACAGTTGACATACTCCTCCACCACACATATTTCTGCATTCTGATATTTTACGGCGCATCAATTCAATTTGTGGATTTTCAACATGTTCAAAATCCATTATTAAAACCTTGTTGTTTATCATCATCTCCTGTTTGTTATAAATCAGATTTGATTGTATATCTTTTAAATGAGATAGTCCGTTACCTATTAAAAGAATAGTAAAATTAAGCGTAATTGTAACTGCTACATAAAAAATCAATGTGTTCAATTTACGGTTGGTGGTCAATTCATCAATAATAAGTGAAGACATATATATATTGATAAAAGGGTACACAGAACTAAAAAGTGCCGTCATTGCCGTTATTGGAAGAACCCATCGTAGCATGTTATTTAATAATTTGAACCCTTTAATTAACATTTTCATATCATCTTTTAAAGATTCTAATTTGGGAGTAATATTAAACATTTGCCTCTCCTCCAATATTCTCTTTATAATAATGGCTCTGTATTTCAAACATTTGGGCATATTTACCATTAATGTTCATAAGCTCATCATGGGAACCAAGTTCAGCTATATTTCCATTGTTAAGAAATACTATTCTATCGCAAAAGCGAGTGCTTGATAACCTGTGGGAAATAAATATTGAAGTTTTATGTTTTGTTAAATCTCCATACTTTAAATATAATTCATTTTCTGCAATAGGATCTAGCGCAGCTGTAGGTTCATCTAGCACGATAATTGGTGCATTTTTATATAAAGCACGGGCGAGAACAAGTTTTTGCATTTCTCCACCAGATAAATCAATGGCTATTTCATTTATGTTTTTCATAAGCATTGTGTCAATACCATCGCTGAGGGTATCAATTTTTTCTTTTAATCCAGAAAGTTCTAGACACATTATCACTCGTTCTCTATTTATTTTATTCTCATTGCAAAGTGCCACATTTTTTGCAACTGATACAGGCATTATGCGAATATCCTGAAAAACCGCGGAGAAAAGTGTATAATATTCATCTCGGTTATATTTACAAATATTATTACCATTAAGTAAAATTTCACCAGATGACGGATGGTATAAGCCACACAACAATTTTATTAAGGTAGTTTTACCAGCACCGTTAATACCTACTATGGCTAGTTTTTCACCTTTGCTAATTTTCAAATTAAAGTTTTCTATCACATTATTTTCACTGCCAGGATAAGAAAAAGTTATATTTTTAAATTCTATATTGCAAGGCACGTCATCTTCTTTAGGTAAAGGAATGCCTTTGCCACGGTTAAACCTATCCGGCATATCAAGATAATCACGAAGGTCACATAAATCCAGACTCTTTACGTTTATTTCATTAACTTGATTTATAATCCCTGAGAGCCAACTGGAAAATCCAGCAACTGCACCAAAAAATAGTACGAAATCTGCCACCGAAAGTTTCCCTGCCAGTATCATATATATCAAATAGCCATAGGCAACACCATCACGAAAGAATATTAAAATGCCATCTACAATATTGGATAAGAAATGCCTCCAGGTAACCCTTTTTGTCCAACTTAATCGTTCATTAATAAAAAAACTATGCATTTTTTGAAACCAGTCCACCATACCATAAAGTCTGATATCTTTCCCATTTGAAAACTCTCCTGATCTTGTCTCAATGTAGTATATTTTTTTATCAATAGGTGCCCAGTTGTCCTTATTTCCATGCTCATAATTACGCACATATCGAAGCATTAAATAATTTATTGAAGTAGTAATAATCAGTAAAATAACAACCAGTGGATTTAACATAGAAATTATACTGCCATAGAGAATAAACCCAAGGCAACTAGCAATAATTTGCACCAAAGAAATTATAATAGCCACAGTTCCACAATCATTGTTATTCACATTGTTAAGTGCTTTTTGTAATTTTGCCTGACCTTTTTCATTATCAATATTTTCATAATCAGTGTCCATGGTTTTTATACTGATCAGATTAATATATCTTAATCTGTAAGATTGAGCACTCCATTCAATTTTTCCATTGGCATAACTATCAAATGCATTTAATAATGCAACTATTAGCGTATAACCACCTACTACAGCTATTAATCTTTCCGGACTTGCTTTTGCAGTTAATTCATCTATTACAAGCTTTGGTAAATAAATTGCAGAAAGAGGTAGCAATACTAGCGCCGGTATACGAAAGCCGCATAATATAAGTAGGTTTTTATCCCATTTCCCTAGGTTACCGATAATAAAACGCATATTATTCCATACTGTATAGGATGGCTTTTTACTTTTATGCCTTTGGTTTTTTTTATCATTGGCCATTAAATATCATCTCCTTATCCAGTATAATATCTTATTTTAACCTTCAAAATTAAGAACGTGCACCAATGGTATTCCACAGTGCACGAATGGTAAAAAAGTTCTATAATGGTAGCATTATTTCAGTAGCAAAAACACCAGGTTCGTTCTGCCTGTTCACATATCCATCATACTTATTTATAATTGTATTTATACGTTTAATACCAAATCCATGGTTTTTATCTTTGGTGCTAATATACTCTTTGTTTATCTTTTTCACTTCTCCACTAGCAGAATTTGAAACTGAAATATAAAGCTGATTTTTTAATATACCTATATATACACGTATAAAACGATGATTTTCATTTTCGATTTTCATGCAAGCTTCTGTTGCGTTATCAATGAGATTTCCGATTATAATGCAAAGATCAATTTCTGATATATTTATTTTCTTAGGAACCGCAGCTTTAGCATTTATATTGATTTTTTTAGATTTTACAAGAGATATCTTGCTATTTAAAATTGCATCAACCATTATATTTCCTGTTTTCAAAACAGTATCAATGGTTGTTAGATCCGAGTCAAGCCTTCCCAGATATTCCTCCAGCTGAGGTATTTGATTTAGTGTAACATATGCTTTCATAGCTTGGATATGGTTATGATAATCGTGACGCCATCCACGCATTTGCTTGTAAATATTTTGTACCTCATCATAATGTTTTGTTATTAAGTCATTTTGATAAGCAGAAATATGCTTGTCTACAAGATGAGCTATGCTAATTCTGACAAGTATTATACTTGTTAGAATTAAAGTTATGGCCACTAGCAAAGCTCCAATATATATTAAATATCTCATGATTTATTCCCCCTGTAGTAAGTTATAAATGCTTTATTAATATCATTATAAATCCTTCTACTAACTGGGATTATTTTATTGCTATCAAGGGTAATACCTGACTTGCCAATTTTAGAAATATATTTTAAGCTAGCCAAATAAGAACGATGGCATCTAACAAACATTGTACAATCAAGTTCTTTTTCAAGTTTTCCTATACTCCTATTGACTTCGTAACTATTCTTTGTAGTTTGAATTAAAACGCCATGGGCAAAGGCTTCCACGTAAACAATATTTTCTTGCATAATACGTATATTCATGCTGTTAGCATAAGCCATGATAAATTTCTGTTGTCTAATTATTTTCCTACAAGCTTTATCAAGGCAAGCATACAACTTGTACTCTTTCACAGGCTTTATAAGATAATGAAGAGCTGATACATCATAACCCTGGTCCATGTAATCCGATAAACCTGTAATAAAAATAATGGACAGATTTTCATCTGACTTTCTGATCCTTTTAGCCAGTTCAATTCCGTTTTCACCAGGCATTTGAATATCAAGAAGCAAAATGTCAAAGCTTTTATCATTACTCCACTGAAAATAGAAACTTTCAGCACTTTTATATGATGAGATTTCAATGTCTTTTGATGATTTTTTTGCCCAATCTACTACAAACTTTGAAAGCAACTCTATTTGCAGTTCTTCATCATCACATATGGCGATTTTTTTTTGCATAGTATCCCCTTCATTTCAATTATCTTAAAACAAATTATACCTTTACAAAGTAAATTTTACAATATACACTTTTGTTGTATATTGTAGCTAATAAAAGACCACCGAATTATTTTTTATAATCCGATGGTCTTTTATTGGTGAATTGTATTTTTCAATAAATAATAAATATGCTGAAGCTTCCAGTTATAAAGAAGCTTTATATATGTTTAATACATCCTCAGCTTCTAAAGGCTTAAAGCTGCCAAGATTTCCTCTCACTGTAGCTTGATTTGCCATTTTCTCTAATTTTTCTTCCCCAATTCCAATTTCTTTTAATGTAGAAGGTATACCTAATGTTACAAAAAACTCTCTAGTCTTTTTTATAGCACTATGAGCGATTTCATATTTATCACCACTAGCATCAAGTCCCCAAACATTTACTCCATATTCAACAAACTTATTTAATGTTTTGTCATTAAGCGCATATTCCATCCAATGTGGTGTTAAAATTGCAAGTCCAACTCCATGGGTAATATCATAAAATGCACTTAATTCATGTTCCATTCCATGAACACTCCACTCTGTTTCTTTTCCATAACTTAATAGACCATTTATAGCAAGACTTGAAGTCCACATTAAGTTTGATCTTGCTTCATAATTTTCAGGCTCATCAATAGCTTTTTTACCATAGTTTATGCAAGTTTTAAGAAGTGCTTCTGCCATTCTGTTTTGCACAAAAGCTGAATTTGTATTACTAAAATAAACTTCAAAAATATGACTCATTATATCTGCTGTACCCGCTGCCGTTTGATTTGCAGGTACTGAAAATGTATAAGTTGGGTCCAGTATTGAAAACTTGGGATTCATGTCTTTATGTCCAGTACCTAATTTTTCACTAGTTGCTAAATTTGTAATTACTGCACCTGCATCCATTTCAGAACCAGTAGCTGCCAGTGTTAATACCGTAGCAATTGGAAGAATCTTAGTAATTTTTCTTGGATCAACAACTATATCCCAAACATCGCCATCATAATAATAACCTGCTGCTATAACTTTTGCACAATCAATTGTACTTCCTCCGCCTACAGCAAGTATAATATCTATTTTATTCTCTCTACATATTTCAACGCCCTTTTTTACTGTTGTTACTCTTGGATTAGGTTCCACGCCTGGTAGTTCAAAAAAACTTATCTCACTTTTATTAAAAATGTCCACAATTTTGCCATATAAACCACTTCTTTTTATGCTACCGCCGCCGTAGACAAGTAAAACTCTAGAACCATAATTCTTAACTTGCTCTGCAAGTACTTCTATTTTATTCCTTCCAAAAAATATTTTTGTAGGGATTGAATAATCAAAATTTAACATAGTATAATCTCCTCTATTTTAATATTAGTTTTTACCTTACTTATTTATTACTTTTACCTGGAAAATTTCTCTACTAGACTTTTAAGCACTTCACCATGACGGACTTCATCTAATGCAACAGCTTGAATTTTATCAGCAGCCTCATCTAATCCAAGATTACCTGCAAGTTTAGCAAATTCAGATAATCTATCTCCAGCTGCAGTTTCAAGTGGCGACATTTTACTTAGAGTGTTAAAAATATCTTGATTTGAATGTCCATTTAGTACAGCGTATAAGCCAGCATGTCGTGCTTCATCCATAGCAATATTTAAAAGTGCCTCTGAGACTTCATCCTGACCGCCTTCTTTAGCTAGCAATGCTAAAGCAGTGTAAAGTGATGCTCCCTTTTCTTCGCCTATGCAATTTTTATCTACTTGTTCTTCCAATTCTGTTCCTTTTGTTATTCCAAAAATACTCATATAAAATCCTCCTGATAAATAACTATATTTTTTTTATTCCAATCCAAAAAATTTCAAAAACCTCATTTATAACTTTTTCATCAACTTTAAACATATCTGAATTGTTTGTTCTATATAATTGATTTACTGTTCCAAGCATGGCTACCATTACAGCTTCATAGGACACATCCCTAATGGTCTGAGAGTTAATAGCTCTTTTATAAAGATCTTTTAGATGGGAATACCTAGCCAAACTACTTTTAACTATATCTTTATTTATAAATGGAGATGTAGCAAACTGATCCATAAATTTAGCCTCTAAAGGGTTTTTAATAAAATAATTGATCATATTTTTCCACTTCAAACCATACTCATCTTTTTCCGTAATTCCTTCTTGCATGCCCTCTAAAATAGCATCATTAAAATTTTTTTTTACATAGGCATATAGCTCATTAATAATATCATCCTTATTTTTGAAATACCTATATATTGTCCCTGCTGCAACGCCAGAATCACTGGCAATAAGAGATACAGGTGTTGCGTGAAAACCATTTTCAGTAATAAGCTTTAGTGTACTTCGCAAAATCAAAGCTTTCTTATCCATTAAATTAAAAATCCTCCTTTGGAATGAACATTCATTTCATATATCAGATTATATTATAAATGATTAAATGTCAATATTTTAACCTTTTTTTACAATACGTATTCGTGGATATTTATGATGAAATAAATCATTCATTGCTAATTTTAGATAATTCGGTGGTTTTTCACACCATATATTGCTGATTATTAAAAAAAGAAATGATAAAAATGTAGAATTTACTTTTATTATAATATATAATATATTATAACCCATATAACCCATACAACTCATTGGTTAATATATAAATGGTGATTTTTTAGCTTAAAGTTACAATAATAAATTAAGATTTGAAAGGGGGACCTATTTTGAAATTAAAAGTAAGGACAAAATTGGTTTTATCATTTGTATTAGTTGCTTTATTAATTGTGGTAGTGGGTGTTATATCATCATTATCGTTAAAAACTGTATCTAATAACTCAAATGCCATGTATTCTGTTGGAATGCAAAGTGTTTTTATGTCGGAGGCCAGTAAACAGGATTTAACACAAATTCAAAATGATTTTTTAAAATTACTTTATATACGTGATGATTCTGCAAAAGCTGATTTAGAAATTGACATCCATAAAAATAGAGCTGAGATTCAACAATATATTCAAAATTTAAGTGATTTACAAGTAAATTCAGCTGTGGATAAAACATGGACGGCCTACTTATCTCAAGAGGCAAAGTATATTAAATTAAGTGAAGATATATTAAAATCCATTGAATCAAATAGTTATGATGACGCATTAGCTCAGTATAACAATATCCCTGAAATAGCAAATGCAATGACTTCCAGTTTAAATAAGAATATTAATAATAATCTTACCGCAACAAAAAATTTAAGCAATAATAATAATTCATTATTTAAAAATGATAATAAAATCATCATCCTATTAATTATAGTAGGTGTCTTACTTGCAATAGGTTTAGGTATTATTGTTTCAAAGAATATCAATAAGCCTTTATTGAAAATTAAACATTTAGCAGAAAGGCTTGCTGAATTTGATCTATCCACCCCTGCTCCTACAACAAGAGGTGATGAATTTTCTGAAACTGCAACAGCACTAAATACAGCCCAAGAAAATGTTAAAAACTTAGTGAAAACAATTATAGAAAATTCCCAGGAAATGAGTGCTTCTAGTGAGGAACTTTCAGTAACTGTTGAAGAGCTTGCACTAAAGTCAGAAAACATAAATAATGCAGTTGGAAAAATAGCTAATGGTGTTCAAGAAGCTAGTGCTTCAGCTGAAGAAATTACAGCATCAATACAAGAAGTTGATGCAAGTATAAATGAATTATCTGATAAATCCATGGAAGGAAGTAACAATTCAAGCCAGTCCATTGATAGAGCTACAAATGTACAAGCCAAGGCCAAATCTTCCATACAAGAATCTAACAATGTTTATGAAAAACAAAAACAAAAGATATTAAAATCTATTGAAGATGGTAAAGTAGTTGGAGAAATAAGTAATATGGCTGATACTATAGCAAAAATTGCAGATCAAACAAATCTATTAGCGCTAAATGCTGCAATAGAAGCTGCAAGAGCAGGAGAACATGGTCAAGGTTTTGCAGTTGTTGCAGATGAAGTTAGAAAGCTTGCTGAGCAGTCCTCTGATGCTGTAACTTCTATCCATGGAACGATTTCAAAAGTCCAAATGGCATTTGAAAATCTATCTGATCACAGTAATGAAATATTACAATTTATAAATACAAATGTAAATTCGCAATTTGAATCTTTTATAGATACAGCTGACCAGTACTATAATGATTCCCATTTTATAAGTAAAATGTCGGAGGAAATAGCCTCAATGTCAGAAGAACTTAATGCTACAATTAATCAAGTCAGTGTAGCTGTAGGAAATATGGCAGATATTTCACAAAAATCATCTGAAAATGCTGAAACAATTAAAGATAGTGTTGAAGAAACTACAAAATCCATCGCTTTAGTATCAATGACAGCAAAGAGTCAGACAGAACTTGCACAAAGATTAAATGAAATGGTACTTAAATTTAAACTATAAAAAGATAACTGCCTAAAAAAAGGTTCCCACAAAAAATCGTAGGAACCTTTTTTTATTTGATATTTGCTCCTACTTTAGATATAATAAAATCAGTTTTATTTATGATTGGAAGTGATACCGTGTTTAAATTTGAAGATATTATATCTGGTAATTATTCTCAGTACCCTGAAGAAATACAAAAATATATGGAAAACTACTCAGAACTATTAAGAGACAAAATTAAAGATGAGTTAATTAAAAACAAAACAGATAAGATGCTTAAGAATATAGATAAAAGTAACGAAACCTTTATCACCGTTTTAAGTGAAATACTAGAAAATGGTACTAAAGGCTATAATAAAATGTCTACTAAGACACTTATTGATATGTACTTAGATATAAAAAGTCCAGAAGAATTTGCTACTATGCTAGAAAGTATTAATGACGAAATTTAGATATAAAAAAGGTTCTAACAAAATCGTCAGAACCTTTTTCATTAAAAATCTTACAAATCACTAATGAATTTAATCTAAAAACTCAACTACATTTTTGTCTAATCTAGCTATTCTAGCTAAAGAATATATATCATATCCCTTATTCTCTAATATTTTTCTTCCAGGCTGGAAAGATTTTTCAATGACAATTCCTATCCCAGAAAGTTTAGCTCCTGCTTCTTCAATTATACGCGCTACACCCATTGCAGCCTCACCATTTGCGAGAAAATCATCAATGAGCAAAACTTTATCATCTTTACCTATATATTTCTTAGAAAGGGTTAATTCATAGTCTGTATCCTTTGTAAATGAATGCACCGTAGTCTGATAAACCTCTCCCTTTAAAATCTTAGAATTTTGTTTTTTTAATATTATAAGTTTCAAATCCATTTGTAGTGCTGCCATAGCCGCTGGTGCAATACCCGAACTTTCAATTGTAAATACTTTTGTAATTCCATGTTCCTTAAAATAATCCTTAAAATATGTTCCTACTTCATACATTAAATTAGCATCTACCTGATGATTAAGAAATGAATCAACCTTTAAAACATCTTTATTTAATGCATGTCCTTCTTCAATTATACGTTTTTTTAATGATTTCATCTATTACTCCTCAATGATTTTTATTTTGTGTCTTCTTTTAATATTAAATTTAATACTAATGCTGTAATTGTTCCAGTTGAAATTCCCGATGAAAATATCATCTTTAGAGCATCCGGAAGTTTAGCTAAAAAATCGGGACGGAAAGTAACCCCTAGACCAAGACCTATAGATGTGGCCATAATTAATAAATTCCTGTTGCTTATTTTTACTTTGCTTAAAGTTTGAATTCCAGCTGCTGCCACTGTTCCAAACATTACAATTCCTACACCACCAAGGACAGGCTGAGGCATTATATTTATAAGTGCCGAAAATTTAGGTAATAATCCTAAAATGACTAGTATGATTCCTGCCATCATTGTAACGTAACGACTTGCAACCTTAGTTAATGATATAAGTCCAATATTCTGACTAAAAGAGGTATTTGGCATTGCTCCAAAAAAGCCTGCAAGCATACTTCCAACACCATCCGATAAAACACCTGCGCCAATACGTTTATCATCTAATTTTACTTTTGATACTTCACCAATTGCCTTAATACATCCAACAGTTCCAATCGTTGAAACTAGATAAGCTGGTACAAATGGTAGTACTGCATCTAATCTAAAATTTACGCCATGTGCTAAAATTTGTGGCAGTGATATTAAACTTGCACTGGAAACCGAACCGAAATTCACCATACCAAGAGGGATACAAATTAAATACCCTACAAACATTCCTATTATTACCGATGCACTACTAATTAGCCCTTTGCCATAGTGATTTATGAGTAATGTTATTATCATTATTAAAAGTGAAATACCGATATTTTTTAAACTTCCATAATCCTTTGATCCTGCTCCACCTGCTGCCCAATCCATTGCCACAGGTATTAGAGTTAAACCTATTAATGTAACAACTGTTCCTGTAACAATTGGTGGAAATAGTTTCATTAAAGGTTTAATAAAAAAACTTAAAATAATTACAAGTACTCCACCTAAAATAGTTGCGCCTAAAATTCCAGGTAATCCATACTTTGAACCTACTGCAATAGCTGGAGCCACAAAGGTAAAATCTGTTCCCATAACACAAGCTATTTTTGCTCCTACTGGGCCTATCTTTTTTGACTGGATAAAAGTAGCTATACCTGCCATTAATATTGCACTACTGATTAAAGCAGTGGATGTTTTTGCATCAAATTTTAGTGCGGCTGAAATGACTATTGGAACAACTATAATTCCACCAAAAGCAGCAAAGATATGTTGAAATCCTAGCAAAATTTGTATTAAAGTTTTAGGTTTATCTTCAATTCCATAATTTAGTTCATCACTAACATCACTATTCTTTAGTTTTTCCATGTTGTATTCTTCTCCTTCTATGTTAAAAAATAAATTTACTCATACATAAACACTTATATATACATGTCCTAGTTTAATGAAAACAAAAAAAGCACCTCAAAAAAAATTGAGATACTGGGCTTAATAAGATATATATAAACAATATTATATACATCTTTAAAACGCATTACCTCGTAGTCTGCTATTTCTTTTGGCTAGCAGGTAGAAACTTTCGGACCAAATCACCGATATTATACGAGTTTTTGTATGATATAAACCATTATATCATAAGAGTCACTATTATGAATAAAAAAATGAGTCCTAAGCTTTCAATTTAAAGCTTAGGACTCATTTTTTATTATTTTAGTAAAGACTTTAATGCAACCAATTCTTCACTTAGATTATCATCCTTTAAAAGTTCAATGGCAGAATTAATCATTACACGAATATCGTGTTGTCCTTTATAGATAGGCGTAACTGTTTTATTTAAATTTAGGAATTTATAAACAGCAGTTTGTGCACTTCTTACGGAATAATCCATAGTAAATACTACATCATCTGGTATTTCACAGAACTGTCCAAGTAATGCTAAGTTAGTTGAACCTTCTGGAATAATTTGTGGTCTATCCCCTTTTGCTCTAGTTAAAAATTGTGCAGTTGTAAAAGGTAATATACATGGTATACAAATAGATGTTTTAAGGATTTTCTCCATATCCTCTTTGAAATTTAGATGATATAATACCTCTGTTAATATTTCCTCTCCAGTACAATCTACCATTCTCTTCTTTACGAAATCACCTTTTGCATATGGGAACAACGAATAGCCCCATATAATTTGTACGCTTTCAGGTTGACTAAGAAAATGTGGTTGATTGTGTAGTACTATTGTCATGAGCCATGCAGAATCTCTAAATGTCATATGAGCACCAGTTCCTGGCTGATTTCCTGAGAATTCTATTATTTTCTTAAACATTGTTGGATCTTTAAGGGTAACTGTGAAAGACTGCCACATTGATTCTTCAACACGCTGATCAAACACCTGTGGTTTACCAAATTCAGGGCGTCCTTTAGCGATTTTCTCCCAAAGATCCCATGCTCCACCTACAGTTTTATCATTAATTTTTGCTGGCGTGGTCATTGAGCCAAGGCTTGTTCCCGCTGTTAATGAACCTATAGTAGCAAAAGCAAGGTCTCCTTCGCCAACTTTTACTATAGTTTCTTTTCCGTTTTTAACACATTTAAATGCTGTAACTGTAGTTTCAGTTTCTGATGGCTTAAATTCAAAATCAGTAACTCGGCAGTCTAATTCAAAATTAACACCTTGTGATTTTAACCATTTTGTCATAGGTAATAACATTGAATCGTATTGATTATATGGTGTACGACGTATTCCAGACAAATCTTTTAAACGTGGTAATTCTTGGATAAATCTATGAAGATATCTTTTTAATTCTACAGCACTGTGCCAAGTCTCAAAGGCAAAAAGTGTAGTCCACTGAAGCCAAAAATTTGTTTTAAAAAATGATTCTGGGAAACATTCTTTAATACTTTTTGTTCCTAAAGAATCTTCAGAGTGAATTAATATATCTGCTAGTGCTAATCTATCCTCACGATTAAATCCTAGAGTTGATACATCCGTTATTTTAGCATCATTATCTATTAATCTAGCTTTTGCATGGGTATGAATTTTTTTATTAAAAGCATTAAATTCATCAAGTATTGAAACTTTAGGATCAGTTAATGATGGAATGCTTTCCATTATTCCAAATGTACAGGCATAAGCTTCTCTATCAAACATTCTTCCGCCACGGATTACATAACCATCATCAGCATTACCATTTCCGTCCATACTTCCACCTGTTACATTTAATTCCTCATATATATGAATATTCTTTCCTGGAACATGCCCATCTCGAATTAAAAATATAGCAGCTGCCATTGATGCAAGTCCAGCACCAACCATATAAGCATTTGTTTTTTCCACATCAATAGTTTGATCAAAATTAAATTTCATTTAAAAACCTCCATTTGAGCATTTATTTAATACGCTGTTAGCTTAAGCAAATTTTAATTGCCTAGGCATTGGCTATATCTTAAATATAAATCTAAACAGGGGTATTTTATATAGTCAATTTTGCCAAACTGTAAAGAAACTATACTTATATTTTAGAATATATAAACATCTATGCATATGAAAGAAGGTAATCCTCTATGTTCTACATATCATTTGGAATATTTATAGGTTGATTAACATTGTTTGGAATATTTTCAAATCCATTTCCTGTACCTTCATTTAAAGCCTTAATAAAGTTTTGCTGAGCTGAAAAAGAGAGCATAATACTTGAAACGGTGGATAAAAAACTACCTAAAATTATATTATCTTTATTTGAGTTTCCTTCCATAAGTGTAAAGGCAGCTAAGTTTGCTAAAATAATAAATTCCTCGGGACTTAATGAATCAAAATATGACATTGAGATCACCTCAAATTTATTATATTCAAATTATTCAGGTGCAGTTACAATAAAAAAAAACAGTTTTACAACTGTTTTTTCAGTATTTCAATATATTTAATTTTCTAGCTCTACTCTGCATTTTTTTAACATTAGCGCAAGAGAAATTGATATTACGATTTGAATTACTCCTATAATAATTATGATAATATTCCTTGGTACTTGTTCTAAATTTATTGAGAAGGGAGCATATATTAAATATGCTAAAGCTACTAAAAAATAATTCTTCCATATATTTTTTGCACTACTCATAATTTCTTCTAACCCGCGTTCTTTACAAATCTCATATATTCCATTACATAAAAGATATATAAGATAAAGTTTAATAATAGCAACTAACGTGCTAATTATAAGTGTAGCTAAGCTTAATTTATAGATTTGACCTGTTAAAATATTATTATTTGGATCATGCCATATATCTTTTAAAGTGAGTAATACTAACAATGCAGCAGGAATTTTAGCTTTTTCATAAACTTTATGTTGTAGTGCTAATATATTAAGACCTGAATATATTAAAATATAACCTATAAAATCCGGTATAATATTTATATAACCTATATTAATATGAAAAATAGTAATTATTATTCCCCAGAACAAGCGATTATAACCTTTCCAGTACATCTAATCACTCTCCTCTACTATTCTTTTTTAAAGTATCAACATCAAGATTCTCCGGTGGCTGAAAGATTGATCCAATAAAACAGCTTGATTTTCCCTTATTACCTTGCAAATCTTCTGTTAAAATATGAAAATTAAAAAAATAAGCATTATTTTTGTTTAGGTTCATTTTATCGCCTATAGAAACCATACCTACTGAATATAATCTAATTGGAAAACTGTTCTTTGAAATTGCTTTTCCATCAATATTGATTTCTAGCATACCTTTTACTTGTTTCTCAAATTGATAATCTATACCTGTAATCATAATATCTTTTTTAATCCAGTAAGTATAATACGCAATATTATCGGTAGAAACTGTAGTACTTCGTTGTTCTAAGCCATTATCCTTTATCTTCTCACTAGCAAAATATATTTTCCCTAAACTCACATTCATGCTTTTGCCATTTGAAAATTGAATCTTAGCCTTAGTAATTATTTTATTTTTATACTCCGCTGGCATATTATTAGAATCTCCATTATAAATGGTGATTCTAATAGTTTTTAACGCATAATACCTTTTATCTATATTGCAATAAGCATTATTATCATCATTTTCTGTGAAATTCACAGGATTTTGTCCTATTTCAGGAAATACAATACTTGAAACCTTATCTTGTGAATTAATGTTTTGAACATAATATAAATTAAAATCACCCATGCCATCTTGCAAAGCATAATAATGTTTTAAAAATAAAGGTTTCTTTATCTCTTTATTATTATAATAAAGAATATTTCCAATCCAACAGAATAATAACAATACTAATCCATATATTATTAGATTCTTGTGTAGCTTTGAAAATACATTAACCTCCCTTGGCTTTGAAGTTATCTTGGATGGTGAACTTCTTATGTTAAGTAACTCTTTAAAAAGCTTCATGTAGTATACCTTCCTCATTCTCAATAATTTTCATTAATTACTATTGTTATTTATGATTCGATATAAAATGCTAAAACCCTTCTTTCCAAGGGTTTCTTGTAAAATCATGCTACTTAATCTTTAACTAAAACATTAATAAATTGTTATAACTCTCTGTTGTTAAGTTTGCCATATAAATGACGATAAGTAAAATAAGTAGCAGTATAGCTAAATCTTTACTGTTATAGGAATATACGTTATACATTTGTGCCAAAAGCAGGAGATGTTAAAGCTTAAATGTATTTAAAACGAAGGGTGGAATTGAATTCTAATGAAAACTAAAAACAAAACCAGTACTCCAGAAAGTAAGTTTGAAACATCTCGAATTAATAAAATTAATTTTATGTTAATCTGGATGATAAACATTTCATTGGCAGGTGAATCCTTAGTCGTAGGACAAAAAAATGCATTTTCAATTGTATGTGTGTTAGCTCTTAGCTCCCTTATAGGAACTGCTATTTTCTTTATACCAATTAAAACTTCAGCCAAAGGTATTCTTATTTGTTTAGTTCCATTTTACACATGTTGTTATTTATTATATGCGATGAAGGGAAACCAACTTATCTTTTTAGCCTTCTTTGGTGGAGTATCTATGATTACTCTATATTTCAAAAGTAAAATGCTCGTATATTATACAGCAATAATAAATATATCATTAATTGCTATTTATATTATTTCACCTGCTGCATTAATGGGTACAAATTTAGTTGTTTCTGAATTTATTCAAAGACTCACCATTATTGATGCTGTTATATTAGTGTTATATTTTTTGACAAAATGGGGTAGTGAACTTGTTGACACTTCATTATTAAAAGAAAAAAATGCCAATGAATTATTGGGAAAACTCCAAACTACTATGAAGCAAATTGAAAAAAGCACTGAAATATTAAATGTTAGCGTATCTACATGTAATGAAAATATAAGTATAGCAAAAGCTTCAAGTGCTAATATAACTGCTTCGGTTCAGGAAATATCAAAAGGAGCAGAAACAGAAGCAAATACTGCAACAAATATAAATTCTAATACAAAGGAAGCAATTAATTTAGTTCAGGAGACTAGCGAAATATCAAATAAACTCAATAGTACCATTATTAAAATTAGTTCTAGTGTAGAAGAAGGATTATTTGAAATGAAAAATATGGAAAATCAAATGAACTTAATTGATACTGCCGTTGGTTCAGCCTATTCTATAGTTGGAGAATTAGGCGGCGACATAAGTAAAATCAATGAAGCTTTGAATTCTATAGTTGCAATATCTACTCAAACAAATTTACTTTCTTTAAATGCATCCATAGAAGCTGCGAGAGCTGGCGAGGCCGGGAAAGGATTTGCTGTAGTAGCATCAGAGGTTCAAAAACTAGCAGAAAGTAGTTCAGAAATAGTAAAACAAATATCAGAAGTTATTTCTGATATAAATAAAAAAACAACCGAAACCTTTGAAGTAGTAAAAAAAGGAACCTTAGCTGTAAAGAGTGGAAAAGATATCTCTCTTAAGGTAACTGATAAACTTGGTGAATTCAGCAATTCATTCCATGGCATTAATAAAGACATATCAAATGAACATGAATTGGTAAATAAGATACATACAGCCTTTTTGGATATTGAAAATAAGATTACTGAAGTAGCAAATGTATCAACAGAAAATTCTGCTTCTTCTGAAGAAATATTTGCTGAGATGGAGCAACAAAATAATAGGATCGATGATATTCAAAAATCTATTATTGAAATAGATAATCTATGTGAAGAATTAAAAAAATACAGGTTAGATAGGAGTGATGGTAATGAGTAAAAGTTTAGATGAGAAAATATGTATAGTGGGGTCAGGTCCTTCAGGTATGTCAGCTGCTTGGTATTTGCAGAAAAAAGGTTATACTGATATAACTATTTTAGAAAGACTTGATAGGGTCGGAGGTAAATGTAATACTCCTAAATTTGATGGTAAATATTACGAAATGGGAGCAGTTATAGCCCTTCCAACCTATTACAAATCATTAGCGTTAATGGATGAGGCCGGAATTGAATATATCCACAAAAAAATAGTTGGGAATTATTTTGATAATAATACTGGAAAAAGTATAAATTATTTTACCGAAGACGAAATGAGAGAAATTAAGGTTCAAATTGCTAAATTACAAAATTTAATTGAGACAAAATATCCTGATATAAAAAATCCGGGCCATGAGAAAGTACATCTTGATTTAGCTGATACATTTGAAAATTTCTGCATAAAAAATGAAATCCCACTAATACCTAAGTTATGGGTTAATCCATATACAGGTTATGGCTATGGCTATTTTAATCTTGTTCCTGCGGCCTACGTGCTTCAATATCTAGATGTTCCAACAATGATGGGTTTTATAAACAAAGATTTTATTGTATGGAAAGAAGGCACAGAAAGTATCTGGAATCAATTGAATGCTAAGCTTAATAAAAAAGTAAGGCTTTGTACCCATATAAAAAACATAATAAGAAAAAATAATAAAGTATATGTTTATACTGATTTTGGCATGGAAGAATATGACAAGATAATATTTTCATCACCTCTTCAGGACTTAAAAGATTATGTTGATACAACAGAAGATGAAACTAACTTGTTTTCAAAAATAACTTATATGGAATTTTACAATTTTGCATGCCTAGTTGAAAATAGTAGAAACACATCTGCCTATGTTCCTGGAAATATGATGCAATCTAGGGCAGGTCATGTAGTATTTTCTTATGATAGAACAGATGAGGGTAATAGTATAATTACATTTAATATACTTGGAGATCAGAATGAGAAAGTCACTTCAGATATGTGCAGAGAATATTTAGAAGAAGATTTAGAACTATACAATATCCATTTAAAAGATGTAGTAATGCACAAATGTTGGAGATATTTTCCACATGTGAATTCTCAGCAAATGAAACATGGTTGGTATGATAAAGTGGAAGGACTTCAAGGTCAGAAAAATACATATTACGCAGGAGAAATAATGAGTTTTTCTGACATAGAAGAATGTGTTGCTTATTCGAACTCTCTAGTAGATAGATTTTTTTAGCAAATGGGTGTTTGCTAACCATTTGACAACTTGCACAAAAATTTATACAATATTCCTATAGAGTCATACTAAAAACTTTATTACTTCTATGATATTTTGTATCTTAAGAAAGGATGTAGTAAAAATGGATAAATCTAATATTGTAATAACTATCAATCGTCAAGTTGGCAGCGGAGGAAGATATTTAGGATATAAACTTGCTGAAAAGTTGAACTTTTTATATTTAAATCATGAGATTGTTAAAGAAGCAGCAAAAGATTTAGGAACCTATGTTGAGAACTTAGAAGCTAGTGATGAAAAACAAACTCCACTATGGGCTTCATTAGTTTCAAGTTATGCATTTGGTAGTTTAGAATTCAACGAAGATATACAAATTATCTCAGATAAACAAGCGCATGAAGCTGAATCTAATTTCATTACAAAAGTTGCCAGTGAAAAATCAGCTGTAATAATAGGAAGAGGTGGATCTTACATTCTTAGAAATCACCCAAGACATGTAAGCATATTTTTTAACGCTGATATTGAGTTTCGCAAAAAACGAATTCAAAAGGAACACAATATTTCAGAAAATGAAGCTTTGAAATATATACAAAAAACAGATAATGAAAGATTAAAATATTTTAAATCGCTTACTGGACAAGATATGTATGATGCCTGTGGATACGATTTAACTATTGATACTGGAAAAGTTGGACTTGAAAAAAGCCTAGATCTTGTTATAGAATATCTGAAAAAGCGGTTTGAAAATAAAATAATCTAATTAACTAAAAAATTCATCTCATAATTATCCTAGCGTTAGTTATGAGATGAATTTTTTAGTTAGCTATTTTATATTTATAATTAATTACGCCATCTTTTCCTATACTATATTGCATTTGTTCTTTGGTAAATAATTGTATGTAAATATTTTGCCGTTCAGTCTCTAATTTGTTTTTTTGCAGTACTAAGGAATTAATATAATTAGAATCATTCTGAGACAATTTATTATTTATATTATTTATTGTAAATAATAACAGTTTATCCACTACATCAATTTCCTGTAAAAGATTATTCCTAGAATCATATAAAATGCTTTGCTTCGTATCTGCTTTATTTCTATACGCATCCAAGGAATTTTTCATATTTATAAAATCATTATAGCCATATATATGTTTTCTAATTTTCCATCTTCTTTGGCTTCTTTCATTTGTTTCCTAAAGTTTTTTTGAGTTTGGCTTAACAAAATATTTACCTGGTTAAGGTGGACTACAGAATCTTAACCGTCTCCTTTTTATATTTTATATCTATTTACATATTACTACAATTATCTGTAATATTCCACCTAAAATATATTAATATGTCACTATTATATATAACACTGCTTGAATTATTACTATGTAATAAAAATAAAAGAAGTACCAAAAATAAAAATCATTCTTGATACTTCAATAACTATTTTATAAATTTATAAGGAAACTGTTTAATAATACCCATTGTCATCATATCTGCCATCCCTAGTGCTTGAGTTTCAATTTTGTCATAAACTTTTGTGCCAGCTTCATAATCTTTAGAAATCATAGAAACTGCTTCTGCTTTCACAAGTGCTAAATGCTCATATAGCATAGCTTTCCAGCTCTCCTCTGACCAATAAGGATTGATAGAATTCAGAAAAGAAGCTATTGCATCCGCATTCTCATACCATTTTTTTCTGCTTCTGCAGCCGACTTGGTATCACCTGCTTTAGATGCTTTTACAATCTGTGCTGCTATAACAAGATGGCTTTTTAATAAATCACTGAACTTTAAAGCAGCTTTATCTCCATAAAAAATCTTCAGGGTATTAGCAAAATCTACAGGATTTTGTAATAACCGATTAATAACAAATTCTTCATCCGGTGACCCAAAAACAATACTGCTTATGGCCATTCTTGTCCAGGCTCCGTGCTGTTCCCATAGCATTCTCATGTTATTCATTAAATCTACTTCTGATTTAGTAATTTTCGCTTGGTTAGAGTTAAAATGTGAACGGAAACATTGATAAGGACAGTAATACAAATTTATCACCACTATAAAATAATTATAACTTATATTATTCTTATATTGCCAGCATGTTTCTTGTAAAATAAAAATGGACCTAGCCCAGAAACATTCAATTCATAATATATATTTACAACATATATTTCCACAATATTTTACGAAAAAAAGTGATGTTATTCTATTTTAAACTTATTTACTGCTTTTGATAAATCTATAGCCGTTTCACTTAAATTCTGTGCTGTAGTGGACACTTCCTCTGATGCTGACGAAAGTTGTTCCGAAGTTGCAGCCACTTCTTCAGATTCGGCAGCGTTCTCTTGGGTTACATCACTTACTGCTTGAATTTTTGATAATGCTTCTTCCTTAGACTCAATAATTTCATCCATTCCTTCATATGTTTTATCCATAAGTGCAGGTATCTTTTCCACAGAATCTAAAATTTCACCAAATGAATTAACTGTATTTTCTACTGCATTTGCTTGAGACTTTATAAATACATCTACTTTATTTGATGTATTTATTACTTCCTCTGTATCTAATTGAATCGATGACACAAGTTCAGAAATTTCATTTGTTGATTTTTTAGACTTTTCTGCAAGTTTTCTAACTTCATCTGCAACTACTGAAAACCCTCGTCCAGCTTCTCCTGCTCTTGCAGCTTCAATGGCTGCATTTAACGCAAGTAAGTTAGTTTGTTCTGAAATAGATGTTATTACATCTGTTATATCGCTAACCTTATTAACTGAAGTCTTAAGATTGTTTAATTTTGCTACCACTATTTCAAAGGCTTTCATAATATCATCTATAGACCTTATAAGTATGTCCATTTCTCCCTTACCATTTTTAGCCCTCTCAGTTGCATTACCTGTTTCATTTTTAACATTTTCTAATCCTTTATGTACATTTTTAATATTAATAGTTAGATTTTCCATTAATTTAACTATGCCCTGTAAATCATTAGACTGAGAAGTGGACCCCTCGGCAACCTGCTGCATTGTATTTGCTACTTCTAGTGACGATGACGTCATCTCTTCTGATGTAGATGAAAGCCTTTCTGATTGTGATAATACATTATTTACACTCTCTTTGACTGTACTTATTACCTGCCTTTGAGCCAAAATCATTTTCTTAAAACTTTCCTGTATTTGTCCTATTTCATCATTTGACTTAATATTTATATCTACATCTAAATCACCACTTGCAACCTGCTGCATCTTCTTAGATAATTCACTAAGAGGATTAAGTTTTCTATTAAGGAACCAAATAATTATGCCAGAACCAATTGCTAGACTTATTATAGATATTAGAATTATTATATTAAGAACTGTATTTGCTGGTTTATAGAAGTCCTCATCATAAGCACCAACATTTAAATACCAGTCCCAAGGCTTAAAATATCCAACTGCGTTAGTTTTAGGACGTATTTTAGTATCGCCTGGATTTTGCCATTCAAAATGTATAATGCCATTATTTGCAGGATTTTTTCCTTCAGTAGTTATAAGCTTAACTATATTATTTCCTTTTGGATCTACTACTTTAGATATATTCGCCCCTTCTTTACTAGGATGCATCATTTCTACTCCATGACTATCTATAGCGTACATATAAGCACCTATATTTAGTTCTAACTTACTATTTTGACTTCTAGTTTTTCCATCTTTGTTTTTAGGATTCAACATGTCAGATTTAAATATTTCTTGTGCTGCTTTTCTTGTTAATTTTCCATCTTCAACTTGTTTTTCTAATACCTTCATGAAAGAAAGTCCCATATTTACTTTGTTTGTCAGTGCCGATTCTCCTAAATCTGTAAGTGCCCTTTTAGATACATTATAGCTAGCAATTCCAAGCACTGACATGCTGATTAAAATCAATGCAATAAACACTACCACTAATCTTGATTTAATGCTGTTTGAGTTTACTTTTTTTAGTTTCTTCATCTTATGGTTCTCCTTTATGTCATCATATTTTACTAAATAACGTCTTTGATGATTTATATAAAAATTGCTAGTAAACGTTGTCATTTTTATTAACAATCCTCCACTACTTTAATATCAAATGGATGGTCTATTTTTTTATCTTTATCTCTTATATTATCGGCATAATTTTTTATTCTTTAAGAGTCTGCTAAAAAAAGAAAATCATTTGCATAAACATGCAAATGATTTTTTCAACAAAGTGTGTTTTCAAAATCTTTTTTTCCTAAAAATACTTATATTATTGCAATTGATTAATCCATTTGTTCCATAAGAGTTTACTTCACCTAAAATAAGAGGTTCTATATAATTAATCAATTCATCCTCTACCTGCCCATGGCCTTTAAGCCAATTAATAGGTACATTTTTCACTTTATTACGGACTTTATGAAGTTTAATAAGTTTTGTATTACAAGAATATTTGCTACCCACTACTCTATATAAAGCTGTCATATATCCACTATATCCATCTATTGCATATTTAATTGAAGCCCTACCAACCATTTCTGCTTCTTCTATATCGGTTTTAGAAGCACAATGTATAGCACACCTTTGTATCACTCCCACTTCTGTGAGTTTAACATTATTTGTAACGTTATTTTTTAAACATTGCTGCAAGTACCTTCCTATTCCTCCCAGCTGTACATGTTCAAAATCATCACTTTGATAACAATTATTATCTACATTAATATACTCACCGTTTCCATCCTTTAGTCCCTCTGATGTTACAATAAGAAGTTTATTATTATTTTTCAGTGAATTTTTTACGTCTCTTAAAAATTCTATTTCATTAAAAGGAATCTCAGGTAAATAAATTAATTTATTTATTTCTATGCCAGATTTTTGTAAAATACCTGTTGATGCTGCTATCCATCCAGCATCCCTTCCCATTACCTCCATAATCATTATAGATTCCTTATCATATGTGTTATTATCAAGCCAAAGCTCCATAGCAACGTTTGATACATATTTAGCTGTACTTCCAAACCCAGGGCAATGATCTGTGCCCACTAAATCATTGTCAATGGTTTTTGGTACACCAATTGTATTCATTTCATATCCAATATTTTCACAATATTTGCTAATTTTATATGCAGCATCCATAGAATCATTGCCACCGATATACATAAAATATTTTATATTAAACCTCTCAAATATATCTATTAATTTTTTATAGTCTTTATCATTATCCTTAAAATCTTCCAATTTATATCTGCAAGATCCAAATGCTACTGAAGGCATATATTTAAGTGATTCAATACTCTCAATATCTAGACCTTTCACATCAATAATATTTTTTTCTAAAATTCCTTTAATCCCATATATTCCAGCATAAACTGTAAAATTGCTATCTAAAGATAAAAACTCCTTTATAATGCCGTAAGCCGATGCATTTATTACAGATGTTGGTCCTCCAGACTCAGCTAATAAACAATTTCCTTTAATCATATTCAATATAGAACCTCCTTTGTCTTATAAAAAAAGACTCGGTAGAAAACCGCCGAGTCTTTTTTACTATAAATAAATTATTTATTTACAGCCTGTTTAATACCCTTGAATATAAACATTATAGCTACGGATCCAGAATCAGGTGTCCCTAAAGGTCTATCTTTGTAATATGCTGCACGTCCAAACACCGGAACTAGTTGTTTTGTATTTTCTACCCCTTTTTCAGCTGCCTGAAATGCTTTTTCAAATGCTTCTGCCAAATTGTTTTTTTCCGCGCATGCAACTCCTAAAGCATCAACAGCAGGTGAAAGAGCATCTAACATAGTTCTATCTCCAACCTTTGCCTTACCTCTTTCCATTACGCCACTAACAGCTGCATGTCCCATTTTAACTACTTCTTCAAGCCCTATTTCAGTGAAACCTTTTACCTGCTTTGCACCCTTAATAAAACAAATTGACATTAGTGTACCCATAGTAGATGCAACCGTTGTATTCATTTTCATTCCAAGTTTCATAAATATAACGCCAATATCATCTGAGTCGATGTTATCAATTTCATCATAAACACATTTAAAACCCTTTGTCATTGTGAGACCTAAATCTCCATCTCCCATTGAGGCATCTAATTCAATAAGATGTTCTTTTTCTGCGTTTAACACTGTTAACACTTCTCCAAGTATTTGCTTTAAATTTGCTTTATTTATCTTCTCCATTAAATCCAACCCCTTTATGATTTATCAATTGCTTGTCATTTATCTTAACTGTTGAAAAAATGGTGAATACGCTGGCTTATCTAACAAATCCTTTAGTTCATCATCTAATTTTAATAGAGAAATTGACATTCCAGCCATTTCTAAAGAAGTAGCATATTCCCCAATATAAGGTTTATAAATTTTAATGCCTTTATTTTTCAAAATTTCACTTGCCTTTCTATAAGCAATATACAACTCTTCCTTAGGTGTAGCTCCTAAACCGTTAACTAATATTGAAACTTCGACCCCACTAGTATAAGGTAGATCTTCAATGATTTTATCCAAAATTATCTGTACTACTTCGTCTACAGTTTTCATTTCACATCTCTTAATTCCTGGTTCACCATGTATCCCCATACCTATTTCCATTTCATTATCTGCTATAGAAAAAGTAGCCTTTCCAGCCTCAGGAACAATACATGGTGTAAGTGCAACTCCCATTGTTCTAATATTATCCACTGCTTTTTGGGCAACTGTTTTTAAAGCCTTTAGGTCATACATTTTTTCAGCTGCAGCTCCTGCTATTTTATATGCAAAGAACAGTCCAGCAACTCCTCGTCTTTTATTTTCTTCTCCTTTAGGAGCAGATGCTACATCATCTGTTACTAAAACTTCTTCAACTAAAATATCATCCATGGAAGCAAAATCTGAAGCCATTCCAAAATTAAGCATGTCTCCTCCGTAATTACCATATAAATGAAGCACTCCTGCCCCACTACTAATTACCTTATCAACTTCATACATTGCTTCTGCACTTGGCGACGCAAAAACATTTCCTACCGTAACTCCATCTGCTAGTCCATAACCAACATATCCAAGAAATGTTGGAAGATGTCCTGAACCACCACCTGTAGCTATTGCTACTTTATTTTTCTTCTTTTCATCAGCTCTCACAACACATCTAAAATCATTATTTACAAGTTTTAAACTTTCAGGATGCGCTGCTATTATGCCCTCAATAGTTTCTCTTGCAAAATCTTCTGGTTTATTCATTAATTTTTTCATTGTAAATCCACCCCCGTGACCTATTTATTAAGTTTTATTTCGGAAGGATATTGCCATTTTCCTAGTTCTTCTACAGAAAATGCTTTTGGCTCCTTTCCGCCATTAATTACAAGAGTTCTATAATATACTTCTGCTAATTCTTCAACATAATGAGCTTTTAAAAGTGATTCTTTGGCATCTTTATCCACTGCGAGTACGCCATGTCCTTCTAAAAGTATTACATCAGATCTCTTAATTGGTTCAATAACACTTTCTGAAAGTTCTTTAGTACCTGGTCTTCCATAGGAAGCAACTGGTATCACTCCATCTTTAAGTGATAAATTTGCACACTCATAAACTATTGCTGGTATTTCTTTTTTTAATACTGCAAATGCAGTTGCAAAACGAGAATGTGTATGTGAAACAGCTAAAACATCTTCTCTTGTTTTATACACTTGTAAATGCATTAAAAGTTCACTAGTTGGTCGTACATTTGTTTCTATTTCAATAACACTGGCTTCTAAATCTACAACACATATATCATGAAAAGTTAACTCTTCTCTATCAACACCCGATGGAGTTACTACTACATACCCAGTTTTTTCATCTCTAATACTGAAATTACCTGATCTATGCTTACAAAGCCCTGATCTATCAGCCTCTTGTGCAATTTTAACTACTTCTTTTTTTAAGTTTTCTAACATAGTTTATTCCTCCAATTATTAATTATATTTTTAAAGTGATAAATCTCTCTTTTTCATATACTTTGCATAATAAACGAATAATCCAAAGAATCCGATTAGACCTACTAGTCCAACTACATCTCCATGAATTATATTTAGCCCATGAGCAAGTACCCATCTGAATTCAGGACATTCTACTCCAAAATAAGTTAAATACTGTCCACTTGGAACCTTGATTGAACCTACACTTTTTGCTAATTGAGTAACAATTGGTGCAAAGCTAGAAGATACTGCAAGATAAAATGGTGTTGCAATTAATCCCAGTAAAATCATTCTTATTAAATTTCCACCAGTTACAATTAATGCTGGAACAATAACACAAACATTAATTATACCGGCTAGAGGAATAACACTATTCATTCCTGCCTTAGACATTAGTACCGCAAACAACAATTCAAAAGGTACTAGTATAATTGCAGCAACCCATATTTCTGATTGTCCTGCAAGGAAAGGCCAGTCAAGTCCAATATAGATTTCTCTTCCCTTAAATCGTTTCTTCATAAATGTTCCTGTTGCATCAGCTATTGGTGCTAATGCCTGCATGAACAATTTAGCTACCATTGGGAATAATACAAGAGCAGTTGCAACTTGCATTGCAGTATTCAACGTATCTTTAACATTATATCCACCAAACATTGCAATAATGGCTCCCACAATAAATCCCATAACACTGTTTTCACCAAAGACACCTATTTTGTCTTTTAGTTGTTCCGCATTTATATTAATTTTATTTAAACCAGGTACAAAATCTAACAACCTATTTATTGGCGCAAGTATAGCTGCTTCAATACACATATAGTGTGTACAGGCCACCCCTGGTATTTTTGTAATGGCATACAATTGTTTTTGTGATATATCTGCACTTTTAAGTTCTAATACCACCTGAATGGCAGCAGCGACAAATGCTAATGGAATGCTTCCTGTTATAGCTGCAACCATAGTTGCTGTAAATATTTTACCCCAGACATTCCATAAATCTACATTTAAACAATCCGTTAATCCTAATCCTAACATAAGCAAATTTATACCTATTTGAAGTGGAAACATAAGCAATGCATACGGCCAAGCCCAAGCTATTGCTGACATTGGAGCCCAACCTACATCTATTGAATTAAGTTGAATACCTGTGTGATGTACAAATGCCGTAGCTGCCGGACTTATAGCATTAAACATAAAACCTAACACTACATTCATTCCTGTGAAAGCTATTCCAAGAGTTATGCCAGCTATTATCGCCCTTTTAGGTTTCATTTTCATGCATAACCCAAGTACTATCATTATTATTGGTAAAAATATTGCTGCTCCTAGTCCTAATATATAATTAATTACTACGCTCATATTTTTCCCCCCTATTTAATTATAAAATTATATTTAAATAAATCGTGTTTAGTAGTATAATTAGTTAATTGAAATTTTTCATATCTCCCTATATAATTCTCATGGGAGATTTTTTTTTATTCTTTTAAAAAATTTTTCAATTTCTCAAACTCCTCATCCATTCCCATACCAGTTAAAAACGGTATTCCACTTATTGTTGGTTTTCCCCAATCCTTTGTTCCTGATGAAACTATGGATACGTAAATATCGCATTGGTCGATAACGTTTTCAAGTGACTTAATATCAACTGCTTCAACGTTTACACGAATATTATTATCTTCGCACATATTCCCAATTTTAGATGCTACAGTTTGAGATGTAGCCACTCCTGATCCACATGCAACAAAAATATTTTTCATTATTAATTCCTCCTTTTATTCCTTATACTGCCCTAAATAGTCATTTAGACTATTCAGCTCATTAATTTTAAGGATATTTACTCTAAGACATAACCTGTGCTAGTATATCCACCACCTCTTTACTAGTTTTGCAATTACGAATGCTAAGTAGTCTTTCTTTATTTGATAGAATTGACATAAGCTTGCTTAAAGTAGGAACTTGATCTTTAGGATTTTTAATTGCAAGCATAAATACCAATTCTGCGTGAACATCATTAAGTTCATTTGCCATTTCTTTAAAAATTACCGGTTTTTTTAATATAACAATTACCACCGCAGATTTTTCTACATGTATTGCATCTGTATGTGGTATTGCAACCTTTACACCATTGGTGTTTAATCCTGTTGGATAAAGTGCTTCTCTTTTAAGGATACCTTCTAAATAGGACTCCTTTACATAACCCTTTTTTCTTAATATTTCCGACATTTTTTTTAATAATTCTTCTTTATTTTCTGCTTCATAGTTCATAAAAACTAAATCTTCATATAATAGCTGTTCAGTTGGATTCATTATGTAACCTCCTTTATGAAATATCTTTACACAATATTACTTAGCAACTATCATGCCAACTCACTGCATAGCCTATGGATAGGCACTTAGGCGAAAAAAATATGCACTAATCTTGTAATATAATTAGTGCATATTTTTTAGTGCTTATTAAAATAAGCATATTCTATTATATTTTATTCTTAATGTTTTCATATACACTGTAAGGAATAGACATATTCCCATATCCCGTGCCAAGGCTTATTTCTGGTCTATTTTCACCATGGAAATCAGTTCCCCCAGAAAATTCAATTCCATATTTATCTATTATATAATCCAAAAATTCATTATCCTCTTCACTATAAGACGGATAATATCTCTCAATTCCACGAAGTCCCATATCTATTAGATACTTTATATTAACTTCCATCTGTGCTTTTGTAAGTCCATTTAACCCTATGTTTTTATTATAATGAGCCAAAAATGAAAGCCCACCTGAATTTTTAATAATATCAATGGCTTCCTCAGTTGTAAATAATTCATCCTTTCCATAAGGAATAGGATCTAGGTATTTATCCCATATTTCTTGTGAATTATAACTAATGCCATATCTAATAAAATATTTATGTATATCATATCTATCTAAATATTTATTCACTGAATTTTGCTTCAAATCATTAATATCTATATCAATTCCCTTCAATTTTATAACTTGAAGTATTGATTTAATAGCTCCTTCTCTAGCTAATTTCATCTTAGTATATGGTTTTAAAAAATTGCTACTTTTTATATCAATTCCTAGCCCCAATATATGGAGTTTTCTTTTATCTTTATACAATGAACTTATTTCTACTCCATTTATAAAATCCACATTAAGGTCTCTTGCACTCTTATAAGCTTCATTGATTCCATCAACACTATCATGATCCGTTAATGAAATAGCTTTTACATTTGTTTTTACCGCAAGGCTTACTATTTCCTTTGGACTGAACGTGCCGTCAGACATGTAGGAATGAACATGTAAATCTATTTTGTAGTCCATAAAGCCACCTCCTCATATTATATTTTCATTATAGCTCATTTTTCACTTTTAAAATTTACATGTAAAAAATACTAAATATTTTGTTGCTTTTTGCTGTCTTTTGTATTATGTTACTTAAAAGGAGTGATTTTAATGAAAATTGCAATTTGGTATGTTTTGGTTTTATTGGACTGTGTTTTTCTAATTATCTCAATACTATCTCACAATATTTATTTCACGGTTTCATGCTTTGTTATTGCTATAATTCTAAACAAATTTAAAAAAGACATCCCTATGCCTAAACAGTTTCAGAATTTAAATATTATTCATAAGCATGGAGATAAATAAATTAGCAGATGGTAGGTGAACTTTTTTGAAAAATGTAGACATTGTTTTAAATTATATAACACACAAAGTTACAAAAGACTATATCTTAAATTGTTTAGAAGTTGACGAACCCTTGGGCGTAACTGCGGGAGAAATACAAGAAAACTTAAATATATTAAGAAACAATGCAAGTACAGTATTAAGCGAATTATGGAAATCATCAAACTTAATAAAAATAAATACAAGACCAGTTGCCTTTATTCCCAAAAATATTATTAAAGAATTTTATAATATAAACCAGTATACCCTTAATGATTGTTATTCATCAAATGAATTGAAAGAACTAATTACTAATGCGAATATTGAAAACGTTTATATTGATCCTTTTGAATATTTAATTGGAAGTAGCGGTAGTCTCCAACATGAAATTGAAAAATCAAAAGCTGCACTAACCTATCCTCCTAAAGGCCTAAATACTTTAATTTTAGGAGAAAGTGGTGTAGGTAAAACTACTTTTGCTTATGCTATGCATGAATTTGGTAAGAGTAAAAAAGGTGCTACTGATAACAACTATCCATTTATTTCTTTTAATTGTTCTGACTACTTTAACAACCCTCAACTACTACTTTCTCAACTTTTTGGATATTGTAAGGGTGCTTTTACTGGTGCTGATAACGATAAAATGGGTTTAGTAGAAAAAGCAGATGGTGGGATACTTTTTCTTGATGAAATTCATAGGCTCCCACCAGCTGGTCAAGAAATGCTTTTTTATCTAATGGATAAGGGCGAATTCCACAGAATGGGCGAGACTGATAATAAAAGGAAAAGTAATGTACTGATTATTGCCGCAACCACTGAAGAACCTAGTGGTAGCCTACTCTCAACATTTCTCAGGAGAATTCCTGTAGTAATAACGCTACCTTCTTTTAGAGAAAAGGCTATTAATGAAAAATTTGAAATTATCCAAAGTCTATTTTCATACGAATCAAAAAATCTAAACAAAGAAATTATAGTTTCTCCTCAAATACTTAAAGCACTTGCTTTATACAAATTTAATGTAGGAAATATAGGACAATTGCGATCTGAAATAAAACTTTTATGTGCAAAATCTTTTCTAAATCATCTTCAAAACCAACAGGATTTGAAAATAAGTTTTGATATGCTTGATAAGTCCATAAGAGAGGATTCCCTTAACAACAACAATAGTGATAAAAATTCAAAGGCATATTTAGATATGTACTCAGAAGACCTAATAATATCTCCACTAGATGAAAAAGAGTATTATGAAGACAACTCAAAAAAAGATATATATGAACTAATAATTAAAACATTAGAAGATTTTAAAAATCATGATCTAAGTGACGAAACCATAGAAACAAAAGTTAATTCCTTAATAGATGATTATTTTAAGGACATCATGCACAGCTTCAACTTAAAAAAATTACATTTGCATCAACTATATAAAATTGTCCCAAAAGATATAACTGATTTTTCAGCAAAATTAATTAATATTGCTGAAGATGAACTTTCTATAAAATTTAATAATAAATTTATTTTTGGATTCGCACTTCATATACAGGCTCTTTTAAAAAGGATTTCCGATGAAAAACCAATAAAAAATCCTAATATTATAAAAACAAAACGTGACTATCCTGAAGAATTTAGAGTTGCAAAAAAATTAGTAAACTTATTAAATGAAAATTTCGGAATATTAATTCCTGAAGATGAAAAAGGTTTTTTAACTATTTTATTGGCCAATAATAGACTAGATAATAAGTGTGAAACAAAAGGTATTAATATTTTTGTTATATGCCATGGATACAGTACAGCTACCAGCATGGTAACCGTTGCTAATACGCTTTTGACTTCAGATTATATGAAAGCTATTGATATGCACCTTGATGACGATATATCTGAAACTTATAATAGAATTAAAACTATTGCTTTAGCAAATAATAATGATAAAGGTATACTTTTCCTTGTAGATATGGGTTCCTTATGTGGATTTGCTGAAAAACTTACGAATGACACCGGTATAAAAACTAAAACCATAAGTGATGTATCAACACTTTTAGTTATTGAGGCATTACGAAATGTGCTTTATAAAAACGATAATCTTGAAACAATATATAATTCATTAATTAATAAAAATTTACCTCCACTTAATACAAATCAGGTTAAAAAGAAAGCTATATTAACATTTTGTACTACTGGGCAAGGTGCTAGCATGATAGCCAAAAATATTGTCACCCAAATATTAGCTAATAGATATGGAGCTAAACTTGAAATCATAACAACTAACAATTTGGATTCAGAAACAAATATTACTGATTTTAAAGACAAATATGAAATTTTAGCAGTTATAGGAAGTTTTAATCCTAATATAAACGTTCCCTACTTCCCTATAAGTAAACTTTTAAATACCAGTTTTCAAAAAGAATTTATCAAATTAATTGATAGTAATTTTAATGATGTTAGAATTATGCCTATTCCTATTAAAAGCGTATATGAAACTTCAAAGGAGATGCTAGAGGAGTATGTGAAATTTATCAATCCTAAAATTGCAGTTGTAAACATTAAAAAATTTATTGACTCCCTTAAACCAATTTATACAAAGGTATCTAATGATGCCTTAATAGATTTTATCATTCATCTTGGTTGTATGTTAGACAGGTGTATAAATAAAGACCTTGTTAGATTTGAAAATATAAATAATTATAAAGAAAAAAATATCAAACAATTTGATATTTTACGTAAAACCATATCTATCCTTGAAAGTGCCTATAATATAAGCATTAATGACGATGAAATATGTTATATTATAAAAATTATCAATAGATAAACCCTAAAACCCACTATTATTAATTGGTTTCTGGCATGGCGTTGACTGACGTAAAAAATGTTTATTGTCAGCCACTCTATGGTAGCGCCATTTAATACTTACTAAATATATGATAACTTTATTTCAAAAAAACGTGAACATATCAGAAACCAAGTTCTTCATTGATTATTACAATTTCCATATCCATGCCACTCATTTTTTTATAGTAAGTTATAATGCTATTACATATACGATCTGGGCTGGAACAATTATAGCAGCGATCTCCTTTTATTGCACAGGGTGTCCTAAGTCCTAGTCTCATAGCATTGCGAGGAGCTGCAATATTACGAGCACGCCAGATTGCCTCTTCAAGCGTAGGTGTGAGTTTATTTGTACCTACAACAAAATATACCTTTTGGTGACCGAACAGTGATCCAGCAATGCGATTACCGGTTCCATCGATATTTACCAGTTCTCCGGTTTCTGACATGGCATTTACTGAAGTCAAAAAAATATTTGTAGTAAGACACTCTAGGGCAGTGTCTTTAAATGTTTTCCCTAGCACGCAATGTGCAGGATCAACAACCCTGTTATGAGAAGAAAGTCGCTGAAACATGTTCATATGTAGCAAGGTATCCGAATCACCAAAGCCAACAGATTCATCATTGATGCTACTGTCCAAATATTTTGCCGCCTCTTCCACTGTTTTAAATAACATTACTGAATAACCGTTATACTTAAGTGCTACAATTGCTTTTTCAATATTCATAATTACACCATATCCTCCAAAATTCATTCATATCCTTAGGGTTATATCTTTCTGTAATTGATTTTATTATATCACATGAAATTTATGTTTTTTACATTTCAAGCCTTAGATTATACATTCATGGTTTATAGGTCATTGTTTGTGATATTTTCTTTTTTTCCACCCCTACCGAAAATATTTTTACACCAAACATGAGCAATGCTGAAATTAGTGCTATGAAAAATGTCAGAATCCAAATTGATTTATATCCATGTAGCTGCATATATGCACCGGAAAGTGAAGTACTAACTGATGCTCCTATCGCCCAGCCTAGGCAATAAGTCTTGCCCTATAATTATTAGGACTATTATTTGCAATATAAACCCCTGAACTTATTGAACTAAGTATTTCCCCCATGTGAATTCTCAGCAAATGGGTGTTTGCTAACTATTTGACAACTTGCACAAAAATTCATACAATATTCCTATAGCGTCATACTAAAAACTTTATTACTTCTATGATATTTTGTATCTTGAGAAAGGATGTAGTAAAATGGATAAATCTAACTATTGATACTGAAAAAGTTGGACTTGAAAAAAGCCTGGATATTGTTATAGAATATCTGAAAAAGCGGTTTGAAAATAAAATAATCTAATTATTTAGGAAGGTACATAGATTTGTGTAAATCAAATCTATGTACCTTCCTTTTTTATTTATCAGATGTTAACCGGCTCCTTTGGTTTTTTAGCGTAGTAGGAGCAATTGTGGTGCTTGGAGTAGTACCTGTACCACTCATTATGGCATCAATGATTCCCTGCTGGGTTACGGCATAGGTAGACCTGTTAAATAATCCAAAACCGTACTGTCCGTTAACTCCGTTATCCCAATAAATAGGTACGGAACTATACTTCTTGGCAGCTATGCATACTGATTTCGCAAATGCCGCACGATAAGTATTGTTATTTGAATCAGCACTTGTTTTATCTACTGAACCATATTCTCCAATTACAACAGGATATCCTTGCGTTACGAATTTATCATACATCTCCTTGAATTGTGAGTTCAAATAGTCCTCCTGGCCCCAGGTTGATTTTTTAGTAATATCTGTAGCTGATGTACCCCATTGTGTTATTGCTCCAGATTCTTCACCGCAGAAGTCCCAAGGCGAGTAGTAATGTGCTGATACCATTATTCTTTTTTCAGAACTTGGAACTGTGGTTGACCTGTACGTATCTGTAGGAAGCACAAAACCATAGTTACCTGCGGTGTAATCAATGTTGGTATTCCAACCCGGAACTAGTAGCCATCTCGCACTATTGTTCCCACCAGTTTGTCTTACAGTATCAACAAAAATTTGATTATAAGCATTTATGTTTGAATAGTAGTTGGCATTAGGTGTGCCATAAGTGCCATCAAATTCTTCGTTCATTGATTCAAAAATCAAATGCTCATTGTAATTTACAAATGTATTTGCAATCTGTTGCCATACTTTTTGATATTTTGCTTTAATAGTTGTTTGGTCACTGGAATTACACAATAGCCACGCACCAGTAATGGAAGTATATCCATCTCCATGTATGTTGATGACTACATTCAGCCCCTGGCTGTAAGCATAATCAACAACTTCCTTTATTCTAGCCAGCCACTTAGCATCAATGGTGTAATTCGGTGCACTGCCTATTTTACTTAAATATGAAACAGGAATACGAATTGTTTTAAATCCAGCTGCTTTTACTTTTTGAATGAGAGCCTTTGTAATTGTTGGATTACCCCAGGCTGTTTCACTAGGCGTGCCGTTAGAATTAGCTTCAAGCTGATTTCCTAAGTTCCAGCCTGCCCCCATTGCAGAAACAATTTGTGTAGCATTTAATTGCGTGAAATCACTAGTTGTTGCAGGAGTTGCAATTACTACAGAACTCCAACCAGGAATGACAGTTGTAAACACGAAAACCATAGCTAGTATAAAAAGCTTAGATGACTTAACTTTTAACATCATAAAACATCCCTCCATATAAAAATAAAATAATGTAAATAACTTTTAATACAAAATTTAGGAGATTATATCTATACCAATAATATATCACAAAAAAATATAAATGGAAATATTTTTACACCAAACATGAATAATGCTGAAATTAGTGCTATAAAAAATGTCAGAATCCAAATTGGTTTATATCCATGTAGCTGCATATATGCACCGGAAAGTGAAGTACTAACCGATGCTCCTATTGCCCAGCCTATTAAGGAAATTGCAATCAAATTTTTTATTCAAACACCTTGCATCATGTATCTAAAAGATATATACTGAATATATCTTTTAGATATAAAGGAGTGAATTAAAATAATGAATGAACTTTTTATTTTAGGTGAATTAATGGAAGGACCGCAAAGCGGGTACCATCTACATAATGCAATGCAACTCTCCTTAGGCCGTCATCGTAAAATCAGCTATGGAGTTATTTATCCATTACTTGAAAAATTTCAAAATCAAGGTTTTTTAGAAATGAGTGACCTAGGATCAGATGGAAAAAATAAGAAAGTTGCTACTATTACAGAAAAAGGGAAAAAACGTTTTTTTGAACTAATGAAAATGCCTGTTCCCACTGGAGCTCACAATACGGATATCTATTTAATAAAGCTTGATGTGATGCAGCACCTTGCAAAAGAAGCACAAATGGAATTATTAGATGAATTCTATGAGGAGCAAAAATACATCATAGAAGATACGCAAGATGGACTCGAAAGATTAGCTAAAGAAAATTCAAAAGATCACTGGTATGCAAGTAAGAAGCTTCAGCTAAGACTACAGCAAACCAACGTGACAATTAAATGGATTGAAAAATTCAAACATGAATTGAAGAAAGAATGGTGAACAGAATGTCAAAAGAAATAAAAATAGCCTTATTAATGGCTGCGAGTCTCTTTATGGAGATTTTAGATGGAACAATTGTAACCACCGCACTACCTAAAATGGCTCAATATTTTCATACAGGTTCGGCAACAATTGCTTTACTAATAAGTGTGTATTTAATTACAGTTGCCATTTTTATCCCGTTAAGTGGGTGGATGGCTAATCGATTTGGGAAAAAGAAAATTTGGATTGTTGCTGTTATCGTATTTACCCTTAGCTCCCTAAGTAATGCATTAGCACCTAACTTTTCTTTCCTTTTAGTAATGAGAATTATACAAGGAATTTCTGGTGCTTTTATGACACCTACAGCAAGACTGATTGTATTAGAAAAGACACCAGCTTCACGTCTTTTACAAATGATTAGTTATCTCATTTGGCCAGCACTCATAGCACCCGCAATAGCACCAGTGATTGGTGGATTTATTGTTACTTACTGGAGCTGGCAGTGGATTTTCCTAATTAATATACCCATAGGTTTAATTATAGTGTTAATCGGTATAAAATTAATTGATAATGATCAGGTACATAAAGCAGTTCCTTTTGATATTTTAGGATTTATAGAAATTGCCGTTTCATCCGCCATGATTCTACTTGGAACGGAGCTAGCCACTCATGGGAAAAACTACTGGTTTAGTGCATTAGGATTAATTGTTTTAGGCGTAATAATCGGCTTTGTGGTTTTTAAGCATCTAAAAAAAGCAGAAAATCCATTATTTTCAATTGATTCTTTAAAAATAACTTCTTTTAGAATCTTTCAGACAAGTGGTTCTGTTTTGTGGCTATGCGTTGGCGCATTACCATACATACTAACAATTTTTTTACAAACGGTGTTTCATTGGTCCCCAGTAAAAGCAGGTAGTTATGTTCTATTTATTTTTGTTGGAAATATTGGAATCAAACCTTTTACCAATATGATTATTCGTAAGCTAGGCTATAAGGGTGCACTATTGTCATCATTTGGAATGGTATTTATTACATCCATTGCCTTAGCATTCATTGAAACCACTACTTTGCCTATTTGGATAATGTTTTTAGCATTAATCTCAGGTGTAGGACGTTCATTAGCATTAACCGCTTATAATGGACTAAGTTTTTCTGAAATAGAACCTAAAAATAGAAATAGCGCAAATACTTTAAGTGCTGTGGTTTCAACACTGGCTCAAGGGATGGGAATATCACTTATTACAGTTGTTGTGAACTTATTACAAATTTTCTTTACAATTACTACTGCATATAAATTCGGTTTTATCTTTCTTGGTCTATTGATGCTATTTCCAGTAATTGAAGTACTATTTCTACCTAAAAATATTGGTCATGCAACAATCAGATAGTTTTAATCAGTACATAGGTAAGTCAATTTACAACTTGTTATAACAAAAAAAATTAGCAACAAAAAAGAAGCATAATGCTTCTTTTTCGCCGCTTTTAATTTTTATTAATTTTCCCATTATGTAGCTCTCCTGAAAAGTGTTTATACATTAATCATTTTCTCCAGTTAAATATTCATAAATAGAATTTTCCACAGGTTGATTCATTAGAAATCTCATTTTAACAACAGAAACATGTTTACCTTTTCCATCTGGCATTGTGGTTTGCTCCATACTTCCATCTTTTGGTGTAATTTCACCCATATAATAAAAGTCATTGCTTTCACCATTACTTTTTTTAATAAATAAAGGAATTCTAAGCCCTGATTTATAATTAGCTATAGTGACAACATCTGGACTTTTTAAAGTTCGTTTAGATTTTGACATCATCTCAAATTCATAATTATTTATAAATCCATCATTATATTTAGTAGTAGCTGATATGTTTTCATCCTTATGATATGTTACAAATATTGGACAATTAGTTTTATCACTGCTAACAATATAGCCACCAACATTTTGTGCTACAGGGTTCTGTTCCCAATTTAGAATTCTGAAAGCATCTTTTCTTGAATACTTTCGGTACAATACAAATCCTTTTATGTATTTGCCCGGATTAAAAAGCTTATCATATATAACTCCAGAATAACTTAGCATATCAATTAAAAAGCTAAAAAAAGTTTCATTTTTTAATAAAAGTTTAAACTCTTCAGTAAATGAAATCACCTCATCACTACAAGAAACAATATTTAAATTATATTTATCTTTTATGCTTATTATTTTATTGTTTTCCTTTTCAGTGACAAACTGAAAATTTATGTTTCTAATGCATGATTCTATGGTAACCCTATCCACTGAAACTCCATATTTTTCAAAAACCGCAGCTTTGATTTTTTCTATTTTTATAGATTCATTTTTCAAAAGAAAACTTAGAATTATAACTTCTTCAATTCTTTTAGTGTTTGCGATTTCATTTGAAAATAATTCAAGAAGCTTAACTTCTGTTTTGGATAAAATATTCTGCAAATTCTCCTCCTGGATGGCAGCAAAATTAAAATATGACCTAGAATAGTCCACATAGAGCTGTGGATCTCTTGAACCATGTTCTATAAAATCCATCATCATTGGAATTTTTCCAAGCTTAAATTTTAACAACTCATAATCCTTTACAAGATCTTTTTTAAGTTGCATATTTGAGTTATCAATGGATTCAAGAATTCTTTTTCTAGCAATTCTATCAAAATTAACAGTAGATGCTCCAGGTATAAACAAACTGCCACTAACCATTAATTTACGCAAAGTATCTTTATTGTAGGAATCATTCCCATACAATGCGATGGGCACTAAATAGCTGTTTTGGTAATTGCCAATAAAATCTATGATAGTTACATATTCCTTATTAGCAGCTTTTCGTAAACCTCTTCCTAATTGCTGCACAAAAATAATAGCAGACTGGGTGGGTCTAAGCATTATTATCTGATTAACTCTAGGAATATCAATGCCTTCATTGAATATGTCCACAGTGAAAATATAATCCAACTTTTCCGTTTCCGTGTCGCTCTCAAGATTTTTTATAGCATCTGATCTTTCATCCTCACTGCTTTTACCGCTTAGAGAAACCGTGTTGTATCCTCTCTCATTAAAAAGGTTAGATAATTCATTACTTTCCTCCACGGAGCTACAAAAAATCAGACCTCTTGTGCATCCATTGTCTGATCCATAAAACTCTGCTTTTTCAATAATCCTATCTACTCGTTCCTTGGCTATTAATAAATTAAAAGTTACATCTTCCCCAAGCACATTGCCATTAATAGTAATATCAGTTACTCCAAAATAATGAAACATACAAAGCATTTTTTCTTCTAAGGCTCTATGCAGGCGTATCTCATAGGCAATATTGTAATCAAATTCCTTGAAAATATCAAAACCATCGGTTCTTTCAGGAGTAGCCGTCATTCCTAATAAAAACTTAGGCTGAAAATGGTTTAATATTTTTTGATAACTAGCTGCGCCTGCCCTGTGCGTTTCATCTATTACGATATAATCAAAATAATTTTTATCAAACTTGTTCAAATTACCATCTTTTGAAATTGTTTGTATAGTTGAAAATAAATAATCTGCCTCTATTTCTTTTATGTTTCCATAGTACATTCCCATGGTTTTACTTGTTCCAAAAACATTGATAAAACTTTTCATAGCCGCTTTAGCAATATTAGCTCTATGAACAATAAAAAGAAATTTTTTAGGATTTACTTCTTTTACATCAAATGCTGACAAAAATGTTTTTCCGACTTTATCTTGATATGTTTTTAATATTGTATGTTGTAGACATTTAAAACTGAGGACTTGCCGGCCTCTATACATTAAGTCCAATCTACTTTCATAAATTTTTAATTGTAATATTTATTCAGATTAATTGAATTTTTATTCACAATATGTTTACCAAACCACATTAATCTTTGATATATATTATGATAATTTTACACATGTTTTAATTTATAGTTTAGTAATACAAATATAAAGTTTTAAAATCATGATTTACAGAACTTCATTCTTTAAAGTGATTTTGCCCATTTTGATGACTGCAATCCATGACCATATCCACAAGCTGTTCCTGTGAGCAATGACTAACCATTTCAGGATTTATTCTTATAGACCTATCTAGTCCCGAATTTTCAACTATCTTTTTTGAATAATTTTCATCTAATCCGTATATTTTCATAATTCCTTCAATGGTAGCTTTAAATATTATTTCCTTCAATTCTTCCATATTCATTCTCACCTTTCCCTTATCAAAATACAATAATCTAATCTATTATACCCATAGTGCCCTAATTTACTATACATAAAAAAAATATATATCCTTACCCCATTCTATACTATAATCTTTTTCATATTCTCAATCGCGTTTTACTATATATTTCTGTATGCTTAGTATAGGTAATGAAATATATGCTTTTATTATCCAAACTATAGATTTTCACACATTAGCTTGTAATAATTTCACTAATTCTCTTTTCCTAACTTCTCTTATTAATATTTGAGGTAGTTGGCTTTTATTTCTTAACCATTTATACCTTTTCATTGTATAACAACAAGTAGGGGTAGTCCCAGCCAACGTGTAACCAGTGTCAGAGTATATTATTAATGTGCATTTTAGTCATTGTGAATGTTACACAAGCTATTTGTGTAATATTCACTTTCTTTATTTAGCAACTCTTTTCAGTATTTTACATAAATAGGCTAATTTTAATGTTACTTAATGATTATAATTAATAGTATTATGTAACATATTTTCTACTTTACCCTGGTTACAGGGAAAAAGTCTGTTTCATCTATTCTTAGTATTATATTTAAAATATTCACTTTCCTATAGATTATGTTTCAACAATTATAGGGGTAATGATAATTATCTTAGCTGAAGTATTAAAAGAAGCTACACAGTTAAAAGAAGATACCGAATTAACTATATAGTAAAAGAAGGTTAAAGTATGTCTATAATTGTTAATCTAGATGTAATGATGGCAAAGATAAAAATATCATTAACAGAACTTGCTGAACGAGTTGTAATAACTAATACTAATCTTTCAATTTTAAAAACTGGTAAAGCAAAGGCAATTAGATTTTCAACTCTAGAAAGAATAAGTAAAGAATTACTGTGTCAACCAGGAGATATTCTAGAGTTTAAAGAAATTAATGGTGATTAATTTATAATTCTACCAGGCGATAAACATCATCAAGATCATCCTGAGAGATACCAAGGTACAGTTTAGTTATTGCTTGTGATGAATGATTGAACAATTCCATAAGTACCGGAACTGGAACTCCCTTCTTCCAGGAGTGATACCCAAAGGTTTTTCTTAATGAATGGCAGCCAACATTTTCTTTTATTCCAACTGCTGCACAGCTTGTCTTTATTATTCTTATTGCCATATACCTAGTAATGGGTTTATTTTCACCATTACGGCTCACAAAAATGAAATCTAGTGTACTTACATGACAAAGTTGTCTTTTATGCTTTAAAAGGCCATCTAAAGCATTCTTATTAAGAAGAAAGTTTTTATCTTTACCAGTCTTTTGTTCTTTTATATTTACATGTATTTTAAATGTATTTTCTTCAAAGTCGTATACATCACCCCAGGTAAGCACAAGTATATCTGAAATCCTTAGAGCTGTATTAAGTCCCAAAACTATAAGAGCATAATTTCTCATGTTTCTTGCTCCCAAAAGGTACTTCTTCAAATCCTTTATCTTTTTCTCCGTTCTTATTGGTTCTACTTTTTCCATTTTTACTATTCCCCCATGATTCTTAATTCAACATAATGACGATTTAAGTATAATATGTTGAACTAGTTTTTGCAATTTTAACTTTTTTATAGAAAAAATAAGAGTAAATCCTTAATTTATAAGGCTTTACTCTTATTTGACGAATTCCACACAATACTAATTGTGTGGAATTCGTTATTTCAATTAACAATTTTTTTGTTTGAAAACACAGACTTTCACAAATTATTGTTTATAAATTATAAAAATAGGTCTAGACAAATAGTTTAATCATATATTTGTGAATTTGTTTAGACCATGATCTAAACAAATACGCTTTCTTGTTATCTATACTAAATGTTAATTATTTTACATAACACTCCGAGGGCTCTGCTTCTGCGAGCTCAATGTAGGATCAACACTAACGGAGTTGTATGTAAAATAAAAACCTGAAAAATCATTATTATATAAAGTAACCTATCGATATTTTATCCTTTAATGTATTTTTATGTTATTATTTAATAAGTAAAGAGGGGGATTATACGAAAATGGAAGAGGCATTATATAAGCAGAATAATATAGAAATAAATATTAATGCTAAAAACTTAACAAGAGTATTGTACTTTTCAAAATACAAAAGCCATCTATACTGTAAAGAAAAAGATTGTAGTGCTGAACTTAATTTCGTAGATGGAAAAAACGGATCAAAATTTTTCAGAACAAATGCAAGTACAAATCATAAATTTGGATGTCCAAGTGAAGTTGGACATAATGAAAGAACAATAGAAAATAAGAAAAAACAATATGAAAATAGAATAAATATAACTAATAAACATATGAATAATACTCTGGAAAGAGCCTTTAATAAATTTATTAATGACAGTATAGATAAGGGCGATGGTATTCATAAAAAAAAATATAGCAATCCACAGAGTGTTAAAGGAAACAATGGGAATTATAGTCCGGAACTATTTAATGATGGAGTAGATAGTATTGTAAGAGGACCTAATATTAGTACGATAATTTACAGTAACATTGAAAAAAATGATGAAGGTGAAATAAGATGTGTTATAGGTTATGTTAATAATATGCAACTTATGGAAAGACATGGATACATGAACTTAACACCCAAAATGGAAAATAGTGTAAAAGTACATTTTGCAGAATATTTTGTGGTTAATAATGAAAGTGAGTTTTATAATATGACAATTGTTAATAAATATATAAAATTAATGAAATCAAAAGAAGAAAAGGTGGTTTGTTGCTGTATAGGTAGAATAAAATACGCTAAAATTGGTATAAATATTATTCTTGATAGATATCAAGGATTTATATTAAATGGTATGGGATTCTATCAAATATTATCGTATATGAGGAAATAAGATGGTACAGTCAACAAAATCTATAAAGCCCACACAAAGTAAAATAGTACCATAAACCGTTGTTTATGGTACTTAAATAAAACTTTTATAAATAATGGATTTACAGGTGATTATTAGTTCCCAAAGTAGTACCAAAAACAAAGTACCACCTTTCAATTTAAAGTAACCCTTTGGAAGCTATAAATTCATTGTCTCAAGTACTTCAACAACACATTTTGTTCTGCTTTTATTATCATTAACCCTCGCAGTTATTGTTGTTTTACCTTTTGAAAGTGCAGTTACATGCCCCTCTTTAACAATTGCAATTTGGGAATTTTCAGTTATCCAACTCACAATTTTATATTTTGCTTCAGTCGGTTCAACTGAAGTTACTAAATCATACTCTTCACCAATATCTAATTGTATATTATTCTTATTTAACTTTATTGTTGTTTGTGGTTCACTCTGAATTAAGTTAATTATGTTACTTACTTTGTTATTTGACCAACCAAGTTTTGTTGCAATTTTCTTGTGTATATGTTTTTCCCATGGTCTTTCAGGAAGTTCATTCATAACAGCTTCAATGTCACTCCACGGAAATTGTTTAATCTTTGGGTTAGATGCTACATGAGTAGAATCATAAGAGATAATTTCAATATCACCTTTAGATGCAATCTTTTTTAGTTGCTTATAATATTTACGAATTGATAAAAAGTCGCCTTGTAAACCAATGCTTATTGTATTTTCATCATCATTATAGCTTACACTTTCTAAAATGCTTGATAGTTTAATTGTCGTGTTTTTTCGAATTTTAATATCATAAGTGGGGTCAATGTATTGTCGTGACTCAACTGATTTAACAATTATTTTGATGTAAATTTTATTGTCTTTTGATGGTGACAAAATAAATTTATCAATTTTCTTTTGTACAAATTTCGAAAAACTCAACATAGCTTGAAAAAAAACCAGCATTTCTTGATGAGTTTCAGTAATAATCATATCTGTTGCATTATATTTTTTTTTATAATTATCATCAATTTTTCCAAGTTGATGTATAAGTAAATGGCGTTTGTCATGGGCTTGCTCTATATACTTATTATTTACGCTAAAACCATCAATAATAGCATTGTACACATCAAAATCTATATCAAATGTTTTCTTATAATATTTTCTTACTTCACCATAACCACCACTGTGTAGATCCCTACAACACTTCTCAATATATTTATCATGAAGTTCTTCGATGTTAGAACAAGTTAAAATCTCACCAATATGGTATTGTATTATGCTATTAGCTAAAAATGGTTGCTTATTCTGCATAAACACTTCATTTATTGATGCTATTAAATATACTTCAAGTGCGGAGATACATCTAATAAGAGATAATTCACGACAAAGTTTAGTATTTTCTACTGACAAACGTCGCATTAATGCATAAGGATTACTATCTTTCTCGCCTAAAGCATTGTCAATATTAGTTTGATCTATCAATTCAGAATTAATTTGATTTTTCAATGTTTGTCCAGAAATTTCATAAGAAATCATAGTTGATAAATACCATCTTTTAATATTTACAATTTCACGTATAAATCGATTTTGTGCAATAATAGTAATCACCCTCATTTGAAAAAAATATTATTTTTTATTTTAGACTACAGTGTTCCCAATGTAATAGCCAATAGATAGCACACCTATTGCATACAATAGGTCTATTATTATGCTTATTGATAAAAGATGATACTTGCTAAATAATCGCGACAGTATAATACCTAACAAACACACTATGATACCAAACTTTGAGAAACGGTTCATAAATTCATTAATAAATTTCATAAGTATTACTCCTTCTATTTGGTATATGTACTTTTGTTATATAAAATATAATACCATATTATCGGTTATACGGTAAATTATACTTAACATAAGTAAATAGCACCAGTTCCACACAATTAGTATTGTGTGGAATCGAATTTTAAACCAGTATCATAACCCAAAAGTTTAGACCCCTTATTTGTTTCTTATTTTTCTGTCTGTCTATTTTCTTCCGCAGAATTTTTCTCTGGTAAAACGGAATAAACCGCAGATTTACCTCGGAACTTCAAAGTTCCAGAATCTGTATATGTCCTTTCAATTAGCTTTAAATTCTCACCCGTTTTATGTGCAATTTCACGATTAAAGGCCTTACCCAGGCGAGCTCTTGTAATAGATGGAACGATAGGATTTTACTTCCCATAACTTATTTTTGCAATACCCAATTCTCGGAAATAAGAAATATCATTGAGTGTAAAATCAGAGACATCTCCCTTGTCTACAAAAGCTACAACTTTTTTCTTTAGCTCTGTATATGTATTAACAATAGAATCGCCTCTTACATTTAATTCATCACTAAATAAACTTTCAAGCATATCTGCAATAACTGCTGATACAGATATGCCAACTTCTTTCGCCTTTTTCTCAATGAGTTGATTCAATTGTTCTGATAAAAATACTTCTTGTTTTGGCATGGAACCATTTCTCCTTTCAAAATTCCCTTAATCATATACCCGTAGTGTTGTATAATTAAAACGTATCATATATTACAGCTCTTGTAGAGGGGTATCGCCAACAAAATTGCACTATTAACACTAAAATACTAGCCATTTTCCTTTTGCTTTTTCTTCGCTTAAACCAATCTCTAAAATTTCATCAAAATTATCAAAATCATCTTTATCATTTACTATTATTCTATTATCTTTAATATGACAATAAACATTTCCACCATATTCAATATGCTTAAATCCATCAAATGTAATTATTTCATCAGTCAATACTTTAGGACTTATAATCCTTTTATTATTTGCATTAAATTCTCTAATAGCTGCTTCATAATCCATTTCTATAACTTTAGAAAATACTTTTTCTTTTATAGGCATAGGATAATCATTTATATTTATTGTTTTTTCATTATTATTATAAATATTATCAATGCGTATTTCATCATCAGATATATTTAATATAGCTAACCCATTACACCACCTTCCTTCTAAATTTTTAGTAATAATTTCATAAAATGATTTCTTTTCTGTCATTATTTTTCCTCCATTTATTAATATTAATTTAATGTGTATGGATAATGGGGTGCAACCAAGAAAACCGACAAAACCCACTCTAAGAGATATAGTAGCATAAACGAAGGTATTTGATAGCAGATAATTTTAAAAAGATAGAGTCTTTAAACCCATTAAAATGGTTTTAAAAACTAATTTGAAATACACGGTACGAACCCTGCTACTACTCGTATTTGTAATGTATCAAACTTGAATCGGTAAATTATAGTTTGCGTAATGGGAATTTCTGTCCCATTACTACACAACCCCCAAATTTGTAATTATGAAAATGATTGAAGAATATATAGATTCGATTATAATTATGGATTTTACTATGGTCATTTAATTAATACTTATTTGCATTTACAAAAACTCGTAAGTCAAATATCTCCTATAGATAACAAATCAAAATATTTGGATTTAGGCTTATGTAGATCACCTTTATATGATATGACTTAATTTATATTTAATTATTCTACAAGTTTCCTAATTTAAATTATGTATGTTTTTTTAAATCTTTGCTGTCAATATTGTAATTAACTCATTTAAATACTACATCGTTATTTTCCGCTTAAATATTCAGTTATTGAAACTCTTACTTCTTGACTTATCTTAAAACTTTTTTTATCTTTATTGATATATCCATAGTTATTAATAATTAAAGTATTATTTATTTGATTTATATTATTAGGTTTACTAATAGTATAAAAAAATAGTGATATTATAAAACTAAATATTATTAGTATTATATTCTTAAGAAGTTCGTATCTAAATGGAGATTGTTTTTTTATATTTAACATCTTTTTTTCAAATTCTTGTAAGTAGTTTTCTCCATTATCACTAGTAATAATTTCTTCTACAATATTTTGTGCTTCTTCAAAATCTTCTTTTTTAATATCATAATCTTTCAATATATCGCTATCTATTTTAGACATTCCTGCAAATTTAGATGCTGTTTTTTTCATAGATTCTGCCAATGTTGAGAAAGCATTTGTACTATCGATTTTAGGCATTTCTGCGAAAGTTGATAGTGCTGATGCCATCATAGTGATTGATGATGGCAATGATTCTACATCATGTATTCCTGCAAATTTAAATGCCGTGTCCTTGATAGATTCTGCCACTGTATAGAGATCATTTGTACTATCGATTTTAGACATTTCTGTCAAAGTAGATAGTGCTGATGCCATCATAGTAATTGATGATGGCAATGATTCTACATCATGTATTCCTGCAAATTTAGATGCCGTGTCCTTGATAGATACTGTCAATGTTGAGAAAGCATTTGTACTATCTATTTTAGGCATTTCTGCGAAAGTTGATAGTGCTGATGCCATCATAGTGATTGATGATGACAATGATTCTACATCATGTATTCCTGCAAATTTAGATGCTGTGTCCTTGATAGATTCTGCCACTGTATAGAGAGCATTTGTACTATCCATTTTAGACATTTCTCCGAAAACAGATAGTGCTGATGCCATTATGGTAATTGATGATGGCAATAATTCTACATCATGTATTCCTGCAAATTCAGATGCTGTGTCTTGGATAGATTGAAAATCATATTTTTTCGATATGTTTTCAAGTAGATCTATATTACTATTTTTTTTATTTCTACTCACAAAATCACCACTTTCATTTATAAAAAGCAACCATAAAATGGATATTTTAAATATTATATTTAAGTACCATAATACTATATTCCTTGGCGTGGGCTAATTCGAATTAGTTGGTTGCACCGGAAACGTACATAGATTTGTGTAAATCAATATGTACATTTCCAAAATTCAAATTTCATATTACTGCATTTAAGCAGTTTGTGCTAATTTTTTTCATAGATCCTTATTATACAAATCTACAGAATAATCCTTGATTTGTTTTTCTGGATTTCCACATATATATTATAGTTTTGAAATATAGTTACTCCGTTTGTAATAATGTTTGCTCAATATAAGATTGATTTCACTTGTTCTTTGTTGAAAATGCATTGAACATCGAATTGTACCTTTAAAAACAATCGGACTTTATTACAAAATTAACATTTTATCTGACATATTTAAAGCGTTAGTGAACATTATTTGCGTCTAACTTTATTACAAATCTAAGCATAAGTACTGAAGATTCACTGAGTCGATAAAAACTTTTAAGCTATACTTAAATGATAACTATTAATGGGCAAAAAGATTGTTTGTTATATTGTTTTGTTTCTTTAATATCTAATAAAACATTTGTTCAGCATATAATCTGCTCTTTACTATTTAGGTTTGATTGTGTAAATATGGTAGAATAGTCTCTTAATATATCGCAAATTACTTACTATATTCTCTCATTTGTACATTTGAACCAATACTGCTTACTTATCAAAGCTTCCGCTAAAAAAGCCAATCTTTCTGTCTTCTAATTCTCCAACAATAAGTACTCTATCAAGCAAAACATTAAATTCTTCACAACTAGTTTCTGAAATAAGTGTACATGCGTGACAAGCGGATAAATTCAATCCATCTCGTCCTTGCCCTCCACTATCAATACAAACAGGATCTGATGAGCACCACATTGCTTTCCTTACTGCATTTAATATGATTTTAGGTAGCATATCAGATTTTCCTTGCCTAACAAGTCCACCTAATGTGCCTTCAGAATCTCCTGATGATGTATATATTAAAATACCGCTCATATTAGTGGAATTTTCCTCTGTATTACAATAAATTCTTTCTGTCAATGAAGCTGAGTCATATCCACATTCAAAACTTAATTCTTTAATTAAAAGATGTGCTAATGTGTGTAGTAGCACAAATTTAGGCTTTATTTTTCTACCATTATTGCCGTGTTTTATTTCTCTTTTATTGTATCTTTCATTTAAAATTTCAATGCGCTCAGAAACTTTAGGATATATTTTTATCCATTTTTCTATGATTTCATTGTTGAACTCAATAAAAATCCCCTCACCTCTAGCTTCATATGCCGGATACCACTTAGTCTTTTTTTCTTTTATTGATACAAACCCACTACTAGCTTTACTTTCAAATCCTGACATTGAATCTGCTTCTGTAGGCTCTAGTCTACTAAATCCAACCAATGCTCTAACTTCTCTTAACTTTTTAACTAATGTAACTTTACTTAAGCCATAAATATCGTAATCATCAATATTGTTTTGTATTTCTATTTTAAAATCTTTTTCATCCATACATTCTTTAGGTATATTACCCGTTAATGCATTATATTCTTCTACTCTATACTGTTCTTTAGTCTCAATATTTTCAGTATTTTCACTATTGAAATCTTTATCTAAAATAATCTTTACTATGCTTTTATCTTGATGAATATCTTCTGCTATTTTCTGTGTATATAAATCAATAATGTTTTTTTTCCCTTTGATTTGAACATATTCTTCATCATTTAACATTTCTAATAATAATGAAAATTTATTGCTCTGTTTAACCAACAAATTTATTTCACTAGAATATGGTGGAATAACTATAGAGCTAACAACTTTAGCAAAATATATATTAAGTGCCCCACGTTGTATACTTTTAGGTATCTCATTGCATTCTTCTTTTTTATCTTCTTCTTTTTTACCTTTCCACGGCATATTGCCAGTACATTTATAGTGTATTTTGTTTATTTCAGGTTTATTATTACTAAATGCCTGTTCATTAAATGCCCCTTTCATACTTGCTTTTGCACCACAATTGCATTCTATTACTAAACCTTCCAGGCCCAACGCACTACTAGAATTTTTGATTTTTAGATGCGAATGTTTTATATCACAATTTGATCTTTTATTTTTACCATGTACCCATTCTACCCACGGAAAATCATCAATATGACCATTTTTACATGTTACAAGTATTCCAGCTGGAACAAGTTGCATATTACATTCCATACATTTTGGTGTAATCATTTTAACATTCTTAGATCTTTTATTTTGCACAAATTCCTTTTCCCATTCATCTAATTTTCTAAGCCTTTTACATTTTGGACAAAAGTACCATTTAGGAAATCTTACTAACGGAATCTTACTAATTTGATCTTTATCAGGTGGCAAACAAAATTTTTCTACACCTAATAATCTCTCTAATCGTTCATCGTGTATCTCTTGTGATTTATTAATAGTCCAATATTCTGGTGCTGCGGGCATTAATGTTTGATCCTTAAAATCAATCATAGAACCAACCCCAAAAGGAGCTATCACCTGAGAAAATCGAATATTATAGGACTTAGATTTTAGTGGAATTTTATTCATTAATATCATCTCCAAACTCAATTATTTCCACCCCAGCTTGATTATCTATATTTCTCATAGATTGCATAGTAGGAAATGCATTTCTATAGTCATCTTCTAAAAATGGAACCAGTAAATTTTTATCCGCGTTTTTTGAATAGTAATCTACTTCTTCATCAACATTTGCTGTATCTATTTTATCTATCCACTTATGTATAATTTCATCAAGTTCTTGCTTAGTTTTAATTGCTATATCTCTTTCTTGACTATTATCTAAATGATCTGCTCTCGCCAAAATGAATTCTTTTATTTTATCCAAACCTTCTATATCGTTTTTGAATTTCTTTGCATCTTCATTTCCATTCAATTTTAAAATATGTCTTACCATACTTATTAAAACTGCGTGTAATGCTCTTTCCCTTGCCTGCTCAGAAAACGGTGTAATACTTGTTGGCTCAACATATTTATAAAAAGTCTGATGATATGGATAAAACAGTTCATAATGAGATCTATCCCTAGTCTTAGACGCATTGTAAAACGTGAATACCAGACCTGGATACTTTCTTCCAACTCTACTCGTAGCCTGAATATACTCAGATGTCTGTTTAGGTTGTCCACTAACAACCATTAAATCAAGTCTACTTACATCAACACCAACGCTTATCATATTTGTCGCTAATAATATATCTATTGCGTGATTTATGTTATCCTGCTTTTTATTGCTTTTAGGATCAACTTCACCCTTTTCATATGTATTTTCTGAATTTTTTAATGTTTTTACTATAGCAGTTGACGATAGTCTGCTAGTTAATTCATTGGGTATTCCTGCATATCTTATTTCTTTACCTTTCATTAATCTCTTCATATATCTTATAATATTACTTGCTATATCGTCTTTAACTAATGTTGATGTTTTTCCTAATTCTCGTATTGAATTAAAGTAACCTACAAGAGTCCAATATTTATCTAGTATTTCGTCTGAAGCATCTATGAATTTCAATGATTCTAAAACTGCTGTATATAATCTTATTTGCGTTGTAGTAGCGGTTTTTCCTGATGGCATTAACCCAACATATAATCTACCCGGTTTTCTTTTAATTGAAACTTCTTTTGTAAAAAAGCAATCTTCTATATTTAATCCTGAAGGAGGAAATTGTGATACCTCCCTATCAAATAACATTTTGCATTGTTCTTTTGCTCTTTTTATGGTTGCTGTAGATGCAATTATCTTAGGTTTTATACCTTTTGCACAACACATTGCATCAATTGCTGTTTCATATAACCCAACCATTGTACCTAATGGTCCAGATATTAGATGTAATTCATCCTGAATAATTAATTCAGGACTTTTAGTATTATTATCTTTATTTAAAGCAAATAAATTAGATACCTCACCTTTCCAAGGAAGTGTTGCAAATTTATCTACAGTTCCAAAAAGCAATGTAGGTGGATTTTTATATAATTCCTCATCTACTACTTGTATAGGAAGCCTTTCACGAAAATCGCACCTAGATTCTGGACAATAAATGATTTTCTTTTTATCATAATTATATCCCCATGCCCCTTTCTTTTTCCCATCAATAAATTCTGTTTCAAGTTTGGTTCCACACCAAGGGCATTTCAATATTTGGAATTTATTGTGTTGTAATTTCCGTGTCTCTAATTCTTCTTTATTGCTAACAGCTTTTGTCAATTCTTTATATTCTGTTTTGGCAACAGCATTTGTATTGGGAGTTGGATCTCCCCCTACCCATAATCCAATGGATATCTCGTCTTCTCCAAGATTATACTCGTTGCTTTCTCTCCTTATTTTTTCACAAGCACAAATTAGTATAGATGCTCTAGTAAATTGTTGTGTAGCTAATAACCTTAAAGTATACCTCATTACAATTGTTGTTCCACAACCATCTATCGGATCATTTAATCTTCTCAAAAATATAGTAAATCCTGTCAACCCTAAATATGCTTCTGTTTTACCACCTCCGGTAGGTATCCATATTAAATCTACAATATCTCTATCGTCGCAATTTGGATTTGAAATTGAATCAATATTCATTAAAACAAAAGCTAATTGGAAAGCTCTCCAACTTCCATCTTTTTTCTCAACATTGTAATAATCAAATTGTGGCATTTTTGTATCCATTGGAAATCTATCATACTCACTCCCTGTTAATTTGGAATGTACTCTTTGCATTAACATAGCTCTATTCATTATAGAAAAAGCATCATATGCATTTTTATTTTTACTTAAAATACATATTCCCTTTTTCATTCTAAATAATACTTCTTTGCATTGAATAATTTGATTTTCTATTATATCATCATTATATTTTCCTTTTAACTCGTTTCCCGATTTTTCAAGTTTACTAATCCATTTCTCATAGGCATCAGAAAATTTATTAAGTAAATTAATCTTGCCTTCTTTACTTATATCTGAAATATCTGATAAAACGAACATAGATAATATTTTCTTGCCCTCCTCACCTAACTCATCTATTTCAAAATCTAATTGAGGAATTTCAAAGCTTGGAAAGAAATCAGTATGCACTTCCCCTTTTCCAGTTTCAATATTAACAATTTGCCCTGTTGCCACACCATGACCTACGGCGTAACTTTTCTTATTTCTATACAATAAATTAAAAACCAACTCCTCATTATCAATAAATTTGGAGTTTATATTTTGAATATCATATCTTTCGATAAACTTAAAGTTATTATTATCTGTTGTAATTTTTATTTCTGGTTGAAAGAAACAAGTTCTATAGTTCTTTTTGGATTTCTGTTCATTTACAAGAACCACAGTATAACTGAAAATTTTTTCTTCATATTTTTTTCTTAAAACAGTTACTTTCAATACTCCGCTATTGTCACTTACTTCTCCATCTTCATTAATGAAAATCTTATTAAATTCCTTGACTAAAGGTATTTTTATTTCCCCATTCTCAACGAATGGATTTCTAACATACCCCTTATGTTTATTTCCTTCTTCTGATGAACATAAATCAGCGAGCTTATATAAGATTTTTTCTATATCTGGCCTTTCTGTTTGTATGTCTCTTCCTGAAACGAGTTCAAATACATTTTTTCTTGATAGATTTTTTTTCAACCTGACTTGCCCATCTTCTTGATATAAATATTCACCTAATGAATACTTAGTAATATTCATATCTTTATCTGTTCTAATAACACAATCTCTAAATTGACTTAATCTATATCTAGCACAGCTTACTTCAACATTAATTTCTTCTATATCACCTTCAGCAAAAAAAGTTAAACCCATTGCCGATGGTAAAGTTTGATTAGCCATACTTATTTCTTCTTGAACTTCTTCCTCATCCGATGAAATACTATGAATATTATTTTTAGTTTTATCTCCTTTTTTCTTTTGTTTTTCTATTTCCATCTCAACTTCTTCATTTATATCTTCATTAATACTATCACTAGATTTTTCTTTTTCCGATTCATCTTGTTCATATAGATTATCTTGTGGGAATAAAACACCAAGTACATATCTATCTAGTGGTGAATCCGATATCACTTCGTATTTTGTATCGGCACCTATATCTTCTGATCCAGGGCCAAGCATTTCTGCCTTAGTTCTTTTAATTATTTCTTTTCTTACCCTAATACATTCTTGTATATCTATCAATTTTATTCATCCCTCTATAACCTTATTTACATGTTGAGAACTTATTTCTTCATGGATATTTTTAATTGACGAAATTGTTCCTATATATGCATACCTATCTAAATCACTTATAGTATTTTTCACAATCTCATATATATCATTGTTTTTTTCATTATTGTTGACAACAGAATTTAATATTATTTTTGCAATGGCTTTTCTAACTTGTATTTGTATTTTTCTTTCTTGTTTGCATGCAGTTATTACCTCATCAATTCTTCCATCCAAATCAACATTTTTTACTATACCTGCAATGATTTTTATGTCATTCAAATCTTGAGGCCCGATTATATTTCCATTTAACCAATTAACTATAACAAAAGAGGTTATCTTTTTCCCAAACATTTGAAATTCATTGCTAATATCTTGTTCTGTTAAACCATATATATGCATATAATTATTCAAACAATTTTTCCATAAATTATTTAGTTCAAAATATTCACCGTATATACTTCTAAATTTTTTCTGATCCAAAAGTTCTCTGATAACAACCTTGACAATGTCTTTTTCTCCTGATAATTTACTTTTTGTGAAAATCATATCATCTCCAACTGCTAATTCAGAAATACTTTTTTGTTTTATATCTTTATTTTTTATATCTACTATGTCAGTCTTATAATTATTTGATAAAAGCGAATAATTATCATCTTCAAACGTAACTATCTTGTTGACTTTCATTGTACTATTAGAAATACCTCTATTAACTTTATCTTCATTTATAAAAAGGTTTATTTTATTTTCTTGTATCACTCTTTGAACTTTATCTTCAATTTCATTAAATTTTTCTTCATCATCATAAAATTCTTTATTATCTACAAAATCCGTTTTTATTGAAAGTTCTCCTACTGTGCTTAACACATGTAAATTTCTACCTTCTAATAACTTATTATTCCTTAATACTAGTTCTAACATTTTATTGTTTTTTCTTATTAAGGAATTAATTCTATTTTTTTCACGTCTATAAACTATTATTTCTACATTTTCAACTATATTAGTATTTAGAACATTAAAATGTTTACTTTCAAGAAAACATGGAATTATGAGTGATGAGTATCCATAAACATTAATTATTTTATCTAACTTCTTTATATCTAAACTTTTTTTCATGATTTTTCTAAAGTAGTCTTCAATCTCAATAAATTCATCTATATTTTTTATACCTAATAATGATTTTTTATTATTTAAAAACTTTTTTTTAATTACCTCTATTTTATAATTTTCAACTTCTAAAGAATTTATACTCTCCTCTATTTGGGAAATTATATCTTGCATTAATTTATATTCAACTCTTTCTTTTGGAAACATTCCTAAAGTTTCTCTAAGTATGCTAATACTGTAATTTATACTATCTAAATTTGTTTTGCATTTATTTAATGGTAGAACCGATTGTTCTACTTTATTACATAAATAATAAGCACGCTTTATAAAATCTAATATTTTTATGCTATTATCTGAGTATTCAAATAAAACTTTTAAATTTTTACTTATATTATAAATATTTTTATTTAAAATCTCACAATTATTAACTTCATATATATAAATATTTTTATTAACTAGATTTTTCATTAAATTATAATTAGTCTTTTGTAAACTTGACTTTGTACTTAATAAAGATTCATCAAATAAATTAATATTATCTAAGACCACTTCTTTTGTTATAGCATATACACTAAAATGTTCATCGTCTTTAAGCAATAATGAAAAATCAAAATTACTTTCCCATGTATCTATTACTAATATTTTATCTATGCTATCAATCATACTTGCTTCTCTTAATTCAGTTTCTAGTGCATCCCTGTATGTTTTTTCTCCTATCAATATAATATTCTTTATATTTTTATCATCTTTAATAATATCAATAGCTGTACTAATACTAGAAACAAATTTTATTACTGTATTTTCTTTAATTCTATTTCCTTTAAAATACTCATGATTTTCTTCTGATGTATAATATGCAAATGGAAATAGCTGTGATATTGTATAATTTTTATCTTCATAATCGATTTCTAGTGAATCAATTAATTTATAAAGTTCATCTTTATGTTCAAATACAATAATTGTACTTTCTTTAATTACTCCATTTAATTTAGCATAATCAATTCCCATTATTTCAGATATAAATTTTCTTGTTATATTATATCGTTGAGAATTCCCATCTATTTTATTAATCCTGTTTGCTTGCCCATTGTACATGGTTAATAAGTGTGAATTCCCAAATGGCACTAATGTTGTACATTTATTTTTTCCTAATAAATATATGTATTTGTTTTTATCCCTTTCATCTATATCAATCTTATCAAATATCAATATCTGTCCTCTATAAAATACCTTGTCCCCATTCTCAACGGTATCTAAAATATTATTATCTGGATTTTTCATATTATCTGAATATTGTTTTATTGATAGAATTAAGATAAGTAAAATAGATGTTAGTTCTTTTTCAATTCCAATAAATAATATCTTTTTATTCTTATTATTTAAGATATCATTAAAGCTTTTTAAAATTAATTTTTCTAAAGGTTTAAATTCTATAGTTTCTTTTTTATATTTTATTTTCAATTTAATAATGTAGTCTATTAATATTTTATTAGTATCCATCTTTAGCCCCTACAAACAAATTTATTATTGTGTTTTTATTGATAATTTTAATACTTATTTGTTTTTTGTTCAATATAATTACAATCTCTAACTAAAGCTTTTTCATATTTCTTACATTATAACATTTTTATATGTTTTTATATGTTTTTTCATCATTTACTATTTTATTACTAATCAATAACTTATTAAAATAAAAAGTCCAGATTATTTTTAAAATAATCTGGACTCATTACATAAATTTAATTTATATATCTGACATCAAAATCTGCCTATCCAAAGAAAAAATTTCCTTAATCTTTGAATGCTTGTACCCTTTGTCTGTATAGTTTTCTACGAGCCTTATCATATTAGAAACACTCATTGCACTTCCATGTATAGTAGTTTCAGAAACGATACCTTTAATTTGGGAATTTATATTTTTACCAAATCCTCCTGCAATATACGAGAAAAAAGCAAGTGGTGCAGACGAAGTACTATAAAGATTCAACCCTTTTATATAATTATGAACCATCCTATTGTGGTGGTCATTGCTAATCGTATATTTGCTATATGCTTTATTATCTATAATAGCCTGGTAACCATCTGTGTCTGACAAAATCAAAACGTCCGGTGTAAGACCTATTGCTCCCACATGTTTAGCTTCGTAACCAAAAACATTTTTAAATAACTCAACAGTTGCTTTTTCAAAACCAGTTGCCTCATCTCTACCTTTAAAAGCCATTTCAAAATATTCAGTCATAAAAGCTCCAACTGAGCCTTTTGGATACAATTTCAGAAGTGTTTCTTCCACTATCTTTCCATCCAGACCAGTCTGTTCTGTAATTTTATCTATAAGCGCTGTAGTTATTTTTGTTATAGGTTGCCTCAACGATTCTGTAATATAAAATTTCTTGATTATCTGTTCAGCAATAATTTTAGCTGTAACAGTCTTAGTTTCTATAAGATTTCTTGTATCCTTTTTATGCTTGGGGTCTAAACCATACTTTCTCTGGAAATATTCCCTCTCTTCTGGGCGCTCAATAAAAGGTGGGCACTCAGACAAAATTTTTTGCACTTCTTCACATTTATCATCAAGGATAGACAATTCACCACTGTCTCTTTTGGTAAGTTGTGTGTATTCCAACCAATTCACAAGTGTATTTGCTAAATCCATTAAATGACTGTATGGGTGTTCGGGATTAACATTACCTTTTGATGACTTATATTTTTCAAAAAAATTTGTTTCAAGACAAGAATCACCTTTTTCTCTAAATTCTAAAATCCTATCTACAATATGTTCATAGCATTTATTTGTTTCAGTTTCAGCCTCGATAACAATTATTTTTGCAATCTCTTCTTCAGTCAAATACTTCAATTGTGAATTACTTAATAATCTCAGCAAAAACCTAAAAGGTCTTATTTTAAATCTTGAAACAACCCCTACCCCTCTGCTTAATGAAAAAGAGGAAGGAAATTGATATTTTAAGATTTGATTTTTTAACACCTCAACTGGAGAATCACCTGCCATAATGGCTTCGCCAGCTAATGTTAACTTCATCTTTCCAGTAGATTCTTGAGCGAATATCAACCCTAAGCTGGTAACCCATGCCTTATATGTTCTTCCGCCGCCGCCCTTCTGATCTCGGCGTTCACCTATGCGCTTTAAACCAGCCTGCTCTAATGCTCCTTCAAATGATAAATGTAAGTTTCTTTGTCCCTGCCATTCTTCATCCAACGATTGTTCAGCAAACGTTGCTAATACTTCTGGTACAGAATTTAGTTTTCTTTTAGGTCTTGTTACCCACCAATAATTTAACATATTGTAACCTACTCTTTCACATTAAAGTCAATACTATCATATTCAATACCCGCAAAAGTTTTAAGTATGGCTTCAAAAATAATTTTCACTCCATTTACTGGTACAGCCATTCCTATTTGTTTTCTAACACTTTCTTTTAATCCCTTAAATTCATAATTATCAGGAAATGTTTGCAACCTTGCTCTTTCTCTGTTAGTCAATGCTCGAGGCTCTTCATAGTGATACATATGTGTCCCACCACCACCTGAACCTGTAACTGTATATGCCGGCTTAGATGGATCTAATCTTTTATATATCTGACTTATTTTGGCTCCTTTAACATTAAGCCTTAATTCTTCAGGTAAATCTGCTGTAAAAGCATTTTGTCCTGGTTTAATATGTTTCAATCTTTCAGTCACTGTTTTAGATTGCTTTGTTAACTCATTGTTCAATGCGTTAGGATCTATTGGAGGGCATTCTATAGCTGTTTTGCATGTATTATCCATATTCTCATATGGTGCTGGACTTGGAGGTCTAAATTCATATGGTAAGTCATTCCTAATACCTATAATAATCACTCTATGCCTGGCTTGTGGAACGCCATATTGCTCAAATTTATACAAATGTGGATACACTTTATATCCTGAATCCCTTAAATCATTAAGTATATTTTTCAATGCACTCCCTTCATTTGCACTTCTCAACCCACCTACATTTTCAGCAAGAAACCACATTGGTTGAAATGTTTTTAAAGCTTTAACACCGTATTTATATAACCCTCCAAATATTCCATCAAAGCCCTTTTGTTCGCCTACTATTGAAAAATCATTGCAAGGAAATCCAAAGGCCAATGCATCAATAGGTGCCAATTTGGGTATATCTAATTTATGCACATCACAACATATAACAGAATCAGCATTATCAGGAGCAATATTATGTTTATAAGTATTACAAGTATCTAAGTCATAATCATTCGCCCATGCATGTGTTATTTTATATTTTGAATCTTCTATCTTAGCTGTTGTTGCACCTAAAGCTATTCCTCCAGGTCCACAAAAAAGCTCGCCTAATTTAAATTCAGTCACTTTGTTTTTTTCTATTTTTCTCACACCTTATCTCCATTTTTCAATATAAAATTATGTTCAAAAGTTGCATCGACTGCTTCTGATATTATTTGCAATTCTGAAATAGTAAAGCTTTCTCTTTTCATTTTAGCACTAAAGTTTTGTGGAGATTGCCCTACTCTCCTTGATAATTCTGCTACACTTATATTCGTTCTAACGCATAAAATTTTTATCTGCTCTGATATCTTCATCATATCCACCTCATAAAGCTAAACTAATTGTTTTTAATTATAAATTAGAAAGTTTATGTTGTCAAACTTATAATTAAGCATTATATAATACATAATTTGAGTTTTCCCTAATACCTCATTTATGTATTATCTATGTTTCCACGAATACCTGTATTACTTTTTACAACTATTTACTTGCCACCTAAATTTTGAAGTATTAATACAGCCTATAATGATTGTATACATTATAAGCTTCCGTTTAACTATGGGAATCATAATAATAGCACTTTTCTAATTATATAGTTATAATAAATTAATTAACTGTAGCAATTTGAAGTTCCTTAATAGATGTAATTATACTTGATAACTCAATAATTGGAATAATTTTGTCTGTTCCGAACTTTAGCAACCATTTTTCTTCTTCACAAATTAACTTTAATTCAGTTCCATCAACTAGTCTTTTTCGCTCATTAATCTCAATATCTACTTTCCAACAAACAATGCAATCAAATGTTTCATATGGGTGATCATGCCTAAATATATTACCTAATAGAAACTCTATTTCAACCAATAATGGAACGCCTTCTCTATTTATGCAAATTAAATCTGTTGTGGATTGATTAGAATAGTGTGCAATTGAATCTATGTGCTTAATATGTTTTTTATAATTCTTATTACTTAATATTGAAGCAAGTACTAATGCCACTTGTGCCTCATTGTCTGGTATTTTTTTTATCGATATATCCTCAATATCTAATTCCTCTAAATCCGAATAATTTTTTATTCTATTTTTAAGTATCCTCTTCTTCTCTCGTATCTGAGACTGGCATTCTTCCTCTTTTCTCATTTTAAAGTATTCGTTTTCTGCTATAGGCATTATGTCTTCATTTATTATTTTCTTTACATTACCAAAAATCCATTTTATTTTAGGATCATCTTCATTGCTTATATTATTTCTATCTGCTGTTAACTCAAAGTTTTGAGAATTCACTAATAAATGAAAATGATGATAATTGGGATCAGTAATTAAACTTGACTTTTTTACAACTGGAATAAAATCTTTCGCTAGATAAATTCCAAATCTACTTTTTAATCTTTCTGCTTGCCTTAATTTACATACTGCTTTTCTACAATTAACACCAGAAACTGTTCCATACATCTGAAATGAGACATATTCACCATCAATGTTAGTACTTCTATGGTATGGTCCAAAATGCCTACAATAGTTAACTGATTTCTTGTATACATTTTCATTTATATCTTCTTTTGGATTTTCTTGTGGAGAAAAAAATTGATGAGTACCCGCTATTTCCTCTTTTATTCCTTGAATTTTATCATTAATAAATATTCTAGGTGCAACTTGCATATTTTTAACATATCTATTTAATTCATGATATGTAGCAAAAATACTTTTAAAACTTCCCCCTGCAGTAAACCATAAAATATAATCTTTTAATGTATCAAAATTGAAAAATCTTTCAGGATTATCTATTAAATAACCTTCAATTCTAACGGTAGTTCCTTGCTTACCTATAATTGGTTTAACATCTTCTATTGTATACACTGGTATTTTGTTTTTATTTAAATTTTCCCAAGCATATTCCATCACTGCAATATATCTTCGATTACCACCTTTTTGACTTATTACAGTTAATTTTTTACTTCTAAAGAATATTTTAGTTCCTAATCCTTTTTCGCCTATATTTCTAACATCCTTTCTTGAATCACCCAAATTAAAAAAGCTCTCCATTTCCTCACGTGCCATACCAGATCCATCATCCACAAAATCCAAACAAAATAAACCCTTATTATCCCGATAAATCTCAATGTTAATATTTCTAGCTTCCGAATCCATTGAATTACTTATTGCTTCTCTTGGAACTTCTAATGGATTTACTAAATTCTTTGCTATCTCTTTATATAATGAAATATCCCTAACTAACGGTGTGCATATTTCCAATTTAATCACTCCCACTTCAAAAAACTTTTATAAAATTGCTAAAATTGTGTACCGCACAACTTTTATTTTGCACAATTTACTAAAATTAATGCATAAACTATGTAAGGATGATTCAATATGGAAAGAAAAAATATCATTGGTATAAATGTTAAATCAATTCGTAAGAATAAAAATTGCACACAAAAAGATTTAGTTGCAAAAATAAATCTACAGGGAATCCAGATTGATGAACCCATGCTTTCTAGAATTGAGTCTGAAAAAAGACCAGTATTAGATTATGAAGCTTCTGCTATTGCAAACGCTTTAAAAGTTCCAATTGAAAATCTATTTAAAAAAAACAAGCTTTAAACAAGGTGTGAATATCCTACTTGCATTTAAAGCTTATTTTTATATTAATTGTCATAGTTAGTTTTTAATTACATTTCGCTATTTATTAAGTCTATAGATTTCTGTTTTTAGAGCACTGTTTTGATCTATTAATTTATGTATTATTTCTTTCAAATGCGCTATTTCTTTTTTATAAACATGTAGTTCTCCTCTATTAGAGGAATCATCTAATTTTAGCTGTTGCCATGTTTTTATTATTTCTTTATAGTTAGGCCCTTGTAGTGTTTTTAATGGTATATTAGTAATTTTACTAACGTCACAATAACTAATGCTTGATTCTAAATTCATCAACTTTTGACACGCTTTCTCCACATCATCTTTTCTTTTTAATACTAAATCTTTTTTCTGTTGAATCATATTATCATACTTTGCCATTATATGTTCCCCCTTTTAGCGAATCACGTGCACTTTTTTTAATACACCTTATTTCCTTTTTACACTCATCTTCATTTAATTTAATTTTGTTTTGAAGTACAAACATAACTTTAGCAGTATATTCTTTTTCCAAATTTTGAATTTCTTTATTACGTTTAAATGTATAGATATATTTATACATTTTAAAACAAAACTCTTCAAATATCTCTATGTCCTCTTTACACATTATTCTAAATTCTTGACATGTTATGCATAAAATAATACTACACGACTGAATACTATCTATGTCTAAACATTCTCCTATTGGAAGTGGTATTGCTTTTTTGGGATCTTGCAATTTTTCTATTAAATTTATTTTATTTTTTGTTATAATATCATTATTGCTTAAACAATCTATAATAAACTGTTCATTTTTATTATAATATGAATCATCGTTACTTTTCTTTTGTTTTCCTATTAATATTCCTTTTTTTTCTACACTCAATAAAGTTTCTATTGCTAAACTATTATTTATTTCATATGGCAGTAATGATTCCATTCCTTGTCCCAATATAATAGCAATATCCTCAGGACTAACACCCGCTGCTTCCATATTAGAAACAAAATTTCGTTTATTGTCATGTAAAGTAAAAATGGGATTTCCTTTTTTATCAATAATATTATTTTTAATTTGTAATTCCACAAAAAATTTTCGTATTTGTGCAATAGATAGTACATTTTTAGCTCTGCTATATATACTAGGGATTAATCTTCTATATCGCTTGCCATCTAATTCAGAATAAATTTCCGTATTTATATTTCTAGAATACTCTTTTAATTTTAAAACTGCAGCAACTGATGTTTTTCCTACTTTTTGCCATATTGGCTTACCTTGTTTTAGTTTATGAAAAAAAATACTATCATTTTTAAGGCAGTTATACTGCAGTGTTAAGATTTCATGTATCCTTCTTCCAGTGTCTAACAATAAAACAAGCACCATTTTTTCTTGTAATCTTTTCTCTTCATCAATTTCGCTTATTGCCTTAATTAATATATTAATTTCCTTTTTTGATTTATATCTAGGAAAATTTATGTATTCTTTTTGCTTATCATAATTAGTAATTATATTATTTTTTATGGAAATTCCGATTTTTTCTCTTAGAAAGCAAAAAAATTTATTGACTGATTCTATTCTATGATTTATAGTTGATGGTTCGTTTTTTTTACCCCTAATGTTTATAACATTTTTTTGAAAATTAATATATTGCTCAATATGAAAACAATCCAATTCCTCAATTTCTCTTACTTCATAATAATTTTCATAAATGAAATTAAAAAAACTTTTTAAATGAGATATTTCAGTCTTAACAGTTTTATAAGGATGAACAGAATTTAAATATTCTGTGTATTTTAATAACAGATTTCTAAATTCATTATTAGAACTATAAAAATTCCTATCTATATTTATTGTATGGTTTTTATTAACTTCAACTTCTTTTATTTTAATTCCCAATTCTATCAAAATATGTTTTAACGGGGTATAACATATCTCACGACCACTTATTTTACTGGCTATTTTTTTGAACAATAACATATTAGTCAAACATTCATTTAAAGAAAGTTGAAAATATAAAATGCTTCTTATTACTTCAAGCATCATCTCCTGAACAATGAGCATTTTAGAATAATGTCTATTTATAACGCCTATTTCATATGCTTTATTCATGAAGTCACATAACTCTTTATCTAAAAAGATAATCTCTTTCCTATTAATCCTTATTTGATATAAAACTTCCATAGGAATTTTTATTCGTTTATAATATACTAAATAAACTAGTATCCATCCATATTTTCTATTTTTGCTATCCCCATAATAATATTCTTTAGTTTCTTGTAATTTTTCTTCAAGTTTTTTTAAAGACGGATATAATTTCATGAATTGTCTTAAATTCATCCATCGTATCTGAACATTTGTTTTAGTTTCTATACATATCCATTCGAATTCATCTTTTGTAAAATATATATAATTTAATCTTTTAGATCTAATAGGTTCTTTTGATTCCAATACATTTAATAAACTATTCATATGCTTCACCTATCAGAAATTTGTTAATATAATCTTGTGAAAGATTTAGCTCCTGTAATTCAGAAATTATAACAGATAAATCTAATATATCTTCTTTTATTTCATTATTTTTTAATGCATTCCCTTTACCCTTTAATATAAATACTTTAAATGAAATAATATTAAATAAATCCTTCGCATACTCTAACAATTTCGATTTTTCTTGTTCACTAATCAAAAAATTATTACAACCAAAACATTTTTTTCTTGATTCACAAGGTTTAATACAATATCCTATTTCCATCTTCTTAATAGCATTCATGTTTATTAAATCATATATATTATTAGAAGCCTCCATTACCTTTTTATTTAATAAATACTGTTTACTTTGCCTATTGCTAAATATCATTTCCACAATTTTATTTATCCCCATACCTGTAAATACCTCTTGTTTTTTTTCTAGACCTTCTCTTATCTCTAATGTATTCTTTTCTTTTTCTTGTACTAAATATTTCATTGTCATGTTGTAACTTTTATGCCCCAATAAGTATCTGACAACTGATAGATTATAATTACTTTCTCTAAATAATGCTATTGCGAAAAAATGCCTAAACCCATGTAATCCTGATTGAATAGCCTTACCATCCTCATTTACAATACCTACCTCATTTTTTATTTTTTCAATAAATTCTGAAAATGAATTACTATATAATATCCTTGAACTTAAATGCTCAAATAAATGTATAAATGGTTTTTCTCCTTTCCTACCATCTCTTTCTACTAAAAATCCATTTTCGATTCTTATTTTTTCTGCTCTCTTGATTGCTTCATACCCATCCTTAGTAATATATACTCGTCTATTTTTTTGAGACAATTTATCAATACTGCTATTGACAATCATGTAGCACTTTTCATCCTCATCATACAAATAACTACCTAATTCTAAACTATCTAACTCATTTCTTCTCATACCTGAATTAGCTGAAGTAATTATGGCTTCCTTATAATATGCTTCATATACATTTTGTGGTTTAAACTCATTTACAAGATAGTGTAGTATTTTTGTCGCAGAATCTTCCTCATAAAAAGCTAAATTTTTATCACTATTATATTTGTTTAATTTTGAATAATCTTTCTTACTAATATATAAATTGGGTTCTAAAATAAAGGGATTCTTAATACTCAACCACTCACAGAATTGCACAATTGTTAATAATTTTGTTGCTTTTGTTTTATCACATATGTTTTTTTCATCCGAAACATATGTGATGTATAATTGCCAATCTTCATTGTTAAATTCTCTAATATTGTTTATTTTTTCAATTTTATAAAATCTCCTATACCAATCATAAAATATATTTATATGCTCTCTCTTTTCTTTTTGCATTCTTTCCCCAATATAACTATTTCTTAAATCATGAAGAAATCCTTCAGTAATTAATAACATATCACTTGTTACCCTAAAATTATTTAATACTTTGTTTTTATTGGTATTGTTATAAATTATCTCCCTAGCAGTTTTAGTTTCATATTTCATGTAATATCTAAGGTTTAACAACCTATACGTTGCAGAAATTTCCTTATCCATAATTTTTAACTCGTCATTCTTTAATATTATCTCAGAAGTAATATCTTTAAATGAGTTTTTTCCATTGTATAAACAGATTTTTAAAACCAGAGCATATAATCTGCCAGAATAATGTTTTTGTTTATATTTTTCTCTAATCATGCTTATTGTAATTAATAATTTATTAAAGTCTTTTAAGCATCCCCTCAAAATTGTCTTTGCATTTCCTGTTCTTATTTTTATAATATAGTTATTAGGAAATGCTATTCCTTTCTCTAAAGCCCATATTATAAAATAATTAGTAATACCACATTCGCTATATTTATTTATTATTGTGCTGTTTCTATCCTCCAGCCATTTAGTTGGATTTTCCCAGTTTTTTATTATATCATCATATATTCTACTATAATATTCTTTCCGACCCTCAGATATATTTTCGAGACATAATACCTCAAAGAATCTTTGTTTTGAAATATGTCCAATATTTTCATATTCTATTTTCATAATTCTTAACTTTTTACCCTTTCTCTTAAACCTACTATATCTAAAGAGGTTAATTCATATTCTTTATCAACATAATCATCATATTTTTCTCTTATATCACCTAGCTCAGAAGCTGTTACATGATAGTATGTTTTTCTTGTTGTTTCTATGTTTTTATGTCCTACTAGCATTGATACATACTCAATAGGTACTCCATCATTTAATTGTCGTGTTATGAATGTATGTCGAAAATTATGTAGCGTTATGTTAGTTCTATAAGATAAATCACCTCTTTCTAAAGTCCTTTTAAACTGCTTATATGCTGTATTTTGTGTTAACTCATTTCCATTACTATTCAGAAATAACCATTTATTCGTTTTACTTTTGCATTTTTTAATCCTAAAATTTAGATATCTTTGCATAAGAATTTCAAATTCACATATTTCACTTTTTTTTAAGAAAATGCTTCTATCGCTATAGCTCTTTCCACGTCTAAAATATTCATTGCCAGATCTGTACTTAATATTTATACACCACCTACCTTTTTTAAAAGTTATATCACCTTTCAAACTTTCCCTTAAATTATCTCTTCCATAGCTAGTTATCGCCATCCCCAGCAATTCCCCTATTCTGATGCCAGTTATGTTAAGTATAAAATATAATAATTTTTCGTATGGCATAGTAGCATTTTTCATTATTAACTCTAATTCAAATTTTTTTAAAATATCATCCCAATCAATTGTCCTAAACTGATGATGCGATGAATTTATCCCTTTAGCTCTTAAAAAACCCTTTATAATTTTATTGCTAATTATTAAACATATAGAAATCTCGAATTTATATTTTCCCATTCTTTCTAAATATTCTAGATATCGTATTATAATGGTAAATATTCTACTTATAGATATTTCACTTAATCCTTCTGTATTTCTTATAGCGGTAATTTTATTAAGTTTATTATTTATAAATGTAATCGTATTTATAAGGCTATTTTCTATAGCATATTTACTTTTTTTTATTTCCTCTCCAGAAACTGATCTTACTTTTAATTTTAATAAATACTCTAAAAGCTTAGACAAATGGACATAGTTAATATTATAAATTTTTATTCCAGCAAAGGTTAAATAATTATAAAAATAGCAAATATCATCTGAATATCTTTTTACAGTGTTATAACTATTTGTTGTCGAATTTTCAATATATCTTAAGTACTCATTAATTTCTTGAACAGGAACACACATACTATTAAAAACCATTCTACTGATTTTTCTTCCATTTTCATCTAATATATCTTCTACAAAATACAACCCTTTGACTCCTACTTTTTTTCCACTCAAAAAATCATCACTCCATTTCAAAAATACTCAATATATGTATTTACACAATATATATATTGTGGTATAATTGAGATATATTTCTATATATTATATCTTAAAGTTAATCTAAACTTATTTCAACCTGCCTTTTCTTTAATATTGCCCAAAAATCAAAAATATCTTTTATTTTCTTAATATATCTTTAATTCGTTCTATATTTAGACATTAATTGTATATAATAAAACAAATGTACATTAAAAGGTAGCGAATCTTTTTTAGTCGCTATTTTTTAATGTACATTTGCTTTATTACTAATATATTTTTATACATATACATTTTACATATAAGTATTAATATCATATGTTATATTAACATAATACTACTCTTCAAGTGTGTTTAAATACATGTAAGGTTGTCATGTCATGATATATCACTAAACTTCTTAAGGCTAAGTAGCTTCTATCATTTTTCTCCCCACATACAATACTTAATTCTTACATGTATAATGCAACTTTACCTTATTATACTCACCTTAACATGATTTATTTTTATTTACATTAAAGTCATGATAACCTATGCCTGTTGCTGCAACTACTATTACTTTATCTAAACCCGCGAGTCTTGCTTTTTTTAGTTCATATAAGGCTTCAATTTGTGCTCCTCTAGGATTTATAAATTCAATAACGCTGTGTTCAACGTCTTCACTTTTTTCTATATCATAATAAACCTTAGGCTTTTTCCATGTCTCAGAATATTTTTTCATTTCCGCTTCGTCTATAATTTTAGAATCATTTATAAATAAATCCTCGAAAGTTCCTTTAAAGCTATTATAGTCATATTCATTGCTGGCCTTTTCTAATCTATAATTCCATTCAATTCCACTTGTTAATGCAGATCTAGAAACATTTGAGGACCCAACAAAAATATCACCACCATCTTGGTATTCTACTATATATGCCTTAGGATGGAATGATCTATTAGGTTGGTTATAAAATCTTAGATCCACTTGATCACCCAATATATCCTTAAGTAGATAAAGTGCTTGTGGCTGAGTTATATTTAAATAATTACCGGTAAGTATCCTTAATGGAATGTTTTTTTCTTTTCTAAGTTTTAAATCTTTTTCTAATAACCTCACTCCAGATTCCATTAGAAATGCTACAATAATATCTATAGTTTTTGCATTTTTAAAAGCTTCACTTAAATAATTTACAAAATAATTTTTATCCCCAGTTATACAACTTTTCTTTGGTATTATGCCTTTAGAAGTAATATTATCAAAGCTTAACTCATTATCCTGCTCTATTAATTTTTTTGCCTCATCCATTAGACTTAAGCTTCCTTTCTTTTTACTAATTTTCACATAATACTATTATAGTTTAATATTCCCTATAAAATGCAAAATTCCTTCTTTGACTACATTATTAAACAAAAATAGAACCCTCTTTTCCTACTGAGGATTCTCACTTTATTTCTTTTTTTTCACAGTATAATTCATTAACACTATACTATTTTTCAATAGCACATAAATCCTTCTTCTCGTATCTATTAAAGCCTAGTAAACTCTTTTTGTATTTCCAACATTTTATTGCTTCTTTTAAAGTTTTACCGCTGTTGTCTTTAAAAAAATCACGTATATATGTATTGTATTCAAATTGGCTATCTATTTGAGACTTACCTTTATTTTTCTTTTTGTCTTCCTGTATTTTATACCATTCATTTACTGCATCAGAATATGTTTTGCCAGCACTATTTTTAAGATACTTTTGAAAAGTTACATTTATTTCAATTCATGTTTTTATTAACAATTTCAATAATATCTTTTCCGTACTTTTCGCATTTAACATTTCCAAAACCCTTTATTGCTTTTAGTTCTTCAATTGTTTTAGGTTTTGCTTTAACTATAACCTCTAGCACGGAATTGCTGTATAAAAAATATGGTTTCACCATTTCTTCTCTACTTTTATCTAACCGATACTTCTTTAATTCTTTATACAGAGGACTTTCTTCTATTAAACCTGTTTCACCAATAATTTCTTTATGTATTAATTGAACCTTTTCTTCAAGGACATTTTCATTTGTAGCAGGAATCTGATTATCTTCTTTAGTTTCAGCTGAGATTCCATACTTTCTTTCATAATTTGGGGTATATATACCGTTATGTTTCAATAATGAATTTGCAAGATCATACATAGTTTCTTCTGTGAACCAATGCTCATTACCCTTTGTTTCATGAAACTCTTTCATCCTGTTTATAAGCTGCTCATGTTTTATTATATGTTCCTTTATTTCCTTCTTAGCAAATCTACTATTAATCACGGCTTTAGGATTCGCTACTGTTACTATATGTTTAATCATTCCAAAATCAGTTTTAACAAGATGTTTTTCTTCTTTTAATATGTCCCTTATTATTTCTACATGCCTTTCATTTTGAACAATAGGGCTATATATCCCTTCTTTTTTATACACCTTGCCACTATTTCCTTTAAAATACCTAATGAAATCCCCATTATTTCTTATTTCAATATCACCTACCATGTTTTTGCACTCAATAACTAATATGAATTTACGGTCTATTATAACAAAATCTATTTGTGCTGTAAGACCATTATGCTGAAGATACAAATCGTGCAAAATTAATATTGGCATATGGCTATTTTTAAGTTCATAGGCCACATTTCTTTCACCCGTTATTCCATAAGACAATAATTTTATATCTTCATTTATTTTTTTACATACTTCTGCGGGAGCAATTTTTAACAGCTTCTCTAAATCATTAAACTGTTTATTTTCTTCATTAAATTCTTTAACAAAAGTTGGTTCTCTAAGTGTTGATGGCCTGTTTGTTATACTTTCCTTTAAGGCGTTTAAAAATCCCAATTTGTGTCACATCCTCGTCCGTTTTATACAATAAAATATTATTATATTTCAATATTCCATAAAAAAGTTTAAATTCCTTCTTTTCATAGATTTAGGAAGCAAAGATAGAACCATCATTTAGTTTCCTATTTTTTTAATATCACAAATTTTAATACCCCAAACACTTCCCTTACATATCCCTCATATTCAGTGAATTTATATTGTGAAACAAAAACGCCAGAATAACTAGTATTCATTCTTAATCTTTTACTCATAAGAGATACCCTTTTTAAATGATATTTATTTGATACCACCACCGCAGTTTTAAAACCTTTACTCTCCATTACTTTCTTAGAAAAAGTCAAATTTTCCATGGTGTTTCTTGATCGTTCTTCCATAATTATTTTATTCTTATCTATTCCTTTGGCTAAAAGGAAATTTTTCATAGCCATAGCTTCTGTTATATCTTCGCCAGGTCCTTTTCCACCAGAAACTATAATATACTTTCCATACCCCTCTTTATAAACAGAGTTCTTGGTTTCAGATGGAGTTTTTTTCTCCATATGAAACTTAGAAATGGTTATCCAGGGACGTAGCAGCCGTTATCCCCCACTTAGTAGAAGATGGGAGTGTTACGGATGGTAGTCATCGGATAAAGGCTTATGCCATCATTAAGTCTTGCTTGTAAAAATGGGCTAGGTGATGTTCCTTTGACCTGACATCCTAATACTATTATACAGTCTGACGAAGTAGGTTTTGATTTAATACTAAATATAATAATATCTACCTCAATAAAAATCATTATAAGAATTCCTATCAATACTAAATATTTAGCTATTCGTAATGCATTTTTCATAGTTCCGATTCCCTCCTAATATTACTCAACTATAGTCTTATTAAATAGTGACCTAATAATCATACTAAACTTATATATGCTACTAGAATTATACCGATTGAAAAATTCACTTGATTTATGCATAAAGCTATGTTAGACAATATTGAGGATAAATGCATATAAAATTAGCCTGTCATAATAAGACAAGCTAACAAGCTTTTTCTATAATTATAAAATCCAATATCAATAATTGCTAACTATCGTAAATTTATGATTGATAAACAATAAATGAAGATTATTCACTAAATAAAACTCAACTTTAGTATTATTTTTGAGATATTGTAAGACTTCTTAAATATCTACCTTGTCCATCTATATTTTCTGGTGATGCAACAAACCCTTCTTTTACTAAATATTCATTAGTAGCACCAAATATTTGATGCCATAATTCATTTGCTGTTTCTCTTATATCTACCCTATGCCTTATTGGAGTTAATCTTGATGCATTTACCTCAAAATTATCAAAAACTTCTTTTACTATTGGAAATATATTTATGAGTATAATATCTGATAACTCTCTAATAACTGTTGATAATTCAAAATCATAAAATATTGGAATATTAATTGAAATGGTATTATCAGCATTATTTATATCAATATATTCTAATTCATTCAGAAAACTTGCTAAATTCTTTTCTTTTTCAGATAGTTTATCATATTTAAAATTATTGTTGATAATATTAAATATTAACCTACCACATTCACAGGCAATTTCTTTGTTTTTATTATCTAAACTTCTATTGTATGATATATTCACTTTATTAAATGGGCTTGCGTTATCAACACTCTTTTGTAAAAGTCTAAAAAACCTATACATATCCTTCCTCGAACCATTTAAATCTCCAAAACTATTAAACGTAAAGCCAGAACTCCTATAATTATTACTACTACATAATATCTTATTACTATGTTTTTCTACTAAATCGCTATCTTCATATGCAACAATAATATAATCTCTTTTACCAGGTTGCACCTTCGATGTACAAAAGGTGTTTCTTTGAGTAAAAAACTCAAAAGCAGTACCATCGAAAATTTTGTCGCAAATAATATGGTAGAGTATTCTTTCGCAACTATGGTCTTTTGAGCATGTTAATTCTGATACCTTTTTATATAGAGTATCTTTTATTGCAATTATTTTATTTCCAATTATCTCACCTATATTATTTATGTAATTCTCCATTTCTATGACATCTTCCTCTAAAAAAATTGGAAACTTAATTCTGTATGTGCTATCTTTCACTTCTATTGCATTAATTAATTCAAGGCTATTAATAACATTTTCAACTGTTTCTTCTTTTATCCCTAAAAGTTTTGCTACTTTACATTTGGATATTGAAAATGGTTTATTCTGTGCAATTAAATATAGTATTTCTGATGCGTGTTCTTTGCTACATACATACTCTGGATTGTAAATGTCATATTCACCTATATCTCCAAAAAAATAAAAATTTAGTTTTGTATTTTTTATTTTAATTCCCCCTATAAAAACAATATTACTTCGCAATTATCCACTATTGTTACTTAACTGTACATTTAAATTATTTTTTAATTGTATCTCCGTATTTTCCAAATGATTTGTGAAGATGTTTAGATATTTCTTTAAAAACATCAGAAAATTTAAAGATTTGTGAACCTAATAAACCCGTTAGCCTTGAAATAATTATACCAATTACTATACCTATGATAATTAAAACTACACCTCTCATATAAGCACATCCTAACTTTTATTTTTTGAAAAATTCTATAAGACACAATTCTTTACAATTATATTCTATTATTCCATATAAAGTGCAAGATTCCTCCTTCAAATATAATCATAAACAAAAATAGGACCCTCAATATTGTTTATGAGGATTCTCTCTTTATTTGTTTTTTTATATGATTTATTCCTAGTTCCCGCTCACTCTCATTTTCATTATGGCTACAACATTAGATATATTATACTGCTATTTTTAGGCATCCATTTTTTATGAGAGCCTTATGTTATTATAAAACCTTATTAACTTTTGAAATTAAGCGTGTCTCATTTTATTTGTCAAAAGTTTCTTTCCAATCTTTCATGAATTTTTCTATTCCACTATCGGTTAATGGATGTTTGATCATCTGTAATATGATTTTTAGAGGAACAGTAGCTATATGTGCTCCACACGCT
>NZ_JMLK01000006.1 GCF_000686725.1 Clostridium akagii DSM 12554 | reverse complement strand
TGACATTCTTAAACTTGCAACTAAAAGAAGTTTTGATTGATTAACCTTAGCTCTTTTCATAATCACGAGAACTATAATTAGGAGTAAATATATAAGTGAAAATTGGAAAATACCCAATTGTACTGCTCCCTCCATCTTTAATCCTCCTTAATTATTTCAATTTTATTTTCACAGAATTCTTCAAGTATAGCTTTATTGTGACTTACAATTACAATATCAATATTCTTTTTAAAGCAGAAGTTTTTTATATTTATCATTATTTTATGGCTGTTTTTTTCATCTAATGCAGAAGTTGGCTCATCAAGCAATATAACTTTTGGACATAATGATAGAAAAATGGCTATATAAACTCTTTGACGTTCCCCACCCGATAGCGTAGATGCATTTTGGTCAAGTGGAACATTTACGCAGCAAAGATTGGTAATGCTCGCAATATATTCTTCATCAGGCATAGTCTTTTGTCTTAGGGCATAAAAAGTTTTAAAATTATCAGTTATGCTTTCATCAAAAAGAAAAACCTCTTGGGACACTAAACTTACTTCACGCCTTAAATCAATAGGGTCATAGGAGCTTACTGATTTGCCTTTATATAACAGTTCTCCAGAAATTGGATTTATAGACTGGTTGAGAAGCTTTAAAAAAGTGCTTTTTCCACAGCCACTCTCCCCCACAATAAAATTAATTTTTCCATGCTCAATTTTTATGTCATTATAAGTTAAGTTGGATTTATAAATAAGATTAGTTGCTTGAAACAATAGTTCATTCATTGTAGTGCCTTCCTTCATCATTAATATTTGTAATCATTTAATACTATTATACTTAGGTGACATAATAATTTTTTTATATTCAAACCTAATCATGTATTTTTCAGCACCCTTTAAGCTTTTAAATATTTTACTTGATGATGCCGTTATTGCTATATAAATTATTTTGCCTAAATGTATATTTTCTGTTATAGAAGCTTTATTTCCACCTTTAATATATTCGTTAACTATTCTCATTTTTTTAATCCCCTCGCATTTTGTTTATACATATCAACATATTGAAATTCCTTATTATTTCATACTATATATATCTTTATTTGTTTTAACTGGTAAATTATATAATTTACCAGTTTTAAATTCTATGCTTTATGAAGCACTTTTCACACAATTTATTTTGTCATTTTCTAAATCTACGCAAATTGTTTTATATTTAATATCATATTATAGCTTGTTTTTATATGTGGGTGTTTTATTACGATTCGCATAATCATGGATAATATAGTATAGATGTAATCAAAGTACTACCATTACCCTATTTACTGTATACAACTACAAATTTCTAAAAATATTCTTTTCAGATGCCTTATATAACTATAAGAACAAAATTTGCACATAATAGTCCAAGTATAATTCCTGCTATAACATCTGTTGGATAATGAACATATAAATACATTCTTGATAAAGCTATCATTAACGCTATACCTATAAAAATGAATCTGTATTCCGTAAAATATACGGATAAAACCTTTGCTACTGCAAAAGATGATAAAGTATGACCTGATGGAAATGAATATGATGTGGGCTTTGCAATTAAAAGTTTAAATTCCTCTCTTTCGTTACATGGTCTTATACGTCTAACTAAATGCTTCACTACTCCTTCTCCCACAATTGTACTTATAACTAATGTAATTAAAACTATACTTCCAATCATCCTATCTGTTTTGTCTAATAATAAACCCATAGCTATTAGAACCCAAACAGCACCTAAATTTCCTAGACTTGTTATTCTAAGCATTAGCATATCTAAATATCTATTTTGTATATGTTTTTTAATGGTTAATAATACATAATCATCAATTTCATTGGCTTTTTTTAAAACATTTATTTGCATATGCCTACCTCTCTTCAATTTATATTGGATTTAATTATTTGAATATATTTCATTAATCATAACAAATCTATAACCATCTCTCTTTAATGCAGGTAAAACAGATTTCAATGCTTTAACTGTTTTTAAGGGAGATTCTTTAGCACCTCGTCCATCATGTAATAATATTATATCTCCAGGTTTAACATCTTTAATAAGTTTATTCTTAATATAGTCTGCAGTTACCCATCTACTCCAATCCATAGCATGTATTGACCATAACACAATTTTCAAATGATTTATTTTAGCACAATGGAATGTTACCGGATTGAATATTCCCCAAGTAGGTCTAAAAAATTCAACTTTTATACCAAGGTTTTTCATGATTTTTAATGATTTTGACAAGTCTTCTTCTGTTTTATTAGGAAGTTTAAAAATATCATTGGTGTGTTTTAAAGAATGAAGCTCAATATAATGACCCTCATTTTCAATACGTTTAATTATATCTGGATATCTTCCCGCCTTCTCTGCTAAAACGAAAAATGTACATCTTACATTGTTTTGTTTTAGTACATCAAGAAGCTTTAGCGTATATCTTGGATCAGGTCCATCATCAAAAGTAAGTGCAATTATTTTTTCTTTTGATGAAACTTTTTTTATTATTTTCTTTGAAATTTTTCTATAATACAAGTTTGGTACTACTGCATAGATTATTACTACACAAAAAATAAATAATTTCATTTTCCCCCGTCTTTCTATCAATGTTTTCTTGACCTATTTAATAGAATTTTTACCTTTGTTATAAATAATTCAAATTATATTTTTTTAATATATGCTTTTTTATTATTCATTAGAATACTTGGTCTGTCTGTTATTATTCCATCCACGTTTAGTTTTAACATGTCATTCATATAAACTTTATTATCTACTGTCCACACGTATATTTTCTTGTTAGATTTATGAATTTGCATTACTAAATTTCTTGTTACTGCATTTTCTTGAACACTATAAAAATTTACATTTAATCCAGTTAAATTATTTATAGGATTATGAATTATATAACCTGTCGTAATGTTAGGATTTAATCTTTTCACATATAATAGAATATTGTAACTTAAAGAATGAATCATACATTGATTTTGAAACTTATTCTTTTCTATAATATTAACAACATTTTCAGTTAAAGTCTTCGTATCACCATAGGGTTTGATTTCAATAATAAGTTTAATTTTACCATTACATTTCTTTATTACTTGGTTTAAAGTTGGTATTTTCTCTGATCTATACTTAAAAGAATAATACGAGCCTATATTTAGTTTTTCAACTTCATTGTAATCTAACTGATTAACCATTTTATTCAATCCTGTTAGCCTTTTCAAACTTTTATCATGCATCAAAACTACTACCCCATCATTGGTTTGTTGAACGTCAATTTCGGCATAATCAACTCTATGAATCATAGAATCATTAATTCCATCCATGGAATTTTCAGGTTCATTAAGATATATGCCCCTATGTGCTATAACCTTTATTTTATCTAATTTAATATCATTTATATATTTAGTATTACTAACACTAACAGTATTAATTTTGCTTTTTATTTTTGAAATATATATTTTATTATCATCTATATGATCCATATATAACATACATAAAAAGTCTATTAAGATTAGTACTATTGCTATAGAAATTTTGAAATTTTTCATAAACACTCCTTCGCCTTTGTAAGTAAATAAATTAAATCTAAATATATTAGTAAATTATTTTATTAAATAATATTACTGTCATCAATATTATTTGCATTTTTTTTATCTTTGACAACCATAATAATTCCTGGAATTAATGAAATTAATATAATTGCAATCATTATATATGAAAAATGATATTTTATAAAAGGTAAGCTTCCAAATAAATAGCCACCACCTAGAAATAATATGACCCATAAAAATCCACCTAGCATATTGTAAATTATAAACTTTGAATATGGCATTTCACCTATTCCAGCAACAAAAGGTACAAAAGTCCTTATAATAGGAATAAATCTTCCTATTGCTATAGTCATTGAACCGTGCTTTAGATAGAACATATGTGCTTTTTTTAGATAATCTTTATTAATATATTTAACATGTTCTTTATTTAAAATTTTACTCCCAAACTTCTGTCCAATATGATAGTTAACTGTATCTCCAATTACAGCTGCTAAATAGAATACTATAAACAATACCGCTATGGACAATGATCCTCTTGACGCTAATGCTCCTGTTGCAAATAAAATTGAATCTCCTGGTAAAAATGGTATAACAACCAATCCAGTTTCACAAAATATAATTAAAAATATTATAAAATATGTCCATATACCATAATTTTGAATCATTACATTTAAATATTTATCAAAGTGTAATAATAAGTTAATTAAATTACTCATCTTTTCTTACCTCTATTCATACAATTTTGTTTGTTTATTTATTATCTTCAAAATAGATTAAAATTAAATTAAAATTTATATTTTACACTAATAAATACAATATAATGCTAAAATTAAAATCACATTATAATCTTGTTATAAACAAACATTAAAATAAAAAATATTAAATTGCATAAATTTTCTTGCTTTTAATATTTAAAATAAATTCAACCCAATATTAAAATATAGTTTAATTTTTTTAAACCAATTTTAATCTTCTTTTTATTTAATATAAGTGCACATAAGATAGTGTATATTTTATATTGATGAAACCATGGAAATTAAGGGAAGAAAGCTGATGTCAGGATTGCCAAAAAATGTTGAAATTAGTGCGTGTAAAATTAGTGAAGCCTTAAAGGAACCTGTCTCTTTAATAATTTATGCTATAAAATTCACACTTAAAAAAACACCACCAGAGCTGGCTTCAGATATTATGGAAAATGGAATTATGCTTGCAGGCGGTGGAGCACTATTAAGAGGTATTCTTACCTTTTTAATATATTTTATTTTTAGCTCAATATTATATTCTGCAGCATACGATATGGATTTTATTCAAAGAGCAATCTTCGTTATTCTCATTACTTTTTTACTTGCCTTCCTTGATGCAACCGTAGATTATGTTACGGGTATTAAATTTTCATTCAGTAACTTATTAATAAACACCTCAAGTGCTGTTTTAAGCTTTGCCTTAATTGTTGTGTATTCTACATATAGACAACATGCCGAAAAGAAAACAATCTAAAACAATAGAACTGAAGGGATCTAATATACAGCTCCCTCCAGTTCTGTTTAATTGACAAAGTTTTAAATAAAATGTGAAATTAAAATTAATCCTCCAACTATCCAGCAGTAATAAGAAAATGGACGCATAGCATTAATTTCCTTTTTGTTAAACCATCGCATCAATATATTAACACTTATAAGTGCACATATACCTGCTGCAATTCCACCTATAATACCTATTTGTAGCAATGGTCGATTAGCTGGTTTGAATAATTTGGGGATTTCAAGTATTGATGCACCTGCTATAATAGGTGTAGCTAGAAGCATTGAAAAACGTGCTGACTCTTCATGTTTTAGTCCCATCCAAAAACCAGCTGTAATACTAGCTCCAGATCTTGAAAATCCCGGAATAAGTGCTAAAGACTGAAACAATCCTATTACAGTAGCTTGTCTGTAACTTAAATCTTCTATGTCTTTTTTCCCTTTTGAAGCAGCACTTTCTCCTACAAATAATAGAACACCATTTAATATTAAAAATATTGATGCTACTAAAGCACTACCAAATAATACTGTGAATTTTGCTTCAAAAACAAAACCTATTATTGCTGCCGGAATTGTTCCAACTATAATTAGAAATAATAACTTTTTGGAATCTCTACTAGTAAAAATAGATTTTATTATACCTTTCCAGTCTTTCCAAAAGAAAATAAAAAGTGCTATAGACGTACCTAAATGCATCATAACTACTAATGGAAGAAACTTTTCCTTCAAAAACACAGGATTAAGATTCCACCTAAAAACATATGGAGTAAGCACAGAATGTCCTGCACTACTAATTGGAAATAATTCTGTTATTCCTTGCACAATTGCTAATATTACAGTTTGTAGAATTGTCATTAATATTTCACCTTCCTAATTAATTTATAGCTTTAATAATGTCTTATTACATCCTATATGTAAGTTAGTTTAAAAACCAAGAGCTTAAATAATTATAATAATATAAAATTTAAGTTCTTAGTTTTAATTTGTGTATAAATAAAATGTATTTTTTATATAGGTATGTTTCTAAGCAAGTGAATCAATTATATGTGTTGATGGTGTAGTACCACTTTGTTTCGTCTCGGCTATTTTTTCACTAGAACTCTCATTAGCTTCTTCAGTGGCTTTACTATTTACAGTATTTTGTTGAGCTATTTTCTGCATGTTTTGCATAGTATGCCCATTATTTATAGGATTAATTATTTTCTCATCCCCCTATATAACATTTTAATTAATGCTAGATTAGTAAAATAATTTTATATTTACCATTCAACTTTATATGATACATTTTATTTTTATCCGCTATTTTCTTTGAAATCATTCTCAATATTTACTTTTTTCAAGCCTTAACGTCAACTATATTTGGTGATGAACTTGATGAACTGCTACTAGATTGCTTTTGTGTTATTTCAGTTACAACTGTTTGTAGTTGGTTTTGTATTTTATTGATTTTAGCTTGCCTAGTTTTTGCATCTCCACCACTAGAATTAGCTTGTTGTAATTGTTTCTGAAGAGATGCCTTCTGATTGTCTAATGTAGCAGTGGCATTACTGGTACTTGCACTACTACTTTTATCACTACCAGTGCTTTTACTACTCATAACTGCTGTTTTAGCTAAATTTGATATTGATGAAATATTCATATTATTTCCCCCTCATTCTATAATATTTTGACATTATGCATCATTATGGAAATAATCCTATGTTTTGCACCTTAGTCTATCTTAATTTAGTTTAACAAGATTAAAATTACATTAAATACAGATTAAATACATTGTTTTCTTTATTAACACTTATACAAACACATCTTTCACTTTGAGAACTTAGCAAAACTAATAATTAAATATTTCAAGGAAAATTGTTAAGTAATAACACTACTTGTGCTTAACATTTGTTTGACATATAATAAACATGCTTTCATCAAAGCTACTAAATATAACTTATTTACAGTTTGTTATTAACTTTAGCATAAAATTATAACATTCAGGTAATAGGATGAACTAATGAAAAATGAAACTTCGGGGAGGAAAAAATTAGAAAATGAATAAACCTTTATCTGACAACATGCATCATGTACAACGTATGCTTAATAAGGTTCCAGAAATTACGTTTTACTTCTGGATTATAAAAGTATTGACAACTGGAATGGGTGAAGTGGCATCTGACTATTTAGCCCACCAGATAAATCCGATAATTGCAGTAGCCCTGGCAGGAATTGGTCTAGTAACCTCGCTAATACTACAGTTCTCAGTACGACGATATGTGGCATGGCTCTACTGGTTAAACGTGGTCATGGTAAGTATTTTTGGCACAATGGTTGCAGATGTTTTGCACGTTGGGTTTGGAATACCTTACATTGTCAGCACCATATTCTTTGTGGTAGCTCTGGCAATTATCTTCTTAGCCTGGTATGCTAGTGAGAAGACTCTTTCTATACACAGCATCTATACTTGCCATCGCGAGATTTTTTACTGGTTAGCGGTATTAGCCACTTTCTCACTTGGTACTGCTGCAGGAGATATGACGGCTACAACCATGCACTTGGGTTATTTCTTTTCTGGTGTGATGTTTACTATCTTGATTGCTATCCCAGCTGTGGCATATTTTATGTTTGGTATGAATGAGATTTTCGCATACTGGTTCGCATACATAATTACACGGCCCCTAGGCGCATCATTTGCAGACTGGATGGGTGTTTCTCATAGTCGTGGTGGTCTTGGACTTGGAACTGGGTGGGTAACCTTGAGTTTAACAATTATAATTTTGGGGCTTGTGGGCTACATGGCGGTCACCCGTAAGGATGTTAAGACCGTTAAAAATGAATAATCATGGACACAATGAACCATTTCAATGTCCATTTGGTGATATGTATAGATTAAGTACTGATGTACATGAATCATTGTTTTCAGGTATAGCTAGATTAACTTGACTATACCTTTGTTGTTGTTTTTATAGCAAATATTTGTGACATTCCTACTGTAAAGTATCAAAGCCATATCCTTTTGATTTTAAGTATTGAATTATTTGAGGGAGAGCTTGTACCGTTGTTGTTTTTGCACCAGCATCATGCATTAAAATTACAACAGTATTTTGTGTAGTATATTTTTTTAGATTATTTAATAAAGTTGTAACAGGCAAATTATATCCATCTGCATCACCTATTTCATCATTCCAATCAATAAATCTATACCCTGATTTAGTAACTGCATCTCTAAAAGGGACTAATTTAGGCCCGAAAGAACCTCCTGGAAATCTAACAAGTTTTAAGTTATAATTTTGACCTAATATAGACTTTAAAACTTCTTCACATTTATTTATATCATTCACAAAAATTGAAGGTCCTTCTTTATAGTTTAACTGATGACTATAAGTATGATTTCCCACCACTTCTCCATCAGCAAATTCTTCTCTTACTAAATTACTATAATTTTCAGCATTTTTACCTATTAGAAAGAAACTTGCTTTTATACTATTTTGATTTAATATCTTTAATATTTTTTCAGTGTTAACAGACGGACCATCATCAAAAGTTAAATAAGCAATTTTTGTACCGTCGGTTCTCTTAGCTGTCCAAGGCGTGTACTGTCCTCCTGACTGATTTTCACTAGTACTTCTAGGTATAATACTTTCACGGTTATTCATTCTAGAAGTATTACTATGTTTAGGTTTAAATGTTTTTACAGCTTGCTTTTTATTATTTGCTTTACATAATAAAGTAATTGCGGTACCTGTACAAATTAATAATAATAGTACTACTATTATCGTTATCTTTTTTTTGCGTTTTTGTTGTCTGTTTATTTTCAGCATAAATATAGCTCCTTACTTAAAATTTAGATGATTTTTGCAACCTTGTGTTGTTGTGTATACACATATCCAAAATGGAGTTTACACGGCATAATTATACCTCATTTTTTCAAATTCATCCATTATTTTTATTCTGGGTGAAAATCACCTTCGCAGCTCTTAGCTTTAGTTATTACTATAATCATTTCTATATAGATGGCGCTATCAATAATCTAATAGGAATATACCCATCTTTCATTAGTGTCTCCTTATTTCTAACATCCTTTCTTGCTACTGGTAGTGGCTCAAAAGGAATTATAGTTTGTACATCTTGTTCATATACATTTAATTTATCACCATCTTTGCTATCTGCGTTAATATATAACATAATGTGTCCTTCCCCTTTTCCATTATCAATGAGCAATGCATCTCCAGTTCTTAGATCATTCCATGAAATCTCACTTACAGTTTTTCCATCAATTTTACTGTCATTCTTAACCGCATTAAATAAAGTCAGTGTAGTTTGTCTACTTATTCCCCATGCTGCACTAACAAAACCTGAGCAATCATTTCCATATAATTTTTTACTATTATTAATCTTTGATAAAAAATCGTTAACTGAAGATACCTGATAATAATTCATACTATATGGTATTCCATAATAAGACCTCCCCTTAATAAACACGTAGGAACCATATCTATCTATTATGTTATATTTAGGAGACCACTTTATTTCAACCATTGATTTCGCTCTATTAAGTATTTCCTGGCAATTAAGATTAGAATTACTGGCAGTTGATGCATTTAATGATTTAGCTACATTTAAGTCTGGAGTACCATTATTCTTGCCAAGAGTAATACTGCTGTTACTTAACTTAAAAGGAATTATCTTCTGATTACTCTCTGTAGTGTTCTTTATAGGGTTAAATATTACAAAAATCGCTATAAACATTAACAATACTATAGCTATAAACATATTTATTATGATTTTAATTAACTTAATTATACTTTTAATTTTTAATTCACCTCACATTTATATATACTAATTATATATATGCAGAGTATACTATTTTAAATTACATTAATATAATTAAGAGATTATAATCAATTCATCTGAAAACCCCTGAATTTTATGTATTGTATAGTAATTTTATATGTTGTTAATAACTATAATATGTTTTTTTAGGAGGTTATACTCTTTTTTTAGAATGTGCTGAAAAATACATTTCGTATTTTTCATACATAGCATACTTAATATTCTAGTGTACGTTTTAAGTTTTATTGAACATAATACAATCGTATCAACGTTGATTATAAATTTTACAACTTGTTTTTATTAAGGGTAATCCTAAAGATCTCGTCTCTAGGCATTCTCTTTTTAATTCCACCTTGTTTATTTAAAATGATTACTTATTTTTTAAATGTTTTCAATATAATGATTTGTACCTATCTTACCTCACAATCCTAATACAGAACATTTAAACTATCTTTCAATCTGTTTAGATTTTATACTTGTATTCATCTTTTTATCGTTCCATTCAGTCGTGATTTGATAACTAACCAATTTATGAATTTACTGACATGCTACGTTCTTTGATATTTAGTTTCCCAACAAGTCAATCCCTTGATGACAGACATTTAGCACACACCTATTACCTTATTATGTATGCAACATCTACAAGCTCACGCTCCATATCTTAATATCTTCAGTGTACATACCCATGAAGCTATTTACTGTATTTATATATTTGTAACATTATTCACTGCACAAAAATATGCTAATAGTAAGCATTTAAGATCTATTGTCGGAGGTTTATTTATGAATTATGAAATAAAAGACTGCATTGATGCTGGTACAGAATATTGCCCATGCAGTCTTTCAGAAACTGGTGATTGCATTTTATGTTCACATCTTCAAGGTAAAGATTTTTGTGACTGCACTAATTGGAAAGGAGTTTGTATTTTTCAAGAATATGATTGGAATAACAACAAAGCAAAAACTTTGAGGAAGGTATCGCTTTCAAAAATAATAAATAAGGAAATACTTGATGAAAATCTTGTTTGTTTCACTATATTATGCACCCATAAGCTAGTACAGGAATTATCTATCCCTGGTAGCTTTATTTTTGTGAGAAATCCAAAGAGTAACGGCTATTTTGATTCACCTATTTCAATTATGGAAACATTGCCCGAGGAAAATTTAGTTAAAATAGTAATTGAACTAAAGGGGGTAAAAACAAAGAGCATTAATCTATTAGAAGAAAATGATAATATGGCTATAAAGGGTCCCTATTGGAATGGTGTTCTGGGACTTAAAAATATAAATAAATGCAAGGATGGTATTTCTCTATTAATAGCTGGTGGAATTGGCATGGCACCTATGATTCCTGTTATGAGAAAGCTATATTCTAGTGGTAATAAGATTGTTGTAGTTATTGATAAATCAAATTATAAAAATATTTATACTAAAAAATATTTAGAAATGTGTAATGCTGATATAATTGAATGCACTTTGCTCGCCAATAGTGATTTATCTATTGAAGCAAAGGAAATTATAAAACAGTATGAAAACAAGGTAAATCTCATTTACTGCTCAGTTACAGACATATTAATAAGTAAAATTCTTGAATTTTCAGATGACAATGTTAATTTTGCATGTTGTAATAATGCAAAAATGTGTTGTGGTGAAGGTGTTTGTGGTGCTTGCAGCATACGTTATGCAGGACATATAGTAAAAAAAATGTGTAAAGTTCAAATAGATCCTAGGTACATTTTTAAAGGAAGAAGACTTTTATAATTAATAATTTATTTGGAGGATTTTATATGAAGGTTATAGTTATTGGTGGAGGCTGGGCAGGTTGTGCTATACAATATAATACACTGCAAAATAAACATAAAAGAAACAAGGGGTTTCAACTTGCCTTGTTTCTTTTTCTATTTTCGCTTTTGATATTTGCTATAATTTTGTTTATATCGTCTTTAGAAAGTTGATTGAAACCTATTTTGGACAATTCTTTAATTAGTTCTTCTAGCTCTGTACTATGTACTTTTTTCACTACTGCATCCATCCCAAATCCCTTCCTTTGAATTTATTTGTTAACATTATGTTCGTATCTGTTCGTATGATATGATTGTAAAACTTTTCCGTGAATATGTCAATAAGTTTATATTTGATGATTATTTATTTCCTTTGTTACCATTAGTAACAACTTATTTTACATAACCTATTATTTTTTTAAGCTATATTAAGTTGTAGATAACTTATTTCATAAAACCAGTTATAGCTTGTAAAATATGTTATTTATTCCAATAAGGAAATTTATTTAGAAAAGGAGTAGTTTAATTACTATTCTTTTATTTTTCATCTTTGTTAAATTCCTTTGATGTATTATATAAAACTTCTGAAAAAATTACATTAGCGTTTGAAATTGTACGTTCAGCTTTTAATGCCCTAGTTTTCCAATATTCAAGTTCTCTTTCAAGTCTTGTTTCTCTTAAAGTTGTACGTTCTGGAATACGTCCTTCAATTTTTTCAATGTATTGTAAGTTAAATCTTATACATGGTAATCCTTTAATAGACACTATTACCCCATTACTTCTGTATTGGTCTATAGTTTTTTCAGAAACTTGCCATCTGGTAGCTAAATCTTTTTTAGTTAATAGCTTAGACATTATTATCATTCTCCTTTTTTATATTGAAAGTAAAAAGGAATAGCGATTAAGCTACTCCCATTATTTTTTCTTGTGTTCCTCATCATATTTTTCTGCAAGATAAGAAGCAGCTTTATTTTTGTCAATTTCATTTGCTATACCGCACGGAAAGTAAAATGCTATAAATGCAAAAACGCCTCCCCAAATGTTAAATCCTATCTTGGCAATACAAATAATAGCTAGTATAATTCCTATAATTGCTGGTACAGCTTTCAAAAAATCCTTATCCATGTCATTGTGCCTCCCCTTTTCTTTTTACTCTATTGTAGCAATATGTCTATAAATTTACAATAAATGAATAAAACAATTTAATTTGGTAATAATTTAAAATATCATGCATTATTGTATATATCACTCACTTTCGAGAGCGTGCTGAAAAGTGCGTTCTTTTTATATAAAAAAATAAACTAGCAAATGATTCATTATTTTATTAATAATTTTCGTAATCCACATTATCATTTCACATACTAATCTAGCTTTCTTTAAGAAGTTATTTTTATCATTATATTGGAATTTAAGTAAATTAAATTTAACCTAAAATTATAATTTACTTAATACAATATTTTCCATAATTATATATACTTATATTGAAAGAGGTGATGTTGTTATGAAAAAAATCAGAAACAAGTTTTTTTTACTGTCAATGGCTTTATTTTTACTTGTAGCTACTGCCATAAGCTTTTCACCTGTGCACGCCAATGCTTTGACTAACATTTCAAGTAAAAAAATTGTTAGTACCGTTACTGCTATTAATGATTTCCAAGGGGTAGCAGATTACATTCATGAGTATAACGAACTACCAGACAACTATATAACAAAAGAACAAGCCGAAGAATTGGGTTGGCAACCTGGTGATAATCTATGGGATTATGCCCCAGGGAAAAGTATAGGTGGTGATATATTTACAAATTCAGAAGATATACTTCCATCAGCCCAAGGACGTATTTGGTATGAATGTGACATAAACTATAATGGTGGGCATAGAGGTGCAGATAGATTAGTTTATTCTAATGATGGATTAATTTATGGAACTTCGGACCATTATAATACATTTACCCAATACTATTAAAATAATAATTTAAGAACAAGGTGATTATTAATGAACATCATTGAATTAAGCGGAGAAGAATTTAAGACTAAAACAGACTTTCATAGAATATTAAAAAAACGATTGGATCTGCCAGATTATTATGGTTCTAATTTAGATGCGCTATGGGATTGCATTACTACTGATGTTAAACTACCGATTAAGATTATTTGGAATGATTTTAACAAGAGTAAAGAAAACTTAGGTGATTATTCATATTCTGCAGTAAAACTCTTTAGAGCCGCTTCTTCATATCATAAGGGACAATTTACATTTATAGTAAATGAATAAATTCCCAACATTTTTAGATTTACTATATTACAGAGGATTAACAATTAATATACCCCTTTGCATATATTTCTAAACTCTTGTATATAATTATAATGCAACTCTCCTTAAGAGGTTATTTTTTCATATTAAGACGTGCCAATCAGTACGTCTTTTTTTATGTAATATCAATGTATGGTAGGTATCTTTATAATTTTACTGGGCATAATATAATTGCATCAATGTTGATTATAGATTTTTATGTGTTATTTTTGTCAAAAAGAAAGCCAAAGGACTTTTTCTCCTTTAGCTTTCCCCAAGTTTAATTTATTGGTTCAAAATAATCCAATAGTACCGATAATTAATATGTCCAATAGTTAATATATATACATGTCTCGTCTAAAAAGATCGTGCCCAATGGTGCGTTCTTTTTATGTAAAAAATAAAGCTTTTAAATATTGGTTTTACTATGCTCATCATGGTTAATGATTAATCTGCTGAGAAATTTTTGTCCTGCTATTTGAACTATAAGTGAGTACTTATTTTATGCTTTACTAACTAATAATCTTAAGCTTATATATGGATTTTCTATATTTGTATTGGTGAACCCAAGGTTATTTGAACACTCGACCTACTGATTAGAAAATAATTAATGCATAAAAAAGTTGCTGAATTTCAAATTATATAAAGATATGTGATTACTGACATTAGTCGCTCATAATCATTCCAACAACTATCTTATAAAATTAAAAAATATGCTTTTGTTAGTTAAAATGCCAACAAATAGGAATGGCATAAATTGTTAGTGAATGGAACTATAAATATAACGATAATATATATATACTATCATCATCATTCTAGTATAAATAAAAAAATATACAAGGGGACAATTATATTATGATTAAAAAAAATGCTAATGGAGAAATCAATATAGACTTATTGGAAATAGAAGATGTTATGGATATTTCCACGCTTCAGAAATTTCAAGATAATTTTGCAGACAGTATGAATATAGCAAGTGTTACGGTAAACAGGGATGGTAAACCTGCTACAAAACCAAGCTCCTACACAAATTTTTGTTCAAATCTTACACAATCTACAAGCACTGGTGAATCCAGATGTGCCGAATCCCATAAAAAAGGCGGAGAAGAAGCAACAAGACTAGGGAAACCCTATATCTATACCTGTCACGCAGGATTAGTTGACTTTGCAGCACCAATACTTCTAAATGGAAAATCCATAGGATCAATACTTGGTGGTCAAGTTCTCTTTTCAGATCCAGTTGAAGCTAACTTTAGAAAAACTGCGAAAGAAATAGGTGTAGATGAAGAAGATTATGTAAAGGCTGCAAATAATGTAAAGGAGACTGGTGAAAAAAATGTACAAGCTGGTGCTGAAGTTTTATTTATAGTTGCAAACGCACTAGTAAAAATAGGCTATGAAGGATTACTGGTAAGCACAGTTACAAGTGATTTGTCTGATAATTTCAGTCAAATTTCCGCAACCATGGAAGAGCTTGCTGCCTCATCTATAAATGTAAGTAACAATCAACATGTTCTAAACGATGAAATAAGCAGAGTAAAAGATATATCTAAAGAAATAAATACAATATTAGATTCCATAAAAAGTATAGCTGATTCCACAAAGATGCTTGGCCTAAATGCTGCTATCGAAGCTGCACGAGCTGGCGAGGCTGGTAAAGGTTTTGGGGTTGTTGCAACTGAGATAAGAGCATTATCTGTAAATTCAAAAGAAACCGCTCTAACAATTTCAGAGCTTACTAAAAAAATACAGGACTCTGTAGATAAAACATTAGAAACTGCCAATTCTACATTAGAGACCACTGAACAGCAAACCGCTGCAATACAAGAAGTTACTTCTAATATTCAAGAAGTTTCTGTTTTGGCAGACTCACTTAATGAACTAGCAAATTCAAGGTAATACATCAATAAATAAAAGATGATTGTAGCAGAAGTTAAGAATTTAAAACTTGTCACTTATAACTCTTAACTTTATTTTCCTCTCCATTCATTCTTTATATGTAGTACATCTCCCCTGATAAGATTGTAAACATTAATTGTTTCCTTCTTATCAGCATTCTTATTTAATCTAATAACTTTTCCTTAAGCATTTTTCAGTGAAAACTCATCTTAGCTCCCTGTTAACCTTATTATTGCTAATATACACTTAAAGCCCTTTTTCTCCCGCACCATTGATAAAAAATTTTAATTTATTTTAAATAATTGTCTATTGGCTGTGGTAAATTATTCGTTTACACTGATTTCATTATATTCTCCCTAGTATATTATCTTTGACCCCGTGCCGAATGTTAAGTTTTTTTTTCTAATTGTCTACAGATAAACTATATAATTAGAAGTATTAGAACATCTTAAGGAATTTATTTGTATTGATTTATCCAATATAGTACATTACAATTATATGACATAGCAAATATGTAAATATAATCAAAAGGGATTGATACTTATGAATTTAGATGAAAATATAGAAATTCTGAGAGAGCAACTAGATTATATGTTATTAACTGATTGCGACATATTCGACGATAAAGTAATTAAATTAAGTACGGAATTGGACGAGCTTATTAATAGATATTATTCCTATTATGATAAATCTAATTTTAGTACCAATTGATTTTATCTTCTCATTTTTAATTTATTAGATCTACTATCCAAAAATCTTTTCTTTTGATACGTAAGGCTTTCATATTCTTTGTCATCTATTAAACCTCTTTGCTTAAGTTTATCTAATAAATAAATCATATGTTCACAAAGTTCTTTTATATCGTTCTCATATTTATTATTTTCCACGCTAAACATCTCCAAATATAAAATCTTTATATTGCAATAATATCATATTTCAACAATTTGTTAAATACTTTGTTACATGTTCGTTATCGAACCTAGTTCAGAATAATTTAATGTTACCGATAATTAGTGTGTACAATAGTTAATATTCAAATGTCTCACCTAAGATGAACGTACCAAATGGTGCGTTCTTTTTAGGTAAAAAGGGAAATATATTAAGATATCCATCTTTTAAATGAGCTTGCTTAATGGTGAATTTATAGATATTCATCAAAGTTGGTTTTACTTATTCTTGAAAGTTATAAACACAACTTCGCTACATTTTTTGCATACTAATGCTATAGTACCATCTTCACAGTTTCTAATTTCAAAATTCACTATTTCATTATCTATTTTTAAATCTTCTATGTTTCCACACTTACACATTAATTTCATTGTGTATCCTCCCTATCTTCAGTACATCTTACATAACTTAATTTGCTATTTTACTACTTGACCTTATCTTATCTGCAATTGTAGCGATAAATTCGCTGTTTGTGGGCTTTGCTTTCCCGTTCTTCACTATACAACCAAATAGATTATTAATGACTTCCGTTTGCCCTCTACTATGGGCTACTTCTATTGCGTGTCTTATTGCTCTTTCTACCTTACTTGCTGTTGTATTGTGTTTTATAGCTACAGAAGGATATAGTTCTTTTGTAACTACAGACATTAGCACCATATTATTCACTACCATACTTATAGCTTCCCTTAAGTATATATATCCCTTAATATGTGCAGGAATACCAATCTCATGGAGAATATCAGTTACGGATACCTCTAAGTAATATGAATCTTTAAATTCTGATACAGTCTTAGGCTTATTTGTTTTGACAAATGAATCTTCAAACTTAACTTCATCACTTAATAAAATATCATTTGCCATTTCCCTAATTCTTTTAATGAAAACCTCTAAATCGAAAGGCTTAATTATATAATAATCTGCTCCTAATTCTAATGTTCTTTGAGTAATTTTATCTTGTCCTACTGCTGATAATACAATAACTTTTGGCATTGGCTTAAACTTCATACTGTTTAATTTCTCAAGAACTCCTATTCCATCTAAATGAGGCATTATAATATCTAATATTACTAAATTAGGTTTTTTCTCCTCTATTAATTTTAAACCTTCTACTCCATCATTTGCTATTCCAGTCACAATTATATCTCCCTGATTTGACAAATAATCGTTAAGAATACTACAAAATTCTCTGTTATCATCTACTATAATTATACTAATTTTACTACTGTTCATACTTTTATTCTCCTTTATTACTATATTATGGTAATAAACAATTTCGACAAAAGAGTCATAATTCCTTCTAATAATGAAAATAATTTAGCATTATTAATTAAATTATAAACATCATTCTAAGTCATAAACAGTAAAACATAAAGATGTTTCAATCTAATGGGACTTCCAATACCATAAAGTTATTATTTTAAAATATACTCATTAATATCATGGGTATAAGAGGACTATTTTCTATATTCACAAAGTTTTTTTATAAATTAGCTATATGGAATATAATGAATATATGGTATAATTAGTTGTTTCTCCCTTTTAATCTTAAAATAGAAGAAAACCTACCGATTGATCCTCCTTAGGTTTTCATTTATTATAAGATTATTTTTAATTTATTTGTTTAGAATAATTGGATAGTATCGATAATTATATTACCCTTACAATTTATCAACAAAAGACGTGCCGAATGGTGCGTTCTTTTTTTATTGCATAAAACTAATAATATAAATATTTATATGCATTCACTATAAATTAAAGAAAGCATAAGACTAATCTTCCTATGCCTTCCTTATTTATTTATTTATTATTACGTACACCATATTCAATTTATATCTATGATTTATGTTATTAAGCAAGAATATGCTTTTCTTTTTTTAAATTAAAAATCTCTTCAACTGCTTTTTGATACCCCCCTGTTTGTTTAAAAGAGTTACTTATTTTTTTAATATTTTCAAGATAACTTGGATTAGTTAAAACCTCTTTAACAGAACTTTTTAGCATTTCTGGAGTAAGCTTGTCTTTATCGAGGGAAATAGCAGCTCCTAGCTCCGAAGCCCTGCTTGCCATATATGGTTGATCTGCACTTATAGGTATTGCTACAAAAGGTATATTATTATATAATAAATCACTTGTACTGTTCATTCCTGCATGAGTTATGGCTACATCAGTATACTTTAGAATTTCTGATTGAGGAACATAATTCCTAACAATGAAATTCTTTGGTATATCAAATGCAGACAAATCTACATTGTACGCAGCCATAACTACAATTGCCTCAGTATTAGCAAAGCTTTTAAAGAATATATCATAAAGCCTACTACTAGTATTGTTAAAAACAGTACCTAATGATATATAAATTACTTTCTTACCTTCTAATTTTTCAAATGGGAAATCTAAATTTTCTTTTCTATCATATATTGGCGGACCTATAAACTTAAAACTATCATCATAATAATCAATATGTGAAACGAAATATTTAGAAGTATAAGCAATATTAATATCACCTTTATTAAAAAACAATTCAAGCATATTACTAGGTAATTCCACATTATAGTCTTGTTTTAATTGCTTTGAAACTTTTTTGTAAATATCATTAATTGGATGATTTTTTAATAAGCTCATATCCATAAATTCTTTTTTTTGAGCCATTAGTTCCTTTTGAGTAGCAAATACTGCGAATGATGAAATAGAAGGTATTTCTAATATTTGAGCAATTATATTTCCATATGGGAACATTGCTCCATAAATAATATAATCAAATTCTAAATCTTTAATCTTATCCAAAATATCTTTTATAATAGCATCACTTGAATTAAGCATCTCACCTATGCGATCTAAAAACTCACCAATATTTATTTCAGATGTAATCTTTCGTCTTTTTGTCAATGGATTTGTCTCTTTACTGTAGCTTATAAAATGAGCACCAACTTTTTCAATTTTCTCCTTGAATTCATCAGTACAGAAATATGTTACACTCTCTCCTTGTTTCACTAATGCATCTACAAGGCCTAGTGTGGGATTAACATGACCATAACCAGGAACATTTAAAAAAAGTACATTCGACATATCTTCACATCCTAACATTATTTTATACTAATATTTTACTACAATGATTAATGATGTCAATATATAAATAAACAGTTTGATTAATATATTGTTACATCAATCATTTCAACTCGGAATTCTAAAGGTCAATAAATTATATGTTGACCTTTTTTAATAGATTAAAATAAAAAAATCTAGCTAAATATTAATCATATTGGACTTTCAGTAATAATATCATTTTGTAAAAATAAAATCCAAGATATTATGTCCAAGATTTAAGTTTATAGTTTAGATTTTTGAATTGTGGCAACAATTACAATGTAAACAATTTTTCATCATCCACTAAAAGCGTGCTGAATAGTACGCTTTTTTTATGTATAAAAATAATTATAAAAATAATAATATACAGCATACTAATTTATGTATCCTATGTATACAATCATAAAACCCTACTTATATGGATGAAACCACAGAATTAATTTTCTATGGTTTCACTTGTTTTATTGCAACATTTTATCATATATTCCATATAATAAAAGAGATGATATAAATGTATGATAGATGTATTTATATTTTCTCATTCATTATTGTTTCTACTCAATTTCATTAAGATGCGTACCTAAATGTACGCTCTTTTTATTGTAGAAAAACATTTAAAATTTAAATATGTATAAAAACTATCCAATATATAGAATATATAGATAATGAGAACATATTATTAATTTATATACCCTCGTAGAGACCTTATATAAATATATTATAGAAAATTTTAATATTCAAGGAGGGATTGAAATGGTGATAGAGTATACCTTAAAGGTAAATATGGGATGAGTTATGACGTATCAGTTAAATCAGTCAATGGAGAGTATGCAACTGTACAAGGAGATATTACATTTGGTACTAAAAAAGTTAAATTAAATAAACTAGTTAAACAACCTTCTGAATAGTTTCTAAAAGATTCACTTGAGATTGATACAGACATAAAAACACTAAGTTATTAATTTAGTATTTTCAATGTACGAGTAGACCTATAAGCTGAATTTTTAATTTGAAATAAGTTATACAATTATAAATACATGGATATAAGTAAGTATTTTCTTGTTCGTATGGCAAAATTTTTCTTGCCATATCTTTATTTTTAGATTTTAAATTTTATTATTTAAAATCTTAAGCAACGGCAATAATTTAAATATACTAATTTTCTAATACCCATCCAAAATGAAGTTCCGAGTGGTGCGTTTTTTATTATCCCATTAACGTAATTTTCGCATTTCTTAAATATATATTATATTAAGCCCGGCTCTGTATTTCAAATAGCTTATATAATTATAAATGAATATATGTAATTATATTCATTTATAAAATATAATTACATATATTTCAACAAACTAAAAAATACATAGATGTGAATAAATATTCTTTATTATATTAGTACCATTTGAGCGCGAAAAGAGCCTAAAATATCTCAATCTTTGTTTATAATTCCTCCAACATAGATGATAATTTCTTTTTTCGTCCTATTGGTAAAAAATCATAATTTAATAAAAACTCCATTGTAAAGTCAAATCTTTCTGTTATCCAACTCATATTTTTCATTAATTCTCCGAATAAACCATCTTCTTTTAATTTTTCGAAACTAATATCACTATAATTTTCCCCATATTTTTCTGTTATCAACTTAACCATATTATTGTTTTTCTCTTCTTTTTCCTTTATTTTAATGGCATCTTCTGTTTTTACATATTCACCAACAATACAAGTTCTTGAAAATATTTCATGAAAATATGCATGTTTTACTCTGACTAAGCACCTTTTTTTATTATTGTTTGTATTTTTTCTAATGGATAGATGTGAGTATAACATAGAAACTATCGTTTCTTTAGAATTACCACTTTTTTCATAAAAATTTTTAAGTTCAAATAAGCCTGGACATAACACATTTTTAATAAATCTGGCTGGTTGTAATTCATACAACATATCTAAATAATTTGTTGTTACTCTATGACTACCTTCTTTTAACCAAATTGTTAAGAATTTTTTTTGCTGTTCATCATCCAACTGAATAGTATATAGTGCTGCAAAATATTCTTGAAATGATCTGTGTGAAAAACTATAATCCAATCCTTCATGCATCAACATACATACAGAATTTGTTAGATCCTTTAAATAGTTTAAAGAATCAAAACCTCTATTAATTATTTTCTTCTCTTTCGCTATGCATAAATAAGAAATGATTTTATTTTCCGAAAATTCATATTCACTATTAAAGAATGATTTAAAACAAACATAAGAAAATACGTTTTTAAAATCTTCATATCCTAAATCACATGAAATATCCCTCTTATAACCACCTTTTGCAGCATCATGAGTATGAAACAATGCAGTAAATGCCTGTTCATAAAAATCATTTAATTTATCAGGAATTGATATCCTATTTTCAAAAGTCAATAACATAATAGTAAGTAATAAAGGATTGGAAGCAAAAGTATCATATTTTTCATACAATTTTTCGTCTAAATCCTCATAGAACTTGTTTTTAATATTCTCATCATATTCTAATTTTTTAATCAATGATAATGCTTGTTCCTTAGTTAAAACCATTGACTGCAATTCAGTAAAATCATTCCATCCTATAAACTCTTCTAAAGGACGAGAAGTTGTAACATAATAATTACATGGATATTTATCACACAAAGCCAGTATTCCTTTTGTAACTTTTATCGACAAACTATTTTTTACTTCGTCAAATCCATCCAACAAGATTAAATAACGCCCCGTCTCCAGGCTATATTCGAAATATTTCTTATCTAACTTAAACTTATATGTATCCATAACCTTATACATATAATCAACTAAATCAATGTTTTTTTCATCGATGTCATTTAAGCCTCTTAACTCAATAAGTATAGGCACTAAGTTTATATTTTTAATACAATTCAAAAAAAAATGTTTCATCATAACGCTTTTACCAATTCCGCCTGTACCCGTTATTATTATTTTATGCCCAATCTTCACTATATTATTAACATCACAGGTATCTATTATTTTATTTCCCCACCTAAGCCCTACACATTCATAAAATGAATAAATATCTTTTGGTGTGTGTCTGTACAATAATGTTTTTATTTTACAATGTATTTGTTTAGTACAATTCAAATAATTTTCAAATGCATTTCCAAAATCAACTTCATCCTTATTTTGCAAATCTGCAAAATAACTTTTTACTTTTTTGAAAACCGACTTAGCAGTATCTTTGGCCAAAGCTGTAACTACTTCAGCCGTTATCTTATTTACATTCATTTCGTCTGACATATTTATCCCCCTGGTATTGTACTTATTAAATATAGTACAATTAGCGTTTAAGAGACCATTGATTATTTTCCGTCAAAGTAGTTTCTTTTATTTATTGTAGGCTATTTTTCAAAAAAGGACAAGTATTTACAAAAAACAAAAATAAAGCCTATTGAGAATTTAATCTCACTAAGCCCTTTTTTATTTTAGACTATGTTTAATAATAGTGTTGATAATATCACAATTTTAAATTTTCTAACATGACTCTTAATAATCATTTTATTAAATCAAACCACTTTTGTGTAAACTATACCATACATTAATCACTATGGGTACAATTGTAACTACTATGATTAAAAAGACAAGTCTTGGCGTAATTACTAAATGTCTTTTGTTTATTACATAAAATTCGATTATATCAGTTAGAACAATTATAATAATTGTTCTTTAAAGAGTTCCATAATATCACCTCCTCGTATAATTATATATCTTAGCATTAAAATTCTACAGTTAATAGACTAAGTAGTTATAAAATACATTTTAGGGTTTTAAATATCATGTTTATGATTATTTTGTTTTTTCATCCCCTCACAATTAGTAAAACAACATAACAATGTCCTTAATAATTACATTGTTATGTTGTATAGTTAAATGCAGACACAATAGTAAAAAAATCCAAGTAACGGCTATTCGTAAGTACCTTATAAAAAATTTAGAAATAACTACCGAAAGGGGGATTTAAGTATGGCAAGAAGAAATTAAAGAATATAGAAAAATAAAAGGTGCTTTTCACTACTATAACAAGGAGGATTCGAATTTTGTTGTTCCAAAACTATACGGAATTGCCTGGACAGTTAACTTGGCAAATCCAATTTCGTGTTTTTTTGTTTTGGCGGTTATTATTTTTATTGTTTGGAGTATATTTTTTAAGTGAATAAAATAATTGGACAGATAAGTGAAGAATTTTAAAAATTTTTTCATTAAAAGAACGCAAAGATTTTGAGTATAATGTTTAGATAGATTTTTTTGGTGATTTTATGTAAAAGTCAATTTAATACTTTTTGTATCAATCTTGTAATTATCATGAAATAATTGTAAACTTATACTTATTCTAATCCAAATGAAAAGAGGTATAGTGTTGAACTATTCACAAAATATAAAAATCCATAAAGTTACATTCTTTAAACATGAAATATTAAAATATTATAATGATATCTGCTGTTAATATTGGTCATATTCAATTAATTCTTGATATATATTTGTCAGGTAACGAACATTACAATTTTTCTAATATTGAGGAATTTAAAAATGAAGTACATACAAACGATACAATTGAATCAGTAACGTTAATAGTATTATGTGGCATTGATATTGATGATGTATATTCAATTGGATTAAGTTCAATTATATCTTATAGTACAATCAGTTTTAGCTCCAGTAATAAATCTTGGGTAGATGATACAGCTTATAAATATAAAAAATATTTGAATAATCTAGGGGTTATAGAAATTGAAAAATCAATTGAAGAAACTGCTGTTACAACCGAAAATGCCACACAAGTGTCCGCTAAAGACAGTTGGTTCAAAATTCATGAAAATCTAGCCATTGGAATAGTCTCAATTGTAGTTACGATTATAATTGCTATTTTAGGATGGACAAAATTTAAAAAATAATGTTATTTTCTTTTTTCAAGAATTTCAATTCTACTTCTTAATTTATCATTTTCTATTGATAAGTATATAATGCTAAAACCCATTGTTGCCCAAGGGGCTATATAAATAAAAAACTCCATAAAATCACTCCCAATATGTATTTGAATATATTATAACTTGATATAAAGAGCCTAGTGAGATTTTAACCCCGCTAGGCTCTTTACTATACTTGTGTAATTACTGTAGCTTGTACTGTATTAATCTTAGCAGTTAAGTCCACAATTTGCTGTTCTAATTGTGCCTTGTCTGTGTTTAATTGAGTAACAGTAGCTTGTAGCGCTGTATTTTGCTGAGTTAACGTATTTTGTTCTTGTGTTTTCTGCTCCTCAGGTGTCTTAGTATCCAAAATAGTACTTTCTATAACAGCATCTATTAATGTATCTAATTCACTTGTATCCGCTATTTTAGCAGTTTTTAATCCATCAAGTATAATTTCTCTAGCTTTAGTCTTGCGTTGATCTAATGGTAATTGTGAAGATATATAAAGTTGTTGTGCCGCTTTTACTGCTTTTTCTGCAAGACTATCTATGATATCTAAATAGTTTAATACTGGACTAGGTGATAAAGATTCTGCTGCTTTTATTATTGTGCCTGCCTTAATTACATCTGCTTCTACATTTTCTAGTATAGTACCCGCTTTTATACCTTTCTTTTTTAGATAAGGTGCTACAATAGCCATACCCCCTATTACTACTACAATTATGATAACTGCTACATATAAATTATAATTTGACATTTTATATTCCTCCAATATTTTTTTATTTTAATAGTTCTTTTAAAGTTTGAATTCCAACCTTACTATCTGCCGAAATTCCTTTTGATCTTTGAAAAGTTTTAACAGTATTACTCATGCCGTTACCAAATATATTATCTGGAGTTTTCCCTAACTGAATTTCAAGCCAATTAGTGTAAGCTGAATTATGATAATTTGAATATTTTGCAACAGGTAACCTTGCCATAGCTCTTAATGTTTGAGTACCTAGTTTTCCATCTTCGTTCAATTTAGCTATTCCTAATCCATTCAATAATTTTTGTAAACTTCTTACTTTATCTATGTCATAGCCACCCCAAAATTGTGTACTAGTAGTATCTTTGATTTTAGTTGCCTGTGCTTGAGATGGTGCTTTTCCAGTGAAAATACTAGAATTGAAATAATCCAAATCTATATCTCCAATAACTCCGTCAATTCTTCCAGTTCCGCTATATTGCCATGATAAGCTATTGGGAAATAGTGTTGGTGCTGTACTATAGTTTGCAAGCCATAAAGGTACACTAGATATATTGCCTTCAAGATAATCGTGGTAAAAGCTTTGACCTGTATACAAACCAACCTTATAGCCTTTTGCTTGTACATAATTTATGAAAGCATTGGTATAGCTTATAGCTTGGTCTTTGCTCCACTCGCCCTCATTTTCGATATCTAGCCATAGAACAGTATCAGAATGTAAAACACTAATTTCATTTAGAAAATGTTGTGCTTCTCCTGTTGGATTACTTGTGTTATCTGCATAGTGGTAAAATCCCACTTTAAAGCCATATTGCAACAGATGATTGTATCTGTAATATAATAAACTATCATTGTGGTATAAACCTTCTGTTGCCTTTTGTATGACCACTTGTGTACCAGTGTCTTTAAATTGCTGATAGTTGCTTATATTGTCATATTCGTAAACATCTACCCCTTTATATGTTGTTACTGCTTGTACATTTAAAGGAAATAAAAAAGTAGCAAATACAAATGTAAATGCTACTAACATGGTTAATATTCTGTTTTTAGTTTTCATTAATTCACTCCTTTATATCTTCTATTCTATCTAGTCGGTGGTGAGCTGATTTAGCGCTTTCTTCAACTTTTAATAGCCTTTCTGATACTGCTATTACATCTTTTTTAGTATCCTTTGTATCTGCTTTGATTTCATTGATACCTGTGATAGCATAGTCTAGCTTGATTTCCACTCTAGTTGAATTACTAACCTGTTCTTGAGTGTCTTGTCTTGTATCTTGCTTCGTATTTCTTACAAATCCTAAAAAACCTATAGCAAGTCCCCCTATTCCACAAATAATACCTACAATGGTTGCATCCATTTCGTACCTCCTCCAAATAAAAAAGAGCACCCAATTGGATACTCTTTATACTATTATTCTACTATATAATTAAGACACTTTCTTCCTAAGTTTTTCCACTAAAAATAGGCAAAATAAAAAGACTATTCCTAGTCCTCTATTCTGCCTTTGTTATGTTACATTAATTTTCTATTGTAACTATTTTAAATGTAAAAAAAGAGCCGTATTTCAGACTCTATTTTTTGTACTAATGCTATTTAATTTGCCTTATATTCATCAACATCATAATTTGATATCTTATCATATATTAAATACTCTGTTCTTTTTGTGTATGCTGCTGAACTTGGAGTTTTATTAAATGAATAAGTAAAATTACCTTGTCCATTTGCTCTGTTGTTATACCATGTTATAAAGTCATTAACTTGACTCATAGTTATATCATAAGTTCTTTGTTGTCCGTCTGTCATGGTTACCGTCAATAATGCATTACCATCAACAGGATTTTTCACATTAATTGTACAAGTTGCTGACTGATTACTACCATCTTGCGTAGTCGCTGTAATGGTAGCAGAACCTTGTTTTACTGCTGTAACTTTACCATTTGCATCTACTGTTGCTATACTTGTATCACTCGAAGTCCATTTTACAGTTTTATTGGTTGCATTATCTGGTGTTACTGTTGCCGTTAAATTGCTTGTATCTCCTATTTTCATATCTAATGATGTTTTATCTAATGATATTCCTGTTGCTAGTGTTGCTGATGGTTCTATAAAATATCCTGTATCATCTATATCAATAGCATCACATGTTATAGCGCCGTTTGCTTGATTTGATACTGTGACAGTATGTACTCCTAAAGAAAGATCTGTTAATTGATATACCAATACGCCCCTAATTAATGATGTGTAATATCCAGAATAATTATAGTTTACACCATCAACTGTTACTCTTACATTATTTGAATGAACCGTATTATAGGCAGCAATTAGCCTAAATTTAGTACCATAGAATTTAAAATTATACGAATCCGACAATGAATATGAATAATGGCTAGTCAAATTATAATTTCCAGATATAGATTCCTTACTCCAATTTCCAACATAATTTATTTTACTGTCACTATCATCAATTCTCTGCCACCCGCTTTCAGGAGTAGGCAATGATTGTCCGATTGTTGCAGCATTTACATATTTAGCACTACTTGTACTAGCCAAAATTCCTGTTATTAAAAATATGCAACATATTACTCCAAATATTTTCTTCCAATTAGTTTTTACCTTTCTCATATTAATCCCCCTAATAATTAATTTACTTATATATAAAAGTTAACACCATTCTACATATTATTACAATAACTTTCATGCTACAAATTTCCTTAAATATCGTCATATCTTACTTTATAAGGTATATGTTTAATTGTAATTCATTATTTAATTCGTTATTTCAGAGTAAATAAATCTTTATAAAATCCAATTAAACTAATAGGCTTATCCTCTTTATATAAATAATAAGTCAAGTGGCTATCTAACCAAAGAATTAGTGGCGTTATTATAAGTGTCCAAAGAATACAGTTTTTTAATTCTATTTGCCCTAAGAAGTTAAATCTATCACTTGCATAACTCCATATATTAAGATGCAACCATAAATTTAAAATAACACCAGAGATTAATTCCCCCAGTGTTATAACTAAGCCACCTATTAAGATTTTTTGATAAGCTTTTAATTTAAAATATCTTGGATTGTCACATAAAAAAGCTATTAGCAAAGATAGACACTTGTAAATCCAATTGCTGACCAAATCTACTACCTTTTTTCTGCAAAAAATAAAATAGGATATAAAGCCTCTCATAAAATATATGTTTTATTAAACAAATATTACATAACCTAATTCTTTTGCTCTTGCTTTTACTGCTGTTTCAAATTCTGTATATTGTACTGCAGGAGTTTCTCCAGCAATATCCATAGCTCCAGTTGAATTTAATAATACTTTATTGGAAACATTTAAATTGATATTAAGACTCTGTGCATTGCCATCCAGTGAAGCTGTTACATAAGCTACAATTGTGTCTACATCACCATTTCCTACAGTACTCTTTACTACTATACTTCCACTCATGTTTGTTGATTCATTAATCATCATTTCATACCATCCTCTTTTTTTATTATTTTTTTATATTAAAAAAGGCACCCACTAATCAGTAGATGCCCCATTTTTTAATTCTGACATTTCATTTTCTAAGCTTGTTATTTTATCATTTAATTGTTGAACACATTTAATCAATGGTGAAATAAATTCCTCATATCTTAAGCCATAAGTATATTCATTGGGAATAACAACATCTATATACTGTTCATGACCAGCTTCATTAATTCCCAAAACAGGTTTAGTCTTTGGAGATTTAATAAATCCAGCAAAGTCTAATGAAGTCATTCCCAAATCTACCATGGTATCCTCTACATCTTGTGCTATCATACCATAATGGGTTCTATTACTTTCCCCACAATTTAGTTTATAGGATACTGGGTTAATTGCCATTATAAATTCTGTAGCCTTTGAGCTATCCAATGACTCAATAGTATTCTTTTCATTTCTGTCTGAAGTATTTATAGTCCCTGAAGCTGCATATAATGTTGCCCACCTATAACCAGCATTACCAAGGTTCATAGTGGCATTTCCTGCAGACCTAAATCCACCACCTTCTAGGACAACCCCATTTCCATCAGCAGTTGAGTTTCTGAAGCTTAACTGAAGTATACTTCCATCACCTACAACTTGTGGGTATACATTCTGCATACTTAATTTTGGAGTACCTGCTGAATTGCATACAGTTATTAGCCCATCATTTATAATGGTTTCACCTTGAACATTTCCAGGAGTACCAACTGAGAAGACACCAGCGTATATAAGTTGACCACCACCATCTATGTTTAGTAAAGTAGTGCCTGTATAAGCTTGTATTCTAAATGCATTACCAAATAATCCTGTTGATGTATTTTGTAATGTGATTGTTAATCCATCAGTATCAAGCCTAACAACTTCGTGATTACCTGCATTTTTGACTATTGCAACTCCATTTGTTGCACCTCCAAGTATTAGTGTGCCCCCACTAATCCTATCTGCTGTTAAATTACCAGTTGTAATATTACTGGCATTTAAGTTTGTAACGGTTACTAAATTAGCATTTATTGTTCCTGTCGTTATATTGGAACCATTTATAGTTGTAGTTCCTGGAGTACTAAGACTACTAAATGTTGCATAGCCATTTAAGTTTATTTTATTGGCATTAATAGTTACAGCTTCAGGTGATAAATTGATTGATGATAGTATACTACTATTAAATGTAACACCACTTAGAGTTGAACCACTCTTCACAGTAATTGTCGAATTATAAGCATAGATGGATGTGTCTAAATATAATGGGTATTGTGTAGTGGGGGTTGTACTTGTATATAACAAAACACCATTTTTATAATAAAGTATATTACCATTTTCCCTTGATAGTCTAAGAACATCACCAACAGCCCAAGTTCCAATACCGCCCTTGTCTACATTATTCTCATATACATGTAAAAGACTATTTCCAGCAACATAAAATGCATACTGAATATGTTCGTAACTAGCATCTGGATTTGTATAGCTTAATCCTGTCATATGAATCCCAGTTGTAGCTGTAACTGTTTCCTCTACATAGAGGCCATTTGATATAGTCTCAGGAGAACCTCCACCTGCATCCCAGCCAGTAGTATTATTTAATTTTGTCATAACATTATAATTAACAGCACAGTTTACCAAATTATTAAAGGATATATTAAATATTTGAGCATTACTATCAACTATTGCTGGAACCCAATCTGAAGCTTTATTACCACTTTCTATCATTATCTTATCAAATAAAGCTGTTACACTTGGGGTAGTTACAGTAATTTCAAAAAAGTTGGTACTATAGGGTAAATTAGTTACATTGATGGCTACACTTATTTTAGTCCAGTTTGGTGTGATAACAATACTCTGAGTATTAAGGTCAGTAAATGCAACTGCTCCATTAATATTGACTGAACCTGTAGTTTTAGCCCAAAATGAAATATTATAGTTTCCATTTATGGATGGTAAAACATAGTTAAACCTCATACGTTGTGGGTTAGTCCCACTGGCTATGCTAATAGCTGTTTGTGTACCATCCATTGCAATTCCACCATTATAGGTGGCTACTGAATTTCCCCCAATCTGTTGAATATTTTGCATTGAATTTTTAGTAAGAAAGTTAACTCCCCCAACTTGAACATTCTTAATTGCTAAAGTTAAATTTGTATTACTAGATATATCCAAGTTGCTTCCTACAGTATTTGATAGTTCATTTACAGTTATTGTATTAGCCTTTATTTCATTTGATGTTATGGTATTTGCCTTTATTTCATTTGCGGTTATAGTATTAGTCAAAATCTCATTGGCTGTAATAGTCTTACTTGCTATTTCATTTGCAGTTATTGAATCTGCCACAAGCTTATCTGCTGTTAGTGTTCGTGGTGTTAATGTCTCACCGTTCAAAGTGTCCACATTCTGTGATTGTAAAGCTCCTGTAATATTGTTTAATGCATATACTATGCTGCTATTAGTTCCCCTTATTACAAGTCTATCCACAGATAAAGTTCCAGCTGTTATACTATTGGCAGATAAATCTACAACTTTTAAGTCTGTGACTGAACCATCTGCAATTTGTTCTGTTTGCACAGCTGCATTGGCAATTAATGCATTTGTAATAGCACCATTTGCAATTATTGCACTTCCTACAGTAATAGTTCCAGCCTTTATACTATCGGCAGTGACAGAGCCAGCTTTTAATGTACCAGTAGTTAAATCTATTACATTTGCAATGCCAATACTTATGTTATCTACAGTCTCATTCGTTACATGAAGATTATCAATATCTGCTGATTTAGCTGTAATATAATCAGCCACAATCTGGTGGGCTACTAAAGTTTCAACTGTATCATTACTGCTTTGTGAGAAATCACTTCTTACAGTTCCAGTATTAATCATAAATGCAGCTATATATATAGTTGCATTTGAATCACCATTTAGTGACCTAAAGTTTATGGATTGTATAATATCACTGGGATGTTCAGTTGCTAAGTTAAAATCCTGTTCTTGGACTGTCCAATCACTATTTGCTTGATTTGCATATATCCTACATATATTTGGTGAAGTGTATGGGTTAGTCTCAGCAACATTAAATCCCACAATATTCTGGGGACTTAAAGACACTAATATTTCAGCCACCATATAAGATACTCCAGCTGGTATACTTCCTACTGTAAAATCAACTACAAAGTTTTGGTTATTATCATAGCCATGTAATATATAGCTATAATTTTTTTGGTTAGAAATTGTAATAGAAGTCCCTGGTGTTACTGTTACCATTTCTGATATAAGACCAGTTCCTGCACTATTAAAATTCCACGTAGTTCCAAGTACACCCACTAAGCAACGTTTGATGACTGCATCTAATGCACCTAATAGAACATTGCTTTGGAATACACCATACTCTCCGCTGTCCGTAAGTGTTATATCACTATATTTGGCTTGCAAACTAAAAACCATTTGTTTACCAATATAGTTATTGGGATTGATGATAACATCATTTTTATTAACATATCCATTGGGTGTTAACTTCCAAACTGAATCTGTATCGTGTAAAGTTGGGTCAGTCACCACACTAGCCCCACTAGTAACCCATTCTTGTACGGTATTACTTAATACCAATGCATGGTCAAAAAGATTATTACCACCGCTTGTGGCAGAATTAGCAATTGATAACATACTGTTAGGCACATATCCCATTTGTGCTTGTAATATTTTAATACTTTGTTGATTCTGTTGTGATAATTGAAACAGTGATTTTTGATTACTTCTTATAATATCGTTTTGAACATTACCCAAGGTAACCTCTTCATACCTTTTGACTAATGAATCGTAAGTATATCCAACCAATTCAGCTATTACATCTATATCTAATGCCTTTATAGTTATGAAGTCATATGGTTTAACTTCTTCCAATATTGCAAATTTTTTATATTCCTCTGTTTTAGATAACTCAATAAAATTTACTACATAAGAGTAAATGGGAATATCAATATGATTAGCATACTGAGCATTAACATAGTCCCTCATGAGTTGATAAATTTGGTCATTAGGTAATAATTTTTGTGCATCTGTAAGTGTTACTTGCACTTCTTTTACATAGATATTGGCATAGTTATTTATCAATGGGCTATCAACATATTTTTCGGGTAACACCGTATCTGTACTTGTATCTGTTGAATCTGTGGTAGTGCTTGTACTACCTAATGTGGGCATTGCTCTTGTAATTAAATTGCTATCATCTGCCGACTGTTCAAAGCCTGTAAGATTTTTTGAGTATTTAATTACTACACCATTATTTTGTCCAGCTTGCTTATACATTCCAATATTAAAATTATCTCTTACAAGTTCCCCACCCCATAAGTTAATATACTCCTGGTCGTTACTGCCGACTAGAGCATCAACAACATTTCGTCTTACATATTCAGCCGTATTTACACTAGCAATATCACCTACCCAACTAAAAGGGTGTAAATATTGTGTATTTGCTAGAATATAATTTCCAGCATCTATACCACTCATATTTGCTATTTTTACATCCTCTAAAAAATTATAATTTAAATCGTAAGTTATATGGTATCCAGTAACTTCGATATACATATACTGACTATTCTCATCCATCTTTTTTGTTGGTGTATTAAGTCTAAACAACTGATCTTGTTGATGTGCCACTGGGCATTTAATAATAGCCCCCTTAACAATACTTTCCCATATTGTATCCCCGGGGGTTATTGCATAAATTAAATCAATTTGAAACTGCCCATTTTTCTCCCATGTCACTTCACATTTAGTAACATTTTGTAGTACCAAATCATTTCTATCAAAATTACTTGTTTTATTTTTGTCATAAAGTATTATCATTTAATCACCACCTAGATATGGACATAAAACTTACCAATAACAATATATGGTTGTAAATTATTATGTGCTTGACCTCCGCCTGTACTCTCAATATACTCGGTTGAGCGAGCGCCATTAGATGCAACAACCATTACTCTATCTGCAAAACCATTGTATCCGTTATATCCTTGTGGTAATAAAGAATAATGCCCTGCATTTTCTTCGCTACATTTATACATATCTAATCCATGTATATGTGCAGCACTTTCCGCTATGGATAGAGTATGTGTCTTCTCTCCGCCAGTTTTACTTATGGCATTAAATTCAGTTTGTGTAGCATCTATTTGTACGAGTGTTTTACCATCCACATTTGGTAAGTTAGCCCCATAAATTGAAGCTAATCCACTATATCCACTCGTTGACCTACCATCTAAAGGTAGCCAGTGAGCTATATTTTTTGCTACTGGTGAAGCAACTATATCTCCTGTTTCGTAGTGCTCTGCATTATTGATTTGAGTTTGCATGTCCACAAGTGATGCCTGCATAGCTTGTATAGTATTAAGTGCTTTTAATAGGGCTGGATAGTTTGGATCACTTATTATATCCTCATAGTTACTTACTGCTTGAACTACATTAACTGTTCCAGTATTGGTTGATATTGTTCCAGTTGGGTCTACTATCATAAGTTCAAGGCTTACCGCTCCCGCTACATTTACCATACTGTCAGGATAAGTTACCATATAATGCCCAACCCCAGTGTCAATTACGTCTGCTACTTCAAATATTGTCCTCCCATTCGGTGTTTTAGCATTAAGATATATGGCTTGATTAGCTGTATTTTGTACAACTCCATTTAAGGTTCTTGTTATATCAAGTCCACGACTTTTGTGGTCAGTGGTTTTAACATCTGGAAGATCTGCCAACGCTTTATTTACTTCTAAATTCAAAGGATAAAATCCATCAAACATCTAATCATCTCCCTATTTTATAATTTCACATTTCATAAATATTTCTAAACTTTCTGTTTGTAAATCTTCGGGACAATTTTCAATTTTAACTTCGAATAAATTTAAAGGAGTCTCTAAATCTTCTTTTAACATTTCTTTATATTCAGCATAGCTCCTGTTATATTCAGCGATTGAATCCTTATATTTTTCTTGTATTGCTTTAAATCTCTCAGTAAACTCATTGATTTTTTCTGTTTCTTCGGGTTTGATAGTATATTCGTTTGTTGCTTCATTTAGTGAGCCTATCTCCTTAATCAATTCTCCTCTTTTTTTATTCAAAGGTTCTATTATTTTGTCTATGCCATTTTCTATCTCTATGAGTGCTTCTATCTCAGATTTAATAATATTTTCATTTTTTAATAGTACATATCTAAATTTTACATTTCCCTTATCTTTTTCAGCACCTATTGCCTTGTATATCTTAATTACATCTTCTTTATTCAATTTCAATTCCTCCTATAAAGTTCTCCAGTGTGGAGTTAATATTACTTGCTTAATATTGCCTATAAATTCAATAACATTTTTACCTGGATATAATACTGGAAATTCACCCGACATATTCATGCCTAAGTTTTGGTTGCCTTTATAGCACTGCTGTAAATCTGAATCACATTCAACCAACTGATCCACTGCGTAAAAATCAGTTTCAACACCATTTATAAGTAATCCAATATCACCCTGCCCATAGATTTTAAAGTGTGGCAAAGATAAATCATATTCATTCATAATTATTGTTTCCCAAGTTGTAGTTGTTGGATTATAGACTATAGGTGTATCACCAAATTTTAAAAAGGCATATGGGAAACATGAAAATACCACCGTAAAAGTCCTTAAATTATTAATAAGTAATTTATCTATAGATATAATATTATCTATACTAGCCTTCCAATACCTATCAGATGCATTACTTAAAATTAACTTTCCATTACCTCTAAGCCAGTTTTTCATTAAATCCAAGTTATCACCTTTGTATAGAATATCAATGGATTTTTCTATGCTATCAAATACATCTTGTCCATAATCGTCACTTTCTAAAATTCTCAAATTACCATTTCTTCCAGCCACCGGAGTTTTAGTTACACGTCTACTTGGGGATGATGCATCAGGTAAGGGATATGTTTGAATATATACACCTTTAATATCTAAAGAGCAAATATCTTTAAATGTTATGTATGTTGCCAATTACACCGCCCCCTTCCCCATATTTATATTTGTCTTAATGTTATTTGCATCTCTCATCAATTTTTTTAAATCAGGATATCCAATAACCTTTTCAACGTTAAATATTAAATCACCGATTTTACTAGAACCACTATTGTTTGAATTAGCACCATCTGCATTATTAGATACATTATTTACGTAGTTATTGGTAGTATTATTTGATGTATTTAAAGATGATAATGAAGGTACTTGCATATTACTCATGCTATTTGCCATTGACGATAAATTATTCGAAATCCCGTTCTGCATAAGCTTTGTGGTATCATTATTATTTAAAACTGTTTCACCACCACCCATATATACAAGTTCAGGACCTTTTTCACCCACTAAGGTCAAACCCTTTGTGGCATTTGTTGTACCTGTGGCTAGTCCTGGTATAGAAAGACCAGTTAACCCACTTACAATATTACCTACAACCTTTAATGTTTTTTCGGGAAAGCTCAAATTAGCCCACCCTTGAGATATTTTTGCAAATTCTTGTCCTACGCTATCGCCGAATTTTGTAAAAGGTGATAGCATTTTCCCTGTACTTGTATCCATATCCTTAACTAAATCGCTGTTCATCTTAGTTAGATGCCCAACTACTTGTTCTCTTTGGTCTTTCGCTGATTGTATACTTTGGTCTCTTATCTTTCCAGCATCTGCTATTAGTTTCGTAGCTTGGTCAGCTGTTATAGAATGAGTTACATCCCTTTGATAGATAAAATTCGCAACTGTTTTATTATACTGGTCGTTTGCTGCCGCTACGGATCCATCTCTTTGCTTATTAGCACTTTGAATAATACTAGTTGCTTGTTGCTCTGTGATACTTGTACCATAGCTTTTCATTCTCTCAAGAATTACTTTACTTTGTATTTCATTACTGCTTAAAGACGTTACTGCAGTAGTATTCATTTTATTTTGTATGTCATTAACTTGTGTTTGTTCAGCAGTAGTTAATTGTCTATGCTGATTAGATGCATTAGTATAAATGGCTGTTATTTGTGCTTCATATGTGTCTATTTTAGCTTTTTGTGCATTATTATTTGAAGTCATATTCGCTAATACTTTTTGTTCATCAGTTGTACTTAAAGCATCACTTTTAGCGAAATAATCTTGCATAGTTTTAAATCTAGTATTATATTGTGTATCATCTGCATTTTTAATTTTAGTGCCCATAGCTGAAAATTGGCTCACTACACTGTCTACTTGCGTTTTGGTTATGCCTGTACTTTGTGTCATAGTGTCTGTAAACTTTTTAATAGTATCAGTTTTCTGCTGTGCTGTTAATCCACTAACCTTGCTTACCATTTGTGTATATTGTGCTACAATATCATTCTTATTTTTAGTAGATAAAGTGCTTGTATTACCAACCATATTTGTAAAATCCGTTAAAACCTTATCTTTAGCATTACCATTTAAGTTAGTAACCTTATTTGCCATATCTGTAAATTGTGATATAACTGCTGTTTTTGTTTGCCCAGTGAACTTATCAGAATTTACATATATATCTGTCATAGTTTTTTTAACATTATCATCCATTTGCATGTATGAACTAACTGCAGTTTTAGTAGCATCATCAAAGTTTACTGTTTTAGTTGTTGTAACATCCATCTCCGTACCATATGCACCCATGGTTTTTGTATGTTCTTGAATTTTATCATTGAATAAATCTACGCTTGGAGCTGCTTGTTCTGTTATTGCATGATGTATAGCTATCCCTGTTCCTACTATAGCAGCTCCAGCTATTAGCCAAGGAGCTGCTGATATTGCAAGTGCTGCTAATCCTGTTGCTGCTACTCCTCCAGCTAATGCAGTTCCACCCAATGCTTCTCCAGCACCAACGGCTGCCGCTCCTGCTCCTGCAACAGCTTCTCCAGCTGTTGCAGATGCTACTCCAACTCCTGCAATTTCAGTAGCAGTTGTTGCTGCTGCAGTTGCTGCTCCCCCTTCGGCTAATGTGCTTGCCTCAGTTACAGCTGTTTTTGCAACAGTAGCAGCTGTAGTTGCTTCCGTTGCTACGGCTCCGGTGCCTTTTGCTACGGTATTTGCTTCTTCAGCTGCTGTGTTTACCTCTTCTACAACTGTATTTGCTTCGGTTGCCGTAGTCGTGGTTTCTGTGGCCACTGTACTTGCTTCTGTTGCAATTGCATCTGCTTGACTTGCAATAATTTTTTTACCAATAAAACCAGTGAGCCTACCTACACCTTTCTCTACAACACTAAGTCCCGTAGCTACTTTACCGATTATAAGTAACGTAGGTCCAGCCACAGCAACTACTTCCAAAACTGTTACAATATTTTTTTTAGTGCTATCGTCCAGTTTGCTAAAACCTTGAACTAATGAGGTTACTTGTTTTACAACAGGTACTAATGATGGTAATACATCTTGTCCAAACGCAATCCCAAGTGCTGAAACGGATTCTTGTAATTCTTTAAAATTGTTTTGTGCTGTATCTTTCATACTATCGGATAATCTTTTAACTTCTCCTGTAGCATTATTAGCATTAGTAGAAAGTGTACTTAAATATCCACTACCTTTGTGCATCAATATTCCCCAAGATGCTAATGATTCTTTCCCAAATATAGTCGCATAAGCTGCTTCTCTTTGCTTATCTGTCCACCCAGACGTTTTCTGTGACATTTCTGATATAGTTGTTGTAAGGTCTTTCATTTTCCCATTTGAATCAAACGCTGAAAATTTCATTAAATCTAATTGAGTTTGCATCTTTTTAGTAGGCTTTGTTAAGTTTACTAACCCTGCTTGTAAACTTGTTGCTGCCGTAGATGCATCTATACCATTACTTTCTAGTTCTCCAATAGCCGCAGCTGTTTGAGACATTGGAATTTTTAACTGACTAGCTAATGGTCCAACAATACTGAAAGCTTCTCCTAAACTTGAAATACTAGCTTTAGTGTGATTAGCAGTATAAGCGAAAGTATCTGCCATATGTGTCATATTTGCAGTAGTTGTAGCAGCATCATTGGTTTTCATCCCATAGGCTTCTAGTGACGAGCCTAATTTATCTACTGTAGTTTCTAATTCTTCATTTGAACCTCTCGCCGTATATAAAGATGTTTGCATAGTATCCATTGCTTCACTAGCAGTATATCCATCTTTAACAAGTGTTAATAAACCTTGATTTATATCATCTGTAGATTGTCCGAAATCCTCACTCCATGTTAATGATGAACTAGACATTTGGCTCATCAATGAATTAACCTGTGAGACTGGAATACCTGTTGCAGCAACTTCTTTTCTTATATCCGCTAATTGATGTTCAAAGTCTGACGCTGATTTAGTCGCTAATCCTAATCCTGCCACTATTGGTAAAGTAACCTTAGTGGTTAAACTTTCTCCAACTGTAGTTAAACTCTCACCAACGGCCTTTGTCTTTGTAGATAAAGTTGTTAATTGTGTCCCTGCAGTAATCCAATTGCTCCCTTGGGTTGCTATTTCTTTATTTGTACTTGCCAAACTATTCTGCATAGAGTTTAAGGATGCTTGCTGTTTATTAGTTTGAATAGTATAACCATCTACTGCTTTGAAATTCTTAATTACAGATGCTTCTTGCTTTGTATATTCTGCATCTAAGGCCTTATATTGTTTTTCTAGGTCAATTGAAGCTTCAGTATTTTCACCCATGGTAATTTTACTTTCTTCCCATGCTGTTTTTGATGCATCAACTTTAGTTTTCAATTCCATCATTGTTGTAGATTCTTGCTCTAATGCAGTTTTAGACTTTTGTAATTGCTCTTGGTATTGTTGAACTACTTGCTTTTGAACAGTTATTTGTTCACCTAGTGAACTAGCTTTAAGTTTTAAGCCATCTAGTGACTTGCCAAAAGTATCTGAACTTGTAATACTTGATTTAAAACCAGTGTCTAATACTGTTAATTGCCTTTTCAAATCCTGAATACCAGTTGTAAAACTAGAATCGTCCATCGCGATTTTGACCGCTAATCCCGCTATTTCATCTGCCATATAAATTAACCTCCTTTCTTAAAAGATTTGGTCTATAGGTGTTAATTCTTTTGGCTTTACTACTGAATATGTTATTAAATCTAAGTACCAAAAGAAATCCATATCATCAATTTGCGATATAGATTGTGTTTGCATTAGATCTATATAAAGTTCTTTAATAAAATCCAGTGGAGTTAGTTTTTTAGTTACTCCACCTTTTCTTGGGGGACTGTATTTAATTTCACACCCATGGTATTTAAGATAGTATTCATATATTCAAATGCTTTAGTTTTAAATTGATCAGCTGGTAATTCCTCAAATAGTTCATCTATAGTAAATTGCTTTTCAAATAGTTCAACTATGAAATTTCCTATCTCATCAATGCTTTCTGGAGTAATGTGGTCAAATGCTCCGCTATTTAAAACCTCAAGTGATTTTCTAACCATTTTAAGTTTTGGATTAAATGTTTTATAAGTTTTCTTTTCTATAATTGGCTTATTATTTTTATCAATTCCTTTACCCTTCTCTAAAACTATTTCTAATTCCATTATTTTTTCACGCTCCAATATATTTTTTATCTTATCTTAAAGTTATTATAAAGTTCATTACCTGCTTGGTTATAAACTATTTTCTTCAAATTTAATAGAAAGGGTTTTTACGCCCTTTCCTTTTATACTGTAAAGTTAATTGCTAATTTATCTGATAATTTAACACCACTAAGGCTAGTTACTCCTTCTGTCACAATTCCTACATAATCACCAACTGCTAAATTTGCTATTGGGTCAATTGTAATTATTTTATTTGTACTATCAATTGTTACTGCTGTGGCTATGGAAGTTCCATCAGCTTTCATCAAAAATATGTTAGTACCATTTACCGTATCGACATTTAATGCTTTATTAAATGTAATAACTACACTTCCACTAGCTGAAACCCCTGTTGCCGCATCAAGTGGTATCGTAGTTGCTGTCAATGCAGTTGTATCTACTCCAGGAATATAAACATTTCCAAACCACATTTCATCCAAATCCTGTGTAGTATCAATATGATATTCCCACGGATGTTTCTCTACGAGTAATCCTGTATTCGGATCCGTAACTTTAATTACAAAATTGGTTGGTTGGAATGAACCTGTCACTTTAGGTACTTGTCCTAAATCCGGTTTGCCTTCCAGTCCCTTCATTGTGTCATCAGGCAATGTAAACTGCCCTTTGTAAACTACTCCGTACCTATTACCTTGGTTTCCTGTTAGTGGTGATTTATAAAGAGCTGCTAAATAAGGTGCTGTATCTCCTAATGCTGCATAAGTTCCACCCTCTGCTGATATATTTTGTCCTAATATAAGCGCCCTTTCTTGTACATATAAATCGTACCATTGTGCCGTTAAATCTGCTGAATCAAACAAAGTTGCTTGATCTATAAGTCTGTTTTCTGCATATGCCTTGTCTGTATTTTGTTTTGGCTTTATGTCTAATTCCTGTATGTTCTGAAATACTACTGGAGTATTATATGCTAAGTTATTTATTGTATCTGCTGTATTTATTGCTACTGCAAATTTTGTTATTCCTGTTGCTGGCATTAAAATCACTCTCCTTAAATTTTTACATAAAAAATGCACTCAATCATGAGTGCTCGTCTACATACGTACAACTAATCGGTGTATGATATGTTTTTGTTTCAGGTTCATATAAATTTTGTGCTGTTATCTCACAGAATCCATTGTTTGATAATAAAATTTTTATCTGTTCTTCTAACTCAACTTGAAGTTCTTTACTCCACAAATCAACCTGTACATGATAATGTTTTGCCATTTCCTTTGTAGTTTCTGCAAACGCACTACCTTTATCGTTATATTTAGAATAGGTGATATATGTTGTTGCAGCCCCCCATAAATTGTCTGCACACATGGAATAGTTAAAGATGCTAAAGCAGTTTTAAGAACATTATAAATATTCATCTTAAAGCCTCCTTTAATTTGGATATTATTATTTTCTTAGCCACATATTTGTTATTTTGAAAAGCTGGTCGCATAAATGGATGCGCTGGAACAACCTTTCCATGTTGATTCGTATGTCCAAATTCTACATACCAACTATAGTTTGCTTCTTTATCTACATCACCAACCCATATAGCCTTAACACCATTAATAGTTTTAACCTTACTCATTTTCATGGCATTTCTAAGGTTGTGTGAATGGTCAATAAATTCTGTTGTTTTCTGAATTTCTTCAAGCATTGGTCCAGCTGCTTCTTTTAGTATTGGATTAATAACCTTAGATGTTTTCTGCCCCATCATTTCAATTCTATTGAGTAAGTCCCCCATACCTTGGAGTTCTACATTAACTCCCACTATTAACCACCTCTTCTGTATAAATAGTCAGTTCTTTTCTATTTCCATCTTTATCCGCTGGCTTACCTTTAATTAAATAAGTGCCTTCATTATCAACAATTTTCATATCTGGAGTAATGCCTTTAAAATATCTAATTAAAAATATTGTGTCTGTTTCACTTTGACTTGCGGCCGCTGCATAAAATAATCTTGCGTTCAATCCTTCTTTTCTACTCCAAGGTTTTTTAAATGGTTGCCAATTTTCTAAAGGTGTACCATTTTCATCTGTAGGCGGATTAGATAAATTTCTATTTATATTTTGAACAATTGTTATTTTGTGATTATATTTTCCTGCACCCATTTAATCCACCACCTACAATATAGTTATCCTATCCATTTTTAATAAAGATGTAACGGCAAATGCCATTTCTTTTGTAACATCAACACTTCTTAGTTCACTTATAATAGACCTGTTATCGTACCAATGGCTTATAAGCATAAACATAGCTTGTTTGACTTTTTGTGGTACTTTAGTAGCATTATCACCGTATCCACAAGTGAAATTTATTATTATAGGATCTAATGGCCATAATGGTCCATACGGAAATATTGTGCCATATGGTGGGCATATCTTTCCTAAAATCCCACTATTACTAGCTATATAATCAACATTTTCAACTAAATTAAATTCAGTACCGTATATGTCTTTGTAATTTATGCTATTAATAGTTTGCAAATTTCCTTTAGGTATTTCAATAATATTAGGTATATGATAATTGTTTAAAGAATCCTCCCTAGCGCATGGAAATTCTTTTAATGACATTTCCCACGTCTGAGTTATATATGCCCTGTGCTGATATGTTTCACACCATTCTCTAGCGGCTGTTATAAGCGTTTGAATATAAGAGTTTTCTTCATCATCTGTTATATCTTCTACCCTTAAATATGCTTGTGCTTCTTGCAACGTTAAAGGTTCAATTACTGGTGGTGTAACCAGTTTTAAATTATATTCTGTATTCATAAGATCACAACCTTAAAAGGTGGACTAGCCACCAATTATTAAGAAGCTGTTGGAGCATATACAGTTTCTTCAATTATTTCAGCAGAAATTAAATTCGCTGCATTGCTAATTGCGTAACTTAATCCTAATGTTTTTCCTTGTGGAATAAGTTCAGGTGTTATGCAAAAATCCACTATAAAATTACCAGTATCGGCATCTATGGTATACAAGTGTGCGTCTGTTTGTCTAACTCCTCCGACAAAAACAGGAATATCAGCAAATGCCACTGGGTTTGTTCCCACTGCATCATCAGCAGAATTTAAAGTTAGTGCCAGTGGTGCTGCATTTCCCATAGACACAATTGCCCTTATAGTTATTTTTTGAACACCAGGAGTTGGGGCAACATAGCTCGCCTCTCCTACTGCTGTTGTTTGTGGCGCTAAAAGTACTCTTGTTCTATGTGATTCTGGTATAAATGTTAAACATCTCATATTAATATCTCTCCTCTCAAATTATCTACTTGCTAATGTTACAAATGGGCTTAATGTAGTTGTACCTTTGTATGGAGTAATAGGCTTATCCCTAAATGGTGCTCCATTAAATCTATAGATAAATCTGAATAATTGTTCATCATATAAAAATCTTACATGAATAGAAACATCAGCTCTAGGTGCGCTCTTATCAATTCCAACATATTGTGTAGGATCACATAATATAATATCTCCAGCAGTTCCTAATCCAGCTGCCTGTTCTATTGGAATAACTGGTGCTCCTTTTAATGTTCCTTTTTGCAAATATTCAATTGCTAACGGATGAATAGTACCGCCTGTTCCAGCATTAAATGCCATTTCAGTAAGTTGTGAATCTAGTTCCTGATTTATATACCAAACTGCATTTTTCTTTAATCTAGCAGGCAACCTAATCCACATTTTATTTATGTTTGCCGCTACTATAGTTCCAGAAGCTTGACTTGTTTCTTTTGGTACAGTAATTAATGCTTTTGAATTTAATATTCCTAAAGGCTTTCCAATACCATCGCCGTTAATTATTGAATCATCAACTTTGAATGACATTTCCTCTGCGAACCCTTGTTGAATTATATTTCCTAATGCTGTAGAATCTTGAAGTAATTCATCAGTTGCATAGCAAAGTCCGATTAGCTTTTCAAGCTTTAATTCGAAATCTCTAAACTTTGGTTTACTGGCTGCAACTGTTCCAGCTTCTGCACCCCAATAAGCTTGAACACCGCCCCATCTACTTCCATCTGCCCTGCTATTTTCATCAATTCCTACAGTATTTAATTTATTTGTATTTGCGCCTATAGGGATTTTTCTTATTCTGTTAGCAACTTGTGTTTCAGCATTCATTGAACTCATAAGATCAGTTATAAAGTCGGTATCCATTAAAAATCCACCCTCTGAACCAACATTTTCATTTGTCCCGCTTGCAGAATTCTGTAATATTAAACGATTATCTATTCTAGCACTTGGTGCAGATGCCTGTGAAACTGCTTGTAAAAATTCACCTATGCCGCCTTTCCACTTGTCTTTACTGTGATTAGCTGGGTCGGCATATAAAGGATCGTTAACTACTTTCTTAGCAGATGCCTTTGCTGCTGCTTGTACTTTTTCATCCTCAATTATTTGTTCTTGAGCACTTATTTTTGCATTTACAGCCTTTATTTCATCCTGTTTTGCCTGTATTTCCTCCGCTGTAGCATCATCTTTAGCGATTAATGCCTTTGCTTGTACCTGTAATGCTGCTTTTTTGTCTTGTAATTCTTTTAATTTATCCAATTTTTTACCCCCGAATTTTTATTTTTTGCATAAAAATAACCTTAGAGTGTGCATTCTAAAGCCAATTTTGCTTTTAATTGTTCTATTGTTTTGTTATCTTGTAGTTTAGGCTCTTCAATAACTGTTTTTTCTAACTCTTCAAGTTTATTATTTATCTTATTTAGTGCTTTTAATATTTCACTGTTACTGTCTTGTGAGTTTTTAGCTGCTTGTGGCTCTTTCTTAGCAAGGCTTTTAGGTAAGTGTTTATACTTTCCAAAGAATTCACTATTTGCACAAGCTGCCACTGTTGCTGTTTTATCTACCTGTACATTAAAATACTCTGATGTTTGTTCCCCTGTCATCCATGTTTCATCATCCATCATTTGTTTTATTTGTTCTTCTGTTACACCATCTTTTGCATTGTCCATGTAGATATTTACTAGAGACAATCCAATTTGGTCTAGCCAATCTGCTGTTTGTCTGAAATCATTTGCGTTTCCCTGTGCAAAAGTCCATGCATTGTGTATCATAAATTGCGCTGATGAAGGAATTATTACTGTATTTCCTGCCAATGCTATTATGCTTGCAGCACTTGCAGCTAGTCCATCAACATAAGTTGTTTTGTTCGCATCATTGCTTTTGAGTATGTTATATATCGCTATTCCAGCAAATACATCACCACCACCACTGTTTATGTGTATATTTACATCTGTCATTCCATCAAGTTCATTTAAAAAATCCGCAACATCTTGTGGTGCTTTATCCTCCGGGTCTCCAAAACTCCACCAATCTTCCGCATTGTAAGCAATACTTACAATATCACCATAAAAATATAAATCTGCTGAATTGTTTGATTGATTTTTAATTTCCATTTTGCCAACATTCTTAATATTCCCTGTTTTATCTTTTTTAGTAAATTGATATATTTTAGGCATATATTTACCTCCTTTCAAAGTAATTAATCTATAAAATAAGTAGTTAAACTTAATTTTAAGCATAAAAATAAGGCTTAATAGCCTTTTATTTGTTTTTGTTTAAAATAGTATTGTATATGGCTTCTGTCATAGCCTTTAATTGGTCTTTTGTTTGTATATCACCAGCCTTACCCATATTTAAAGGTTGTAAATAGATGTTTCCTGGTTCTCCAATAGAAGGCATATTTTCAAGTCTATGAATGTCATTTACAGATAGCCAACCCCATTGCCTGCCTTGTGCATAGTAAGTTGCTCTACTTGCTATATCTCCACGTAACAGTGCGTCTGCTTTAAATTCCAAATAATAGCCTGCTTGTCTTTGTTCTCGTGTTAATAATTGCATATTCACATTGTCTTCCCATCTTTTAAACCATGGGAGCATTGTGTACATAACAAATTCAAGGCTTTGTTGCTCTATATTATTATTTGTGGACCTATCAAGTTTATTGACTAAATGTTGTGGTACTCTATAAATTCGGCAAATATCTTCTATTTGAAAATACTTACTTTCCAAAAGTTGGGCATCAACTGGTTTAATTTGAAATGGTTGAAATTCTAACCCATCTTCTAAAATCATTGGAGTACCAGTATTTTTTAAACCTGTATAATTTGTTTTCAATTCTTTTTTAAGTCTATTAAATGCTACTTCCTCCAGCACTCCTGGACTTTTAAAAGCACCTGTTGAGTTTGCACCATTCTTATAGAAATTAACACCAAATTGTTCATATGAAATTCCTAATCTTATAGCAGATGCAGCGTATTCTATTGGTGTTAATCCCACAATCCCATCAAAACTTATACCTGGTATGTGCAGAACCTCTTCTCTTGAAAAATCCTTCTTACCATCTACTGTATATATAAGTTTTTTGGTATTAATATCTCTATGAATCTCCACTCTATCATAAACATACGGATATAATCCTATCAATTCGCCTTTGCGATTCAGCAATCTTTGAGATACACTATTCCCTCCCAAATTTAAAGAATTCATACACATTTCTTTAAAATTGAAAGGTGACATTTCACTGTTGGGTTCGTTGTGTAAAATATCATATATTGCTAGATCATTTGTTTCTTTTCTTTCACCGTTTTTATCTTTTCTATACAACATGGCTGGTGTATTAGCAAAGGTTTCTCCTAAAACTCTCACACAACCAAAAACTGCGCTATACTTCATTGCCGTTACTTTATCTATATTGAATCCTGTTGTGCTATCTCCTTCTAAATCATTACCTGTTAAAAAGTCCGAAACTTTTTCTTGAAACGTCTTACCAAATATAAGTTTTGCAGCTTTTTGCTGAAATTCATTCAAATTTTAACCACCTCCAATCATATCTGAAATAAAAAAGCTTTAAATAAAAATAAGGCATATTCTGCCCCTCTAATAATTTTTCTATATTGCAAGTATAGCACACTAATATAGTACATATTTCCTAAGTTCTTCCCGAATATTTCCACGTTTTCATTTAGGGTGATTTTCATCCCTTACTACTCTATTCCTTGGTGGAGTTGGTTTTACTCGTGGTACTCTAATTCCATATGCACCACATTTGGGGCATTTTGCATCATCCAGTTTACTTTGAAAAGCTTTTTCACAATGAATACAGCTATAATTTTTACTTAATGGTTTATCAGCATCTAGTTTTAGAAAACCTCTCGATAGCTTTTTAAATTCATTATCTGATATTACGTTTCTGTCACTTAAGGATATTAAATCACTAAGTGTATATAATTGTGCAATTTTTGAACTTGGTGGTGCACATGGTGGCATAGGTATTTTCCGTGGTTGTTTAGGTGGCCTATCAATTTTAAAATTGGCTAGCGGTACATCTTTTGACCTTTTTAGTTTACTTAATATATTAAACATTTATTTAGCTCCTTATAATAAACTTCTCATTCCACGTTTTGCATAAACTGAATGTCCAGCATTAGGATTAATAATAATCATTCTTGCATGTGCATTCATAGCTGCAGCAGCTGGATCAATCCTAAATGTACTTTTAGCTTTATCTAACATAATATTTTCGTTAGCATCTTCTTTAGTAACCGCATTTCCTAGTGCCCATGTTAAAACTGGATTGTTGTTATGAATTATATTACCTGCATAAACTTCGTCTCTAAAATCCTTTGTACCTTCTCCTAGGCTTCTTATCCCTTGTCGCATTTCAACCATAGTATATCCGTCTGATTCCATATCTTGAGCAAATTGTGTAGCATTCCATGGGTCATATACTATTTCTTTAAACCTCCATCTATATAGCCGTTCCTTGTCTTTGATATACTTTTTAATATATTTATAATCAACTACACTTCCTGGAGTTAATGTAAGCCATCCTTGCTCTTCCCATAGATCATAGCGTACTTTGTCTTGGTCCATTTTAGCTGCAAGTCTATCTTTTGGCATAAAACTATGGCTCAATACAACCCTTTTTCCATCGTCAAGTTTAAACTCACAATCAATAGATGTTAAATCAATCTTTGCCGATAAATCTAAACCTGCTATACATTCTGCATTCTTTAATATATTTAAATCAAATTTATCATCACCACAAGCTTTCCATCTATCCATTTCCATATATCCACTTGCTCTTTTATCAATCCAAACATCCATGTTTTTAGTAAGAAATGTTTTCATTTTCTCAGGTGCATCTAGTGCCGCTTTCAGCTCTCCTCTTAAATAATCAAGTCCAACTTCATTTTCAGCTACTATTGGGTTGGCTTTAAGCCATACTTTTTCGTCCTTTATATCATCTAATAAATTACCCTTTTCGTCTTTATCAAGCTCATTAATCATTACATAATATTCGTCATTTTCTGTAGTACTGTCGGGGTTCAATATATTACTAACATATTTATACTCAACCGAATAGCAAGGATGATTTAATTCATATCCAGCAGTTGTAATAATCATCATTAATGGTTGCGTTCTTGAACCCATACCAGATACAATAATGTCATACATTTCACTTGTTGGATGGGCGTGATATTCATCAATTATTCCACACTGAGGATTAAATCCATCACCTGTTTTACCATCTTCTTTACTAAGATATGTCATGTAAGAGTCTGATTTAATATGAATTATTTGACCATTGGCTATCTTATTTTTACCTTTCAAAAATTGGCACCTTTTAACTTGTAATCTTGCTTCGTTCCATACTATTTTTGCTTGTTTAGTTTTTGTTGCAGCACAATATACTTCACTTGCGCTTTCACCATCAGCAAAAGTTTCATAATTACCAACGCAAGCTTCACTTTGAGACTTCGCATTTTTCCTCCCTACTTGCCAGTATGATTTCTTAAATCTCCTATAACCATTTTTTATTTTTATCCATCCATATATATTCCCAAAATTAAACCTTTGAATAATATGGGGTTCTATAAGTGTCCCTGCCAATGGTCCTTTAGTATGTTTGAAAAATCTCATCCAATCTAAAAAGTTATTTGCTTTTTCTTCATCAAAAACATAAGGGAATTCCTCTGTACCTTCTCTTGCTAAATCATTTAAAAATCTTTGACAAGCCCATTTGTGTTTTTTGCAAGCTACTATATTACCTTCCACTATATCGTTACTGTATTGAATTAGTTCTTCTAAAAGGCTCATATATCACCAAACTTTTGGTCAAATGTGCTAGGTGTTTGTTTAGGTTCCTGTTTTGGCACATTTTTCACTTTTGATAATGGATTTAAGAATAGTCTATCTTCCATTTTTATAAGCATATCCATTTTTTTATTAATTGCTGTCTCCATTTGAAGATCTGTATTTGAATATAAAACTCTTTCAACAGTTTCTTGAAATTCTTCTGGAAATATATTTTGATATTGTGACCAATCTGCGTGTAATCCGCTCAATCTGTCCCTAGTTTCACATAAATTCAAATATTCACTATGTGTCATACAGTATCTTGATAACAATCCAGTATCTCCACTAGAAACAAAATCAACTTCTTTATAAATTTTAACGATTTCTTTCCACTTCTTATATGCATTTACGTTATTTTTGATATAATTAGGGCATACTAATTTATTATTTCCTAATTTAATTTCGGTATCTTTTCTTTTGTCAATTTCGGCTTTGGTCAAGTGTTTCTTGCCCTGTGCCAATAATAAATTAATTGGTTTTGCATTTCTACCCATGACCTCACCTCCTAAAAATCTGATAAAGGGAATATTTTATGAGGAAATCTGGACTACACGGTCCCCCGTAAATAGCCCCAAGGATTTACATACCCCCTACCCTGCATTTGATACTCACCTAATCATTACAACAATAAAAAAAGAGACAACTATTGTTTATTAGTTATCGCTTTACTAGTGTCTTTACCATATTAGTATTAGTAGTAAGTGTTATGTCTCACTCTAGTTAGTCTCTATGATAGTGTTAGGTGTACAATCATACTCTAGTACCTTCTCATTGGTAATCACATTGCCATTCTCTTCTCTATAATATATTTTAACTCTTTCAATGAGTTTATCTTTGTTACAAATATATTCCGCAATATCTTTTAATTCTTTCTCACTCAATCTATGCATCGTTGCATCACCCATCATTACTACTTGTACCATCTATACTCACCATCCTTATTCTCATTCTTAGTTACCTCTTGCCGTCTTCATATCATGACACCTCTTGCATAATGATTGCCAGTTATCTCTATCCCAAAACAATTGCTTATTACCTCTATGTGGTTTGATATGGTCCACTACTGTTGCTGGTGTATATCTTCTTTCTTTCATACACTCTACACATAACGGATGCTTGATCAGATAACCTTTTCTTGCCTTATCCCACCTTGTATCATACCCACGTTCTCTTGCGCTCTTCCTATCTTTTTCCATGGTGTTCCATCTTTTCTTTTGTTGTTCCTCATATATGTATCTATGCTTATCACAGTACCCACTTTCATCTCTTGTTAGTTCTGGACATCCCATCTTCTTACATGGTCTTAAACTATGTTGTGCCATTAGATATCATCTCACTTTATAATGGTGGCTGTGCTACTTGGGTTCTTATTACTCCAATCCGAGTATTATTGTTCATTGATATAACTCACTAAATTCACATTGATTTTATTGCATTACTTACTATCTTATATACATCTCCTGTTAATATTCCATGTGTCTACTTTGAATATCGTTTAAAGAAAGCATCTTCTATTTTCTTTAATTCATCATTCTTTAATTCTTTATCTGTATTTATATACTCAATAGATTGTTTATATATTTCAGCTTCTATCTCTCCCATTGCTTTTATTAAGTCTTTATTATCTTCCTTGATTAATTGTTCCTTTAATTTTTGCCATGCTTCTTTATACTCATTAACATATATAGGTTGCACATCTGCTACCAATATTGACGTTGATTTTAATTTTGATAATTCTTTTCTTTTAAACATATTATTTTCCCTCCAATTTTTCTTTTATCTTTGCCTTTATTCCTTCTATACTTAGTTCTTGTTGTGTCCATATATCCATTTTAGATTCTATATCTTCATTAATCAGAAATAATACTGTATAACCTTTTAAAGTTCTTTCTTGATGCTTTTCATTGGCATAATAAACATCTTGTATATCCCAGTTGTATTTTATATCTGTTAATGTAATTTCCATTATCTCGCCTTCTCTCTTATTTTGGGCGTAAAAAAAGAACCCTATTAAGAGTTCTTTTTTACGTGTATATTTTAAATTATATATAATTAAAATTCTCTATTAAAAATGAAATTAATAAATTGTTCTCCAAATTTGCTTATTTTAATATTTTCAAATTTTATGGTTTCCTCACCTAGACCAGCTAAATAATCTAGCTCATGAGCTATATCTAATATATTAAGTTTTTCCAATTTATAATATATATAATTCACTGGTATTGAAATATTTTCTTTTACTTCTTCTGAAAATTTTATATCTACTTTTCCGGATTTATCAAGAGATTCTAATATCTTTATATCAAGAGCTCTCAGTTGATTTAATACGTCATAATATAATAATATAATATCCTTTTTATAAATTTTATTATTAACTGAATATAAGAATCCCTGCATTATATATTTGATTTTCTCCTTTTCATCTTCTTTTTTTACTTCATGAAATACTTTAGGAAGAATAAATTTATTGACAGTTTCCCATTCATTATCATCCAATTTTTTTAATTCTGATATCATCTTATCTTTATTGGTATTTAATATTTTTATTGTTTCTTCTATATTTTCACTTTCTTTTTTATTGTTATAATCATTTATAATATTATGTATTTCTACTCCCATAAATATAGCTTTAGTAATTGGCTCTGGATTTAATAAAAGAGCTATTAGTGTGGCACTATGTTTTGTAATCAATGCTTTATTTACATTTTTATCCATATTATCTACCGTCCTTCTATTATATACTTCTATATCTTAAAGGCGTTATCCTCCTTTCATTTATCCTTGACTAGAAGTTTTATCCATTATTCCAACTAAGTGATCTTCACAGATAACATCATCATTAAATCTATTCCAACCAAATGGTATCATTGGCATAGGTGGAAGAAAGTTCAAGAGTACTTGCGCCGGTACTTCAACCACTTTACCGCATTTGTTACAAGTGTATTTATAAATTACTTCAATCATTTATTATCACCTCTATACTTTTGGTCATAAAAAAAAACCGTTAAGAGTTCTTTTTATTTGCTAATATTTCATACTTGTGGACTATCTCTTCTCTATTAATAAAATCCCAAAATTCTTTATTGTTACGATTTTTTATAATTGTGAATACTCCAAATAAAAGCATTTTTTCTATTGGTTGATTATTTTCCTCTTTTATTATTTTATTCTTTATCTTTGACCATACAGAAACTTTTTTATTCTTTACCTCTTCAATTTTAACTAATATAATAAGTCCATTTTTTTCAAAGTGGTCTAACTGTTGAACAATATTTTCATTTGTTCGTGTATTGAATTTTTTTACCTTAGTTTTCTCGAAAAATTTTACTGCCTTAACTTTACATCTCCATAATGTTTTTTTTAACATATGTGAATATGTTTTACTATTAATAAAATTATTTTTTGTATTTAATTTAATTAATACTACAATAGAGGGATTTTGGGATATATTATGTGTAAATCTATTATATATAAATATATCATTTATCCTTTTAACTACTAATAATCTAACAAGTAATACAATAAATAAAATAAATATAAATATAAAAAATCCCCCAAGAACTAACTCTATTATCAATAATATTATTGCCCCTATAAAAATATGTATTTTTTTCATTATTGTGATATCATCTCCTTTTGCCTTATATTTCTACAAAAGAAGATAAAATCCTTTATCTTCTTTGTCTAATTGCTCCATTTATTTTCTTATAACTTCTTTCTTTCATACACTCTTTGACACTGTCTTCTACCTTATCAACTACTATTCTTTTGCTATTACAGTAAGGACAAGTTAAGTATCTATCCTTACTCATTAACTCAACATCTTCACTTAGCAATACAAACTCTTTACTGCATGTCTTACATTTATAACTCGTATAGATACTTAACACATTCCCACCTTCTTAATAGTTTTTTATAATAAGTTCTTTATACTTACCTCTAGCCTTCTGTTCTCTAGAAATAGAATAATTCACTTCAACTTCCTTGATATTAAAATCCTTATACCATTGCCTTACTTTTTCATGGTCATTTATTGTTAATATAAATTTACCTTTGATATTGCTCAACTTATCTCTAAGTAACAGATGTTCTTTCTCTCCAAATTTATTGCCATAACCTGCTGTTTCAAAATACGGCGGATCTGCAAAGAAACAAGTATATTCCCTGTCATACTTATCTATTACTTTTTCAAAGGTTAAATTTTCAACATAAGTATTACTCAGCCTCTCTTTCAAATCTTTTAGTGCTTCAATATAAAATATCTGCTGTCCAGGTTTTGTATTTGTCCCATAACCATAATTACCACCTTTACTTGCAAAACTTTGAGTTACTAAATATAAAAACCTTACAGATCTATTTATCTCTGTAAGGTTCCCTACGCACTCATTCTTGTATTCCTCAAATATATCCCTTCCTGAAAAATCATATTGAAGCATTCTTTCAACTTCTGGTGCATGATATTTTATCATTCTGAATAGATTTATTAACTCTTTATCTATATCATTTATAACTTCGACCTTTGCAGGCTCCTTACCAAAATACACCCATCCTGCTCCAAAGAATAATTCTACATAACAAACATGCTCAGGTAACATACTTATTATTGTCTTTCTTAACTTGCTTTTTCCTCCCATTCTACTAATAGGTGGTTTTAACATTTTTATCATTTGTGCATCTCCCCTTGTTTTGATATTAGGTTGTTTACACACCGCCCGTCATATCAAAGCAAGTAATACAATATATAGCATTACTTATATACACTATCCACAATATGTTGTGAATAACTATCTTAGACATGAAAAAAGGAACACTCATTTCTGAATGTTCCTCTCCTCTATTCACTTTTTGTAACTGTACACATTATACCTCTTGACATCCCCCTTGTACTATCAACTTTCAATTAAATTCTTAATCCCCTTTTTTCTGCAAATAATTCTCTTGCTTTACTTAGACACCTATATACTGTTGCCTCGCCCATTGGAATACTTAATACTGCTTCATGAACCCTATTACTAATATCCCCCTTTTGTAGTTCTTTATCTGCGTCCTTAAAATATACAATTTCTATAGCATGTACACTATATATTTTTGATGTTGCTCTTAGTTCTGCCATTGTCATTTCTACGGCTTCCATATCATTTATTTCTGCAAGTCTCTGGGTAACCTCATTTTCAGCGGCTATTATTGCTGTTTCTGTTGGAAAACTTATACCACATCCATTCATTTTTCTTTCATAGTTTTCCAGTGCTGCATCATAAATTATTTTTTTATATTCATCAGCCGATATTCCCCTTGAAGCATAGAATCTAAATGCTGCAATTGTATAGTCTCTTATGTGATCTTTCAATGCCTCTCCTCCTAAATTATATATTATTAATTGTTTCTAAATTTGCTTGAATTGCGGCATAAAAATACCGTATAACCCATTTCTGAATAATACGGTATTACTACGTTTATTAATTGTAATTTATTTACCAACAAAATTAGCCATTCCATTAGCTCCGCTGTAAGGAGGTGCTCCTTTAACTGTTACATAACAAATTATAAGCATATATTCTGCTCCGCTAGGAATAGTTCTATTGAAAGTTAAAATAAATGTTTTTGCTGAGCCATTTTTGGGATCTATTCTGACCATATTATCTGTAAGTGAATTTCCAGAATTCACATTATCATTTCTACCAAGAGTAGCTATACCCCTGGGGATAGCATTCATTATATCCTTGACCCAGTAATTAGTTGACTTCATTCCTAACATTACATCAACATCTCTATCATAGCTAATTTGAATTTGATTAGGCGAAATCTGTTCCAATTTTACTAACATTGGTATAGGAAATTGCATATCCATCATAGGGCTCATGTTCTGCATATCCATCATAGGATGCATACCGTGCATCATCATTGGATACATACCTTCCATCATCATTGGACACATACCTTCCATCATCATTGGATACATACCTTCCATCATCATTGGGCACATACCTTCCATTCCCATCATTGGATGTATACCTTGCGTTGGATTGCTCATATCAGTTTTCAATAATTACACCCCACAAATAATTTTACCTACATTTGTATTATATGAAGCGAAGTAATCCTTGTTACAAACTTTAAAGAATTTATTCATAGAAAAATTTTAATAGTATACAGATCCTTTTTCATATTTGATATAACTACCAAAATAATCCAATTATGTATTGATATGACACTATAATTTACTATTTGATACATCATTATACTTATAGTAGAAGGGAATGTTTTTTAGTTTAACACCGTATTATTCAGTTTTCAAAGAACATTATTCGTATTTCTTATTTATAAAAGTTGCTTCGCAATATAGTTGAATTGTGAACTAATCTAAGAAGCAACCACAACCACCAACATCTATTTGCTCATCCCAGCTTAATTGATCGCCTTTGTCCAATTCTTCCCTGAGAGACTTTAGTGTTAGATTAATCCTTTGTCCATTCCTGGTTCTTCTTAAGATAGTTACGTCTTTTCCTAAGTAATCTCGCATTTCTTGCTCTTTACCTTCATGCCATAAATACAACTTTCTGTTCTTCTTTAGTAAATTTTCAAAATGTCCAAGTCCGGCTCTGAAACAAAAACCGCCACAATTATTATGTGCAAATCCCAATCTATAAAGTGCTGGTCTTTTGATTCCATCTTCCTTTTCTAATATATCTAGCATCTGTGGTTTGGTAAGAAAAGGTCTATCACACATTGGAAATTTTACTTCATAGGGTAGATAATTTTTTTTAGGTGCTGCCCTTCTGTGATCTTCTGTCCAATCTATCCCAAGGTATAAAACACATTCTTCCGGTTTGAAATTATCTTTAATCCATTTATCAGACATTTTCTGTTTTAATAAATGACTACATTGTGCAATTCTGCTATTTGGTAGGAATTTTACATCCTTTGCTACTTCCCAAGGAGTCCTTCCGTCCGCCAACTTAATTAATTTGGCTCCCAGTTTCTTACTCGTTTCTTCCAAAAATCTATATAAGTCTTCATCTTCAATTTTTGTATCTGTGAAGAGAAGTATTACATTTTCCTTTCCTTCTTTTTCAACAACTCTTCTGGCTGTAAAGTAGCTTCCAATACCACCAGAGTAAAATATTATATGCTTTCTTTTTCCCACACTTTGACCTTCTAAATGTTTTTACACATCTAGTGAGGTCAGCTCTCAAAGCTTCCCATTCCAACTTATTAGCTATAAATTGAAGCAACTAATAGAGAACTTTATACTTTAACTAAACACTTTTACGGTTCATTCTAGGGTTGCTAACCTATTGCCCTGTGTAGGCTCAAACCTCGTAACCTGGCATACCAGGATTAAAGTATGGAAATTCTAATATATTTTTCACTTTTCACTCCTTCTTTCGTTGTTACGCATTGTTTTCAATTTATTTTCTTGGGCTTAGAATAGCATGCCCATTTTCATCTGCTTTTTCTAGTAACTTTTTACACCTTTTACATGTAACCTCAGACGAATTACCTTCCGCTACTTTATCTCTAATATCCCATGTGGTATTGCAACCACTTACCATACAACCGTTCATCGTAAAGCCTACATGAATTAATTTATTTCTTTTTACTAGATTCACTCTTCCAGTAAACATTTAACCACCTCACTTCCTTCGTAATATTTTCATAATGTGATGTATTGAATTTTATCTATGAGTAAAATAGTATTCAGACCACCAGTTGCAATATTTAAAGGCTATAGGTGCCACGTTTATATCTCCATATTCATCAATCAAGCCTTCATATTCTAGGTAGCTTCTATCAAAGCCAATTTTGTTAAGAATATCTCTATTGATCTTAGTGTCTTTTACTGTGACAGAAGTACAATTTTCTCCATCTGCATCATCTTCAATGAACTCCATGGCATTGATTAATTCCAATTTTTCTGAATCACTTAGCATATAATCCTCCTCCCATACATTTAATAACTATGTCTAGGCTTTTATATCCTTCTGAATACCACATTAAGGTTTTAGCAAACTGATCCACTTCTTTAGGTTTTATCTCAAGCAATTCTGCAATTTCTGTTTTATGGTAATAATTATTACTAAACATTTGGAATAACTTCTTTTGGAGTTCTAGTTTATACTTTATATCTACTTGCCTATTGTTATGTGGCGCTTCCTTGCCTGTTCTATGATGTTCACCGCATAAATACTTATAATTTATTTTTGCATTTATCATTGCAGCACATTTACCCCTAAAAACTATATGATGTTTTTCCCCTGGTTCTCCGCATATTTCACAATATTTATTTTCTTCCATTTTGCACCTCTCCAAATATATTTAATTGGGAACTTTCAATTTTGTTTATCCTCTCCTCTAATGATTTTTTATGTATTTCTGAAATACTATATTTGAACGAAAGTTTAAGTTTTTCAAGTTCTGTAAGTTCCTTTATTTGTATCATTCAATCATTCCTTAAATTTTTAATTTTCGCATTTTAATATATAAATAAGTACCTGCCGTGATTTCATTTACAAACACTTTGCATTCATTCAGAATATAACCAGGATAAAGTTTTTGAAAGACTGCTCTATCTCCTTGAGCCCTTGCCAATTCTTCTACTTTCTTTCTGCTGAATTTAAAATCATTAACTTTTATAATTGGTTGTTTTAGATTTTTGGATTGCACCCAGCGTTTATTTCCTTTTGGGTCTTTCGTAATATATCTAGCTAATCCTTCAAAGCCGGATTCATCCTCTTCTAATCTGTCTGCATTAGCTCGTCCTTTTCCCCATAGCTGTTCTACTACATCTCTATCCATGCCGCTAATTACGATATGATGATGTATTCTTTTCCTCTCCTTGCCATATTCAATTACTGCTACGTATTTTAACGGAGGCAGTCCTTGCTTTTTTCTATAGTGTTTTATTCTGCGGATATAATTTGTTATATCTCTTCTGGCTTCTTTTTCATCTATTGGCAACTCTTTATCTGTATACGTAAGATGTAATGCTAAATCATCATTGGTGAAATTTGTATTTAGTAATCTTATACAATGTTTCTTTGCATTCTTATCATTTAGGTTTTTTTGCTTGTTGAGAGATTCCTTTACCTTTTTCCCCCTTGGCTGTTTTCTCTCCTGAATAGAGATTGGATATATTTCTACCTCTTTTATTTTTCCACTGTATATTTTTTTCTCTCTGTATGGCATTTCTTATCCTCCAGTATTAAGTAAGTTTTATTTACAGAGAAATAAAGATATGTGTTTTTACCTTATGTTTAATTTGCTAGTGTAGTCGATAAGATAATACCCATTACAAGGGCTTTAAGTCTTTTAAAATAAAGAGTTCTTGACTATACAACATGATTAGGTTTAAAATAAATACATAAGGTTTTTTACACAATCTTTCATTAAAAACACATTGTCTGCTCTCTAAAAGTGATAATGTGTTTTTCTTTTTTCTGTAATGTTTATTTCTTCTATATCATTTACAAATATTACCATTGTTTAGTGTCCCATTTCCTTTATTCAATAATTGACCAGGGTACATCAAAAGTTACGACTCTTTTCATTAAGCAAAATGTTCTTAATGCTATAGTGAACATTTCTTCTATATTTGTTTTTTTATTGAACTTGATACGATTTTCTCTAATATCATCAGTTACTATTGTCATAATTTCTTTAAACTCTAAATCTGTTAAATTAACTCCTTGATTTTCTAAAAGGCTTCTTATCATTTATTTCACGCCTCCAAATCTTCAAAATTCCAACCATTCAGCCACATTAGGCATACTTTTAAATCTTTAAATTCCTCTGTCCATGCATTACATGACATGTTGTCTATTCCTACATAAGTACCTTTAGCATCTAAAATTATAAATAGTCCTTTTGGCTTGTACTCATTAATTATGCTTTTAGCCTCCTTAGAACCAATAATTTTAATCATCTGAATTCTCCTTAGTAGTATCAAACTTGATTAAGCCGTCCCCTTTGTCGTATCTGATTTGTGATATAACGAACTCTAAATTTTCAGCATCATGTATTAAATAACCATTCTCATTTAAAATTCTCATTTGACTATTAATTAGTTCAGTAATTGTTTCAAATACTTTACTAGGTATTTGGTCCATTTCTTGTTCTAAATCTTTGATCTTAGATTCGTATCTTTCTATTTGTCTTTTACAATCCATAGTTCCAGAATGTTCAACTCCATTACTAACCTTGTAAAGCTCTTTAAGTCTTAGTTTTTGTTTTTTTAATAATTCTTTGAAATAATATATTTCATCTTTTAATACTGACATCATTGCTAGCCTCCAAATCCAATATTATTTCCGACATACTATCAATTTGTACTTCAAGCTCATGATTCTTTTCATAAAGTTCATAGAGTTCCTTACTTGTTTTGGATTTTTCATTTAGTAGCTTTTTATTTTCAGCTACTTGTTCATCAATTTTATGTTTTAAAATTTTAACTATTTTATTATTAGATAGGTCAATGACCGAATCTGTGTTTTTATGGCTTGTCATTATAATCATTACTTTCACCTTCCTTTAAGATCTTATCCAGTACCTCTCCAAAAGTTATTTTCGCAACTGTTTTACCTTCCCTGGTGTTAAAAGTCTTCTTACCTATAAAGTCATGTTTAGATTTAGCCTGTCCAATGCGTTGTATTGATTTTATCTCCATCTTTTTCAACCCAAATTCTTATAAATCAGTAACGTATGAAAGTCTAAATCATTTGTCGTTCTTCTGATCATTCTTCTTGTTTTTCTAAATTCCAAGTCTAATATTTTTTTGTAAAACTCTATATTAGACTTGGTTATCTTATTAATAACTTTCTGACGATTATTCATGGTTAGTCCTCCTGATTTATATTTTGTATAACTTGTCCGATTATGGTAAAATATTGGGGAAAGGTGGTGAATTGTCGATGGTTTATATGATTACTTATGATTTAAATGATCCTGGCCAAAAATATGAAGATGTTATTAAAGCTATAAAAGATTCCTCTACTGGTGATTGGTGTTCTTATTGGAAATCTTCATATCTTATAAAATCGAATCTTACCGTTAACCAAGTTTCTGATAAAATCACTCAATATCTGGATAAAAATGATCGTTTAATAGCCATTGAAGTTAGCGATAATAAACAAGGTTGGCTAACTGAAAAGCAGTGGAAATACATCAATGACAATATTTTTAATTAGATGTACATTTTTCACTATCTTAATAATGTTTTCCATTACTATCTTCAGGTATAAATTTTCTTGGTTGTTCTTGAGTTTGTCCCTCAAGAGCAGCTTCTTCTATAAATCCCTTTAAATTATTTAAATCCTCTATAATTATTAATAAATTTCTTTTCTCGGATGATTTTCTTGCTCTTTCTTCCTTATTTACATAACCATCTATCAATGCTGATACATAACCCAATACTTTATCTCGGTTCATTTATATAGCCTCCTCATTAATCTTTATTTGATCTGATAATGCTTCCATTCTCAGCTTAACTTTTTTCTTGGATGCATTTAGTCCTTTGTATTTTTTTACTAACTGCAATTCAATTTTTTCAAGAGCCTTTAAATCTTTTGTAGTGTCTATATTTATATAAGTTGATTTTCCTTCTTTGTTTTTGCAGCTGAAACAAGTTCTAATGCCTTTATCATCTTTGTTATTCCTCATAAGACTATTAGCTGTTCTTCGTAAGGCTTGATTTCTAAGCTTACGTATATCAAACATATAGTATGGTCTTATAATCTCCATAAGTTCTTCTGTTGTAATCTCTCCAATGTCATCCATTTGCGTAATGATTGTTTCTCTTGCCTTTTTTTCAAGACCGCTATATCTGCTCATTTTTCTCCACCCCCTTAAAATAATTTTGTATTGCTATTAGATTTTGTATTGCAACTTGTATAGTGCTTAATTCAAGAGAAACTTCTGTTTGATTTTCCAAAACACAATTCCAAGCCATTAGCGATTCATTATCTATGTGTAATTCTGCTACTTTAGATATTGTGTTTTGATACTTCTTTGTGTGATCCAAGCAATCTTTAGATTGTTTCTCAGTTAAGTTATTAAAATCATCAATACCAAAAATATGAGTTTCTTTTGGCTTCCTGAATTTTTCAAGAACAACTGCGTTTCCAGGTAATGATTGTTGAAGCTCTTCTTGCTTTTGTTTTTCCTCTAATTCAATTTTTTCTCTTTCAGCCTCTTCCTGGTATTCATTTTCAAGTTCTTCATTTTTCTTCTTAGCTTCTGTTGCTGATCTAGTTAATACATAAGCATTATTAATTGTTAATTCTCCCGCTGCAGCTTGTTTCTTTATTTCCTCCGTTCCCTGCTCTTTTATAACTTCTACTTTATAAATAGTATCTTCTGATACCCCTGATATCTGAGATAATTCTTTTCTTGTATTTATTGGCTTTTCTATCACCTTTGGTGGATTCATCAAAGGTGATTTTGCATTTTCACTCTTTTTATCTCCACCTACTAGTGATAAATTTTCTTTTGCTTTAGCTTCTATTACTGGTTTAAATTTCAAAGCTATTTCAGCCAATTCATACTTATTTAAATTCCTTCTATTCTTCTGATTACTCCAAGCCCACTCCATAGCTTCTAGCTTGTCCTTAAACTCCATTTCTGTAAGGTCGAATGGTATATTATTTCTAGTACAAATTTCATATCTGTGATGCCCATCTATTAATATGTTTTGCCAAACCATCAATGGATTTAAGCAGCCATTTTTTATAATGTCTTTTTCTAGTTCTACTTTCTGTTCCTCTCCAAGTGGTGGCAACAAATGCTTAAATTCAGAATTAACTTTTATATCATTAAATTTTATTTTCATCACTTCCTTATTGCCTATAATAACCTCGTAACTATTAAGACGCTTTCTCCTCTTGCTTATTTTCTTGAAGTGTTTTGATCTTACCCTCCAAACACATTCGATACACAAAATTAGCTAAAAACTTCATGGCATCTTGGCTTGGCTGTTTTGTTACCACAAACGTTAGTTCTTTCTTACTGTTTACCATTATTTTTCTCTCCTTAGTCTTTTTTATTTCTTCAAGTGCTTGTCCTACGTTAGATACGATATTTGTTAGAAGTGATTATTGTTACTCATTTTCTAATCCGATTTCTGATTAATTTATTGGTTTTATTCTTCCGTCCCTAATAGCTTTCATATACAATTCAACCGCTATTTCAGTTGCCTTCTTTCTAGCTCCTTCAATTGCTTCGGGATTGATAATCACCACTTTCAATTCTCTTGTCTTCTTTTTTCCCATAAATAACTCCCCACGTTATGAATTTTTATTTATAATATGCTTCTGAACGGTAATACGTTCCTTTATTTCTTGTTTAGATTTTTCAATAATAGCTTGTACATCTTCTATAGAAAACTTTTTTAAATTTTCATATAAATTATTTTCAAGGGTTTGTTTTTCCATATCTCTTTATTTGCACCTCCTTGTGACAATTAAATGCATCTAATAATTCATCTCCTGTACACTTGAAAACTTCTTTCATTTGTAATAGTATTAATTTACCTGGCAACCTCATAGAATATTCATATTTACGATAAGTTGCTTCTTTTATACCAAGTTTTTTAGCTGCTGTATTTTCTGTTAGTCCTGACTTAATTCTTAAATCTTTAAAAGTCATTTTCCACCTCGCTTCCATATACAAATTACAGCACGAACCGTGCTATACTTAAACTCTTATATTGCCCAATATTATGTCAAATTTAATCACATTTCGTGATGTGATGAAACCGTTGTTATGTAGCTTAGTGTAGAACAAATTTTCTACACTAAGCACATACGTTCGCTTGATTTACGCACGAACTGTGCTATTATTATAATAATAGTAAATAACATTTGGAGGAATTAAAATGAATGGTAATATTTTAAAATCTTTAAGACTACAATCAAATTTAACTCAAGAAGGATTGGCGAAAAAAATCGGAGTTTCTGCATCCACAATAAGAATGATTGAAATAGGGAAAAGAGGTGGCTCATCTGATGTTGTAAATAAGATTGCCAACTTTTTTAATGTTTCATTGGATTTTTTAAATGGAAGAAGCGAAGAAAAAAATTTAAATGGGAAAATTAAAGCTAATCTAATTGATGATTTTATTACTTCTTTAATTGATGAAAAAATCATTACTGATAATAATATAGATAAAGAAACATACGATATGATTTTTGACGCCGTAAACGCCCAGATTGCTTTTAAATTAAAAAAAAATAAAAAAGGTGATAAATAATGCAGGTTGCTATTTATTCAAGGAAATCAATTGAAACTGATAAAGGTGAAAGTATAAAAAATCAAATCACATTATGTAAAGAATATTTTAATAGACAAAATAAAAATTGTAAATTTGAAATATTTGAAGATGAGGGCTTTTCAGGTGGAAATATAAATCGTCCTTCATTCAAAAGAATGATGGAACTTGTTAAGATAAAGCAGTTTGATGCTGTTGTAGTTTATAAGATAGATAGAATTGCTAGAAATATTGTTGATTTTGTTAATACATATGATAAATTAGAAAAAATGGATGTAAAACTTGTGTCTATTACCGAAGGGTTCGACCCAAGTACACCAATAGGAAAAATGATGATGATGTTATTAGCCTCCTTTGCTGAGATGGAAAGAATGAATATCGCTCAAAGGGTTAAGGATAATATGAAGGAATTAGCGAAATTTGGAAGGTGGTCTGGTGGGACTCCTCCGACAGGATATACTACTGAAAAAGTTTTGGATAATGGTAAACAAATCACATATCTAAAAATAAGAGATGATTGTGTAAATGTTAAAGAAATGTTTGAAAAATATGCTGATGGGTATTCATTATATAAAATAACTAAATATTTTAAGCAAAAAGGCTTCAATTACCCAATTACAACTATCCAAAATATATTAAATAATCCTACCTATTTACTGTCCTCAAAAGAATCTGTTGCTTATTTAAAAAACCAAGGATATGAGGTTTTTGGTGAACCCAATAGTCATGGTTTTTTACCATACAATCGTAGACCGTTAAAAAATGGTATGAAGTTATGGAATGGCGAAAATAAATTAGTTGGTGTTTCTAAACATAAAGCATTGATAAATTTAGATTTATGGCTTAGGGTTCAAGAAAAATTTAAAGAGAAAGAAATGGAGCCTCACCCACGTGTAAGTCAATTTACTTGGCTTTCAACGCTTGTTAAATGCAAATGTGGAAATACAATGAGTGTTTCTGCCGGACGTCCTAATAAAGATAATATAAGAGTATATTATTTTAGATGTCAAGGCAAAGAAGGAAGAAAAAGTTGTTCATATAGTAAATTTTTAAGAGTTGATATCGCTGAAAAAGCAATATTTGATTATCTTGAAAAATTTACTGATGAAAAATATTTTAATGAATTTATGAAAAAAACCAAAAATGTTAGATCAGTGAATTCAGAGTTTAAAAATATAAATAAAAAAATAGAAACTAACAATAAATCTATAAATAATCTAATCGATAAACTAATGGTATTATCCAATGATTCGTCAATTCTAGTTACAAAAAAGATAGATGATTTAACTCAAATGAATAATCTCTTGAAGGAGGAATTATTATATTTAGAAAGAGAGCGTTTATTTGAAAAACAAGATGAAAACAATCAAAATTTACTTAAACAACAAATTGATAGATTCCTAGATGCTAATACTACTATTGAAGAAAGAAGACATTATATAAAAAATATAATAAAAGAAGCGGTATGGGATTCGGAAAATGGCTTGGTCAACATTGAATTAGCCATGCATTAAATTACAGCTATTTAAATTGGCTAGGTTGTGCTGCTAGTATTGCTGCCCATAATGCTGGAGCAGATGTGGAACTTTTTGAAAAGACTGACATGCTTCTGGGACTTGGAAATGTTGGTGGTATAATGAGAAATAACGGTAGATTTACTGCAACAGAAGAAATTTCTGCATTAGGTGCAGGTGAACTTATAAAAATTATTGATAAAAATTCAAGACATAAAAATGTTGATTTTCCTGGTCATAAACATGCCTCACTGTACGATGTTAATAAAATCGAACCCGATATTCATAATTATATTAAAAGCTTAGGCATATCCATTAATTTAATTAAAAGAGTTATTGATATAAAAAAGCACGAAAATATAATAGATGGAATATACCTTTCAGATGGTACTTATGTCAGTGGCGATGTCTTTATTGAGACTACAGGCTCCACTGGACCAATGGGCAATTGTTTGCGTTATGGGAATGGTTGTTCAATGTGTATATTACGCTGTCCATCCTTTGGACCAAGAGTTAGCATTAGCAGTCGGGCTGGGGTAGATGATCTGCAAGGAGAAAGAGATGATGGCGAGCTTGGTGCTTTTAGTGGTTCATGCAAACTTTCCAAGGATACTTTAAGTGATGATATAGTACAGGAATTAGATGAAAAAGGTGTGGTGATTCTTAAAATACCCGAGGAAGACATAAATATGGATAAACTTAAATTAAAGGTTTGCCAGCAATATGCCTTAAAGGAATTTGCTGAAAACGTCGTCCTCCTTGATACCGGACATGCAAAACTCATGACCACATTTTATCCACTACAAAAACTCAGGAAGATTCCAGGACTTGAAAAAGCTAAATTTATTGATCCTTATGCTGGAGGAAAAGGGAATTCTATAAGATACCTATCTGTTGCACCAAGAGCTGATGATATGAAAGTACAAGGCATTGATAACCTGTTTTGTGCTGGTGAAAAAGGTGGCCTTTTTGTAGGTCATACAGAAGCTTGAACCACCAAAGTGCAACAATTACACAAAAATTATCATTTAATTTTTTTAAAGAATCGTATAAAAATTTAAGTGAAGCCACAATTGGAAATAGAATAGAAAAAGCAAGGTTATCAAAAGGATATACTCAAAAGGATTTAGCTACATCATTAAATATATCGTATTCCACAGTTGAGGACTATGAATCAAATAAATGTTATCCCTCTCCTGATATATTAATTTGCGTATCTCAAACATTAGAAAAGCCTCTAGAATACTTTTGTGATGATTATTATAAATTTATATTTAACAATTTTACTGAAAAGATTAAAAATTGGAGATTAAATAATAACTTAACATTTTGGCAAGCTGGAAAAGTTACTGGAATCAATTATAGATCTATTCGAAACTGGGAAAATGGATCTATAATTGATAGAAATCACTTTGATATATTTAAAAAATTTTTATAGTTAATGTGTTAATAATCCATATACATATTAAGCCGAGTTCTGTATTTGAAATAAGTTGTATAATTGTATAAAATAATTTAAAAATAAATATACTTAAAGTATTGATATTACAAGGCTCACAGTATTTTAATGTACCTATCAATAAAAGTATGTAAAAACAGAAATTTTATTGATGCGGTGGCAAAATGGTGGCAATTTTACTTTTCCCACCATTTCTTTAAATGAATATTTTTATTACATAAGCTAATAATCTAAAAAGACAAATTTTACAATGCCCATCCAGAAGTACGTGCCCAAGATACGTTATTTGTTATGTAAAAAAATAGAACCAACCAGTATTTTCATTCCTGCTGACATTTATTTTAATAACTGTTTGATGTTTTTAGAGTATATTTTTTAACAAGAAACCACTCGCTCAGCGCAGAACACTAATTATGTAGTGAGCTCTTATTTTTAAGGTTGTTATTTCTAAAGATTATTGATACCTTTAATATTTAAAGTTTTTCTGCAAGTGCCTTTACATTGCCCAAAAAGTTCCACCATTTATATGGGCTTCCCATTTCTTTAATGTATATATCTCCCAACCATCTTACGTCACATCTAATTATAATATTTTTCTTTATTTCTTCTAATTTTTCTTTACTACCATTTACCTCTTGGAGTTGTTTTGATAAACTTTCTAATTCATTACCTTCTAAAGTTTTATCATTATTGCTTAAATATTTTGAAGCTTCACTTAATTTATTAATTAACTCTACTGTTACCATCTTTTATTTTCCTCAGCTTTTGCATAATAAATATCTTTATCAAACTCCCATAAACATCCACATTGTAGACATTTATACCACTTTGTAGCATACCATTTTTTTTTCTTCTCCATCGCCTTTCCAAATATAAAATGTCTCCGTAACCTCTTCATCTTTAAATATTCCTCTCTCAACTTGTGTGTCAAAAAATTCTTTTAATTCTCCAAACAATTTTATAGATTCAATTTTTATTCCAACTCGTTCATTACAATCACATTCTATTTTCCAAACCATTTTGGATTCAACTCCTACCATGAACAATGTACTTGATTTCCTCCAGCAATTAGTACATATTTCAACCACGCTTTCCTTTAATAATCCTGATTTTACTGGTGAATATTATATCTATGTAAAAATATATAATATTCTAATTTACATTTTAAGTCCATTATTCTTGAATGAAATTCCTAACGAAAGCTAACAAAGTAATACACATCCAATGTTAGTCTGCGTTTTTTTATATTATTATTTATTTCCAACTATATTTAATACTACATTATCATTTTTTAATAATGTTTCAATTGATATCTTATTAAAAACACTATTTTCTATTATAGCATTTGCATATACAGTTACTTTCCCTTGTGCTTGTTCTGCAAATCTCTGTTCTAAAGTACACCATAGTTCATGTACTTGTTCTTTTTGTACTTTTTTATCTGGATCAAACAAATAAAGACTTCCAAATTCCTTAGCTGCTTCTGTTGATTCCATCGTGCCTTCTTCAATCTCATCATTATCAATTGGCATACATTTTAAAGCTATATCACATTCATTTAATACTATGTCTCGATTCCAATCTATAGTGTTTATATCTCTTAAAATTTCTTTTTTACTTTCCCTTGCCCAATTTATTTGGCTTTCACTCCATATTTCATCATTTGGAATATATATAATATCTGCTTCTCCAACCATAGGTTCAATGTTAAAAACTATTTTTTCATCACCTTGAATATAGCTTAAATGTTTCCAGCCCATTTTGATGCTAATCTTTTTATTATTTTTATCATTTATTATTACCATCTTAATCCCCTATCCTTCTATAGATAATATACTTTTAGAATAATCTATATTATCTATATCTTCCTCTATAAATTTAAATTCATCTGTATATATTCCATCATGTCCTTCTATTCTGATGACAGCTGATACACGCTTATATACCTGTAGTCTTTGTTTTTCTGTTAGTTTAACAATATTACTACCATTTTTGCTTATTACCTTACCAATTGATATCCATATAGAAATATCTCTCACATCAGCAGCAGGTAAATCTATTCTACAGCTTAAATCTTCATATATTAATTTATCCATTCCATCCGTTCCTACAGTAAATTTATCTTTATATTCATTTCCCATAAAATCACCTACCTTATATTAATATGTGTAATATTTAAATTACTTCTAAGCTGTGGTAACTCAGTGCTCCAAAATATAGTTTTAGGTTTCCATAAATCTGGTACATTTTTAGCAAATGCTGTTATCGCTCCGCTTGTACCATTAGCATATCTACTAGAAAGTGTTCGCCAAATTTTATCTGTTTGTTGGCGTGTTAATCCTAACTCCTCATACTTTGGAACTCCATCTGCAGTTTGATTATATAATTTAAAATTATCCATCCACTTACCCCCTGTAGTTCTTTCTAGTGTAAGTTTAACAATTCCTTTTTCATTACATAGCTTATCCGCGTAGCTTTCAGCCATTTCTCTTGCCGTTACTATACCACTTTTGGATTCAATCCTTCCAGCATAAAAAATAGCTCCATTTTTTTCTGTTGAAACATCCATTGTTTTTGCTTTATCTAATAAATATTCATACCTTGCTTGAGTATCTGTTATTTTATTAAGTTCAGCATATAAATCAGTACTACTTACTACCCCATCAGCAGCTTTAAACGCGCCGCCAAGATCCAGTCCTCCAACATCTTTCACCTCTGAAACAAATGCATCCTGCCTGTCAATATCGGTTTTAACTTGATTATCTAAATCTTTTCCTCGTAGCAACGTACTTCCATTATTAGCTATTCCATATATAAAGTCATTTGCCATTAATAATCCTGGTCCTAATATCGCTCCTTTTTCCAATACACCTTTTACCTTATTCTCACCATTTACTATGCCTGTATGCTCTGCTTCCTTTATTTTTGCATTTGGATTATTTGGTAATGGTGCCTTTGGACCAAACATATTACTTCCATCTGGTGATATATTTACATTTACGCCCTGATAATCAGCATCATAAAACTTTTGCACTACTCTCTTTAAATCCATTTCTAATTCTTTCAATTTTTCTGGTGTATTTCCACCCTTATGTAATAATGAATCTATATTTTCTTCTAATTTATTTATCTCTGGATGTTCTAATCTATCTAATCCATCAAATTGCCACTGATATCCTAGCTTTCTTATCTGTGCGATAACATTTCCTATTATATCATTTAAACTATTTATATTGTCTCCGATATCCTCTAATACTTTATATTTCACTAAAATTTTATCGCTCAATAAATTTTCTCCTCTTAATCTATTTTCTTACTTAACTGTCTTTTCTATACTTGAAGCTACTTCTATTACGTTTTTTGATAGCTCGTCTATTAAGAGAATTATTGCATTTACTTCGCTCTTTAGTTCCACATATTTTGCTTTAAACGCTTCCTTTGACTCACCTTTCCAATTAATATCTATACTATTCATTTTATTGTCAATTATATTATATTCTCTGTATATATAATCCCTATAGTTTACTAATAATTGTGATGAACTTTTTAAACTTCCCGCCATTTCTGGATGCAAACTTAGCATATTAACCCTCACTTATCGTTAAGATTTTCTTTTTAATAAACTGTCATTTATTATTTTATCTTTTCACATTACCATGTTACCATAACTTGTACTTATTCTCAATTAATAGCATATGTTCTATAATTGCTGTTATGGAGTCATAGGAGGGAATATACGTTTTTTACTCAGAAAAAATAAAGAGTGGCACAAGCCACTCTTTAAAATAAGGTTTATCAATTTTGTTTTATTCTAGCAAGTATATTCAAATTCCCTGTTTCATTTTGGATATTTCACTCAGATTTGAACTGGTGATAAAAGTTTTGCAGGTCTTTACGTTGTTGTTAATGTCATTAAAAATGTACCTGTATTACAAATCAGATCAGATCAAATCAAACTAAACGTCTGTAAATTGCCTTCATCATGAGCCTTTTGGATAATTATGTTGTGTAGATCTGCATATTGCTTTGGTGTTATAATTCCTACATCTTCCTCATCAATGTTGTTCTCTTTGAAAAAAAGTTTCGTGCTCATATAATTTGCAAGTAATGCGTGTAGGAGTATTAACTGTTGTTCTTCATTCAATTCTATGATGATTTTTTGGATACTTGTCTTGGTGCTCCCGAAGTGATTTGAACACTCCACCTACTGATTGCGAATGTGTATCTTTGCTTATTTTAAGTTATAGTGTCTTGTCTTAACCCCTTATAAATAGCCATTCTTACAATTTCATTTAAGCATTAGTCCTATACCTTTAAAACTCATTTAAAGGCTCGTATGCTTATTTTAATTTCAGTAGTGCAATTCTTCATTAATAACTTTTAAACTCGTCTGTAATTTAAATTATGAGCACGTAATTAATAATTCTAATACCACCGAAATAAAAAGCACCTGCTATTTTCAGCGAGTGTTTTGTTTATTTCCCTATAAATTATATCTGTCTAAAACCTAAATTTGACGCAATTGATGAATATATCAATTTCTACAATACTAAGCGATTACAAAAAAGATTAAAAGGCATTACCCCACGGATTTTATGGCTTTAGCCGCTTAACTCAATTTTATTATTTCAACTGTCTACTTGACAGGTGGGAGTTTATATTATCCATGATATGGCTCATTTTTGCACGTATGTCGGCTGTACCAGCTTTTCATGTTTTACATGAAAAATCTTTGGTAAATAAGAAAAGGGAATGTTAAGCAATCAAGTTGAGTAACATTCACAATACCTAAAAATCGTTGTATTAACCTACTTTGCCCCTGGGTGAAAGGCTATTTCCACTCCAATTAAATCATCAAAAGTGATTACCAAGTGCTAGCCATGTATTTGGACCACAAATTCCATCTTGAGTTAAACCATAACCCGCTCTTCCTTGGAAATTTATTAATGCATTTCGTGTATTTGTACCAAACAGTGAATCAACAACCAAATTATAGCCATAATGATTCAATGCTAATTGTAATGCTTCTACATTATATGCTCGATTGACACAACCATTACCAACGTTGTCATCAGAAATATAGATTTGAAGACCATAAAAAAATCCATTAGATCCTTGAATTTCACAAACAGTATCGTTAAACCGTATTGTTATTGCTGTGGCATATGGGTTTGATGCTGTTTTAACAGTTCCAGGTATAGCAGGTGTTGTAGTAATAACACTAGCTGTTGAACTGCTTGTACTAGCATTAGTTGCAGCAAAAGCAGGTGTTGAGGAAATTACTACAGTAGCTAAAATCCCTAAAGTTAATGCTTTAATCTTTAAATTTTTCATTATTAAATCCCCCTTAAAAATTTATTCAAATGTATTATACATCAAATTTTATAAAAATATTGTCGAATTGTATTTATTTTTAAAAATATATTATATTATTGTAGCTTATGATATATTTACCAATACATGAGGAGGAGATTTTATAAAAAAATCAAAAGTTTCATTTTTATGTTATTGCTTCTTGCAATAACATCTCTAAATAGTAATGTTTATGCACAAAGTACTACATCTTCTAATATCAACTTAATTATTACATACAAAAATAATAGCATTGATAGTAATGTAGAGAAATTTGTAACTAATTCAGGAGGACAAGTTCTTTTAGAAATGTCCGAACTGCGAGGAGCTACAGAAGTAAAATGTATTCCTAGTTTAATACCTACAATTCGGGGTAATGGTAGCATCCCTGTAACCAGGGGCAAGGTAATTTATTGTGGAACAAAATTTAAAAATGTCTGATAATGAATGATCTCATACAGAAATGTATTATAAGACTTTTTTAGGGAACTGTTAATATCAAAGGTAATTTAAATCCATTAATGCTAACAACCTATCTTCTAGCAACTGTATTGTCGTCGATTTTAGCAATTTGTTCAGTTCCATATTGGTCAGAGTATATTGAAGCTACATACAAAGATGTTAATGCGGGTGCAGGTCCACCTAATGCATACAATTCTACATTATTTTTTTGTCGATTTTCTTTTACATAATTTAAGACTTGCAACTTAAGTTCGTTATAATCTTTATTAGGTAATTTTTGTATAATTAGATTGGTAGTGTTATTTGATGTTGGAGAACCTTTTACATTATTAATACATCGCCTATTAGTTATTTATAGGAATTATCGTCTATTATGTAATAAACTTTACTTAATGTTACATATTGTATTATTCATTTAAAAAATTTAATTGAATAATACAAAAGAATTATTTTGACCAATTATGTAAAATACCGTCACTGATTTTAGGCTATATTTGACCTTGTCAGGTGATTGCTTGTTTTTTTAACCAGGATAATTTGCTTCATAATTAAGAAAATCAAACTTGCAATTACTTTAGATTACTTTAGTTTCCTATGCAATACCATTAATTGGGTTGAAGTGGTTTTGACGGAACTGTCGGCAGTAAAATTTTATATAAAAAAAACAATTTGGTTTAAAAAATCTCCAAATTGCTTTTTTTATTTTACTTTTATTTATTTAGTTTGTTTATTAATTGCTGATGAATTGTTCTTAGTTACCTTACCCAATAATCTAAATCTTAGAGTGTTTTTCCGTTACAAGATGCCTATTACATTAAGTTGGGCAATTGTTATTCATAATGTTTGTCAATAATAAGCTATAAACCTTTTTTTATTCCCATGGTTATACATTTATGTTACACTTTACTTCAGAATCGTAAAATAAGGCGACTTAACTGTAATAAGGTATTAGAATTTGGAACGCCGAACCATATTATAAATGACATATACTTTTTTGAAGTGATTGAAAGTTTAATTATATATTATAGTAATGCCCCCCATCCTTTCACTGGAATAGGTGATGGGTCTTCTTTAACTACTAAATATTATTGCCAATTTTTTCTGCACGAACAAGATAATCAGTAGATAATATATCTCCTTTGTTGAGCACGCCTGGAACAACTAAATGTCCCCTATCTGTCCATTTTTGATAAGAAAGAATCAGTTTGTATGTACTAACAATCCCATCAAAAGCAGATTCCTTATTATCTTCTCCGCAAACAAGAAGCATGCTTTCCTTTATATTTAGTTCCTTTTCTCCGATTAGAAATGAATAAGTTTTATCAATGACTGCCTTAAGCTCAGATGGAAACGTAAACCAATATAGTGGTGTTGCGAAAACAATCATATCTGCTTTTTCTATATGTGGAGCAATATTATTAAAGTCATCATCGAAAGAGCACGGTGTTCCTTTACTGTAACAAGTATTGCAAGCTATGCACCCTTTAATATTTTTTTTACCAACTTCACATTTAAACACTTCATGTCCTGCTTTGATGGCTCCTCTTATAAACGCATCAGCCAATAAATCACTATTTCCTCCAACTCTTGGGCTACCGGTTAATACTAAAATTTTTTTTTTCATAGTTTATTCATCCTTTCTTAAATATTATTGTTGACAACAATTTAAGCATAAGCTATAATATCTTTTTAGTAAAGTACGCACATTGAGGTTATATACTAACCAGAAGGGAAGTGTAAAATGTCCATCGAGAACTGCAGTCAAACTGGTGTAAATTTAAATGATACTGATTTTGGATATACATTATCACTTATAAACGGTAAATATAAAATGATTATCATGTATTGGCTTGCTGGATGTAAGTCAGTTATGAGATTTAATGAACTACAACGTTCTATTGGCACAATATCATTTAAAACTTTAAGTAAAACGCTTAAAGAAATGGCAAATGACCAATTAATAATAAGAAAAGAATATCCTCAAATTCCACCAAAAGTTGAATATGGTTTGTCAGAGCGTGGGAAATCACTCATACCTATTTTAGATATGATGTGTACTTGGGGTGGGGAAAATCGTTTATAGCTTATTGGAATATGTTATAAACGTTCTATGCTCTGTAGCGATTTTTTTGAAATAACCATATAGATACGACGTATTATTCATAAAAAGAGACTTATCAATAAGTCTCTTTTTTTACCATTTATTGCGTCAAATTTTTATTTCCCGTAATAAGCGCACATTTTATGCACTAAAGATACGATTTTCGCACTATTATATGAATAATAATACAAATTTCAAGTATATTCTTAATATTTATTCATGATATTTTATACAAATATGCATTTTATACCTCACTCTTTCGCTTTATAACTACTTCTATTGGTTTATTACTCTCGGGCGATTTCACTTTTTCTATATCAAGCTTTAACTTCTCAATCCTTAGTTTTTGCTCTTCGGTAGCAAGCTCCCATTTAGCATGAAGTGTTTCATCATACTGCTTAATAAGATTTCTTAATTCTGACATTGCTCTACTCTGTGCCTGTAAAAATGTTGCTTGCTTATCCCAAGCAAATTGTAGTTCATATTCTTTCTCCCAGCTGTCAGATGCATCACCACTTGATTCTTTTTCCCTTTTAAGTTCCTTAGTTAAATCATCTTGATTTTTAACATTCATAATTCTTTGTGATCTTGCTATGGCTGTATATTGGATTATAATATTTTCCCAAAGCATATCCAAGGAATCTTTAATCATAATATCCTCAACTATATCTATTGTTTCGGGTGGAAAAATCTTAGAAAAAAAGCCATGAGTTTCAGCGTTTTTATTACCTCTTGGCACGCTAACCTCATGACCTTTTGAATTTTTATTTTTGGGTTGACCACCTTTTTTACGTTTAGAGTACTCCGTATTATTTGAATTTTCCTTTTGGAGTACTCCATTCAATTTATCTTGCCATTTATCCTTGCATTTCCATCCTCCCACTGTTTTCTCTGGGATATCTAAAATCTTTGCAATTTCCCTATTATTAATATTTCCATTATGTTCCTTATAAATTTGAAATGCCTTATCTCTATTTGGACTCCTTTGTCTTGGCACATCACCTCACCTGCCCTAGTTGGTTATTCGTTTTGTTTTGTTACATAAAAAAAGAACCCTATTAAGTTAATAGAGAGCTCTCTTATTTTTCAATTACTATTCCCAATTATGTAATTTTACCATTTCGTAGTATTCATTTAATGCTTCATTATTATTTGTTTCTAATATTACTGGTTCTAAGAGTACATGTACATTATTTTCTTCGTAATTTATAACAATTTCCCTTACTCTATATTCATAAGAATCTTGCCATACTGAATCTGTTACAAAATCGCCTTCATGTGGCATTATATTTGAATCAAATGTCTTCCTTATCTCCTTGTACCCATTTTTCAAATTTTTTAATTGAACTTCTTGTACTAAAGTAATCTTCATAAAAAGCAACCACCCTTCTTCAGCATATTTCTACACCCAATCCTAAATTCCTTCTTTTACTAGATTATTTATCTCATTTGCCTAAAAGTTCCACCTTTACCATACCTATAATATAACGCCTATGTTTCATTAATTCCTGAATCTCGTGAAAAAGGAGATACTCAGCATTATAGTTCTTAAGTTTTTAAATTCTTTTGTTCGCTTCCCTTTTAATATTTGTCCTATTCTCACATTTCTCACCTCTGAATCATTATATTTTTGCATAAAAATAGCACTTGGAATTAACCAAATGCTTTTAGATATAAAAAGGGGGAATCTTTCTACATCTATATATTAACCTTAATTCATCCCATATTCAAGTGTTATGTTACAGTTGTATATAAATATTGTTACAACTAATAATTAGTTACAATCAATTCCTTATACTTGCCTCTAGCCTTCTTTTCTCTTGATACTGAATAATTTACTTGAACTTCTTTTATATTAAAATCCTTGTACCACTCTCTTACTTTTTCGTGGTCATTTATTGTTAAAATAAATTTGCCTTTGATATTGCTTAACTTATTTCTAAGTAACAAATGTTCTTTCTCCCCAAAGTCATTAGCATAACCTGCTGTTTCAAAGTAAGGCGGATCTGCAAAGAAGCATGTATATTCCCTATCATACTTATCTATTATTTTTTCAAAGCTTAGGTTTTCAACATAAGTATTACGCAACCTCTCTTTCAAGTTTTTTAGTGTCTCAGTATAAAATATTTGCTGTCCTGGTTTTGTATTTGTCCCATAACCGTAATTACCACATTTACTTGCAAAACTTTGCGTTATCAAATATAAAAACCTTACAGCTCTATTTATCTCTGTAAGGTTTCCTATACTCTCATTCTTATATTCTTCAAATATATCTCTTCCTGAAAAATCATATTGAAGCATCCTTTCAACTTCTGGCGCATGATATTTTATCATTCTGAATAGATTTATTAATTCTTTATCTATATCATTTATAACCTCAACCTTTGCAGGTTGCTTTCCAAAATAAACCCATCCTGCTCCAAAGAATAATTCTACATAACAAATATGCTCAGGTAACATACTTATTATTGTCTTTCTTAACTTACTTTTTCCCCCCATTCTACTAATTGGTGGTTTTAACATCATATTATCGCATCCTTATTTTGATATTATGTTATTTACACACCGCCCGTCACACCAAAACAAAGATTTATATATAAAAAGAACGTCCATTTCTGAACGCCCTTCTAATACCATTAATTTTGTGCTTTGTATTCATCAACATCATAATTTGATATTTTATCATACACTAAATATTCAGTTCTTTTTGTATATGCTGCCGAACTTGGAGTTTTGTTAAACGAATAAGTAAAGTTACCTTGTCCGTTTGCTCTGTTGTTATACCATGTTATAAAATCATTGATTTGGCTCATTTTTATGTCATATGTTCTCTGTTGTCCATCTGTCATAGTTACTGTTAATAACCCATTACCGTCAGCAGGATTTTTTACATTTACAGTACAAGTAGCAGTTTTATTACTTCCATCCTGTGTAGATGCTGTAATTGTAGCCGATCCTTCTTTCACTGCCGTAATCTTACCATTTGCATCTACTGTTGCTATACTAGGATCACTTGAAGTCCATTTAACAATTTTATTTGTAGAATTATCTGGTGCCACTATTGCTGTCAAATTGCTTGTATCTCCTGTTTTCATATCTAATGATGTTTTATCTAATGATATTCCTGTTGACATAACTGTTGATGAATCATCTAAACTTCCTGTATCATCTATATCTACTGCATCAAAATTCATTTGAGTAGTTGTTTTATTTGTAATGATAACATTATGAATATTATTTTCTAAATCTGTTTTTTCAAAAACAACGCTTTGCCATCCACTACTTTTAATTTTATTAGAATACGTATATGAATTACCATCAATTTTTATTTCTATATTTGTTGCCCATTGATTATCTGTTGTATCTATTGCAATTATTCTGATTTTACTCCCAGTAAACTTAAATTTAATTTGTTCATCACCATCACAATTATCAGCCACACCATAATGGTCGCCAGAAATATGTGAACCCTTATTATAACAATAATTTGAAACACTAGCATGTATATTATCATATACCCAATCATTACCTATATATTGTATCATGCTATTACTGTCATCATACCTTTTCCAACCTTTTTCAGGATGTACTAATTGATCTCCAACCTTGGCACTATTATCAGCTGTATTGTTTAAATTAGCTGTTCCAACCTCTGAATTATCATCTGCATATACTTTGTTATTACTACTTTTACTAAATATGAATGAAGTTCCTATTAATAATGCACATAAAAATACTCCTATTAATTTAAAATGTTTTTTCACTTTTGCTCCCCCTTGCATATTTTCTATTTTATTCTTTATTATTTTCGTATATTTTACATATAAACTTTAATTTCCATAATAAATAAATTAATTACAAATAAAAAAAGAACACTCATTTCTGAATGTTACTCTCTTGCTTTTTCTATGATATTATCATACTACTATGAATTAAGATATATTTAAAATAATTTTAATATTTTTTTAATATTTTTTTAATATTTTTTTTCAAATATATTTAAGTGTTGCTTTAAAATGTATAGTTAGTTTTAATAGTTACTACGTAGAATATTTGAAATGCGACGCATAAACACCGTACAATTCATTTTAAATAATACGGTGTTTTAAATAATTATTCAAGTTTTCAATTGTGATGCTAAGTCAAAAAACTATGTATTAACATTTTTGTGTTCAACATATTCAATTATAGTGCCATCTAAATGTTTCACAGTCAAATTCATTCCTGTTGGAACTTTCTTTAAGTCTCTAATAATTACAGCACCATTCTTTAATAAGAATTCTCTAAATTCAATGACAGAATCTACTAAAAAAGTTGCTCTTGTATCCTTAAATGGTTTTAATGCATCATCAGTACCACTTAAAATTAAAATGTTACCTATTTGTGCTAAGTCTAAATTCATCTCACTATACTTAAATAATAAATCACAATCTTGATTCAATAATTTTTTGTAAAAATCTATAGATGTATTTATATCATGTACATATAAGCGAGTTAATATTTTCTTTATCTTCACTTATTAACATCTCCTTTATTTGTTAAATAATTGTTCGTCTTATAAGAAAACTGTGAAACACTTTAAAGATACTTATTCTCTTGAACCATACCTTAACGTATCTTTCATCCATTCACTTTTATCACGCCATTTTATCCCTTTAGCAGAAATCCACATTATTTCACTATTACTTGGTTCACTAATATTCCACTGTTCTTCATCTGCCCAGTAATATAAGCCTCCTTTATAAAATAATGACGCACCTAATATCATATACCAGTAATTAGGGTTAGTTGCAACGATGTTCATCCTTTGGACTTCGCTGAAACAAACTTCTATTGCGGAAGGATTTTTAGATTGCCTTTGAAAGATTACTTTCGCATTTAATGTCCCTTCTCCTGCCGCCATTGATAAATCACTTCCAATATAATAACTGTTCCATAAGTGTATTTCTCTTAGACACCCATCATGAAAAAAATCAAATACATCTAATAAATTCTTTATATCATCTTTTGTTTTAACTTCTATCCAATTCATACTTTATCTCCAATCTACACATATTAATCTCTTAGTATTAATTTACTATTATTCAACAGTAAATTAATATTGTGACGTTCAATATTTATCCTTTGTTTATATCCAATCCTAATCCTTTTCTTTGGATTATATATGAATGTGCATTTTCTTTTTTATCATTAAGCATACCAATATTGAACTTTGATAAATCCAATAAGCCTTTAAGTATTGGAGGAATTTCTATATTCCATTCAATATTATCTAATCGATAAGGAAAATCACATTCTGGATTTTCAGTATGGAAGTAAATGGCATCATCAACTCCATCATACCCATCTAAATATATCCACGTTTGAAAATCTCTTTTACTTTCTTTTGTTTGTTTATCGATTTTCTCAAAAATCTTAAGATAATACAAAATGTGAATTTTTCTATGCTTATCACTCGTGGAAGTTATTCCATCCCAATCTAAATGGATGTGCCACATTCCATACCACGATTTTTTAGACAGGTCTATATTAAAATATCTTAAGTCACTTTCGACATCCCTATAGTGCTTTTTTAAATATCTAGTTATTTTCTTCATATAATTTTTACCCCAATCTAAAATTAATCGTTTATTACACAATTTTTTACTATTCCGAAGTAACTAATAACATAATTTCATCATCTATTTTAACTAATATTTATATAATAGTACAAACTATTCCATTTATCAACTTTCAATAAACTTATTTTCCAACCCTACACTACGAGCACCAAGCTAATTAATTTATTTATTATCTTAGACTTAACTTCACTTACCCTCTGCTCCGTTAACTCCAGTCTTGCGGCTACATCTTTATTGGATATATTCTCAAAATACCTAAGTTCTATTATTTTATATTCTCTATCGCTTAGTATCCCAAGAGCATTATCGATTTTTTCTATTTGCACCTCTAGCTTGTGTTTCCTTTTTTTAAGCCACTCTGGTTTATATCTTCTTTCTATCATTTCATTTTCAACTGGACTGTTAAATTTATTGGTTGGAGCTGACTTTTCCTCGTATGAAATAGATCCACACCCTTGATATTGATTTTCTAACTCAGCGATTTCTAAATCTATATTTTTAATCTCAGCATGCATTGCTTTGTAACCGTATAACATAGCCTCAACGGCTTTATAATAATTCATAGTGCCACCTCCTACTTTCCCATATATTCAACTCTTCTCAAAATCTTCATGTTTCTTTGTTTCGACTAACTAATTTATTTTTCAACGCAAAAATGCCATAAGATTCATTTCTGAATAATACGGCCTTTAAAATAATTATTCGATTTTTATAATTAAGTCCTTAAATAATAACATTATTACTCATTCTTAACAAAAATATTCAGAAAAAACTTCAAGAGTAAATTTTATTTTACAATCGTTTCAAGGGTTGTAATAAGCTTATCTTTATTATTAATCATATCCGATAATATTTTATATGTTTTTGTATGTATATCAGTTGTGTTTTTCACAAATCTACCTTGGACATCAATAAGTAGCGCTTTGCTATTCTTCTCTAAATCAAGTGAAAACTTCAAATACTCTTTATTATTATTAATTTCTGTTGCATATATATTTTTATTAAACTCATCTATTAAAAAAGACATTTTATCATATATATAGAAATTAATTTCTTCAAACTTTGCTTCGCTTACTTCATCTTTTAATTCCTCATAATACTTAATGGTTCTATCTATTTGTTTTACTAAGACCTTTGACATTATCTGTATGGATGGAATATCCAATTCCCCTTGTCCCACACTCTCATATACAGTTTTTTTTCGAATTGCAATATTTATAGCTTTATTAATCACATCTATAACGGTATATCCCATAACATCACTTCCAAAATTATTTTAATATAATGCTTATTCAAAACCCAATTACATAGATCCCCAAATTCGAGTAAATACTTTCAAAACATCTTACTTCATAACAAATTGCCAATCCTACTTAACTTGCACTGAAATTATAACATCTTTTTTATATTGTTTCAATGAAATATTTGTCGAAAAACGACGTTTTTTTACACTGTATAATTTAATTTTCAAAGTACAATTCTGTTAATTATTCATCTTCATCAAACTTTCCTGGATTAAAAAAGTATTTGCTACTTGGGTTACCTGTAAATTTCGTTCACACAGCCCCTTTTAACTCTTCATAAGCTCTATACATTTTCATATAATCATCTAATCTAAGAGTTACTAGCCATTCACATCTATCTTTCCTATGAAATACTGTAGGCATTTCTCCCTCGTTAGCATCCGTTTTAGCTTGAGTTATTGCATCATATATAATTTTTAATCTTTCAACTCTTTTTACTTCAATATGTACGCCATTTAGCCCAACAACGTCGGCATCACCATTGGCTCCACAATATTGTTGTCCACGTCTAGTTCTATAGCCATACTCTTTTAATTTAGATGATAATTCACGCTCCCCACGAGCGCCCTTTTGCTTTGAATTAGTCATATTTGCCCTCCTCATTTCCGTTTTCTACTGGCTATTTTGCTATATTTATAATTATTTGCAATCCATTGTTTTTTTCTTTCGGCATTTTTATGCTTTTTCTCTATGTCTGCTTTCATCCTGAGTGATATTTCTGTGAATTTACCCATAAAATCCATCCCCTATAACACGTAAAATATTATTCGCAACAACTCATTTGCTAGCTTCCATCAACATTTGATTTGTTATCTCTAATCTTTTCTCCATCTATCCCTTTCCTCTGCTGCTAGTTCTGCATTTATTCTTAGTCTTACACCTTTTCGTTTTGTACTTTTGAATGGATCATGCTGTTGTAGCTTGGCTGATGTATCTCTTACTTTTTTCTCAGCCTTCTCTAATTTCTTTTCTATTTCTGTTTTTGCCATAGATAGAATTAAATATTTATCATTCATTTCCTCACCTGCTTATTTATTGATTACAATCTATTTGTACTGTTCATTAGATTAATTATAAAAAAAATTGTTTAGGAAATAATAAAACTATAATATTAGATAGGAGATGACTACATGATTCTAAATATAATATTAGGATTTATTATTCCTTGGATCTTTGGGGTATTACTTTATTTTAAAGATAAAAAAACCTTATTAGTTATTGCTCCATTTATGTCAGTATGGGCATATATTGTAAATGAAGCTTTATTTGATCTCGATTTTAATAGATTTGCACCTTTAATTAATGATGACATCACAACCATGACAATAAATCTAGGTTTATATCCTATATTAGGCTGTTATTTAATATATTATATTCAAATAAAAAAGACATCGCCGTATATAATTATCATGATTTTCACTTTTATGACTACGGTAGCGGAGTATTTAGGTTTAATGTTTGGAATGGTAACCTATAATAATGGATGGAATATTGGCTGGACATTTTTGTCTTATATACCTCCATATATAACAGGTTATTGGTACTATCATAAACTTAAAAAAATCGGAGTTTTTAATAAATGAACTTCTATTTTATGAAATATCATTTTTAGACATAGACTTACTTTATAAAATCAATTTCTAAATTTGCTTACTACAAAAGTTTAAATTCATTTTTATTTTATTTCAAACATACTAATCTGACTGTTCTTTATCTCATTTATTCTCTCAATCAATATTTTTTTATGTTTTTCTGAAATACTATATTTAAGTGAAAGTTCTAAACGATCTAGCTCTGTAAGTTGTTTTACTTTCACACCAAACGCCTCACTTTCCTATAAGTTTCTTTCGAAGTTCATCATATTCACTGTCACCATCATCCGATTGTGGTATTACTGCTTTATTTAAAAGTTTATCTTCAAGATCATTAAAATCATATTGCCTTTGCTCTGGATAATTAGCAAAATTAGTTACTTTGCCTTGTTTGCTATTAACATTCTTCTTAGGATCATTCATCTGTAGCACTAACGTGTCGTATTTCTTACGTAGCTTATCGGGACTAAGAATATTCATGTACCAAAAGCTATCATGCTGACACCATTTAATTATTGCCTTAACCTCTTCTATGTCTCTCTTATCAATTCTTAAGATATAATCAAAATGCCTGGACCATGTTTCAAAATTGGGTTCCTTAGCATTAGGGTTATTCTCTTTAATATGATTGAATAAATATTGGGAGAGTCTAAACTCATTTGAGTTCAGACTATACTTGTTATCATTGTTTACATTGTTGTTTGTATGTTTCTGTGGCGTTTCTGTGATGCTTCTGTGATTGATTGGTGACGTTTCTGTGGTGCTTTTAGTGATGCCCATATCTTGGTAAATCCCGTAATTCACTATATTTATAGTGGTTTTTTTAGTGTCGCTTTTATAAGTTATCATCCCATCAGTTTTTAATAATTCTAAGAGCCTTTTTACTTTAGAATTACTCCATCCCCATTTTTCACATAATTTCCTTATTGATGTTATAAATTGCCCCCTTTTAACTTCAATCAAATTACTATCAAATAATGTTTTTTTGTCTTGATGGTTGGCACTTAGTAGAAGATCAATCCATGCCTGCCCTTTTGAGAAAGGTTTCTCCTTCCACAACCAACTATCTTGAATTTTTCTGTATAAACATATCCAACCTCTCTCTACCATCTGCCACTCTATCACCTTCTTATTTTGCCTAGCCTTTACTTATCTTTCTCAAATGGAGTGCCAGCAAATTCATCCTCATGACTATCAGGTACCTCTTGTTTATCTTCCTTAAATCAGATTTGATATTGTCTAAATCAAGCACTATCTCTTCAGTTAAAGGATTAAAACTTTTGAGTTGTCCCTCATAAATTTCTGTTACATTAAGTTTTTTATACTGTCCTGATCTCTGAGCCATTTGAATAAATCCTTTATATCCTATTTGAAACTGTGCTTCCAATTTTCCATGATTTTTAAAAGGTATTATCCAAGCAAAACCAAGGTTAGGATCAATGGGTAGCTTTAAAGCTGCGGCTTTCAACGCACTCCCAAGAACCGTGAAATCATCACAACTTTTTAATTTATCCTGTTTCAAATTAAGTAAGCTTGTTATAAATCCATTCGCTTGTTTATCAAGCATATCTTCAAATCTTTTCTTTATACCTGCGGAATAAACCAATGCCTTAAATGGATCTTTAGGTGGTCTAGTCTCCTTATTAACTAATTGATTTTTTAAACTCTCACTTGTAGCCATTACTCTTCATCCTCCTTAAATTCACATACCAATTTGTCTTCGTCTTTGTCATATCTAATAGTGTCTATAAAATACTCACGGTTTTCAGCATCATATAATTTAAAATTATTATCGTTTAATGCCTTTATCTGTGCGTTTAAATTACTAATCAATGTATTAAAGGCTAAATCCATTATTCTTTTACCTCCTTGATACTGAACTTTCGATATGAGTTTGTATTCAAATATTGTTTGAAAAACTCTGGATGATCCTTCTTAAACTCTTTACTATTAAATTTATTTGAAGTTATGGTTTTCCAATCAATTTCATAATCCAATGCGTAGCCTTTTTCTGCTTCTCCCATTTCAAGCTTTATATTATTTTCAATTTCTTTTGCCTGCCCGTCTAGCTCTTTTATTGTATTTTTAAGTTCAAAATAGTCTTTTATTTTATCTTTGTACTCTGATTTCAAATCGACGATTAATTCAGGGTTAGAATCCTTATACTTTTCCTTTAAATATTTTTCTGCTGCACTAGAACCATCTAATGCAGGCGGTGATTTTTTAACAACATTATTCTCCCAGAAGTCTTTTTCTGCTTTAATAATCATTTTTATAAGTGCTTCATCTCTATCTACTTCTTTATATATAAAATGTTGTCCGCCTATAAGCACCGCTATATAAGCTTTTCCATATCCTGTTACTGCTAAATAATGCATTACTTGCACCAAATAGCTTGCAGGTATTTCATCAGAATCCCAGTCTTTAGCTCCAAATACATTTACTGTCTTACATTCAAGCAAAGCATTTTCTCCTACAATCTCTCTATCCAAATTGGCAGTCATAAAAGGATATTCAATGCTTTGAAGTATTGCGTTTCTCCTTCTAACTTTTTTACCTCTTCTCTTAAAAAACTCTTTTGCAACTACATCTTCAAGTTGATTTCCCCAATAAGCGGCTTCACTTGACTCATTAGTTTCAATGATTTCTTGAGTTTTATCTATATATACCTGGAAAGGTGTCCTCCATTTATTAACCCCGAGGATTGCTCCTGCATCACTTCCACCAATACCTTGTTGTCTACTTTTTAGCCATTCAAGTTCGGTCATTAATTTAGTTTTAGCTAATGTTTTATACATTCTTCTCCCCCATTTGATTTTTTCTATTTTCTTTTATATAATGTAGTTGGATTGTTACATTTGAACTCTTTGCCGAGAGTTCTTTTTTTGTTCTTGAAAATGATAACTATATCTTTTCTTGGTACTTTCACCACCTTTTAATTGACCTTCATACTTATTTTCTATAAGTATCACATGTATCTTTGAATACAATACTGGATCTATTTTTTTAAGTTTCTTACTCAAATCTGAATGAACAGTGCTCTTACTTACGAAAAACTTTTTAGCAGTACTTCTGATGTCGCTTTTAGTTTCTAAAGTGTAATTAGCAATGCATAATACCCTTTCTCTAATAGAGTCAGTATGTTTTTTATTAATCATCATCTATCACTCCTCCGATCTTTCTCTTACAACGCAACATATTTTTACAATATCAATCATTTCATTTGAATCTGTTTTCTTTTTAAAACCGATACGATTAAATTTAATATCCTGGGTAGCCGCTTTCATAACCTTCTTAAATTCCTTGTCTGTAAGTTTAATTCCATCCTCCTCTAGTATTTTTCTTATCATTTAACTTTCCACCATCCTTGAAAATTTTACTTAACACACCTTCAATATTTATTTCAGCTACAGTACAGCCTGTCTTAGTGTCATATATTTTTTCTTGGTCAAAGTCATAATTATATGGTTTCTCAATTGGTTGTGTTTGCTTAATATCCATCAGCTTCACCTCAAATTTTTATAAATTATCAACTCTTCAAAATCTAAGTCTCTAACATTCTTCCTACTTAATATCCTTGTTTTACGAAATCCAAATATGCTATATCTCATATCATCTTTTGAAATCTGATTGATTGCTTTTTGACGATTATTCATCTCTACATATCCCACCTAAGACTTACTTTATTTTTAACAGCCATTTCTTTTACTATAGTTACGTAGATTTCCTTTAATCTTGGTTCATTTTCAAGTACATCTAGTAAATTCAATTTTTCAATTTTGCTTGGAGCCATTCCATTTGCTTTTGCTCTTTTCTGTAGATTTGATATTAAAACATTGGGTCTGCAACTTGCTCTAGTTTTTAATGCTGTGTATACTTGATCTTTAGGTGCTTTATAATCTCCAGTTTCTCTTCCAATTGCATTTAGTATCCTATTACACTCCATTCTCCATGCGGCACTTGGATTAAGTGTTATTACATCTCTTATGTCTTGTACTTCTTTCTTTGTTTCTGTTACCGATCTCTGTAATTTCTTCTGTTCCAATTCATCTTGTGCTATTACCTGAAACATCTGCTTAAACATTTTTAACGCTGGGCTAAGCTCGTCAAATTCAATATTGTTCTGCTTTACCCTGAAATAAGTTTCTTCTAATTGCTCGTACACTTCCCATGCTTCATCAGTTTCTAATATTTTTGCATGTCTTGCTACTCCTCGATCTGTCCATAAAATAAGTTGTGGTACAAATTTTAAAGGTTTTCTAATTTCATTTGGTAAGCTATTTTTGAAATCCTTCAATGCTTGTCCCCATAATTTAACATAATGTTTTCCTTCAATAAATCTGCTTTGATTGTTTGAAAAATTCATTTGAATGTTCTTTTCCTCTGTTCCAAATTCATCCGCCAAAATTTTAGTTGTCATGATTCTCTGATTATTAAACTCAATTGGTATTAAGTTGTTCACTCTTACTCCTTCTTTCTAATGATGGAAATTTATATTTCTATCAAAAACTTTCTCTATTAATTCATCAAGTTGTTTCGATGATAATTTTTTTACAAGTATTTTTACTATTGTTCTTGCATATATTTTTTGTAATTCAACTAAATCTTCTGGTATTTCCATAGTTACTGATTTAACTTTGCTATACATATATCACCGCCTCCCTTTAATGATTTTTATGTTTTAAATTGATTGTCCTATTACTTATTGTTTTGGGAATTTCAAGTATATTAATTGATGTATTTTACTCATAAAGCGTAATTTTATTTTAAAAACGTACTATCTAATGATATTTCTAATACTTTCGCTATTTCTACCATAACAGGCATACTTGGTTTTTTTCTCCCTTTCTCTATATCACAAACTAGCGATGTACTTCTATGTATTGCTTTTGCTAAATCAGTTTGCGACATAACTTTCTTCTTTCTAGCAACGATAAGTGCATCTTTGAATTTTTCTTTTATAATATCATTCATACTATCACCTCGGTTTTAATTACGCTTTATGAGTAAATAGTAATACGCATAAAGCATAATTCCAACTAATGATTCAATTAATATTTTACGTTATCATGCCAAATGTTACGATTAAAAGAGATATTCTTACTCTAGTGGCATATTTCTCGTTTTTTTACCGATTTACGTTTAATGCAACCTTTTACACTGATAGCGTAAAAAACTATAATAATTATATATTATACAGGAGGTAAATTTAATGAAAATATCTGAAAAATTGCGTGAACTTAGATCTGAACAAAAACTTACATTGAAAGAGCTGTCAGAAAAAAGTGGAATTTCTCTATCTTTTATATCCGATATTGAAAATGAACGACGTACTCCAAGTATAGAAAAATTAAAAATTTTAGCAACAGTACTTGGTGTTCCTCCTAGCGAATTTTTACAAGAAAGTACTCTTGGAGATAAAGTAAATAATATTGATTCTAAGAAAAACAAGAATTCAACTTCTAACATCACAGATGTTAAAGAAGCCATGGAAATTATTATTTCACAACCTGGCTTAATGTTAAACGGACAATTACTTTCAGCCGAAAGCAAAATTGCTTTAGCAAATGCAATTAAAATGGGCTTAGCTTACGCAGAACAGCAACAGAACCATGATAAAATTAAAGATAAAGATACAGATGCAGATAAAAATACAGCTAAATAATTCTCAGGAATTTCTTTTTTTTGGGGGGGATTTTGTGATTAATTCAAATAAATATTTGGAGGAAATAATACTTGGGATATTTGATACATACATTACAAGTGACCCATTTGAAATTTGTGATTGTTTGAATATAAAAGTAATAAGAAGTAATCTCGGTAATGAAATAAAAGGTTTTTTTCAAAGAACTTCTACCAATTATGAAATAATCCATATACATAATAAATTAAATTATCCTGAATCTAAATATGTATGTGCTCATGAATTAGGTCATGCAATTTTGCACACTGACTTATCAATAGGATTTTTCATTGAAAATCAATTACAAATAAAAAATAGATATGAAATTGAAGCCGATAAATTTGCTGCGATACTGCTACTACCAAATGAAATAAGTTTTGAGTGTAGATATATGAATTTAGAACAATTATCATCTTATTATAACGTACCAATACAACTAATTAAATATAAGTATAATCTGGATAAAGATTATGAAATATAGTTAAATTCTAATAATATGAAGGGAGAAATTGATTTGAAAGCTGCAATTTATAGCAGAAAAAGTAAGTTCACTGGTAAAGGTGAATCTATAGAAAATCAGATTGAACTGTGTAAAAATTATGCATCAAATTTAAATATAAAAGAATTTATAATTTACGAAGATGAAGGCTTCTCTGGTAAAAATCTAGATAGACCAAATTTCCAAAAACTTTTAAATGATGCTCGAGATAAGAAATTTGATACTCTAATTTGTTATAGATTAGATCGTATAAGTAGAAATATAGCTGACTTTTCTAATTTGATTAATGAGCTAGAAGATGTAGGCATAGGATTTATAAGCATTAGAGAACAATTTGACACTACAACTCCTATGGGAAGAGCAATGATGTACATAGCTTCAGTATTTGCTCAACTTGAACGTGAAACCATTGCCGAAAGAGTTAGAGATAATATGCTTGAACTTGCAAAAACAGGACGATGGCTTGGTGGGCAAACCCCTCTAGGCTTTAAAAGCGAAGCTATATCCTACTTTGACAGTGAAATGAATGAAAAAAAAATGTTTAAATTATCTCCTAAAAGTGAAGAACTAAAAGTAGTTAATCTTGTTTTTAACAAATATTTAGAATTAAAATCATTAAGTCAAGTTACAAAATATCTAACACAAAACTTGATTAAAAGTAAAACTGGCAATACGATTTGGAATAAGCGTACTGTTCAAGATATCTTAACAAATCCCGTATATGTAAAAGCCGATAATAGAGTTTTATCTTTCCTTAAAAACCAAGGTATTAATATTGCTGGTAATGCAGACAAAAAACATGGTATTTTAACTTATAATAAGAAAAAAGGTACAAAGGCGTTTAGAGATACAGATGAATGGATTGCAGCTGTCTCAAAACATTCAGGCATTATTCAATCCGATACATGGCTAAAAGTTCAAAATATCTTAGCTACAAATAAGGATAAAGCTCCCCGAATGGGCAAGACAAATAATGCCCTATTAACAGGAATATTAAAGTGTTATAAATGTGGTAGTCCAATGAAAATCATACATGGTAGAACAAATAAGGATGGTTTGAAATTTTTTTATTATAAATGTTCTTTAAAAGAAGCAAGTGGAAATGTTAGATGTGATAATTCTAACGTTCGTACAGATGAACTTGAGAAAATATTAATTGAAAAATTAAAAGAAATTTCCTCTGATGAAGGCTTGATTTTAAAAGAACTTAATGAGTTTAAAGAAAATCTCGCTACACCTGATACAACATCCTTTGAAATTAAAAATACAATAAAAACCATAAAGAACAAAAAAATTCAGATTCAAAATTTAGTTGAGCAACTTTCTATAAATCCTAATGTTAGTGAATATGTGATTCCTAAGATTGAAGCTCTGGACAAAGAAATTAAGTCATTAAGTTCATCTAATGAAAATCTGAAAAATACAAATAATCAAACTCTTAAAATTGATATGAATATTGATATAATGCTTGAATTACTAAAAAAAATTTCTGTGATTGACATATTTGACATTGAAGAGAAAAAGCTTATTTTAAATAGTATATTAGATGAAGTTACATGGGATGGTGATACTGGTAACATAGACATTACCTTATGGGGTATGCGTAAAAAAAAATTAAAGACACGACAATTAATTATTAATCAATTGTTGCACTTTAGTAATGCAAGCAGAAGCAATAGTTACCGGTTCACTTGCTGGGCATAACGCAACCCGCTATGTTCTTGGAATTCCACCATTAATTTTACCTAGGTCCCTTTGCACAGGTGACATTATTGCCTATGCAAATTATAAGATGATGACAACAGAAGGAAGACGAAATAGATATACTTTTGCAGGTGCTGAATATTTTAAACGTATGCAGAAGCTTGGCTTATACACTACTGATATAGCTGAAATTAAGCAAAAAGTTGAAAGATTGAATTTAACTAATATTTTAAGTGAAAAGCTAATATAATTGTTAACTTTTAAAATATAAAGAGCTACACAAAGGATATAATTTCCTTTATGTAGCTCTTTATACTTAAATATTTATTTAACTTGAAAATCACATATTATTTTATTCAATATCGCTTAAAGTTCTACGGATTTTACAACTGGATTTTCTTGTAATACACATATTAATTCCATATTATTAAATGATTCATTTTCTCTTATTACAATTTTTAAATCAAGTAATTTAGAATCTTCTTTATTATTTTTGGTCATGAAATTGATAACAGTTATTTTTTCATTTTCAAAGATTTTTTTTATGTTCCTCACAGCTCCTGGCTCATCCAAAATTTGCAAATTTATCATAACTGTTATTGTAGAAGCTAAACATTTGATTTTACCATGTAATAATATTTGCCCAAGTATAATAATAATTGTAGCTTCTAAACCAACAATATATAGCCCTGAGCCTATAGCTAGTCCTATGCCTGCTGTAGCCCAAATCCCTGCCGCTGTTGTAAGTCCTCTAATACTTTGTTTTTTCATGAAAATTATACCTGCTCCAAGAAATCCAACGCCGGTTACAACTTGTGCCGCAATACGTGATGGATCAATGGATATGTTTTGCCATCCAATTTGATCCTGAAATCCATATTTTGAAACAATCATTATGAGTGTTGCTCCTATAGCAACAATAAAATGTGTACGGATACCCGCCTCTTTCATTCTATTTTTCCTCTCATAACCAATAGCTGATCCACATGCTCCAGCAATCAAAAGTCTTAATAAATATTCTAATTGTATTATAAAATTTCCTGACATAATTTCTCCTCATTATTAATTTCACCTTACATTATACCATATAATACAATTAGTTATATCTAACTTGACTGCTAGCTTATCTAGGCATATTACAAAAATCTATATGAATTGCTTTTAAGTACTGATTTTTTGTATAGATTATATGACGCTATTCCTGTAATTAAAAACGTAAGCATAAATATTAATAACAATATTGCAGTTAATTCCATAGATAAAACACCACTGTTTTTGAATAAAATAAGAAAAATCAAAATATGAAATAATGGCACCCCAATAGTTATAGTATAAACTATTGCAAATTCCTGCGTCACGATTTTTTTACTTTGTGCTGTAGTGTATCCAATTAGACCTAACTGCCTAAATTCATGTATTTTATTATCAGTCTCAAGCATAGTTTTATAAATAATACTTACTGCAATCAATATTATAACAGTACTATATGAACATATGCATACTATCTTTATTTGGGGTGAGCTTTTAAACACTCCCATTATGCACAAGAGTATTTCTACAGTAACAGCTAAAGTCATAATTATAAATTTTAGTTGCTTTAATGATATATATAAATTACTTAGTGATATCAATTTTATCTTGTCATTTATATATTTTTCCTTCTTTAACTCCAATATTTTATCTGGAATGTAATATCTTAAAATCCCCTGAATCCCAAAAACAGTAAAGAATATATTTAAGAATACAACAAAAGAGACATCGACAAACCATGGGCTTATAAATAAAGAGATTATTGGAATAAAATAAGTGATAAGATATATATTTGAATTTAGCTTTACGGTCCTTATGTCAATAGAACGAACTTTTTTATCTCCACTTATTAAATCTAAAATTTCTCTACTAGAAACATATCCATAATCTCCTAGGCTCACATATGAAAGTTGCAATAACAAAATTGCTATAGTTCCCCATATTCCCTGAATTGATATTGTGAATAAACTTCCATTTATCCCAAGTGTCATATACATAAGTGAAAGGAAACCTGGCATTAATATTATGCCAATAATTATTCCCAAGGCTCCCCCTATTATTTCTATAATAGCATTTTGGAAAAGTAACATCCTTGCTAATTTACTTGGCCATATACCGCCTAATTCTGCAATGGCCATTTCCTTTGATTTTCCAGTAACAAAATAGGAATTTGCATAAAATGTAAATGTACATACAAGAAGTACCAAAAAAAATATTATATCCGATGGTATATCTCCCTGATTGCCTTTAACTGATAGGAAATGCCTATTGGTCATTATATTTAAAAGATTTACTATAATCGTTGTCGGCAGCATTATAGCTAGTATATATAAAACGCTCTGCTTTAGATTTGTCCGTAGCATCTTCAATGAAAATCTATATATCCCCATCTAATCAGTTTTCTTCCTTCTTATATTATTAAATAATATGATTATTCCAGCCAATATAAACAAAGCTGACACTATTATATTTCCATTAAACCATAAAAACATTCCACCCATTATGATAATTGTAAAAGAGATTAAAGAAATACCTCCTAAAATAAATACGGGAATCAGTAAACCCCTTTGTCGGTACCCAAATAGGTATAATTGAAATAACCCAATTGCAACAGCCAATGGATATATAGGCCAAGTATCCGCTGCAAATTGCCAGCCAGTAGAGACTTCAAAGAAAAATAATAATCCTATAGTTGTAAGAATACCTCCAGGAACCAAAAGACCTGGGTCCCTTCTTGTTACAAAATATCCAGCTTCAAAAAACAAGCCTGGTATTAATACAAATAATGGCCAAAAGTTGCTCATGGTTATAAAATTTAGATTAAATATCCTGTTTAATAATACAAGAACGCCAATAATTATTAAGATTATACCTGCTGAAGATCCTCTTTTCTCCATTTCACACCTCACTAAATAAAATTTAATAGTTTATTAATTAATTTAATTCTTATTTTTCCTCCACAATTATTGTATAACAGAGTCTTCTAAGCACCTTTGTTCACACCATTATGTAAAAATGTTATATATTTCATTATACCTCAATTTAGTAAAAAAAAAAACACCAGTAAAACTGATGTCTAGAAAAATAAGGGGTAATCTATATTTTATATATTAACCTTTGAATGTTATGGTAATATTTAGTTTATGTTAATTTTTTTATTTTCATCTTACCCTTATTTGTTTCACCTAGCTAATCATCTATGAGCAATATCTGATTAGCCTTTTCAACTTTGTATAAATAGCATGGATTTAATGTGCAAAATACATATGCGGTTTCACCTTTTATATACTTAACTACTCCATAAAAACCATTCCATTCATTATTATCTTGCAATTGGACAATACTTCCTACTTTCATCAACTCCGTACCTCTCATTTATCTTCTTTATTCTTTTTTGATTTTCCCTTATCCATCATCTTTTCTATCTTTTCATCTGACTCACCAGCTATCCTGCAAAGTGATAAAATCATGAATATAAATGCTAAGCAAACAAAAACAATTAAATATTTCATTTAACCACTCCATCTTCTATATACAACATGATAAATTTATATCATGTTGTATATATTACCAATTTATCATTTATTTATACATATTGAAAAAAATATTAACTTGCAGCACCTATAATCTATGTTATAATAAAGTGTTGTTATATGCTATATTGGGGTTTTTATTATAATTTAATTTGGTATTATGGGTTACTAAGTTATTTAATTTTTGACAGGAGGACAACATGAACAAAAATTTCAAAAACATGATCATTATTTTTCTAGGTTTCTTTTTTCTATCACTATTTTCAAACACATTGTCACCATTTATCACCACAATAAAAAACACTTATAATGTTTCTAACAGTATTATTGCTATGCTCCCATCAGTAGTTTACTGTGCTTCATTTATTATGAGTATACTAGGTGCTAGACTTATGCCCGCAATTGGTCTTAAAAAAGGTTTATACCTTGGTTTTTCTTTTGCAATTTTGGCGAGTATTGTGATATTATTTTCACATTCATTTTGCGTACTTTTAGTTGGGTATTTTATTGCTGGACTAGCAGTAGGAATGACATCATTGATTTTAAGCACTCTGTTATCACTACTTCCAAAACAATATCAAAAATTCAGTCTTGCAAATGCCTGTTTTGGTTTGGGTGGAATCGTAATTCTACCTATAGACAGGTTTGTTTTAGGAAACGGAATAAATTTTAATTATACTTACTCCATTCATATAGTATTTATAATTTTATTTTTACTTCTTGCAACTAAAATCAAAGATATTGCTCCAGTTGAAAATAACGCTGAAAATAAGAATGCATTTTCAATGCTGAAAAATCCTTTGGTTTTACTACTTTCCATTGCAATATTTTTCTATGTTGGAGCTGAAATCTCCACAACCAATTGGACTGGAACTTTCCTTGAGCACTATTATGGACTTAGCAGAACTGAAGTACCAAATATTCTTTTAGGATTTTGGATTTTATTTACATTAGGAAGAACATTTGGGGATAAAGTTTTAGAAAAAGTAGGTCAATTAAGGTTTTTGGCTATTTCGCCCATAATAACTATATTAGGAATTTTTGTAATTCTTTCCGGTAAAACTAAAATTCAGGCACTTGTTGGTATTGCAATTATTGGCATAACTATCTCTTTAATATATCCAGCACTTCAAGGATATCTTATCCAGCATGTAGATAAACACTACATACCTGCTACTAATTCCATAATCACCATTTTTAATAATCTTGGTGCTACATTTTTAACTTACCTAATCGGGTTCGCAGGTGAAATTAACGTTACATACGTATTTATAATACAAATTGTATTTTACTTTTACATAATAGTGGTTTCCGCTCTTTATTTATTTTCTAAATTTAGAAAGCAATTAGATCAGAATCCTTCATAATTATTAATAGTATTTAGTGATATAAGTAGATTTGTTTATACAAATATACTTATATCACTATTTTTTTAGTCTTCCTAACTCTGATAAAACTTTCATTTAAGAAAAAACCATTTTTTATTGTCAACTTTATTTTTTGCTTCTAAAGGTACATCATAGATAAGTTTATTTTCATTAAATAATTCTAACTTGCCAAGTATTTCATGTTCTCTAACAGGCTTTTGAATTTCTTTTGGCAAAGACATTTTCACTTTGTACTGCTTATTATTTTCAAATGGTAGAACTATATCTTTGTCCGTAACCAATCGCAACTTTTTTTTCGAAACAACAACTTCATCAACTGTTTGATTTTTAGAATAAAGCTTTTTATATGAAAAATTTTCTGATACATATTTATATAATTTAATGGTCTCCTTCCATCTAGGCGTACAATTTAGCACTACAAATATAACATCATGTCCATTAATATCTACAGATGTAACAAGACATTTTCCTGCCTTTCCTGTAAAACCAGTTTTAACCCCATTTGCTTTTGGTATTTCATTGAGTATTTTATTTATATTATGATAACTCCTTGAAAAACCCATTGCATTACCATCTGCATCTTTACATCCAACTATTTCATTAAATAATTTGTTTTCCTTGGCCTTTGCAGTTATTAATGCTAAATCATAAGCAGTACAGTAATGTCCCTCGCTGTCAAGTCCATGTGGAGTTTCAAAATGAGAATTGATTGCACCTATAGATATAGCATATTCATTCATGATCTTTGCAAAACCCTGAACGCTACCACCTACATCTTCTGCTATTGCAATTGCTGCATCATTTCCCGATCTAAACATTAACCCATACAAAAGTTCTTTCATCGTAATGTTTTCATTAGCTTTATATCCAACTTTAGATCCCCTGATGGATACAGCATTTTTAGATATAGTGACTTTTTTATCAAGATTTCCATATTTTAAAGCAACCAGTGCAGTCATAATTTTCGTTGTACTTGCCATGGGTATTATCATTTCTGAATTTTTTTCAAATAAAACTATTTTACTTTTGCTATCCATAACTATAGCTGCCTTTGCATCTACATCTATGCTTTTTGCATAAACCATATTTGTTAGTATATTAATAATAAATAATGTAAGTAATATAATACTTATTGTCTTTTTTTTAATCATAATTTCACCTCTCTTTTGCTTAACCTTATTATTTGTAATAAAAAAAATTATATCCAATTGGTTTACATTTAAAAGGTAGACATAATATTTTATATGTCTACCTTGCTTTTAAAATATGATTTTAAAATATATTTTTGGTTAGAATATGTAATAGTTCGTAAAATTGGAGGACTTTATATGTTTTTTTTATTCATTATTCTTGCAATAATTTTAATCTTTTTTTTACCTATACCCTTATATTTTCAAGTACATTATTATAATAATAATGTGCATTTATTCCTTTATGGAAGAAAAATTTTATTAAAAAAAAGAGTAACAAAAAAAGCTACTCATGAAATAAAAAGTGAAGATTATATTGGTAAAATAAATTATTATTCTACTTTTTTTAAAAATACCTTTATTAGGTTAAAACATTACCCATTAAAACCAAAATTGAAATTAACATATATTTTTAAATTTGGTTTTGAAGATGCGGAAGAAACTGCCATACTGTTTGGTTTACTTAATAATTTGCCATCTTTAATTTATTCGATTTTGGGTAAAATTTTTAATATAAGAGATTATCATTTTTCTATAACTCCTGATTTTCAAAATAAGTGTGTAGATTTGAATATTAAAAGTATATTAAAAATAAGTATAGCAAATACTATATATATAGTTATATTAATCCTGTTTCGTTTACTTAAAGATACAAAAATTAGAATTAAACTTAACATAATGAGGAGGAACAATTATGGAAAATCACCCAATTGAGACATTAATGACTAGCACAATGGAAAATATTCGAGATATGATAGATGTAAATACTATTATTGGAGATCCCATTGAATCTAAGGATGGTACACTAATACTTCCTATTTCAAAAGTTTCCTTTGGTTTTGCATCAGGTGGAACTGAATTTTCAAATATAAAGCATAATGAAAATAAAGAGAGCAAAGAAAATAAGACAGATAAATTTCCCTTTGGAGGTGGTTCTGGAGCTGGAGTCTCGGTTAAACCTGTGGCATTTTTAGTAATAAGACCAGACTCTGTAAGACTTCTTTCTGTAGACTCTCATAACAGTTATGAGAAAATGATTGATACCTTGCCGCAAATAATGGAACTCATAAAAGACTCTTTGGAAAAACATAATACCCAGCCGGATACAACAAATAAAGATGAAGTGAAAAATGCTGCTGAGAAATTTAAAACTGATTAGTTATCATTAAAAAAGGTGTGCCACTGAAATATATTTTGTTATTTTCAATGTCATACCTTTTTTTATTAATTATCTGAAGCCTTCTCCTTGTTATCTTCCATTTCATTTAAAATATTATCTAACTCTGGTAGATCACCTAAATTGCTTAAATCAAAATACCTTAAAAATTCTTCCGTAGTACTATACAATATAGGTCTTCCTGGTGCTTCTAGCCTGCCACTTTCCTTTATTAAATTTTTTTCCTGCAAGGTTAGAATTGCGCTATCAGATTTCACTCCCCGTATTTCATCAATTTGAATCCTTGTAACTGGTTGTTTATATGTTATTATGGCTAAAGATTCTAACGCTGCTTGTGATAAAGATTGCCTATTGTTTGTCCTTAATATTTTTTGTATGTAGCTACTATTCTCTGATTTTGTTACAAATTGGTATTCGTCATTAATACAAATTAACTTAATTCCTCTTCCTTCATTTACATATGTAAGTGTCATCTCACTTAACAAATCACTGGTATAATCAAGTTCCATGTTTATTATTGATGCAATGTTTTTAATCTTTAATGGTTCACCACTTACATATAATAATGATTCAATTATTGAAAAATATTTCAATTTGCTAATAACTTCTTTTTGCTCAAATTGTCTTGCATTAATTTTCCCCATCCTTAAAAATCCTTTCTATAAAAATTTCCCTAAAATTTAATTGTTGAATTACTTTAACATCTCTTAATTTTATAAGCTCTAACAAAGCCAAAAATGTTACCACTACCTCTATCTTGTTTTCGCACTGATTTTTTATTTTTGAAAAATACATTCTATCCTTTGAATTAAAATAAAATAATAATTCTTCCATCTTATCTTCAACCCTAAATTTATCAATAGAAATTTGTTTTGATATAACATTTTCCGTATTGGTTTTGCTTATAAATCTATTCATAATTTTATCGTATAAAATGAATAAATCTATCATGGTAATTCCCTTTATCAAATCTAGAGCAAAATTTTTATTTTCGTTTGAATCATCTATAATTTCAGGTTTTTTTGTATATACCACCCCTGCATCTGTTTCCCTTGCCTTTAGAAAACCAGATACCTGTTTATACTTCTTATACTCTAAAAGTTTAGATACAAGCTCAAGTCTTGGATCCTTTTCTTCTTCATCCTCACTTTCATTTTTGCTTTTTGGTAACAAAAGTTTTGATTTAATTTCCACTAAGTTTGCTGCTATTACAATAAATTCAGAAGCAACTTCTAAATCAAATTTTTTCATAACCTTTATATGTTCTAAATATTGAGATGTAATATCATATATCTTTATATCATATATATCCATTTTATTTTTCTTAATTAGATGCAACAATAAATCAAATGGTCCTTCAAAATTTTCTATTTTAATATTTAGCGGCATAAAATCTCTCCTAAAGCTATTTATAATTAGCAAAAGCCTATATATATTTTAACATATATATAGGCTCAAAGACATATTATTTATATTGCATTATCAAACACACGTCCGATATTATATTTAAAATACTCTAGAATACCCTCTTTTTTCACATCTCTATCGCAATATAGTTCAACCTTACCACATACTTTGCCATCTTGATAAAATTCGCAAAATCCTATTTTAGAATCTTTTTTAAAACCATGCTTATTCTCAAAATAAGTACATTTACGATCCACCTTTATATTACTACCCTTTTCAACAATTAAGTTTAAATTTCCACTGGATTTTGCCAAAAAAAATTTATCTCCTTTTTTATTCAGATTTACCTTCTCAATAGGATTATCCTTTTCAACTACCTTTTTATTTTCAAACTTTGAAAGGCCATATGTCATAAGCGCTCCTGCGTCCCTATTTCTTACTTTATACGTAGGCGCACCCATAATTACAGCTATTATTCTAACTCCATCCTTTAATGCAGTTGCAGAAATGCAATACTTGGCTTCATCAGTAAATCCAGTTTTTAATCCATCACAACCCTTATAAAATCTAACTAGCTTATTATGATTTACAAGCCCAATGGGAGTCTTTCTACCCTCACTTATTGTTTCCATATATGTTCCTGAATATTTTAATATTTGTGGGTGTTTTAACAATTCTTGGGACATAATCGCAATGTCATAAGCACTACTATAATGATCTTTTGCACTAAGACCAGTACAGTTTACAAAATGGGTATCCTTCATGCCAAGTTCTTTTGCCCTTTCATTCATCATTTTAGCAAAATTTTCTTCGCTTCCACCCAAATATTCAGATATAGCTACCGCCGCATCATTTCCTGATGCAATTGCAATACCTTTTAAAAGTTCCTCTACAGTTCTTATTTCCCCTGTTTCTAATATCATGGAACTTCCACCCATTTTCTTGGAATTTTCACTAATTGTAACTTTATCACTTAATTTTATTTTTTTAGCATCAATATTTTCCATAGTGATTAGCATTGTCATTATTTTTGTTACTGATGCTGGTGCAAACTTTTGGTGGGAGTTTTTATCATAAATTATTTTGCCGGATGTAGGTTCAATTAATAACGCAGATTTAGCATCCACATTAATTCCGGATGTTTCTTCACCTTTTTTACTATTCTCTTCAATCTCTGCCGCCTTTGGTGATGGACTAACAAAAAGGCTACATATTAAAAATGAACACAATATATTACATAACACTTTGCTTTTACTAATCATGTGACTCACCTTCTCTAATATATTTTACAAACTTATTTTTACCCAGCTTGCAGAAGATTATCACCTAATTAAGCAAAAATAGCCTTATAATTTGCTATTAATATTTAGCAAATATATAAATATAACGTAAAAAAAGTGCTATTAATTAGCACTTTTTCTTTATACTTTTGCATATACCATAGTTTTATGGATATATTTTATTTTTTATGTTTGTCCTAACTGATTTAAAAAGTATCATAATAATTATTTGTTTTTTACATCTTTGCAACTATATTTATAACAAATTTTTTAAATTTATCTTTAACCATATTTGAGGTTTCCATTACTTCAATATGATTTAATGGCTTGTCAAGAATACCTGCTGCCATATTAGTTATACATGATATTCCTAGAACCTTAATTCCACAATGAACAGCTGCGATAACTTCCGGTACAGTTGACATACCAACAGCATCTCCACCCAATATTCTTGCCATCCTTATTTCTGCAGGTGTTTCATAGTTTGGACCTGTCATCATTAAATAAACGCCTTCTTTTGCTCCAATTCCATATCCTTTAGAGACTTCTTTAGCAATATTAATTAAATCTTTATCATAAGCATTTGACATATCAGGAAATCTTGTTCCAATTTCTTCATCATTAGTACCTATAAGAGGATTATTAAATGCAAAATTAATATGATCATTTATTATCATAAGATCTCCAGGTACAAAACTTGTATTAATTCCTCCAGCTGCATTTGTTACAATTAATTTTTTAACTCCTAACTTTTCCATTATATATACAGGTAATGACAATAATTCCATTGGATTACCTTCATAATAATGAAATCTTCCTTGCATCATAATTACATTTTTCCCATGTAATTTTCCACTAACAAACTGTCCTGCATGTCCTTTAACTGTTGATGTTGGCATATTGGGTACATCACCATATTTTATAATAATCTTTTCTTCTAGAAGATCTGCTAATTCGCCTAGACCAGATCCTAAAATTATACCTATCTCTGGCACCTGATTCATCTTTGATTTTACATAGTTATAACTTTCAACAATTTTAGTTAATTCCATTAAAATTCCTCCTTTAGTTGTCTTCCTTAACATATCTAATTAAACTTTTACCATTACTTATGCCCTAGGATGGTACTTTTTATAAATCTCAGCCACTTTACTTTTTTTAGATATACCTGCATAAATTTGGGTAGTTGTTAAATTCGTATGCCCTAGTAGTTCCTGAATTGTTTTAATATCCGCTCCATTTTGCAAAAGATGCACAGCAAAAGAATGCCTTAAGGTATATGAATTAATTGTTTTATTTATATTAGATTCTTCTGCATACTTTTTTACGATTTTCCAAAATCCTTGTCTTGTCATTTTATCTCCTTGAAGATTTACATATAAATAATCTAGGTTATTCACATTAATTTCAGATCTAATTTTTAGATACTCATTTATCCACTTTAATGCGTAAGAACCAAAGGGTATAATTCTTTCTTTATCCTTCATGCCCTTACATTTTATGTAAGAAAGCTTTAAATCCACATCGTAAATGACTATACTCATAAGCTCTGTTACTTTCATACCTGTTGCATACATTAATTCTAGCATTGATTTGTCTCGTATTCCTTTATTTGTTGCAACATCTGGCATATCTAGTAATTGATCAACCTCGTCTATTTTTAAAATAGTTGGTAAACTTCTTTTCACTTTAGGTAATTGATAATTTTCAACTGGATTTCTATCAATCCTTCCTGAATTCACTAAATATTTATAAAAATTGCGGATAGAAACAATATTCCGTGTAATTGAAGAATTAGCTTTACCATTTTTTATCATTTGTTGTGCATATGACATCATGGTCACTGAATCTATTTCTTCAATGTTCTCGTTCCTTTCCTTTACGAATTTTTCAAATCTCTCCATGTCTCTTTCGTAAGCATCCAATGTATTTTTACTTAATTTTTTCTTCTTAATGTCCTTAAAATAATTTTCCAATAAACCATCCATAAAACTCTCCTAGCTATCTATTGACAGATTGTCAATTTAAATAAATAAATGAAATTATAAATAATATGTTTGTTACTGCTATATATATTATATACTAAAATACTATTGTTATGAAATCTTGATTTGCCAATAGAAATATCAATAGCGTAATCAATTAATCTTGGAAATATAAGCCCCCAAAAAACAAGAATTAAAACACACTTTATAAACAATAATAAAACCTTATATGTATCAGTGTTTTTAATCAAAACTTATTTTGAACCTCCTATGACATTGCTCTAATTATGCTAGGTGTGAGATAAGTTTCAAAGAAAAATCCTGTAAACATTAAAACGCTTAGCATCACAAATACAAGAGTATATGAAAATATTTTTGACGATACATTTTTAGTCCAGTTCTTTTTTACATTATCCCTAATTAGCATAAATGAAAATTCCATGGCCAAAACTGAGGTAATCATAATACAAGGAATATAAATAATATTTTGTGGAATTATAGAAAGCAGGGCCATCCATACACCTTTAATTCCTAGACCATTTACAAAAAAAGTAACAGTAAACCCTACAGTAAAACCTTTGAGTGCATCAATAACTAAAATTATAGGTATACCAATCATAGTTAGTCCTAAAAACCAAACTATAGCTATAAGCGGTATATTATTTTTTATTGACTCTAATAACACTTGATTATAGTTAATACTTTTTAAACCATCGTTTTTTGCAAAAGAAGTTAAATAACCTAAAAGATCGTTTCTTTCAAAACTACTCATATACTTTACAGTATAAACCCCTAGCACTACGCCTGTACACATACAAACTGAACTGAGAACATATAACCATAAATTATTGTGAAAATGCCTAATCGTAGAGTTTTTGAATACTTCAAATTTCATTTCTACCATTCCTCCCTAGTTAATCAATGTTTATAAAAGTTTATGATTAATAAGAGAGCATTATTACAAATTATAAATACATAAAGCAACTAATAGTTTTTGCATCAATTATCTGCCCTGTTTTTATCATTTCTTTCACATGATTAATTTTAATTTCTCTAACATTCAGAAATTCATCTTCATCCCCACCAATTATACCATCATAAAGATTTTCAGCTTTATATAAATATATATACTCATTACAAAAACCTGGTGACGAAACTATTTTACCTAAATATTCAAAAGACTTAGCTTTATATCCAGTTTCCTCTTCCAATTCTCTAAGACCACACTCTTTAGTATCTTCATTTTTTTCTAATTTTCCTGCTGGGAGCTCCAATAAAACTTTTTCTATGGGTTTTCTATATTGTTCCACCATTAAAATTGTTTCACTATCTTTATATGCCAAAATCGCAACTCCACCAGGATGATTTATAACTTCCCTATCCGCTAAGTTACCGTCTTGAAGCCTAACCTTATGTAAATATAGATTTATCACTTTACCTTCATATATCTTTTTCTTACTAACTGTTTCTTCTCCAAAATTCATAATAAATCCCTCCTAGCTTATGAACAATAAATATTCATACTAGCGCTACTTATATACTAAAATCCAAGTTTCAATTTAATTTTAAGCTGTAGTACTATAATTGTCAAATATAACAAAATAACTTCACTAAATTTATTAGTAAAGTCCTTTTATATTATGCTATATTTTAATTTACTCTTCTTGCTCCACAAAAAGTAGACATCATATTGGAAAGTGCACTAACATATACATTTGCTCCAGTATGAGGTGCCTGAATCATTAATCCATTACCTACATACATTCCCACGTGTGCCGGTCCATCTGACTCCTTTTCGAAAAACAGCAAATCTCCAGGTTGAAGATTTGATACGCTTACTGATGTTCCAATATTAAATTGCTCTTCGCTTGTCCTAGGTATATTAACACCAATGTGTGCATATGCATACTGGGTCAAACCTGAACAATCAAATCCGCTAGGAGACTCTCCTCCCCAAACATAAGGTACACCAATAAAACTTTCTACAAAACTTATTATATCTCCTCCATGTACTACTGGAGGTGTTGGATTATGTACTTGTGCCGGTGTTACTGATGCTGAGGAATGTTTGTCACTTGCACTACTATTATTAGATGTAGATGCTTGTACATTATTTGCCGCAACAACAGCTGCTTTTGCAGCTGCTGCTTCTGCTACAGTTTTGGCTGTACTTATTTTATTATTTATTGCATCAATCTCTGCTTTTTGACTTGCAGTTGCTGTAGTATATTGTGCTACTTCTCCTTGAGACTCCGCAATCATTGGAGCTTCTATAGCCTTCTTTTGATTGGAATCGGCAAGTTTTTTATTGCTATCGTCCTGTAATGCAGTAAGATTTTTTTTATCTTCTGATAGCTTGTCTTTCTTATTTTGAAGATCCTGTTCCTCTTGCCTTAATCCATTTATTAATACATTATCAGCTTGAGTTACCTTCTCTATTATTTCTGTTTTTGATAAAAAATCACTTAAATTTTTTGAATCAAACAAAACATTTATGTATCCTTGTGCCCCATCCACGTACATGGCCTTAATTCTTTGATTATAAAGTTCTTTTTCAGATTTTATTTTATCTTCGGAATCCTGAATATTTTTTTGTGTTTCAACCATATTTTTTTGTGTAGTATCTATTTTACCATTTAAAGTATCAATTTGAGACATGTTTTTTTCAATTTGGTCATCTATTTTCTGAATATCAGCCTCTAATTGACTTGCTTTCTTTTGTGCAGCACTAAGGCTACTTTGATTTTGATTGTACTGACTTTTTGCTGAATTTAATTGATCATTTAAAGGATCACCAAAAACCTGTGAGCTCATCGTAAGAACCAATCCAATTACCAAAGCGCTAGCTAATATGTTTTTATGCAACCTGCACTCCCCCTGTCTATATTTTTAGATTGTAGTTTTTCATTACCTACAATCTAAAATATATTATACCACTTATTTATTATAAACTAAACATTACCTTGTTAAAACCTTGTGAAAATAACAATATAATTCCTTATATATCTTGGTTTTTACTTTTTTACCTGCTGATTTTATATATGTTAAAAAGGATTTGGATATTAATCCAAATCCTTTTTATTTCAAAATTTCCTGCAATTTTTTTACGATTTTTAACAAAGAAAAAAGGTTCAGATCTCTCTAAACTCTATTTTATCTAGTAAGAACAAATTCTGCTAAAACTGATTTGTACTCATCATTATCTTTATCTAAAATAATGCAATTATCCTGTTCATCTCTAATTATAATTGTTTCGCTCATATTCACTTTAAACACACAATATGATTGATCTTGGTGTTTAAGTTTAACGCTTCCACAATTTTTACAATTTTCGCTAATTTTCATGTACTTTCACCTCATAATCTATATTCTATACGTGTGATAAAATATCCTCTTTTTTTTATCATATTTTTGAAAACTCTACATTTTATCAAAACAATAAGACAATTTATTCATCATTTGTAGCATAGATTACTATTATTTTCATTCAAGATTTTAAGATTACGTACATTTTTAATTTTAAAACTTTTTATTGACTTCAAATTATAATAATATATAATTGTATTATTATAATTTAAAATAATTAGGAGGAGAAATTAAATCATGAGTAAGAATTATAAAAAATCAGAGCCAACAACAAAACCAAAAAATAAATCAAAAACAATTTCATTCACTATTAGTATAGACCCTTTTGCATGTAGAAAATTTACTACTAGTGAAATTGGCAGGGGTATATATATAAGTAAGGCTGGTAAGGGTAAAGGCTCATATAACCGTAAGACTAAACATAAAAAGTCTTACGGTTATATTTTATTTATGCCATCAACTAATTGGTGGATATACAATGATAAATAATTCATTGCACCTTTATTTAAGTTCAACCATTAGGCATATGCTCTTGCGGAGTGACACTATGCTGATAACTAATTACTGCTTGGCTATGGTTTACTACTCCTGAAGATAGTATTATAGTCAGTGCTAGCATTAGACCACCTAATGTGATTGTCAATAATTTTATTGGTTTTTTTTTCATATTAAAGCCTCCATACAACCTAAATTTATTGATAATAACAAATATTCTTCGCATTGGCTTATCTTATTTTGCTTTGAGTACATTAAGCTCAATTTTTCATAGATGTTTTTTAACCTATCATTATTTTCAGTTTTCTTCAATAAGCCAACAATATTAAGATAAATGCTCTCCAAATTTTCACTATTATTAATTTTATCGTATATTTCTGCCAATAAATTATACCCATTTAACAAATACTCTATGTCATTATATTGTTGTGCATACTTTATACCCATTTCTATGGTTTCAATTGCATCATTATATTGTTTCTTCATAATAAATACTTCCGATTTTTCTATAAGACTATGTGATAATTTTGTAATATCAAATTCTCTTCTAAAATTCTCTGCCATTTCAAAGTATTTCAAACTTTCTTTATAGTTATTTATACGACAATATGCTAGCCCCAAGTTATTGTAAATATATCCCAGCGAATGATTTTTTTCATCTGGTATTTTTAAAAGAGTATCTTGATATATCTTTATAACCTTATCATATTCCTTCTTAGCATCGTAGCAATTAGCCTTTATGCCTTGAGCAAATATATATAATTGATAGTCTTCTCCTTCATGGCATATTGATAAAAATCTTTCAATAATATCTAATGCTAAATCTATCTGGTTAGTGTACTCATAGCTATTTGCCAAAGAATATAAACAAGCCTTTTTGGTGTTAAAATCATCATACTCAGAGCAATAGTATTGGCTTAGCTGATAATATTCAATAGCAGCATCATATTTTAGAGCCTCTGCTTTAAAATATCCAAGTCTCCAATAAACATATCCTAACTTTTCATTTTTATTAATGCTAGTATATATTTCTCTGGCTTTTTTATAATTATCGCAAGCTTCTTCAAACATTTTTTCTTTAACGTTAACCTCTCCTAGTACGCAATATGCTTTAGCCATAACTTCTGTCAATTTGTATTCTTCAGCCAATTTAAAAATTCCATCTAATGCTTTTTTTGTTATGTCTTCGTTTTTGAGTTTATTTATGCAGTATACCTCTGCATCTTCTTTTGGTGAACGCATCAAGTAAGCTTCATCAATATTTAAAATAATGTTAAGTTCCTCCGCCTTTTCACTAAATTTTTCTGCCAATTTTACAGCAGTCTTATAAGTTACATCTCGCCTGTCAGTCTCAATCATACTTATAAGACCTCTAGTGACATTTTCAGAAATTAGATCTTCTTGTATAATGCTTAATTGCTGTCTTAGCTTTTTAACTTTTTCACCTGTAGTTGGAAATTCCATCCCAGCACCTCTTATACCATTTATTACATATATTATATCCTATGTTATAGTAACAATCAACAAATATCAATAAAAAGAGTTACTACATATATGTACATTTTCTCACTGCTGCTAATACATCTATCTTTACAAAATAAAGCCACCTCCATATCATTTTACTGATATAAAGGTGGCTTTAATAAAAAAATATATATGTTGGGCTTAAATCGTATAAGTTGGTTTACTCATACGATTTGCATTTATTTCCAAACTCATGTAAAGATTGATATTAAATCCATTGCAAGAGAACTTGATATTAGATGAAACCTTATGTATCTACTCTTTGCATCATTCTGTTGTGCAGTTATATTTTGTATTAAATCTTTATCTATATCCCAATATAATTTTTTTATATCTTGTGCCATTGTTTAACCTGCCTTTCTTTGTATAAAATAAAAGGCACTACTTCATAAGTAACACCAATTTGGTATAATTTCTATTTTTGTTATATTGCCAACCCAAGTTATTATATTTTTTCCTACATGGAAATAGGGATAATCTCCACTTATTATATTATTCAAATTAGCATATGTATCATTGTAAGCTTCTTTTAATACGCTGTCTAAAGTCATATAACTTACTAAATTATTAATAATTATCTCTCTACTATTTACATATAGTTGCATATCTCTAGTACCATAAGATATTAATTATAGTGTTGCTTTTTACAGTACCGTTGTTCATTATCATATTTCCGCTAGTAATAATTATTGATTTATTGGGTCCACCAAAGGCAAAAGAAAAAGGCTTACAAACGAATGTAGCCTTAAAATTGCCAAGTATTTTATAAGTTCTAGTAATCGAAGCATCTAATTTAACATAATCAACTTTATAGAAAAAATCTCTATCATCATTCAAAATCAACCTATCATTGTCCACGTTCTGTAGCCATGCTTTTATGTATCTTAATTTTTCATAAAATTAGTTTCATCCACTGTACTAAAATCAATCTCAATTTCTATAGATTTATATGTTCCTATATCTTCCGTGAGACTTCCATTCATACCTTCAGCATCTATTATATTAATATTTTTTTCAGCTATTGGGATGTTAGGTCTACTTTTTATAAACAATCCTAAATCATTATATATTACACCTTCTTTAAATCTATTGTATCACGTTTTGGAGTTCAAAAAAAACCTAACACTAATAAATTTCTGTATTATCTGTAAATATGGTTTCTATGTTGCTATATATTTCAAATAATGCATCTAATAATTCTTTTGAATATTTAATACTAACGAGTTCATCTAGCCTATACATTTTCTCAAAATCATTAGGGATTTTTATATAAATAAGAAATTTAAAACTTTTAAATGCAACGTAATAGTTGTTGTCTTCAGATGATAATTTTAATCTATATTTATTTACTTGAAAATCTTTATATTTATTTACTGTACATATTTGTCTAATTTTATTTTCTATATCTTTAAGTTTATTTATCAGAGTAATTTTGTCAATTTTAATCAACATTAAATCAATGTTTTTATCAAATATATTTTCTATTTTCTTATAATTTTTAATTTCACACATACTAAACACCCCGATCATAAATTTATATATTCTCACTTAATTCCCAGAAATTCTTTTATTTGCTTAGTATTCTCTAATACAATATACAGTTCGTCTTCTGAATCTAAAGTAACAGCTACTTCATCAATATTTTTAGTATCTTTTATGCATTCTTTTAATACTTTCAATCTCACGTTATTTATTACTGATGTATTTCTGTTTTTTCTACTAAAATTATCGTCTAATAATTTTACAGTATAAGATATTAATAATGTGAAAGTTATTATCTTTAAAAGAAGTGATAACGGCTCAGAAATATACGTTGGTAATCCTTTTATATCTATATTATTAAAAACACCCAAGCTTTGAAAAAAAAGAGATGTAATTGAAACTGTTATTGCTATAAATAAGCTTGTCGAGCCATTAATAAATGGAGTACTGTATCTCCCTATACTATGCTCAAGTCTAATTTGCTCCGCTATAATATCCAATTTATCATTTTTGATTTTTTCAATATATTCTTTTCTTATTAATTCTACCAACTTAAAGATGTCTTTATAATTATTTTCCTCTTTTTCTTTTAATTGATTGTCACTAGATTCTTCTAAATACACATCTAAGTATATTTTGTACATTCTTTTATCTTTATTTGTTTTATCTTTCAATTATTACATCACCTCAATATACCAATATTCGATATATTTAGGTGAAACTTTACTAAAATAAAACACCTAATTTAATAGGTGTTTACTTAATTCCTAGAAATTCTTTTATTTGCTTAGTATTCTGTAATACAATATCCAGTTTGTCTTCTGTATCTAAAGTAGCAGCTACTTCATTTAATACCAAATCATTTTTTGATTTATCCTCTTTCATTTCTTTTTCAATATCTTCAATCACCTGTAAGGATAAATCTAATATATAACCTTCATTTCTCTTCATACCCTTATGTACAGCTAAAATTATAGCTAATAATCCCGTTGCTCCTAATATTATACTAAATATAGATTTTTGATTATTACTATAATCACCTTGGCTATAAGATAATACCAAACAATTCAAAAAAAAGGACATACCCATGAAAATTAAACTAATATTTAGATTTTTTGTTAAAGTATCAAATTTACCAAGTTTAGATTTTAATCTTACAATTTCCACATCAACATCTAGTTCTTCATTCTTTATCTTTTCGCCATATGTATCATAGATACCTTTATATAAATCTTTATAATAAGCATAATTATCTATATCACAAAGATGCTCACTAAAAATTTTCATATATTTATTGTAGTCTTTTTTATATATCATTTTTATATTTTCTTTTGCCATTTTCTCACCTCTACACCCAATATCGGTATAAACTTTATAAAATAAGTCAAATAAAAGAACTCTAAATTAATAGGTGCTTTTATAAACTATAGAAGATCTTTAATAGTTCCTTCACAAAAATTACTTTTGTAATTGAATCTATTTAATATTTTGCTAAGATATATTTCTTCATCACTATTACTTTTAACAACATTTGTATTAGGCTCTTTAGTCCAAGTTATATCTTTTATTTGACTCAATAAAATAATATCCGCTGGCACTTTTACATAAAAAGGTGCATTGTTAAGATATATTCTATAATATACTTGACCATCATTCTCTTTTATTTCAACTATATCATTTAACTTGTATTCACCACTCTTGGAAGCATATGATTCTTTTCTTTTATTTACAAATTTCCACTCCATAATCTCATCTCCCTAAAATTGTATCTTATAACCTTATTCTACAATTTTAGTTCAATATCCTTTATTTGTTACAAAATAAAAAAGTTATTTCTGACTCTTATATAAATAATGAATTTATATCTTTGACGCAACTATTTATTTCTTGAATAGCGACATTTAGTGGTATAATTTCTTGCATATTGGCATGTGAAAATTCATTTCTTATTTCTCTAATACTATGCCAAAGTTCTTTATCCTCTATTATATTATAAGCATTTAATATATCTATGTTTCTATGAAAGTTTTTACCTATTTCACCTATTTCACTGCATTTGAAATGTACAGCTGACTCCCTAACTCTGAATAGTTGTTCCATTCCTAATGCATACAATGGATAAAAGAAATATCCATAAATAATAGCACCTCTCGCAACCTCAAATAATTGTTTTACTTCTAATGGTACTTTTTCATTTAATTTGGGTTCAAGTATAGCATCAACTTTCTTATTCATATCGATATCGGCAGATTTTCCATTTTCATAAATAGTTTTAAAATATGAATTGATTTCATCCTTTTCTCTCCAGTTATCTGCTGTTATCTTTTTAAATCCCAAGTTACACATAATATTATTTTACCTCTTACTAATTATTTTAGTTTTCAATGCGTGGTTTAAACATTCTATGTTCATCATCTGAACTAAGATAATTTTGTGATACCTTCTTCTTCAACTTTTGTCCAAAATTTCTTCTCCAAGTGGTATCTCCAGATATTGTTTTAGCTTCAATTTTTACAAAACTTTTCTGTAAATCAATTATTGTTAAATCAATAACATCCTTGAATACTGGTTTCTTTTTATTTTTACCAGCTATCATATCTTCTAAAACTCCATCGATTTCATCTTTAATATTTTTCAAATTTAAACTAGAGTCGGTATTAATTAATGTAAATTTGTAAATGTCAACCATATTACAACACTCCTATAAATATATTTTATTACATATATATTTCTATATTTCGAGTGTATTATCCTTTATTTACTTATAATATTATTTATTATCACTATTAACAATAAAAAAGAACCCGCTAAGAGTTCTTTCAACTTTATAACTTCATATATTGTTTTTCTCTTTTATATCCCAAATATTTTACAAATTCGCTCAATTGTTTTTGGAATTAATATTGTAGCTTTCTCTTGAAACGAGCATCCTTTGTGTAACATTTCTTTATCTATATTATCATTGTCCACGGCTTTAAACATTATTTCCGTACCATCAATATACATTTGCATTTCGTTTATTAATTTCTCATGATCTTCTTGAACTTCAACTACAACATCCATTAGTAGTATTGTTAACTTTAGTTTCCTTAATTCACTTACAGCTTTATAGCCATTTTCAATACTACCTTTACCTCTTTCATAAGGAGTTTCCCTTATTCATGCTGATATTTTTGTAATTTTAATGATTTGGTCGCCTATAGCGTTCATTTCTATAGCATAATATTCAATAAATTTTTTGCTTATCATAAATTGCACTTCCCTCTTATATGTATTTCTGCACCTGAAAGAGATTGTCCTTCTTTTGCCAAATCGAAACTATATATGCCAGTAAAAATTTATACCTATTTTCTATAAATAAATACGACAACATTAACAATTGTAGCTATCATAACTATAAAAGCCATTATCGTCATCCATTTAGTATATTTCATCATTTTACTATCAGATTTTTCTTGCTGCCTACGATAATATTCTTTTAGATAAAAATCTCCACTAATTGAAAATCCTTTTGTTTCTTTATCATGTCTTTCAATTAGTTCTTCTTCTGTCATTTTAATAATATTTTCAAGTTTGTCCATATAAAATAGCACCTTCTTATAAATATTGTATGCCTTTAAGTGTAACAAAAAACACCAATTTATATTCTTTCCATAATATACTTTTTTATATCTACCCACGAGTCATTTGGTATATCATTAAAATTATAATATGTTCCTATAACACCGCATATTTGATTATTATAATTTTCATTTTTGACCATTCCAGATTTTGAATTTATTTCTTCATTTGTGGCACTTAATGTATAATATTTTTTAAGCAGATTCAGACAACTTTCAATTCTATTAGTAGTTTCACCTGTTATAAAATTGTTTCTATCATATTCCAATATAAGTTCTTTTATCTTTACTACTGCATTATCCATATCACTAAATTGATGTACAACTTGAACTTTATTGTTATCACCATTATTTATAGGTTTGGAATTAAAAGCAATTAAGTATATAGATCTTAGTGCATTATATAGTTTATCTGAATTTATCCCTTGTTTTAATATTTCTATAAGGTCATTCTTTTCATTGTTTAATTTCATTCTTTCGATTTCATCATCATATCGTTCTTTTATATTCATACGCTCAACACCCCTTTACATTCATATTCTTTGTTCTAATCTTGGTAAAGTTTCTTTTCGTCTATTTTATCTATTTTTTTTTCGAATTCATCCCAATTATTTATTAACTTCATCAATTCATCAGATGAATATTGAAACTCGCAATCTGAATCATCAAAACACTGAATTACTTTATGTATTGCTATTTCATATTTACCTAACGCTTTTTCTAAAGCTTCAATATTCTCGTCTTCTAATTTAAAAGAAGATTCTTCAAAATACTTAATACTGTTATTAATATCATTAAATGCTCTTTCTACATCATTATTCGTATTTACTTCTCTATGATATTTATGTTCATGAAAAAAATATTTATTTGAATACTTTCTTGTATGTTGATCATATTTGTATTTTTCTATTATATTCTTGGTTTCATTATCCATAAAGTTCAACACTCCCTAGAAATATATTTTATTACATATATATACTTCTATGTTTCGAGCGAATAACCCTTTATTGGTTACAAATAAAAGAGCATATAAATAAATCCCCTTTAATCGTTAAAGTGTCTCCATAATTCTAGTATATATAATACTTTCTAATGCTTCATTAATTTCAATTTGTGTAATTGAATTCCAAGTAAATCCTTTTTCAATTAAAAATTTAGTTACATCATCACTGCTTATTACTATGTCATCTACATCAATTCTGATTGTATCATATTTGATGATTCTAATTTCACTTATAGATTTCAGTTCACTATCTGCATTACACGCTTTTTCTAATTCCTTGTACTTACTTTTTATAGTTTCATGAATCATACTTTTAACTCTTGTTCTATTTTTTATTATGTTGACAATATTATTTTTCCATTCCATAGCCAAACACTCCCGTAAATGTATTTTATTGCATACATATACTTCTATATTTAAAATGTGATTTCCTCTATTTATCGCAAGACAAATTTATTTCCCAACAAAATAAAAGAGCCATTTCTGGCTCTTTTAGAATACATACTATCCAATTATTTTTTCTGCTGAATTCACTATGCAATTTAATTTTCTATAAAGTATTCTTCCACTTTATTAGCTGAAATACCAACTCTATTAACTACGTATATTAATTCATCTTCCGTACAATTAAATTTTTTACACCAAAACTTTAGCTCTTCCCCATCGAATATATCTATTTTAATATAATTAGATGACGCTTTATCATAAGTTTTCTTCCTAAATAATAACATAATAAATCATTCCTTTTTATAAAAATATTTTATGTATAATAACTATTATCAATATAATTATATTATAAAAAATAAATCATATTTTGTAAACAGTAATTATCACCCAATAATCATTGATAACGTTTTTATATTAAAAGTTTATTTGATAATTTTATACTATCGAATAATTGCCAGAAACCCATGACAAAATCACATGATTAAGATTTTTTAGCTATTTATTTTTATAAATTTTTGAAAGTCAAATTAGCATTCTTGCTGGTGTATATGTATTATAAATATCTTCTCATATAGTTAATGCATTGCCAAAACAGCAACACCCATTAAAATTAATGTGTGTGTATAATATGTAATTAAACTACAGCTGTTTATGTATTGAATATTAAAACTTTCCCATCTATGTTTATTTTTTATATTGCTTACTAAAGTGTCACTTATATCATATTCTTCAGCAATGTAGCATTGCTGAATGCCTTTTTTAAGCATCTCTCTTATAGACAAAACATCTTCCTCACTTAACTTTGTGTTATGACCATTATATGAATATGTATTCGAAAAATTCCTACGGCATTGATTTTTATCTTTTGCTAACTCATCTTGAGTTAAGGGTTTACGATTATCGCAAAGGCTAAATTGATTTTCTCCATTCTTCAATTTCATAATTTACCACCTTGTACTTTCTCATAATTCAAATGATAATAGTATCAATAATCAAATTATAATGTATTTTGAATTGACTTATCTATGTATATGAGGCTGTTTAGAACCTCGAGGTGTATGTTGTGATCAGATTGCATCATGTATATTAATTAAAAGTTAGGTAATAATATTACTATACTCCAATTTATTTACACAGGCCATTATATTTTGGAATATATGGCTTATGTTACATTGCTATTTATTATACCGACATCTAAAGGCTATACATAATTCACGCAATGAACTATCTGCTATTCCCCATTATTAATACCTTGACAATTTTGATTTATTATAGTTTACATTTTCTCCAATCTTTTTTAAGAACACACTATCTGCAAATGGTGTGCTCTTTTTATGTGCTTATATAAATTTCAGTAATGCAATTGTACCTTTTCCGTCCTAATCATTCTGTATTAGCATGTAAGAGCATCATATATAAGTCAAACTCTTTACTCATTACCATATAAAAAATAGAAACCCATCGTTATGATAGATTTCTATTTAGTGACTTATACTTTAATTTTTATTTCTTTTTTCTACATCATATAATTAATACATCATTCTCTACCCCCTTTAATTCTCTCAATCGGGCTATATTTTTGATAGCTTTTTCTAATATCATCAGTAGTTAAATCTGCATAAGCCTGTTCTGTGACAGTAACCGAGCTATGTCCCAATATCTTACTTAATGTATAAATAGATCCATTTTCCTTAAGAAAATTTCTTGCGAAGTTGTTTCTTAGTCCATGAGCAGTTATATTCTTTAAGCCTACCCTTTCGCAATAAATTCTAAAATTACGTTCGAAATTTGACACTCCAAGTCTTGTACAATGCTTAGTACAAAATAACAAATCACATTCTACATATTTATCCTTATATGAAATCCATCTTTTTAATTGATTATTCATATTTTGAGAATAAAAAACATATCTATCCTTTCTTCCTTTTGCATCTTCTTGTGGTATTAAAATTGTTCTTGTGTCCAAATCGAGATTTTCCATTGTTATTAGCAAGCATTCATTAAGTCTCATGCCCTTATCGTAAATTAATTGAGTACAAATGTAATCTCTATACTCATGAAATTTAGTTGTATCTATATTTTGCAACAATCTTTTAAATTCATGGTCAGATAATGCTTCTTTGGGTTTTCTGAAATTCTTAAATTGCGTTATTTTTTTACAGGATTTGCTTTTAGGCTACGCTCATTTTCCATATAATTAAAAAATACTTTTAAGTTACGTATATAGTTATTTACTGTTGTAATTCATACCTTTGACTTATAATCACTTCTATTTTGGAAATAATATATGTTCCGTGAATTTTTATCTGCCACAAAAGCATATTTACCCCTCTCTTTTGTATACGTAATATAAGCCCTAATATGCAATTCCTTTATGATATCAACTTTTTCAATCCATACTCATCTTTCATGTATCTTGCAAATAGTCTTAGACAAGTTTCGTACGATTCAATAGTCTTAATCCTTAAATCTTTTTGCTGACAATAGAACATAAAGTCATCAATTTCATAATCTAGATTAAATTTTCTTCCATTTCTCAACATAACAAAAACCTCCAATATCCACATCAATGAATATTAGAGGTTTACAGTTGTCATAAATAAATATTAGTTGCTATGAAAATGAGTTTATCGCTATACTAATATAACTCATCTATTTCCAAACTCACGTAAAGATTGATATTAATTAATTCCATACAGGCTAGCTAACTTTATTTTTAAGTCTAAGCTTATCAGCGATCATTGCTATGAACTCTGAATTTGTTGGCTTTCCTTTGCCGTTGTGAATTGTATAACCAAATAGTTTGTTTATTGTGTCAACTTGACCTCTTGACCAAGCTACTTCTATAGCGTGTCTTATAGCCCTTTCAACTCGACTGGCAGTAGTGTTATATTTTTTAGCAATTGAAGGGTATAATTCTTTTGTAACCGCAGATAATAATTCTATGTTGTTTACTACCATACTTATTGCTTCCCTTAAGTACATATATCCTTTAATATGCGCTGGAACACCAATTTCATGAATTATCCCCGTAATTTCTGTTTGTAAATCTAGTGGTTCAGATTTAGTAGCACCGTCTTCTCTCTCTTCTTGAAATGTACCTAACCTTCTACTATTTACATTTGAGATTGTATTATTAAACATCTGCCTTATTCGTTTGTAAATACGTCCATATCAAATGGTTTAACCACGTAATAGTCGGCTCCCAATGTAATTGCCCTCTGAGTTATTTTATCCTGTCCTACAGCAGATAAAACAATTACATTGGGTATAGGGTCAATATTCATATTATTTAATCTTTCCAATACTCCTAAACCATCAAGATGAGGCATTATTATATCAAGTATAACTAAATCTGGTTTTTTCTCCTCAATTAGTTTCAAGGCCTCGATTCCATCTTTAGCTATTCCAACTACAACAATATCACTTTGGTTTAATAAATAATCATTTAAAATATTGCAGAATTCTTTGTTATCATCTGCAATCAGCACATTAATTTTTGAATATTCCATTTTTATTCTCCTCTCTACTTTTAATTACCATATCCTTACAAATATTGTATTCGACAAATCAATAATTAATCCTTCTATATTATTTAATATATTTTAGAATTTCACTATTTTTTTTTAATAATGAAATATATCGATTATATAATATAGTATTTTATGTATTTGTTAACTCATAATAACTTTTTATACATTAAAATCTTTCAATAACAAAACTTAGTCTTACTATTTAATTTTATTACTTATAGTATCAAAAATCAACGTATTTTACTGAACAATATTTTTATCTATAGTTAAATCATACAATTGTATCAAATAAGGCAATAAAAAAGAAGCCAATTTATACAAAAGGTCTCTTTTTTGTAGATTTACGATATTAACCCTAATTCTTTTATCATCCATTCAGCATATATGCCATATCCAGTATCAGGACTATTTATTAAAACGTGAGTAACTGCACCAACAATTTTATTATTTTGTATAATAGGACTTCCACTCATGCCTTGAACTATACCACCTGTCTTTTTTAAAAGCTCTGGATCAGTTATTTTTATTACCATACTTTTAGGTCCCGGTGAATCCTGAACAAGAAGTTTTTCAATTTTAATGCTATAGTATTTTGGTTTTTCTTGGTTTATTGTAGTAAGTATTTTCGCATCTCCTTCTTTTATTTCACTCCTAAATCCAACTTCCATGGGTTTAATTTCATCATTATTCTGCATTTTAAATTCATTGCCGTAAATGCCACAAATTGTATTATTTTTAATATTACCAATAGAATTTTCTTCATCAATAAACATTCCTCTTACTTCACCAGGAGTCCCTTTTACTCCTTTCTTAATTGAAATTATTTTAGAATTTATTATATTACCATCCTTAACTTTTAAAAGAGTACCAGTATCAATATCAGTTATTGGATGCCCTAGTGCCGCAAATTTTCCTGTTTCCTTATCATAAAATGTAAGTGTTCCCACACCAGCCGTAGAATCTCTTACCCAAATTCCTAATTTGTAGGTTCCATCAGTATTACATTTAGATGGTATTACAGTTTTAACATAATCCTTGCCATTTCTTGAAATTGTTATACTTAGTTTCATGTTTTTATTTACCATATCAATTAAGCTTTTAGAATCACTAATAGGTTCATTATTTATTTTTATTATGCTATCTCCTATTTGTATTCCTCCCTCCACTGCAGGATTCATTTTATTACCATTTTCTGATTGAATATCTGATAATCCAACAACTAAAACTCCATTAGTCTTTAACTTAATTCCAACAGGCTGACCTCCTGGATATACCTTAATTTTAGGTAAAATTTTTTCATTAGAATTTTTAACAGTCAAATTGCCAAATAATTTGTAATTTGCTTGTTTATCTTCATAATTATTTTTTTTACCATAATTTTGATTTAAAGTTGTTTTGCTTTCATTTTCTAGCTTTAACGTAGAGTTATATTCAATATTAGAAGGATTGTTCAAATATATATATTCAGATGTTTTTCTTAAGTTCATAAAGGTAGCTAGAGTCAGAATAAAAATCGGAGTAAAAATATAGTATAGTTTATTGAGCCTTTTATTTTTCATACTTTTGACCTCCTGTGTACCTAAGATTATGATTCTAACTTTCCCTTATGAAATTTTATTATGCTATTGTAAAAATGTATTTAAAGTTAATTGTTTGCTTTAATGTTTATAGTATAATAAAAAATAAGAGGTCATAACTATATTATGTCCTCTTTTCATATTTATATTATTTTTATAATCAAATTTTTCGTAAAATTTTCTTTTTTTGGTTTGCAAGACTTATCATTTCTTTTGCATTTTCTAAGGTTAATTTTGTGAGTTCACTTCCACCAATCATCCTAGCTATAGACTCTTCTTTCTCTTCTAATGAAAGTCTACTAACATATGTATAGGTTTTATTATTTTGAACTTTTTTTTCTACTAAATAATGTATGTCTGACATACACGCAATTTGTGCTAGATGTGTTACGCAAAATACTTGATGTTTGCTGGATATATTATACAATTTTTCAGCTACACTTTGTGCTACCCTTCCACTTATACCAGTATCAATCTCATCAAATATAACAGAAGGTATTTTATCTTTATCTACAAAAACAGTTTTTAATGCTAACATTATTCTTGACAATTCACCACCAGAAACTATTTTTTCCAATGGATTTAACGGTTCCCCTGGGTTTGTAGTTATATAAAATTGTACTTTATCAGCACCATTCTCATTTATATACTCTTCTGAAAAAGCTATATTTACTTTAAAAATACTTTTTTCTAGTCCGATGTATTTTAACTCATTCAAAACTTTATGTTCTAAAGATTTCCCTATTTTTTCTCTTATTCCATTAATCTGTTTTGCATGAAAAATTACTTTTTCATAAGATTTTTTTCTTTTTTCTTCTAGATTTTCTATAATTTCTGAACAATGTGTTAATTCATCATATTCGTTAACAATCTTCTCTTTATAATTTATTATATCTTCTATAGTTTTTCCATATTTCTTTTTTAAATTGTCTATTACATATATTCTATTGTTTATATATTCAAGTTCTTTATCGTCAAAATCTATATTATCTTTTATGTTTCTTATTTCTGATATATTTTGTTCCAAATTATAATAAATTTCCTCAAGTGAGTCTTTAATATTTTTTATTTCTTTTGAATTAAGCTCTATGGTTCCCAAATCTTTTATAACTATACCAATGCCATCAAATATGGAATCCACATTTTCTGTTCCATTGTAAAGTTTTTCATAAGAATTGGATAATATTTTTTTTATGGATTCACTATTAGATATAATGGAATATTTCTCTTCAAGGGTTTCATCTTCGCCTGGATTTAATTTCGCCTCATTAATCTCATTAATTTGGTATTTCAAAAAATCCAGAATTTTATCATCCTTACCTGTTTTATCTTTTAGCTCATTGATTTTAGATTTAATTTCTTTGTATTCATTATAATACATTTTGTATTCAATTTTTATTTTTTTTAAAGCTTCATACCCATAATTATCAACATATGTAATATGTTTTTCTGCATTCATTAAATTTTGATTTTCATGCTGTCCGTGAATATCCATCAGTGTTTCGCTTACTTCTTTTATTTGATTTAATATTACAGTTTTTCCATTTATCTTAGCTATGTTTTTCCCAGACTTAAAAGCTTCTCTACTTATTATTACAATATCATCAAACTCTATTTCAAGATTTTCTAATGCATTTTTTGTTTTGTCGTTTTCAATTGTAAACACAGCTTCCACAAAGGTCTTCTTTTCCCCTGTTCTTATAGAATTTTTAGTAAATTTAACACCGAGCACGTAATTTATGGCGTCTATTAATATAGATTTACCTGCCCCAGTCTCACCAGATAAAATATTAAATCCATTTTCAAAAGAAATACTTAATTTTTCGATTAATGCAAAATTACTTATATTTAATTGAAGGAGCATGATGATGAACCCTCCTATTCATTTAGCAATTTTTTTAATTTTTGAACTATTTCTATGGCTTTTTCCTCACTTCTCATTAGCATAAAAATGGTATTGTCTCCGGCAACAGTTCCCGCTATTCCATCAAATTTAAATGAATCAATTGCCTCTGCTGCGCCTGATCCTGATCCTGATATAGTTTTTACTACTATAAAGTTTTGAATATTTTCTACACTTAAAACAGTTTGGGTATATACCGTAACTAATTTATTTGATAAAAAATTTTCTGTTGGAGATATTGATGCATATTTATAGTTTCCATCATCTGCAGAAACCTTTATTAACTTTAGTTCTTTGATATCTCTAGAAACAGTGGCTTGAGTAACTACCATATTTTGCTTTCTTAGTTCTTCTGCCAATTCTTCCTGTGTTTCTATATTCTTAGAGTTTATTATTTCTAATATTTTGGCATGTCTAGATATTTTCATTAATTTTCATCCTCACACTCTTTCGTCCTAGATATTATCTTTTTCCTTAGAACTTTAAAATAATCGTATCCTTGAATTCTTACTAGTTTACACTTAAATGGAGCTTCTTTTATAATTATATTATGTAAATTATTAATTTCAAAGGAATTCTGTCCATCTAATGTCAAATATGCTGTTTCGTGTTTCTCCTTTAAATTTACCTTTATATTACTACTACTTGGCAATATCATTGTTCTTATTCCAATAGATAAAGGACAAATAGGGGTAATTTGCATCAAATTCATTGTTGGATAAACTATAGGACCACCTGCTGATAATGAATAAGCTGTTGACCCAGTTGGAGTTGAGATAATTATACCATCTGCAGTGATATTTGTGTAAAATTTATCATCAATATATATACTATATTCTAATATTCTTGCCAAAGTTTTTTTAGATATAACAACTTCATTTAAAGAATAATAGGATTTAATTTGATTTTCATATTCTACCCTGCATTCTAGCATGGTTCTATCTTCTATATAAAATTTCCCACGTACCAATTTATCCATGCAATCTCCAAGTTCTGATATTTCAGCACTAGTTAAAAAACCAAGATGACCTAAATTAATTCCTAAAATAGGTATACCATATTTTGAAATAATTTTTGAAGTGCTCAAAATTGTACCATCTCCACCAAGAGATATCATCATTTCCGTTTTTTTTGCCTCTTCATCTGTAAAGTCCAAAAGATCATTGTATATTTTAACATTAAGTTTTTTTATATTTTCTGTTATAAATCCACTTACTTTTTTAGTTAATTTTTTATCTTTAGTACTATTTATATTAATACCTATATTTTTCATAAAAATATTCTCCTAATCTAAATTACCATGTGCTTTATTAACTACTTGATTAATTCTTTCTTTTGAGAACACATTTTCTCTGGTATTTTTACTGAAATATACTAGATACTCAATATTCCCCTCAGGTCCTTTTATTGGTGAATAATCAATATCTATTATGTTTAAATTTTTCAAGATTAAAAAATCTACTATTACGCCTATAACTTCTGCATGCACTTTAGGATCTTTTACTACACCCTTTTTGCCAACATTCTCTCTGCCAGCTTCAAACTGTGGCTTTATTAATGCCACTATTTCACCTTCCTCTGTTAATAACTGGAGTACTGCTGGAATAACTGTTCTAAGTGATATAAATGAAACATCTATACTGGCAAAATCACCTTGCTCCCCTATCTCTTCAGGTTTTACATATCTAATATTTCTTCGCTCCATACATACAACTCTTGGATCCACTCTAAGCTTCCAAGCAAATTGACCATAACCAACATCAATAGCAAACACCTTAGTCGCACCATTTTGAAGCATACAATCTGTAAATCCACCTGTTGATGCGCCTATGTCAAAACACACTTTGTTTTTAAGTTCAATATTAAATGCTGCCATTGCTTTAGCAAGCTTATAGCCGCCACGACTAACATATGGCATTTTTTCACCTTTAAAAATTATATTAGAATTCTCTTTTACGTTTTCACCACACTTATCGAACCTTACATCATCAATAAATATTTCTCCTGCCATTATGCTAGCTTTTGCCTTTTCCCTTGATTCAAAAAAACCCTTTTTAACTAATAGAACATCTAATCTCTCTTTTGTTTCAGCCATACTTAACTCCTTAATTAAATTAATTTTAAAATACTATAGTAAATGCCATCAACATCAAGTCCATGTAGCTTGTATAGCGTATCTACGCTGCCATGTGTTACAAACTTGTCATTATATCCAAGTGATAAAATCTTTGCATCTTCACTAAGAGTGTTTACATACTCCAATATACAAGAGCCTAAGCCTCCATGAAGAAGATTATCCTCTACAGTAACAATTTTATAATTATTTATAACTAATTTTTTTATTAAAGCCTTATCAATTGGCTTGATGAATTCTGCGTTAATTACTGTAGTTTTAATACCAGCCTTGAGTAATTTTTCTCTTACAAGCATAGCCGTTTGAACCATCTTTCCAGTTGCAATTATTGCTATACTACCTTCCTCAGATATTACTTCCCACTTTCCTTTTGTAAATTCTTTCAGACCACTCATTTGTAAATTAGGATTATCTGTACCTCTCGGATATCTTATGGCCACAGGTCCATTTTGCTTTAATGCCCAGTTAAGCATATAAGATAACTCATCTAAACATTTAGGACTCATAACCGTAATGTTAGGTATATGTGTTAAATATGATAGATCAAAAATGCCTTGATGTGTTTCTCCGTCTTCTCCTACAATTCCTGCTCTGTCTATGGCAAAAACCACAGGTAGGTTTTGCAGACATACGTCATGAAGTAACTGATCATATGCCCTTTGCAAAAATGTAGAGTAAACTGCAAATACAGGCCTTATTCCTTGAGTTGCCATTCCAGCCGCAAGAGTTACTGCATGTTGTTCTGCTATTCCTACATCAAAAAACCTTTTAGGAAACTCTTTTGCAAAGCCACATAATCCTGTTCCATCTGGCATTGCAGCCGTAATTGCAACAACATTCTTATTTTTCCTGGCTTGTGCTATCATTTGATTTCCAAAAATCTTTGAGTAAGTTGTCTCTTTAGTTTGACATATCTCTCCATTTTCACTATTAAAGGGTCCTATTCCGTGGAATTTATTAGGGTCTTTTTCAGCAAATTCATACCCTTTTCCTTTTCTAGTTATAGCATGAATTATTATTGGCCCCTTCATCTTTTTGGCAAGTTCCATAATTTCCGTTAACTCTTTTATATTATGTCCATCTATGGGTCCCAAATACTTTATTCCCATATCTTCAAACAACATTCCTGGCACAAATAACTGTTTTACTCCATCCTTTAATTTTTGCAAAGATGTGGCAAAACCTGCACCAAAATTTGTCTTATTCAATTTGTCCTTTACTTCTTCTTTAAATTTATTATAAATAGGATCAAGCCTTATTTTATTTAAATATTTTGACATACCACCCACATTTTTTGATATTGACATTTGGTTATCGTTTAAAATTATAATCATTTTAGTTTTACTATAACCAAGATCATTTAATGCTTCATATGCCATGCCACCCGTTAGTGCACCATCTCCTATTACAGAAATCACCTCATATTTTTTTTCTGACAAATCTCTAGCCCTTGCAACTCCAAGCCCTGCAGATATTGAGGTACTACTGTGTCCCGAATTAAAAACATCATATTTGCTTTCGTCTCGTTTAGGGAACCCACTTATTCCTCCATATTTTCTAAGAGCATCAAATTCATTTTTTCTCCCAGTTAATATCTTATGAACATAAGCTTGATGTCCAACATCCCAAACAAGCATATCTTGATTAAAGTCAAATGCTTTATAAAGACTTATGGTAAGTTCTACCACACCTAAGTTAGATGCCAGATGCCCTCCTGTTTTTGATACTGTATGGATCAAAAAACTTCGTATTTCTACTGCAAGCTTTTCTAATTCTTCAAAATTCATTTTTTTTATATCATCAATACCTTTATAATTATCAAGTATATTCGTCATCTTCATCTATCCTTTACAATTAAATACAAACCTCTAGATACTTTTGCAACAATTTCATTACTATTTTGCATTGCAAAGCTTTTACCTGTTGATTTACCGCATATAGTAGCAGAAGCAACAAGTGCACCTATAGCTACGCTAATAAAAGTAGCGTTTGTATTATTAAATGCAATCAAAATTTTTTGTGATATGAACATTCCTACTGATCCGCTTATTATTCCGCAAATATCGCCGATGACGTCATTGCAAAAACTAGACACTTTGTCCGCATTTCTTATGAGATTTATAGCAATTTTAGCACCCTTGATTTTTTTTGACGCCATAGCGTGAAAAGGGGTTTCATTAGCAGCAGTAACTGCTACTCCAATTATATCAAATACAACTCCAAGTGTTATTATAAGTGCTAATATAACAAAAGCTACTAACAAATTAACATTTTTTAGTAGCAAATCAGAGAGAAAAGAAAAACCACCACTTATAAAAATTGACCAAAATGTAATGGTTAATATCCATTTTCGTCTGCTTTTTACGTTGCTCTTCCTATTATTATTCTTTTTTGACACTGATATTCCTCCATTTATATATATTCAAAAAAATAATAAGTCGCAATTTATATGTGCTCTAGCTTATCATTTTTTTGAATATTGTTTGTTTAAAAAGTGGCAGTATATTAAGTAAATCTTGCGGCATAGGTCCAGTAGGATTTCCCATAAATTAGCCTTAATGTCACCATTATTGGCGGTTTCCCTTTAATAACTTATCTAATATGTCGCCATTACTAGGACTAGATTACCACTAAGTCCGCACTGCAATCCCTAATATACCTCTTCCGAACAGCCTAGGGGTTTTCCCCGACATTTATTCTTATTCCTAGCCTCTTTTGCAAAAAAGGTTTCAGAAGGCATCGAATAAAATACTTCCGCCGAAGTATTTTACTTTTCCTGTCCTCTCCCATTTTCACGCAAGGCAGGCTACACTGCACATAGCTTTTGTACCACAATACAGGTTTAACCCGTCAACGTAAAGTAGATATCTCATCTAATCTACAAATAACGGTCTCCACGAGGGTAGGGTCAGATCCGCATGCCATTGCGGTTGCCCCAGCCCCCTTACTCCCAGCACAAGCCCATGACTGGGCGTTATAAGCAAGCACAAGGAACTTCATCGATATGCCCTTTAACGGATTTTTAGCCCCGTCCTCGAAAAAAGCGTACCTGACTAGAATACTGCGCCACTATTCTTAAACTCAACAAATGCAATTATATCACAGCTTGATTAAATATTCAAAAACTATATCCTTATATTATCATATTATACTTCTCTATGTAATAAAAATTTAGTTATATCTTCTAGACTTTTTGTATCTTTTTTTAAATCCTTCAAAATATCAAGGCATTCTGTAGTGAGAATTTTACATTTATTTTTACATTCTTCTAATCCAAAAGTAGTTATAAATGTTGTCTTGTTATTGTCAATATCGCTATTAATATTTTTGCCTAGAACATTTTCATCACCAGTTACATCCAATATATCATCTTTTATTTGAAAAGCAAGGCCCAGCTTTTCTCCAAAGTCAGCTAATTTTTCAATTTCTTCTTTCTGTGCATTTCCTAAAATGGCTCCAGACAAAATCGAAGCTTTAATTAATGATCCAGTCTTTTTTTTATGCATATAACGAAGAGTATCATATGAAATTTTTGTTCCCTCGCTCAAGATGTCTACTATCTGTCCACCGATCATCCCTTCAGGACCTGCGCTATCTGATATTAATTTACAAGCCACAATTTCATTTTGATTCTTACCAATGCAGTAATCAAACATTATACTCATAGCCTCATTTAAAAGTCCATCTCCTGCCAGTACTGCCACTGATTCACCAAATACTTTATGGTTAGTTGGGTGTCCTCTTCTTAAATCATCATCATCCATGCAAGGTAAATCGTCATGAATAAGTGAATATGTATGGATCATCTCTATAGCACATGCCACTGACATTACATTTTGGTAATTTTTTTTGTATATATTATAAGTAGTGCAACATAATATTGGTCTAATTCTTTTGCCACCAACATCTAGACTATAATGCATTGCATCATAGATTTTCCTATTGTAGGTTCCTTTTTTGCTAAAATACTCCATTAGCCACAAATCTATTTCACTTTTTAATGCTACTGTATCCATCTTTATTCCTCATTTCCTGGAAAATCCTTTTCTTTGTCACCTGAAAGTATTTTTATTTTACCCTCTGCTTCATTTAAATATTTATATAATTTATTACAAAGAGCAACACCAGCTTCATAATTTCCCATTGTATCTTCTAAAGTCATTTCACCATTTTCCATTGAGGACACTATACCTTCTAGCTTACTCATCATACCTTCATAAGATTCACGTTTACCTGCCATAATTCCTCCAAAACTTTAGACATTTTTAATATTAAAGATTTTGTTTCCATCTTTTAATATAATTTTAATATTCTCTTCATTAGAAAGTTTATCTATTTGTGAAATCAAGTTCCCATTCTCGCCCTCTATTATTGCATATCCTCTACTCAATACATTAAGTGGATTATGTGCATTTAAAAGCGCATTCAATTTGATTAATTTTTGTTTTTCTGTTTCAGCCCTATTTTTAGTCCTATCCACTAGTGTTTCTTTTATCTTGTCTAAATTATTATAGGCATTGGCAATAAAAACCATAGGGCTATTATACTCTAAACTTTTTCTATATGAATTAATCGTATTGGTTTCTCCTATAATATAATCATCCATATATTTTTTTAAAAGTTCACTATAATTTTTAATTTTATCATTGGTATCCTTTAAATTCAAGGTTACTAGTTCTGCACCTGCAGATGGTGTAGGTGCTCTTAAATCACTTACGAAATCTACAATAGTAAAATCAGTTTCATGACCAACTGCTGTAACTATTGGTTTCTTGGAGGCAAATACAGCTTCCGCTAAAGATTCATCGTTAAAAGACCATAGTTCTTCCACTGATCCACCACCACGTGCAATGATTATTACGTCTACATCTTTTACCCCATTGAGGTAATTTATTCCTTCTATAATATTGACTACTGCATTTGGTCCCTGCACAAGAGAAGGATATATTAAAATGTTTACCCCACTATTTCTTCGTTTTGTAACATTGATTATATCCCTTACCGCTGCTCCTGTGGGTGACGTAATTACCCCGATTTTTTTAGCATACTCCGGTATTGCTTTTTTATGTGACAAATCAAATAGCCCTTTTGATTCTAGCTTCTTTTTAAGCTTTTCAAAAGCTGCACTTAGTTCCCCAATGCCTTCTAGTTTTATATCATTACAATAAAGCTGGTATGCTCCATCCTTTTGATATACTGATACCTTACCTTTAATAACAACTGACATACCATTTTCAGGTAAAAATTTAATATTGTCGAATTTACTTTTAAACATTATACAATTTATTTTTCCAAAGTCATCCTTAAGAGAAAAATAGACATGACCACTACTGTGTATTTTAAAATTAGACACTTCACCCTTTACAAGGGTATTATTCAAAATAAAATCGCTATCTATTATCTTTTTTATATAATTACCAAGTTCTGAAACTGTTAGAGTTTTAACGTACATTTTTTTCAAACGCCTCACATGTATTTTTTAAAAGCATAGTTGTAGTAACTGCACCAACCCCGCCAGGAACAGGTGTTACAAATTCTGCTTTTTCAATAGCTTCGTTAAACACTACATCTCCCCTTAGCTTTCCATCTACCATTGTAGTCCCTACATCGATGACAATAGCACCCGATTTTATAAAATTTTCATCTATAAAATCCGGTTTACCAACAGCTGCTACTAGAATATCCGCTTTAGAGCAAATCTTTTTTAAATCTTCAGTTTTTGAATGGCAAATTGTAACTGTAGCGTTCTGATCTAAAAGTAGTTGTGCAATTGGCTTACCTACTATATTACTTCTTCCAACCACTACTGCATTTTTACCTTTAATATCTACACCTGTACTCTTTATTAATTCCATGATTCCTTTAGGTGTACAAGGTATAAAACATTTTTCTCCGCTATAAAATTTTCCTATGTTTTTATATGTTAGTCCATCTATATCTTTTTCACAATCTATTTTTGAAATAACATATTTTTCATTAAAATCATCTGGCAAAGGTAGTTGTAGCATTATTCCATCTACATCTTCTTTAATATTTAAATCTTCTATTGTATCTATGACGCTCTCTTCAGATGTATCATCTTGAAAATGAAACACTTCACAACTTAGTCCTAAATTTTCAGCAAGTTTTTTTGCATTTCTTACATAAAAACTGGAGCCGCCATCTGATCCAACCATAATTATTGCAAGCTTTGGAACTCTATAAGCCTTTGATTTGTTGCAGGTTACAAGTTCTCTAATCTCATTTTTAAAAGCCTCTGCTATTAATTTTCCTTCAATCTTTTTTCCCATTATAGCACCCCAACTGTTGAGCAGCTAAAAAATATACTAGCATACCGACTAGTTTTTTAGATGCCAACTAAATATTATAAAGTTTTTGTATTAATCATATTACCAATTGCACCATTAATAAATGCTGGTGATTTTTCATCCGAGTATACCTTTGCTAGTTCTATGGCTTCATTTACTGAAACTTTGTCTGGTATTTCTTCTACAAAAAATATTTCAAAAACTGCAACTTTCAGAATTGCCATATTTATCTTAGATATCCGATTTAATTTCCAATTTGTAAGACTCGATTCTATTTTTTCATTTAAAATGTTTTCTTTCTCTTGTATGCCACTTAGAAGAGTTTTTATATACTCAAAATCCATATCATTATAATCTTCATTTTGTTCTTTGTAATCATCTATTATTTCCTCTGCATCCTTCTTGTTAATAGATGATTCAAATAACAATTTCATAGCTAGTTCTCTACTTTTCCTTCTATTCATTTAATTGTCCTCCCAAAATACTGTAATGTTAACTTTTACTTTTTAACTTAGAAACACCCTCCACTTAGATAGAGGGTGTTTGCTACTTATTCTTCTTCGCCTTCAGTTATGGTTTCTTCCTTAGGGATGATTACATTTTGGACATATATGTTCACACCAGATACATTAAGTCCAGTCATTGATTCAACTGCTCTTTTTACATTTTCTTGTACTGAAGCAGCTATTTCTGGAATTCTAACTCCATACTGAACTACTAAGTTTATATCTATAGAAGCACTGTCTTCCCCAACGTTTACTTTAACACCTCTAGCAAGATTCTTTTTCCCACTTAATACATGTGAAATTCCACCAACTAAACTGTCACTCATACCAATAATACCTTTTACATCAGCAGCTGCAAGTCCAGCAATAACTTCTACCACTTCATCAGATATCTTTACTATACCCATATTAACGGTATCTTTTATTTCATTTTCCATATTCTCTTTACCCCCTTAGGCTTATTATCTTAGGAAAGTATATCATCTTATGATTATTATATCAAAACAAATCTAATTTTACAAATACTAATGAACAGGTGCTTGTATTTCTATGTTTCTAATTTGTGTTACACTTAGTATTACATCCTTTATTTCTCTTTGTTGCTGATCAGACAATTTTTCGTTATCCACCCTTACTACAACATTAACTTTATCATTGTTGATAGTACAAAGTGCTTCTTTATAGCCTTTCCCCTTTAGCATATTTTCAACCTTCATTTCATTTTGCTGCTCAGTAACTATTGCAACTGATTCTTGTTCCGCATTCTGTTTATTTTCTGCAGTTTGATTTTTGTCATCCATAATTTCCTTTAGGCTTGAAACACTTTCTTGACTTGTTTTATCCCGTGTAAGTCTTGCTTCTGCAAAATAATCTTGCTTACCGCTTGTCTTATTTGTGCTATTATCAGAAGTAGATGAATTTGTATTGTTACTATTAACCAGGTCAGTATCACTAACATATAGTGGACTTTGTACTCTCGTAGCTAGGACACCAGCACATACTATCAGTACTAGTAAAGCTACAATAATGACTGCTTGTTTCCTATTCATTTTCTCCCCTCCATTTAACTTTATATCAAATTTATATGCTTACTAAAATAGTTATATGTTATTTTTTCATTGCATCTACGCTAACTTTATCCACAGAAATATTAAAAAATTCTGCTACAGAATCTGTAATGTTTAATTTTATATCCGAATCATTTGCCCCCTCGGCAACAATATATACGCCGCTTACCTTTGGTTTGTATTTACTAACTATAAATGGTTTTGTGGCATCTCCATTATTAGTTAAAACTACATTTGAACCAGTGCTATTTTGAGTAGTTACTCTTTTTCCACCAGAACTATCATTTTCGTTTATTACAGATGAAGATGTACTTTGGTTGTATACAGGAACCTCTTCCTCACCTTTTTCATAATTAATCATGACTTTTACGTTACCAACCCCCTGTATATTTTGAAGCAAGCCTTCAAGCTTTGCTTCCTGCTGGTTTTCATAGGCACTATCGTCATTAGAAGATTCACTTTCATCACTATTTTCATCGCTTAACGCTGTGTTTGTGGTTTGGTTTTGCTGTTTTCCTGAAGTAGTTGTATTGGTAGTAGTGTCTTTAAAAACGCTAGCTGCTATTATAATTAATACACCCACTAAAATAATAATAACTATGTTAGTCAATTGCTTATTCAGTCCTAGCTCTTTAAATTTTTGGATTAATTTTTTAAAATCCATGTTATCACCTCCTCATAAGTTAATTATTTATTATACTCATTAACATAGATATTACTTTTATCAACCTTTAATTCTTGATTTAGATAATTTTTAATTTCCAGAGCCGTTTTGTCATTTGCACTACCTACAGTATTATTACTTGCAGTTTGTGTATTTATATCTACTTTTTGTACTTTTTGTATTCCTTTATTTGTTACATCTACTTTCAAATCCCTTATAACTAAATCACCGTTTTGGCTACTGTAGCTTGCATCTACCTTAACTGAATAATCATTGTCAGGAAATTTTTCTTTTAACATTTTATTTGACGTGTTTTCCAAATTTGTCTCAAATGTATTTAAAGTGTTTGCCTTATCTGCCTGTTTATATTTTGTGATGTTATTGTCTAGTGATTTGCTATCCATATAATTATTTGCCTTATTTATATAAGTTGTCATGTCCCATTTGTTACTTAAAACTTTTATAATAGGGTTCATTATAACGGCTATAAGAATTAAACCCATTGCAAATTTCACATATCTGTCCATTTTATTATCTGGAATTATTAGTTCAACTGCTGTAATAAAAATAACAGCTGAGCATATGCTAACAACCCAATTTTTAATCCACTCCACTAAGTTTTCACCTTCCTAAGATACATTGTTACCACAAGACGCTATTATTGCTACTATTATAAAAAACATAACAGAAATACTTATAAGTGAGGCCGCAAGTAAGATCAATGCATCCCCTGCTTCATTTATGGCATTTACCACTCTTTTATCACTTATAGGTTGAACTATGGCCGCAGTAAGTTTATGGATAAATGCTAAAATAAACACCTTTATTATTGGAAATGCCACTACTGATACCAATATAATTAAACCCACGCTGCTTATTGCACCCTTTAGTAATGATGAATACCCTGCCACAGTAGAAATTGCATCTGATAAAGCTTTACCAACCACTGGCACAAAATTATCCACTGCGAATTTTGCCGTTTTAGCAGTGACCTCATCAATAGCCTTTGAGCTTACTCCCCTAATGGTTACTATGCCAATAAATACTGTCATGCAAAGCCCCTGAATCCAAAGTACAGATTGTTTTAAAAGTTTGGCTAATTTATCAATCTTATAATCTTCTGAAATATTATTCACAAATTGCAGTACAAAACTCATAATTATTAATGGTAAGATTACATCAGTAAATATAGTAGCCGTAATAGTGATAGTCACCATTATAATTGGATCCATAACTGCAGCTTGAGCTGCCCCACCACTAGTTGCTAAGAGTACAAGGAGTATTGGCATCAGTGCAGTCATAAAGTCTTGAATTCCTTTTACCGCGTCTTTAACTTCACTTACTCCAATATAAAAACTTTTGGCTATAATAATAATAATCAAAGAATAGCATGCGAAATATGCTATATTTGATAGTTTTTCACTACTAAAAGCTCGCTGCAAATTGGTTAAAAGAGCGCACATAACACATATAATTAAAAGCATAGTCATTAATTTTATGTCCGCTATTACATCTCTAAATGCAAAACTTACTATAGCCCCCGTTAATTTTTTAAAAGAAAACTTTCCATCTCCACTCTTCATAATGTCTTCAACATATTCTTTTATATCCAAATCTTTCAATAGTTCATACTTAGTTCTCATATTTGAAATGTAATTATATAGTTGCTCCACTTGTTGACTATCTGTATTTACATTATTTTGAGATGCTTGTACTACTGTTGGCCATAAAATTATTGTAAATAGTATAATTAACACAATTACTTTTTTCATAGTTTACCTCTACATAATATTTAGAATAGCATTCAAAACTCCCATAAGAATAGGAACAGCTAATACTAAAATAAGTATTTTACCCGCAAATTCAACCTTTGAAGCTATATTACTTTCACCTGCATCTTTACATATTTCACTGCAAAAAGAGGCTAAGTAGGCAATACCGAGTATTTTAAGCACAGTACTTAAATATACAAAATCTATGTTAGCTTTTAAGGCTAACTGCTGTAATAACTCAACTATTGCCGTGATTTTACTTGCAGTAAACATAAAAATCATTATGCCAGCCACAATGCTTACCTGTATTGCTATTTCTTCACTTCTGTTTTTCAAAATCAATATGATAAAGAGACTTATAAATGCAAATGCAACAACCTTTATTATTTCCATAATATCACCCTATAACTGAAACATAGTTTTTACTGTGTCAAACAACTTACTAATAAGACTTATTACCATCATTAAAACAATTACTATGCCGGCTAAATTAACAATTACTGCATATTCATCTTTACCACTGGATTTTAATATTTTATCTATCACAATCAATAAAACTCCAATTGCGGCTATTTTAAATATCAAGCTCACGTCTAACAATAAAATGCACCTCCTAAATGAGCATGATAACGATCATAGCTCCAACCCCAAATCCAAGATACCTGAACATCTTCACATTTTTTTTCATGGCAACATCTGCTTCACCAATTATCTTTTTCAAATTGTTTACAGTAAATAAAAATATATTAACTTGTCCATCTATGTCTGATTCTCCTAATGATTTAGCTAAATCCAAAATTATATTAACATCTTCAGCTTTTAGGTATAAATTTTTACTACTATTATCAAATATCTTCTTAAATGCATCATAAACACTATCATGTAAATTACTTGATAACTCTGCAGATATTTTTTTAAAGATATCAGCTATTGGCCTTTTTCCAGTATGCGATATGTTTAGGAGCGCTTCTGGCAGTGGTGTATGAGTATATACAATCTCATTTTGAAGCTGACGTATACATCTTTCCATTTCATTCAATTCTCTAACCCTGTATATATATGCCTGAGCATATATAATTCCAGCAAAAGTGGAGAAAATTATAACAATAGAGCTTCCTAGGAATTTAATCATATATATCACCTCGCCATGAATGTTCCGCTATTAAAATCATATACATATTCCAGAGTTCCAACTCCACCCTTACCGCTTAATACAATTGCCCTTTGAAATATATGATTATCCAAAACCTCTTTAAATACATTTCTATTTTTTAAATCCTCAATTCCAAATCCGTGAATGGTTGTTATTAAATTTATTCCACAATTTAACGCAGCAAGGATAGATTTCACATCCTCATAGGTACCAATTTCATCGCATACAATAACATCTGGAGACATACTTCTAATAGCCATCATTATTCCTTGACTTTTAGGGCAATTATCTAATACATCAGTTCTTAGCCCAACATCCAATTGTGGAACACCATCTGATGAAGCACATATCTCACTCCTCTCATCTACTACACAAACCTTTTTCCCTATTATTTGTGGATTTTTCATTCCATTTGAGATATTTCTTGTAATATCTCTTATTAATGTTGTTTTCCCACATTTGGGCGGTGATATGATTATTGTATTTAAAATAGTTTTTCTCTCAATTATTGCTGGCATTACGATGTTTGAACAACCAATTATTTCTTTACAAACTCTTATATTTACTGAGGAAATATTTTTTATAGTCTTTACTATGTTATTTTCTATAATACAATTTCCGCAAATCCCCACTCTATGTCCTCCCTTAATTGTGATATATCCTTGTTTAAGTTCAGCTTCTATAGAGTATATTGAATAATTGCTCATTTTTTTTAATATAGTTTTTATATCTTCGCTGGATATATAATAATTTGTTATCACTTCTTTATCCCCTATTTGTAATATCATTGGCTTGTTTACTTTTAAACGTATCTCTTGTATTTTTTCTATTTCTTCCAATTTCACTAGCAAATCCTTTGTATTCTGAGGCATCACATTTGTTATATCCTCTAAGTTAACCATTCTTTCATCCTCCCTTCTTATATAAATCTTATTTATATTTTTATGAATTTATACCAAAAAATAAAAAGAAACTCCTAGATCCTAGGAATTTCTTTTTATTTTCTTATTACTTGAAACTTTTCACTTCATACATCAAGAGCTGGATTTATTTTACTCTCTCCATATATTCACCGTTTCGTGTGTCAATTCTTATTACTTCACCTTCGTTAACAAAAAGAGGGACTTGAATAACTGCGCCAGTCTCTACAGTTGCTGGTTTTAAAGTATTTGTTGCAGTATTTCCTTTGAATCCTGGATCTGTTTCTACAATTTGTAATTCAACAAAATTTGGAGCCTCCACTGAAAAAGCAGCGTCCTTGTAAAATTTAATAACTGCAAACATATTTTCCTTTAAATATTTTATAGCTCCCTCTACTTGTTCAAAAGCAAGTGGAATCTGCTCAAATGTTTCTTGATCCATAAAATAATATAATTCCCCATCTGAATATAAATACTGCATTTCTCTTCTGTCTATTACAACATCCTGTAATTTAACAGTTGGGTTAAAAGTTATGTCTGTAACCCCTCCGGATATTACGTTTCTTACTTTTGTTCTTACAAACGCTGCACCTTTTCCTGGTTTAACGTGTAAAAAATCAATAACCGTAAATACTTGTCCATCATGTTCGAAAGTGACTCCTTTTCTTAGTTCTCCTGCTGATATCATTTAGTATCCCTCCAAAATCTATAAATTCATAATATATTCTAACCTTTTCAGTTAAAAAAATACCTTAACCAACCATTAAAAAAGCATTTTTTATTTTAGGCAAATCATACTTTTGGGTGACTTAGATAAAACTTCACACCCAGAGTCAGTTACAAGAATTAAATCTTCAATTCTAACTCCTCCGAATTCAGGAATATATATTCCTGGTTCATCTGTTATAATCATACCTTTTTTTAATATTGTTTCACTTTTGGGACTTACTCTTGGTCCCTCATGAATTTCTCTTCCAACTCCATGACCAACCCCATGTCCAAAGTATTTTCCATAACCTTTTTTTTCTATGTAACTTCTTGCAGCGTCATCTACATTTTTAGCCATAACATTAGCTTTAATAGCTTTCAAAGCTAAATTTTGTGCCTCTAACACTGTAGCATATATTTCTACCATTTTATCACTTGGATCACCAATTACTACCGTTCTAGTCATATCTGAACAATAATCTTCAAATATACACCCAAAATCAAGTGTTAAAAAATCACCATTATTAAGAATTTTATTTGTTGCCTGACCATGTGGTAAAGAAGATCTTACACCACTAGCAACTATTGATGGAAATGATAAATCTTTAGCTCCAAGTTTTTTCATGGTGAATTCAAGTTCAATTCCAACTTCTCTCTCACTCATACCTGCTTTAATAAATTTAAGCATATGGTCAAAAGCCTTATCTGCAATACTGGCTGCCTTCCTTATAACCTCAACTTCATCTGTATCTTTTACAAGTCTAATTTCCTCTATAATACCTTCCATAGGTACAAGCTTTGCATCCAAATTTTCAGAAAGTTTTTTGTAATAATCATAAGAAACTATATCCTCTTCAAACCCAACATTTTTAACTGCAAGTTTTTTAATAATATCAGTAAAAAAGCTAGGAAACGTTCCTTTATATTCTACTACTTCATAGTCATTAACTTGCTCTTTAGCCTGCTGCGTAAATCTAGAATCTGTTATAAAAAACGCCTTATCCATGGTTATTATAGAAAAACTTTCATCACCTGTAAAACCACTCAAATAGTTTCTATTGGGGTCCCCCATAATAAAAACACACTCAAGTTTTTTAGAAATCATTGATTTTCTTAATTTTTCAATTCTTTCTCCAAACATTGAACATCACCCTTTTCAAAATATATGAGACTTTATCCATTTAAAAATGCCGAACACATTTATTTTATCAAAAGTTTTTGCTATTTGCAAATTTATTGTTAATTTTGAGTAATTTAATTTTTAACATCCTGTTGCTACTAGTATATTTCATGTTCACAAGTGTAAATTCACTTATCATTTTCCTGTTTTAAATTCCGCATTAACTTCTAGAGAGTATTTTTCTATGTCTCCACTACTATTATCAAATGTTATGGAACTTAAACTATTTAAATCTTTATATTGTCTTAATTCTCCTAGAAAATCTGACAGTATTTTTTCATTTCCTGTTACTAGTATATCTGCATTAATCAACTTATCATTGTTATTTTTGGTTTTGAACTCTTTTATTTCTCCATTATATTTATTTACCATGTTTATCACAGTGCTGTACGAGTTAGCTTCCTTCTTTAAGTTATCACTTTTGATCTTAGATTTTGGTAATATTTGTTTACTTTTATAGTTTTTTAGTTCAATATTCTTATTTATTGTTATTTTTAGTAGGTATGATGTTATAAATATCATTATTATCATTACAGCAATACTAGTAAACTTTTTTTTCACTTATTGCACCTCCTGGATGTCTACATTAAAAAATTTATTGCCAGCAGAATCATTTTCCGGGGCTTCCAAATTTAAAATTTTATATTTCGAAAAGCTTTCTATTTCCTTCACTAAATTTTCATAATCAACCATATCTTTTATTTTAAATTTAACGTTTATGCTTTTATCATCTGCTTTAATATTACATACATTTTCATAATTACTATGTAATCCTAAAAATGTTTCAAAATTTTTGTATACTACCGTATCTTTATTGTTAATTTTTCTCTGTGGGGTTTCTTGATATTTCAAGTTAATATTGCTGTTATAGCCTTTAAGATTCTCAATATTTCTACAAATGTGCAAAAATTCACAAATCAAACATATATTTATTGCTACAACTCCTAATATAACTCCTAAACTAACTAGATTTCTTCTTCTCTTTTTGTTTTGTTTATACCAATATGGTAAAAAATTATATTCCATATAACCACCTCCATATTAAAATTTATATATTTTACTTTTTTCTAAATATCCTAAATTTTTCACTCCACATTTTATATCAAAACTACCGTAATTATTAAGTCCCGCTAAAATTAAATTTTCTACTGAATTTATTGAAATATTATTTATCCTACAAAAATTAAAAATATGCTTTTGAAATTGAATTTCACTTTCTTTAAAATATATTTGCACATCATCTGCTTTTAATATTTTGTCTTCACAATAAATTAAATAGAAGTAATTATCATGATTAAATGCCAGAATATAATTTCCATTGTCAATTATTCTATTTACATACTCTATATATAAAAATTGCACCATATATACTGCTTTAACATTATATAATGTTTTAATATCTAATTTTTCTAATCTCTCACTATTTATATAAAAAACCAATAGCTCTAAATTGTTTTTATTTTTTCTTAATACGTGATATGAAAACACTATTTCCTCAGTAACTCTGTAATAAAATTTTAGTTCATCCTTTATTACTTTTTCTAGAGCATTCCCATTTAAATTTGGAACATTTATTTTTTTTATGTATATTTCCTGTCCACACATAATAAGAATTTTTTTTGTCAGTTTCTTATTTTGCATATAACTGTCTGAAATATTTTTTTCTTGAACTGTATTCTTAAATATAAATTTTTTTTTCTTATAATTGACTTTTAAAATCTTATCATCTTTTCCTATTTCAAATATATCTAACGTATTAAATAACATATGATACTACTCTCCTACCTATATTCTGTATATAAATATATAAATTTTATTTTATTAGCTTCAAAATCATAGTCATACCAATCAACTTTTGTTTTATTATTGAAATATGGCTGATATATTAAAAATTTTTGTGCATCTTTATTATAATAAATATAATATTTATCATTACCTATTTTATTGGTACTTGGATTTAACGCAAATAGGTTATTTACTGATGCCTTATCCAGATTCACCACATTTTTTAATATATAATCATTAATCTTTGAAAATAAATAATTATTAGTTTCATTATTATAAACTTTTTCAGTCACTTCTTTTTTGTCTTCTAAAATGCACAGTTTTCTTTTAGCTTCAAGTGTAAATATGTACCCCATAGTCACTATAATAAGTAAACTCAGAATCATGGTATATATCATTACATATCCTTTATTTAATATACTTTTCTTATCCCGAAGCATTGGCTAATGCGCTTCCCTTCATTGTCTACAAGTGATATATATATTAAATCACCTTTTTTAATTGCCTCCATGTTTGATATGTTTTGCGCCACCACATTAGTTGCTATTAATCCATATCTATACCCATAATTATCATAATAATCCACTACTACTTTTCCACTGTTTTTTACAAGATAAATTTTTTTCAGCATATTGTCTGAAGTATTTATATCTATTTCATTATTTGTTGTATTTACTTCAACCATATTCATATATATATAATTTTTAATAATAATTAACCCTTCATCGCAGTAAGAAGAATCTCTAAGTGTGGTAATATTTTTATTGTACCAATTAACTGATTTAATCAATATACAACACTGAAATGATAATAAAATTGCTCCTATTGCTGTAGCAACTAAAACTTCTAAAAGCATAAACCCTTTCTTCATTTATAATTCCCCTTATAAAATTTTGCTGTTATATTTTCTTGCCTCCCAACTATATCTACATGTAAATACAATTCAATGTTTTCTAAATCACCACTAATAGCTGATATTTTCAAATACGGTTTATCACGTGTGAATGAACTTGTAAATAAATTATTAATGTTACCATTTCTTAAACATTCTTCATTTAATTTTTCATTGGATATATATATGTTCCCTTCTCTAATTAGTTCATCTAATTGGTTATTAGATATATTTGATAATATTTCTGTTTTAATATCTTGAATATACTCAGTATATAATTGAATTTTATCATCGTAGGCCTGCATCTTAATAGTACATAATTTAATATACATAGCTGTTAAAAACAAAATTGTAAAAATCGAAAAACTACACATAACTTCTATAATTGTAAAGCCAGCTTTTTTAATTCTTAATCTCCACATTTGCTGTACCAACTCCTATGGTAATAAGATGAAATATACCTTTTCTATCTCTATATTGAAGACTACAAGGAGTATTTATTACACCTGTATTTTCTATATAAATCTGATTATCGCTTGTAGTAACGTTGTTTCCTGTTATAGTAAAACCTAAGGGCATTACGAATTCATCCTTTAACGCAGAACTTTCATAAAATTTAATTGTATTAGTATTTAAATAAAACATAAGCTCTCCATGGCATTCATTTAGAATGCAATTATGCCTTGCTCCATTTATAAGGGAAACTATTTCATCGTTAACATAGTCCACATCCAGGTCATTTTTAAATGATTTATAGCTTTTAATCTCTAAAAATATAATAGACGAGATTATAGACACGATAGCCATTACAACTAAAATTTCCACCAATGTAAATCCTTTATTTCTTCTTCTAACATTTTTCATTGTTTTCACCTGAATATTCACTATTTTCTAGTCAGTACATAAGTGCCGCTTTCACCATCAATCACAATTTCATAGTTAAGACCTTCTGCATTAAAATCTTCTGATATACTTGAACCATTGTTAGACGCAATTTGAACATTATCTATATTTATATCTTCACTGATTGCAGCATTTACATCTGAATTAATAAAACTTTCATCCAAAATATAGCTTCTCATGGATGATACAAAAATCATTCTTCCAATTTGTTCTGCTTTAGTCTCTTTAGCTTTAATAATGTATGTAGCATACTTAGGTACTAATATTCCCCCTAAAATAGCTATAATTGATATTACTACAATTAATTCAATAAGTGTAAAACCTTTTTTTATCATCTAAATCACCTAAATTGTTTGCATCATTTTTAACATAGGTACCATGACCGAAATTATGACACTTCCAATTATGGCGCCTAAAAGAATTATAAGAGCTGGTTCAACAAAACTTACAGCCTTTTCTATAATATCTCCCACATCCTGTTCATACATATCTGCTGATAAATTCATCATTTCCTCTAAATTACCTCCTTGTTCTCCTATAGAAATCATCGAAACAGCAAAATCAGGTAATATATTAATATTCTGTAATGAATCCGCAATACTGTTTCCATTTTTCACTTCAAGTATCACTTTATCTAATCTATCTTTTATGTAAACATTGTTTAATACATTGCTTATCATCTCAATAGAATTTATTAAATTCACTCCGCTTTGTTGTAGAATGCCAAGACATCTAGTAAACCTAGCCCCTAATATTTTTTTATAGACTACATTGATCAATGGCACCGATAGCTTAGTTTTATCAATTAAATATCTTATTTTTTTATATTTGATTATTTTCAAAATCCCCATAATTATTGTAGTTAGAAGCATCAAGATAATTGGCCAATTAATAATAATGAATTTACTAAAATTCATTGTCACTTTAGAGTAGGCCGGAATATCCTGCCCTAAACTTTTAAAAGTATCCATAAACATAGGTACAATTGAAACTTCAATGTAAAAAAACATTACCACCGAACTTATTAATATTATGGCTGGGTAAACCAGAGATGATTTTATTTTCTTTACAATTAGAAATTCTTTTAAATAGTAATTTGATAAATCGCTTACTATTGCATCGAGCTTTCCGCTTTGTTCCCCTATATTTATCATTTCCAAGTAGAATTTAGGATAATAGGCTTCCCGTTTTATTATGGAATCGTAAAAGCTATTGCCGCGGGCTATATCTATCTTAATTGCTTTTATATTTTTCTTAAAAACCTTACTATATGTTTCTTTTTCAAGTATATCTAGTGCCTGAGAAATATTAAATCCGGCTGAAAGCATGGAACCAAATTGCCTTGAAAATATGGATATATCCTTTAAGTTTATTTTTCTAACAAAATCAAAAATCTTTTTATTACTAACTAACGTACTTTTTAATAGATAACAGCCTCTTTGCCTTAATAAAAATGATAATTCATCTGCACCTTTACTATACTCAAGTCCATCAAAGTGCTCTCCTTGTAAATTTATAGCTTTATACTTATATAGCTTCACTATGAATCATCCTCACCATTAATAATTTTCATGTATTCTTCCACTGTTGTACTGCCCTGTTTTATAAGCTTTATGGCACTATCTTTTAAATTTAGCATGCCGTTACTAATATTATTTTTTCTAAGTTCATCAACACTACTATTTTCATAAATCAGTTTTCTACTCTTCTCATCAATATTCATTATCTCAAAAACTGCTATTCGAGACCTATATCCTGTGTTATTACACTTGTTACATCCTAGACCTTTGAATAAATTTTTTCCCTGTTCAAGGTTACACAGTTTCCTTTCAAAATCACTTGGAACATAACTATTTTTGCAATATGGACAAATTGTTCTAACCAATCTTTGCGAAATAACGGCCAGCATGGCATCACATAATAAATATGGTTCTACACCCATATCTCTAAGCCTTACAACTGCACTAGGCGAATCATTTGTATGAAGTGTACTAATTACTAAATGACCTGTGATAGCAGCTCTTATGGCAACCCTTGCTGTTTCTTCATCTCTTATTTCTCCCAGTAAAATAATATCAGGGTCTTGCCTGAGTATGCTCCTAAGTCCTGCTGCGAAGGTTAATCCTGATTTTTTATTTATATTGATTTGGTTTATGTTGTCTATTGTAAATTCAACTGGATCTTCTAGGGTAACTATATTCTTTTCTTTAGTATTAAGCTCTTGTAATATAGAATAGGATGTGGTAGATTTTCCGCTACCAGTTGGACCTGTGAGAAGGATTATACCACTAGGTTTAGCAATAATTTTTCTTATAATGTTAGCATTACTATAAGTTAATTTATCCAAGGTAACCATTATGTTTGATTTATACAAAACTCTTATAACAAATTTTTCGCCATGTATAGTGGGAATGGAGGAAACCCTAAAATCAAAATTAAAGCCATTATTTTTCAAGCTAAATTTTCCATCTTGAGGAATCATCTTTAAAGTTATATTCATTAATGCCATAATTTTCAATCTTATTGTGATACTTTTATAAGTTGCTTTTGGTAATTTCATGATTTGATGCAAAACTCCGTCAATTCTAAGCCTTACATTTACAAACATATCAAAAGGTTCAATGTGTATATCACTAGCCTTATGGTTAATGGCTTGATTTATTATAGAATTTACAAGCCTTACAGATGGCGAATCCCTTGATATGTCATCTGATATTACATCTATTTTTGTATTTTCATTAGCCTGATTTCCTTCTATCTCTTCCATAGCCCGTTCGCCTTCGTTCATTTCATAATACAACTTTATATATGATAATATCTGTTCTCTTTTAGCCCTAGCTGGTATTATCTTTTTTTGCGTTATAAATTTCAAATCATTTAAGGCTATTAAATCCGCTGGATTATCCATTGCAACATATAGTTCTAGATTGTTTTCTTTATAAGGTAACATAGAATGTCTAAAAGCTATTTCTTTATTTATACTCCTAAGCAAATCCATTGATATAGTATAATTATCTAAATCCACAATATCTTCTTCCATATTCATCCTTCCCACTATAAAATTTGTTCAATAGCTTGTAATTATCCATATATTTATATTATTTGCCAATTTTACTTTTTTATTCAATAATATAAAAAGAGAACCAGAAAAATTTCATCTGGTTCTCTTTAATATAAATTTAGTTTTCACCACTGATAATATGATAATTATTTTCAATCTTTGATATTAGATTAACTGAGTTATTGCTTATATCATACATGTATATAGAATTATTTATTGATGTTGTATTAATAATTCCACAAAAATAAACTTTTCCTAAACTATCTACTGCAATCCCACCACTTTTGTCAACAATACTTGGGAAATCATAGGTTATTCTATTTATGTTTTTAGCTATTAGATCATATCTGTAAAGGGCAATTTCACTAGTATTTTCATCTTTGCCAAGCATATATATATTGTTATTCTTTGTATCAATAGTATAATCAAAAATTTCCTGAATGCTACTACCTATGGTATTTATTTTATCGCTGGCTTTTTCGTAATAAAACATGTTATATACATTTGAATCATTTTCAACATATATAATATCACCATTTTCTAGTGGTAAAAAGAATGTACAATATCCTTTAAATTTATCAAAAACAACTTTTGGGCTATGCCCCGGAAAATCATATCCATATATCTTACCATATCCATTTTGTGAGGCTTCCACTCCATAATAAAGTAGAGTATCATTGTTAATCCATCTATAAAGATCTCCTGAAACTAGCACATTTTTATCAAAATTAATTTTATTACCACCATTTGTACTGTAAACTCCCATTCCTTCTGCCGATCCAAGATTATCGGTTTTAAAACTTCTCAGTGCGATATAGTTTCCACTATTAGATAACCTGACATCTGCATAAGAATAGGATTTATTTATATTATAAGCTTTACCTTTGTTATCTATGCTTACATAGTTATTTGATAAATTAATTCCAGTACCAATATTTTTAGTATAAATCCATGTTTTTTTTTGTATACTATAACTTATGTTTTCAACCTTGGATAAACTCCCACTATTAAGCACATTCCCATCCTTTAAATTATATGCCTTTTCTCCATTTTTATCCATGGAAAGTGCCATTGTATCCGAAAACTTTATATTATTTTTTTTTAAATTTTCCTTAACCTTTGTATTCTTATCATAATAACAACTAGTAAATTCAATGGCAACGACAACAGCAATTATACACAATATAGTCTTTTTTACATGGTTCATATTAAATCAGTTTCTCCTCTAAAAGAAATTACTGAATCCCCCGTCATAAATACGCCCTCTTCTGTTATTTCAACGTGAACAATTCCCCCTGGAACAGAAACCTCAACTTCATTGCCAATTAGTTCTAGTCTGTTACATGCAATAGCTGATGCACAGCATCCAGTTCCACAAGAAAGTGTTGCACCAGCTCCTCTTTCCCAGGTTTTAACCATAATATGTTTTTTATCTATTACTTCACAAAAATTAATATTAGTGCCTTCTGGAAATATAGCTTTACATTTTTCTATATACTCACCTTCATTTACATCAAAGTCATCAAGTTCTCCAATCACAACAGTATGTGGAACTCCCATAAGCATTGAATTCAATTTATACTCTTTGTGGTTAATATTCACATTGTAATTTAATATTTCATCATCTAATAGAGCTGGAATTTTCTCTGGTCTAAAACTAGGGATTCCCATGTCGATGCTTATATTTTTTGCAATACCTTTTTCATCATTAATTTTAGCTATCTTAATTCCATCACCTGTCATAATACTTATTTCTTTCTTCTTAATTATATCTTCATCGTAAGCATATTTTGCAAAACATCTTATCCCATTTCCACACATAGCAGCATATGAACCATCAGCATTTATTATGATCATCTCCACGTCTGCCACCTCTGAGTTTCTAATAAGCAATATTCCATCAGCCCCAACTCCGAAATGTCTATCACATAAAATCTTAGCTATGTGACTTTCTCTATTTAAAAAATCTTCATTTCTATCATCTATAATAACAAAATCATTTCCTGTTCCCTGCATTTTAGTAAACTTCATTTAAGAACAACTCCTCAGCTTTATTTTATCAAGTAGAAATGATATACTTATATGGTTAAAAAGCATTTAATTTAATCATATTATATTCAACTCTATAGATTAATAATAATAAATTTTCATATTATTGTATACGGTTTTTTAGAAATATTAATAAAAAATATATTTTCACTTAGGAAGGGAATGATTATTATGGCATTAGATGGTATTTATATATATAGTATTTTATGTGAATTAAGAGAAAAGCTACTTCATGGAAAGGTGAGTAAAATAAATCAGCCTGAAAAAGATGAGGTAAGTCTTTTGATCAGAGGATCTGATAATAATAGCTACAAACTTCTAATAAGTGCAAGTTCTAGTTATCCAAAAATCCATATCACTGAGAATGGTAAAACTAATCCTCTTACTGCTCCCATGTTTTGCATGGTGCTTAGAAAATATCTTATTAACGCTAGAATAATTGATATAAAACAAGTCTCTACAGATAGGATAGTAATTTTAGATTTTGAAAATACAGATGAATTTGGTTTTAATAGTGTATATTCTTTGATTGTTGAGATAATGGGAAGACATAGCAATATTACCCTAATTCGTCAAAAAGACAACTCTGTCATGGATTGCATTAAACACATTACACCTGCTATAAATAGATACAGATCACTGTATCCGGGACTTAATTATATATATCCCCCTAAAAGCGAAAAATTAGATCCTTTTGATTTTTCAATAGAAAGCTTTAAAAACATCATTAAAGAAAACAATTTAGACTTCGATTCAAAACTTGGCTCCAAAATTTTTACAGGTGTTAGTAAAACTATTTCAAAAGAAATATACTTTAGGTTTAGCGGTGATATAACTATAAATGATTTAGATAATGTCTATTCAAATATTGTGAAATTTTTTAGTTCCATTAGTAATGGGAATTTTTCCTTTAATTCATATTCAGAAAATGGAATGATAAAAGATTTTGCCTGCATTCCGCTTAACTTTTTAAATGAATGTGAAAAAACAGAATATAAAGATCCTTCTAAATTACTTGAAAATTTTTATTTTGAAAGAGATAAATTCCAAAGATTAAGTAATTACGGCGCAGATTTATCTAAAATTGTTCATACAAATTTAGATAGGTGCCTTAAGAAAAACCAAATATTAAATGATAATTTAGTTGAATGCAAAACAAAAGATATTTATAAACTATCAGGAGAATTTTTAACTGCTAACATGTATGATCTTAAAAAGGGTCAAAAAGAAATTACGGTACAAAACTATTATAGTGAAACCTTAGAAGATATAACCATCCAGCTAAATACAAATAAGACCCCTTCGCAAAACATACAAAGTTACTATAAAAAATATACAAAATTAAAGAAAACAGAAGAGATGTCACTATTACAGCTTAGGTCAAATTCTGAGGAAATTGATTATCTACAATCAGTATTAACCAATATAAAAAATTCTGAAGCTTACACTGAAATTGAAGAAATAAAAAAGGAACTCATAGAAACTGGTTATATTAAATTTAATAAAAAAAATAAAAAGGGTAAAAACAAAACTCCAAAATTATCTAAACCACTTCATTTGGTTTCCAGTGATGGAATTGATATATACGTAGGTAAAAATAATTTTCAAAATGATTACCTTACGTTAAAATTTGCAGACAAAAGAGACATATGGATGCATACTAAAAACATCCCTGGATCTCATGTTATTGTAAAAAACAATGGTCATATCCCAGATAAAACTTTAGAGGAGGCCGCAGGTTTAGCTGCATATTACAGCAAGGCAAAAGAATCTGTTCTTGCCCCTGTTGATTATACCGAAGTGAAGAATGTAAAAAAACCTTCTGGCGCTAAACCTGGAATGGTTATATATCTAACTAATAAGACAATTAATATTATACCAAAAAAACTAGATAATATTTAAACTCATAATATGTATAAATTATAATATTGATTTAATTACATAATTGTGTAAAAAGCAGGGATTAAGGTGCGAATGGATTCACATCTTGATCCCTGCTTTTTATCTTGTTATCTAAATTTATATAAGCACCATAAAAATCCCGATAATTATGTAATCTTTTAACTTGTCACTTATTTCTATGCCTCTTCGTTTCTACTATTTTCCGGTAAAATTAAATTAAGAACAACTCCCACTAAAGTTGCTAGTGCAACTCCTGATATTGGGATATTGCTACCTGACACTGGAATATTTAATGTAGCTCCACCAATGCCCAAAACTATTATCACGGAAGCTATTATAAGATTTCTTTTCTTCCCAAAATCAATTTTATCATCCACAAAAATTCTAAATCCTGAGGAAGCTATAATTCCAAAAAGCAATATACTTACTCCACCAATAACCGGTAATGGTATATTTTCAATAAAAACTGATACTGGACCTATGAATGATAAAACTATTGCTATTATTGCAGCCCATCCTATAACCCAAACACTATAGACCTTTGTTATGGCCATAACTCCAATATTTTCTCCATAAGTAGTATTAGGCGGTCCTCCTAATAGTCCAGCTGTAATTGTAGCTACTCCATCCCCTAAAATAGATCGATGAAGCCCTGGATCTTTTGTAAAATTTTTTCCAACTACATTACCCGTAACATACACATGCCCAATATGCTCTGCTAAGGTCACAAAAGATACCGGTGCCATTAATAATATTATATCAAAGTTAAACTTTGGCATAACCTTTCCTATCGCTATATTAGGTACTATAAAAAATGGTGTGGTTATTATTTGATGTAATACTGATCTAGGAACAACCCCAAGAACAATAGCTACAACATACCCTGCTAGCATCGCTATAAGTATTGGTATTACTCCTAAAAAACCCTTAAAATACATACTGCCAATTATAGCTACTAATAATGTTACCATTGCTACTAATATCCATGCCCATCTTGAAACGCTAAGAAGTGATGGATCAGTATAACTGGCATTTAAGCCCGCCCAATTAATTGCAGTAGCTGCAAGACCTAGCCCTATTACTATAACAACAGAACCAACCACAACTGGAGAAAGTGCTCGATTAAGCCAACCTACTCCAAATATACTTATTATAAGTGCCACTATTAAATACACTATTCCCGCTGAAATTACACCACCAGATACTGCACCAATGGCTGCCGTTCCCGTTTTATCAATGCCATTATATTTGGTTGTAACTGCAATTATAGGTGCTATAAATGCAAAAGATGAACCAATATATGCTGGTAATTTTGCCTTTGTACATAATATATATAATAAGGTACCTATTCCACTACATAATAGCGCAATAGATGGGTTCATCTTCGTTAAAATTGGTACAAGAATAGTAGACCCAACCATTGCAAATAGATGTTGAAAACTAAGTGGTAAAGTTTTTATTATTGGCATTTTTTCTTCTACATTGACTATTTTATTCATAAATTTCTCCTTTGTAAATAACTTTCTAATTAATTTTTGTTTTATATGCCTAATTCATAAATACTTACAGAGTCTTTATCGTCAATCTCTTTAACCTTAACAGATATCATTTCATTTTTTGAAGTTGGCACATTTTTACCAACATAATCAGCTCTTATAGGTATTTCTCTATGTCCTCTATCAATTAATACTGCAAGTTGTATCATTTTAGGTCTACCACAATCTATGACTGCTTCTATTGCTGCTCTTGCCGTTCTTCCAGTATATAAAACGTCATCAACTAATATAACCTTTTTATTAGTTATATCAATTTTTATTTCATTACTATTTACTATTGGCTCACTTTGAATTAAAGTCAAATCATCTCTATAGAGAGCAATATCAACACTTGCAACTGTTATTTCATTACCTTCAATATCCCGTATCATATCAGCTATTCTTTTAGCAAGTGGTACCCCTCTTCTTTTAATACCAATCAGTATTAAATCCTCAGTACCCTTATTTTTTTCTATGATCTCGTGAGAAATTCTCGTAAAAGTTCTCTCCATTGCCTTTTCATCTAATAATAAAGCTTTAAGCTCCATTAACTCCACCCCCTGTTTATTTATAATAATACTATAACAAAAAAAGCCCAGCACTAAGGCTAAGGCTTAAATAGCAATATATACAATAAATTTTAAGCCTTATGAACTCTCTGGTTCACTTAAAGGTTAATATCACAATTGATAATTTTATCACACTATTTGGGTTGTTTCAATTCATTTCTTAAAACACCAATAACTTTTTTAAAATGATTCGGAATCTCGCTTTCAAATTCCATATATTCACCAGTAGATGGATGAATAAACCCTAATTTCTTAGCGTGAAGCATTTGTCCCTCAAGTCTAAATCTTTGTTTTTTATACCCATATACAGGATCCCCTACAAGTGGATGACCTATATAGCCCATATGGACTCTTATTTGATGTGTCCTACCTGTCTCTAGTATACACTTTACTAAGGTACTAGTTTTTAGCCTTTCAATGACCTCAAAATGAGTAATAGCATTTCTCCCATTCTTATTTACACACATTCTAATTCTATTTACAGGATCCCTTCCTAGTGGAGCATCTATAACTCCACTATCATCATGTATAATTCCTTCAGTCAAAGCAAGATATTCCCTAGTCATTGAATGATCCATTAGCTGCTCTGCTAATTTTTTATGAGCATTATCATTTTTTGCAACTACTAAAATTCCCGATGTACCTTTATCTATTCTATGAACAATTCCAGGCCTATTAACACCATTAATACCTGATAAGTCCTTGCAATAATATAAAAGTGCATTAACTAAAGTACCAGTATAATTGCCCGGTGCAGGATGTACTACCATTCCTTGTACTTTATTTACTACTATTACATCTGAATCTTCATATAAAATGTCAAGAGGTATGTTTTCCTTTTCCACCTTCAAATCTGTATTATCTGGAATTTCTATTTCCACGATTTCATTATATTTAAGCTTATAATTACTTTTTTTTAATCTCCCATTTACCTTAGCATTTCCTAGCTCTATTATACCTTGAATATAGCTTCTAGACTTGTCTTCAAAATTATTACTAATAAACACATCTAATCTAGAATCTTCTTCATTCTCACAAACTTTAAACTTAAAATAATTCATTCAGTATCATCCCTTAATAAACTTAATATAAGCAGTAATGTGCCAACTACAACACACATATCTGCAAAGTTGAACGTTGGGAAATTGTACACATCTTTGTAGTGAAAATGAATAAAATCCACTACATGCTGGTAAATTCCCCTATCATACATATTTCCAATGGCTCCACCTATTATTAAGCTAAGTGCAATTCTCATAACCCTACTTTTAGGCTTGTATTTTAATAAATAAAAAATTATTCCTACAACAATAATTACAGTCATTATTAATAAAAGATTTACCTTACCAGAGAATATCCCCCAAGCGGCCCCTCTATTTTCTAAATAGGAAAAATCAAATATATTTTTAATTACTATTAAATCATTTCCGCCAATTAATTGTTTTGTTGCCCATATCTTAGTAATTCTATCAATAATATTTACAAATATAATTATTAGTATTTCCATAAATATCCTCCTATAGTTTTCATGGAGTTATAAACAATTTTGAATTGTTTAATCTCATAAAGTGAGCGAGGAAATCCCGCTCACTTTAAATATTTTCAACATACTCAGTCTGGAAGCTGATTTTTATACTGCTCATTACTTATCTTTTCTATAGGTTCCACATAATCAGCCTCAGGTTCATAATTTTCATCTACATTATGAATTTCATTATAGCTCTCAACCGCCCTATAAGAATCTTCTGAATCAAATCCAGTATCATATTTATTAGAATCTTTACCTTTCCCAAATGGGTACCCTAATACTTCTTCTTCCACAGGTCTATCATATATATTTCTTTGTTTTAAGTTACTAAAGTTATTTTGGCATTCCACGCAGTATTCAGCATATGGAAGAAAATCCAATCTTTCCTCTGGTATTTCTTTTCCACAAACCTTACATATTCCATAAGTATTATTCTTAACATTTTCTAATGCTCTATCTATCTTTTTAAGCATAGATTTTTCATTTTCACTAAAAGCCATCCCTCTTTCTATATCATTTAGTTCAGTAGCTATATCTGAGGGATGATTGTCATAAAGTGAAAGTTCTGAGGAAATTTCACTCTTTGAACCTATAGTTTCATTTTTAATCATAAGTTTTAAAAGCTCTTCTATTCTTTTTTTTTCACAATTAAGTTTTTTCTCAAAATAATCAAGCATTAATTTCTGCATAATAACCTATCACTCCTTCTAAAAGATACATCTTTCTATAGGTTATTTTGCCAAATTGAAGATAAATTATTACATTAGCCTCAGCATATTCTCAATTATATTTGTTGAGTTTTTCACAGCTATTGGCGTAAATTTTTCATAATCCATATGTGCTCCATTGTTTGCATTATCTGATATGGATCTTATTACCACAAAAGGTATGGCATTTAAATAACACACCTGTGCAATACTAGCTCCTTCCATCTCACACGCTAGAGCATTAAAATTTTCCTTAAGCCATATTATTTTGTCTATATCTGCTATAAACTGGTCTCCTGACACTATTCTCCCTACATAATAGTTATTAACCTCAAAGCTTGCGCAAGCTTTTTTAGCAATTTCAACCATTTCATCATCACATTTAAAATCATATGTATCAACTCTTGGTATTTGTCCTATTTTATCACCAAAAGCGGTTGTGTCCATGTCATGTTGAACAAGATTTTCTGCTATAACAATATCACCAGGCACTACGTCTTTTCCAATGCCTCCAGCTATTCCAACATTTATTATTCTGCTTACATTAAAATCGTCAATCAAAATTTGAGCACATATTGCGGCATTAACTTTTCCTATGCCACATCTTACTATTACTACCTCTTTACCTAGTATAATTCCAAAATTAAACTCCATATTAGCCTTATTTTCTTTTTTTGATATTTCAGTCTCTTTTAATAAGATTTCCAGTTCTTCATCCATTGCACCAATTATCCCAATACTCATATGTATGTGTCCTCCTTAATTAATAAAAATCCCACTCTTTGAGTGAGATTCTACTTAGCAGCAATCTTCAAAAACGCGCCATTATCAAAATTGATTTTCTTTAAAATGTATTGTCATTCTTTTACAAAGAAGCTTTTTATTTCATTTAAATCATTATTAAAACTTTCTTCCTTGTCATCCGTATCTCTTAAGTCCCTTGATATAATTTCATCACTGGGGATTTCTATACTTTTTTCTTGCAATTCTACAGTAGTAGCAATATTATAGTTTTTCTCAAAATCTAACTCCAAATCGTTAAACATATCTAATTGTGTGTTCATAAAATTTCTATACTTAGATCTAAATTTAACAAATTCTCTTTTAATAGTATCATAATCACTAGTAATTTTCAATACTTCAGCATTTGATTTATCTATAATCCTTTGAGAAGTGTCATTTGCATTTCGCAGAACTAGTTCTGCTTCTTTTTTCGCAGAAGCCTTAGCCTGATCCGAAGCATTTTGAGCTAAAATCATTGTATTTTGAATGGTCTCTTCTATTTTAGAATAATGCTCTAATTTCTCATTTAAAGTTGCAATTTTTTCTTTAAAAGTTGAATTCTCTTTGTATACAAGTTCATAGCTTTCAGAAATTTGATCTAAGAATTCATCAACTTCACCTTGATCGTATCCCCTTAACACCTTTTTAAATTCCTTATTGCTTATATCCATTGAAGTTAATTTCATATTTTCCACCCCGATTAAACAAATTTTTTTATAAGAAGCCTTATTCTTTCACGACCTGTATTACCATTAGTAGTCACTATTTTAAACTTACCATATCCACGTATAGTTATTACTTCCCCATACTTCACAGAATAATTTTTTTCTCTAATGGTCACATAATCTGATAGAATACTCCCGCTACTTATCAAAGCTAAGGATTTACTTCTTGTTACATTACATATTCCACTTACTAAACAATCCAATCTGAGTGAAGTAACAATAATGTTCATATCATCAAACTTTATATCAGGAATCGCCCCCATTAAAGGATTATACTCGCTTACCTTACATGGGCATCTTCCTATTGTAGTCAAATTACTAGCTATGTAATAAACTATATCCTCACAGGATGCAACATAACATTCATTGTCAATAGTCACAAAATCGCCTAGCTTATTTCTAGAAATTCCAAGAGACAAAATTGCCCCCATATAATCCTTATGTGCCACTTTATCAAATTTAGAAGAATTGTCTATCCTTATGAGTTTGATTGGAAAGTAGCTTAGTGGTTTACTTGAAAAAGCAAGAATGTGCCTTTCGCTATTTTCGAAAATACCACTGCTACTTATATAAATACCAAAATGCTCTTGAAGTCTTATAACTGCTCTCCAAATATTAGGAGTATAAAATTCATTTGTATACACAGTAGAGCCAGTACGTTCTGCAAGAATTATCTTTTCAAAAATATTTGACAATTCTGATTCATTATCACTATGAATAGTATTTAAAAACTCTTTTTTATTCAATTTAACCTCTTCCCAATGTTTAAACTATTTTGTCCAAGCAAACATACTTTTACCAGAAATTTCTGTTTTTAAATCATTTGTAACTTCTACGTTCGATGGAGATAATATGTATACATTTTTCTCTACTTCTTGCAATTCTCCGTTAAGTACATAACTTGCACCACCCATAAAATCTAAAAGTCTTTGAGCTGTTTTAGGTTCAAGATCACTAACATTTACAACAACTAATTTTCTGTTTTTTAATTCGTCGCATATTGAAGTAGCTTCATCATAGTCCTTTGGTCTTGAAATCACAACTCTCATTGTTGAGTTTGTATGAATGTTAACAACTTTGTTATTTTTCCTATTTACAATAGGTTCGTCTATTTCTTCCTCATATTCCTCATCATAGTTTTTTTCTTTAATTTCATCATCATAATCCTCAATATTTCCATCATCAAGTCCCAATATTCCCATTACTTTATTTAACATTTTAGCCATTTTACCTTCCCCCTAATTATTATTATAATTTCTTTTTCCAAATATTCCTTCACCAATTCGAATCATATTTGATCCTTCACTCAATGCTGCCTTGTAGTCATGAGTCATTCCCATAGACAAATATTTCATTGAAATGTTTGTGTATGATCTTTTCTTTAAAATTTCCCAAATTTCTTTTGTTTTCTTGTAGTATATACAATTTTCTTCAAAGGTACCTTTAGGTATTACAGTCATAAGACCACTTACTTTTACATTATTGCATTGTTCTATTGATTCTAAAAGCTCAGGCAAATCTTCTTCATATATACCAGTTTTTGATTCTTCCCTACCAATATTGATTTGGATTAAAACATTGGCAACTAAATTATTTGCAGCATACCTTTTTTCAATTTCATTAAGCAGTTTTACACTGTCTAGTGACTGAATTAAATATACTTTACCAACAATATATTTAACCTTGTTTGTCTGCAAATGTCCTATAAGATGCCATCTCATGGAAGAATCAAAACTGTCTACTTTGTCCAATAATTCCTGTACTTTGTTTTCTCCAAAATCTCTAATGCCATAATCCACTGCTTCTTGAATTTCTGCTATACTTCTTGTCTTAGATACAGCTATTAAAATAGCGTCCTTAGGTAACTCGCTGTTAACAATAGTAATATTTTCTGTTATGGACATTTGAACCGTCTCCTTACATTGTAATAAACAAATTCCATTTGAAATTTACCTATCATATGTATATATTCTTCATAAACTCAAAAAATCCTGCATAATATTATAGAAATTTTAATTTTATATTATAATTTTTTTAAAATACGACTATTAACTCTTAGCTTTCAAGTATTCATGGCTGATATTTCCATTATAAGAACCAATTTTAACATCGTCATTTTTAACAATAGTACCTTTAATGCCTCTATTATGTATTAACAAATATAGGTAATTAGTTTCTGCCATCATATAATCCTTTAATTTATCTTTGTTACCAATTGCCTTGATATAAAACGGCGACGCTACTGTCACTCCATTTATCCTTATAAATGGCCCTACACAATAAATTTCAGTAGTATTAACTATTCTTTGATCATTAACTGAAATTGCTTCTGCTCCTGCAGACTTTAAATCATTAACCACATATAATATATCGAAATTGTGAATTAGACTATCAAGATCAGAATTTGACTTTATAACCTTGCCCTCAAACTTATCAGTACCGTCATCAAGTGTAATCAAAATTCCTTGTCCAGCTACGTCTGACTCTCCGGAAGAAATTTTCTCATCATTTAGTTCGCTTTGTATTGCATTAGTTTGATTCTTTTCATCTTTATTTTCACTTAATCCCCGAAGTTTATTTGCTGAATCAATATATTTATTTCTTAACTCATCAACTTCAGTAGCTAATGTATTTCTATAATTATATTGGACTTGATAATCTTTTGAGTTCAAAAAAACTGTTTTTGTTCCTCCATTAAAATTAAAATTCGAGGTAATCAAAATACCAACTATAATGCAAGCTATGAATACAAAAAAAGTCGCCTCATTATTTTTCATTTAATCACCTCATATTTGTGGTCTAGTTTTATCTAAAAGCATTCTTCTTATCATAGCAAAATTATTAAATATTCTACTACCAAAAACTATTACTGCGGCAAGGTAAATAGGTATTCCCAGTTTGTCTCCTAAATAGACTAATGCCACTGCAAGAAATGCATTACCAAAAAAACCAGAAATAAAAACATCTGCTCTAAATTGTTTAGCAAGTGATGCCCTCATAGCCCCAAAAACCGAGTCTAAACATGCAAAAATAGCTACTGACATATATGGAGAAAACTGATCGGGGATTGGGACATTCCATAGTACGCCTATGATTATGCCTACAAACAGACCTAAAAATGCTATCATAATATCACTCCTTACCTACTTTACTTGCCTGGCATATTGAAAATTTGTAACTGTATTTGATTTGGAAATAGTAATCATATTGCTTTTTTCTGGAGCATCCACAGTATAACTTGATGATGGAATAGCATCTAAAACTCCAGGAAATACCATAGCCGAATTTAATTTATCCTTATCTCCAATGGCCTTTATTATAATTTTTTCATAGGGTGAAATTCTATCATTTGTGCCTATAAATATATTTGAAACACCACTTGATGTTTTTATTCCAGTATAATTTAGCACCCTTATATCATTTATAGATATTGCTTCAGCCCCAGCAAATCTAAGCTCATTAACTAAATACACCAAATCTTTATCTGTAATCACATCTCCTTGCGTAGTTATATCAGAAGAAAACATATTATTTTTAGGTGTAATTGTTACAATAAGTCCTTGGCCTTTAACGTCTGTATTTCCCGTTATAAGATTTAAATTGTTTAAATCGCTCACTATTTGTTTATTTACATCACTTTTATTGGCTGCAGATTGTTGATAGTTTTTTATTTTATTTTGTAAATCATTTATCTGCTTATTTAAGTCATCTTTTTGGGTTTTAAGTTGTTCGACTTCAGCTGTTATTTGTGAACTATCTCCTTGCAAGTTTAACTTTGTATCTTGAATACTAATTATCCTAAATTGATAAGTTAGCATAAATCCTAATATGCAACAAACAATTGCAACCGCCACTTGTGAGCGTATTTTTTTCATTTTCATCCTCCTACTTATCAATAGAATAAACTGGATTTCCTGTAAAACTCACATCAACATAACCCTTTAAAGCTGTAAGTTTTTCCCCATTTATTATATTTATTGCTCTATTTAATTTCTTAAGCAAATCATCATCTGTTCCAAGTCTAATTTCCATATCATTATACGACAATTTTATATTAACATTGCTAGTTATATCTAATATTTTAATATTTTTACACGCGTCATTATTTGATATAATATCCGTTATAGTGCTTATGGTATTTAGCTTACCCTTGTCGTCCAATGGCACAGTAGCTCCTACTTTTGCCTTGGACGTATCGATGCCAACTAATTTTATAAGCTTCATATTATTAATGCTATTCCGTATTTCTAGGACAATGCCACTCTTATCAATTATAGCAAAGCTAGTGCCTTTTTCTGCATAAAATACTGATTTTCTTTCATTTACATATATATTTATTGAATTTGGTAATTTCCTATGAATTTCTGCACTTAAAATATATGGATTATTTAATACATTATCTTTTATATTAGCCGTACTTATGTAAAAGATATTTGAATTTTTTTGTACTCCAGACTCTTTAACAATCTCACTGGTTGAAATTGTTTTATTGTTATACACATATATATTTTGTATTTTGAAATATGGTAGTTTAATACTCAAAGTTACCAATATAGCTGATAAAAATAATATTGTAAAAATAATTTTTCTTCTTCTTTTTTTCCTTCTTCTTTTCCTTATAAACTCATTTTTGCTATTTTTCATATGCTCACCTTTTTTTAATGAATACTTAAACTAGTTTTAATGATATCATATAATTTCTTATATTTAAACTAGTTAATAGTTATTAATCAAAATAATTATGACCTCACAAAGTGCCCTAATTATTTTTTTGTTGTCTGAGAAGATATATTAAGCAGGATTCCCATTGCCGCTAAATTAATAACTAAGGCAGATCCACCACTGCTTATAAATGGTAAAGGGACTCCAGTTACAGGTATAGCACCCGTAACAACTGCAATATTTATCATAGCTTGGATTGCTATAACAGATGTAATGCCGACAGCGAGTAATGTACCATATACATCCTTTGCATGCATTGCTATTTTAATGCCTCTTTGTATTACAATTAAAAAAAGTATTATAATTATCACACATCCAATAAACCCTAACTCTTCACCTATAATGGAAAATATAAAATCGTTATATGGTTCCGGAATATAATAACATTTTTGCCTTGATTGTCCAAGTCCAACTCCAGTTATTCCGCCAGAACCTAGTGCATATAAAGATTGAATAGCTTGATATCCAGTAGTTTTAGGAGCTGACCACGGATTCATAAAATTTTTCAATCGTAGAAGTCTATATGGCTCAGCAAGTATAAAAATAAACCCTACTGGTATAAGTGATGATATTATAGCGCCAAGCTGCCATCCTTTTGCACCACCAACATAAATAACGATTATACTTACAACCATAATAACCGTTGCAATACTTAAGTTTTTTTCTAAATACACAAATCCAGCAAAAAAAGCTGCTACTAGTAAATAGACAAATACTGTAGGAAAAAATTTTTTAATCCTTTCCCCGTTCTTCTCTATCCCTCTTGCAAGTAAAAGCACTACTGCATATTTTGCGATTTCAGAAGGTTGAAGTGACAATGGTCCCACTTGTATCCATCTGCTTGCACCATTTATTGCTGGGAAAAGAAAAACCACACCTAGTAGACATATGGTAATCACAATTATAATATTAGTCACCTTTTTTAATTTATGATAATCTACTTTTTCAATAAAAAACAGTATTAATATTCCTAAAACAGCAAACATCCCCTGTTTTTTAAAGTTATACATATCATCATGTATTTTCGGGTCATTGAGATCAACATAGGAACTGGCACTATATACCATAACAACGCCAATAGCTAAAATTAAAAGCACAGTTGCAAGCAAAACAAAATCCACCTCTACTTTTTCAAAAAGTTTAGGCTTTTTCATAATATTCGTCACCTCCTGGTTTCCCCTTGTACGCTGAATAGCTGTTTCCAGCGCTCTGCATACTTAATAACAATCTAAAATGCCAAAAATGAAATAAGACATAATATAACTGTGGCAATAGAAAATACTGAAACTACTTTTGTTTCATGCCATCCAAGTTGTTCAAAATGATGATGTATAGGTGCCATTTTGAAGAATCTTTTCCTTGTAAGCTTATAATAATACACTTGTATAATTACTGACACAACTTCTAATACATACACTCCACCTACTATTATAACCAATAATGGTAATTTTAGTATCAAAGCAGTGCTTGCAACCGCTCCTCCTAGGGCTAAAGAACCTGTATCTCCCATAAATATTTGTGCAGGATATGCATTATATTTTAGGAACCCTAAAAGTGCTCCAGCCATTATTGAACAAAATATTGCAAGTTCATAATTGTGCCAAGCAAAACATACCATAGCAAAAAACGTCATTACAAGAAGCGTAATTGAGGTTGCAAGACCATCTAAACCATCAGTTAAATTCACTCCATTAGTTACGGCTACAAAATAGAACACCACTCCTAGAATGTACACTACAGGATTAAGCTCCAATGATATTTTTAAAAAAGGTATGTATATATCTGCTCCTATATTAAAATACGCATAAAATGCAATAACAAATGAAACTATAATCTGTAAAAGTGCTTTTTGTTTTGTAGTTAACCCTTCATTTTTCTTATGTATTATTTTAAGAGCGTCATCTAAAAATCCTATAGCTCCAAATGCTAAAAAACATAAGAAAGCGAATATAACATTTTTATCTTTTAAAATATTATTACTGTTCATTATTATCATAGTTATAGCCGTAGTAATTATAAAAATAATTCCACCCATCGTTGGCGTCCCAGCTTTTATCCTGTGACTCTTAGGTCCATCTTCTCTAATATTCTGCCCAAACTTCAATTTGTGAAGTATTGGAATTATAATTGGCCCTTGAAGCATAGAAATTAAAAATGCTACTAGAACGGAATATATCATTGCACTCATACTTATCTCTCCTATCTACTTGTTATCTTCTTTGATGTCCTTAACTATTTGTTCAAATTTCATAGCTCTTGATGCTTTAACTAAAATCACATCGTCTTTATTCAAAAAATTCTTGAGAAATTTAATTACATTTTCATTTGAATCAAAATTTTTCAATTTATCTTTGTCCGAAAATCCTTGCTCGTAAGCCAGTGAGAATTCTCCTAAAATAATTAAAAAATCTATTGAATTTTCTTTTGCATAAACTCCAACATCTACGTGAGCCTTAAAAGCTTCCTCCCCAAGTTCTCTCATACTTCCAAGTATAGCAATCTTACGCGTGCCTTTAACATTATGTAATACATCAATAGCTGCCCTCATGGAATCTGGACTTGCATTGTAGCAGTCATCAATAATTGTGTATTTTGATCCTCTTAATATATCTAGTCTCATGGAAGTCATTTGAAGCTTTTTTATACCACTATTCATTTCACTCCATGTCATTCCAAAGTTCCTTGCCGCCGCTATTGCAAGTAGTGCATTAAGCACATTATGTTTTCCTGGAGAATTTACCCTGAAATTTCTGAACACTACTTTCTCATCTTCAAGTATATCAAAAGTCACATAATCCTCACCTAAGCATATATTATAGGCTTTTAACTCAGCATTTATATTTGAACCACACCTAACAACATCATAGTTAATGTCTTTTATGCTAAGCTTCTCTAATAATTCATTGTCAGTATTTATTATAAGTTTAGACGATTTTATAAAATAATCTGTAATCTCAAGTTTTGCCTTTAAAATATTATCCCTTGTCTTTAAATTTTCTATATGAGATATTCCAATATTTGTTATGATAGCTATATCTGGTTTGGCAGTTTTTGCCATATTGTGTATCTCAAAAAAGTGGCTCATCCCCATTTCCAGTACTGCAATATCATAAGTGTTGTCTAAGTTAAATATAGTAAGTGGTAATCCAATTTCATTGTTAAAATTACCTTGGGTTTTGTATACTTTATATTTTTCACTTAAAATAGCATATGTCATATCTTTAGTAGAAGTTTTGCCCGTTGAACCTGTGATTCCAACTACTTTAATATTTAAAATACTTTTATAAAATTCAGCAAGATTTAGTAATGCCTTTCTAGTGTCTTCAACAACTATTATGGACACATCACTCGGCAAATCCGCTTCATTATATTTTATTTCATCTATAATGCACAAAGACGCTCCATTTTTTATTGCTTCAATAAGAAATTCATTAGCATTATATTTTTCACCCTTTATAGCAATAAAAATACTATTTTTTTTTACTTCTCTTGTGTCTATTGTTATATGATTAAATTTTTCCAGTTGACCATTTTGTAGCAATTTTCCATCTACCGCATTTAAAATATCCTTCAATGAAATGTATTCCAATTAAAACAGCTCCTTTAGTATTTCAGCAATAACTTCTCTCTCATCAAAATGAATCTTTCCTTCTTTTAATATTTGATAATCTTCGTGTCCCTTTCCTGCAATAACAATTACATCACCTTTTGTTGCTATAGTTATTGCTTTTTTTATTGCATCTTTTCTATTTTCAATAGTAAAATAATTTTCTTTTTTTGTTCCTTGTAATATCTCATTTATTATGTCCATGGGTTCTTCACTTCGTGGATTGTCTGAAGTTATTATTGCCACATCACTCATTTTTGTGCCTACATCACCCATAATTGGTCTCTTAGTATTATCTCTATCTCCACCACAACCAAATACACAGATAAGCTTATTTTTAGTAAATTCCCTCGCTGTTTTTAATATATTCAATAGTGCGTCAGGAGTATGTGCATAATCTATAATTATATCAAATCCCAAATTCATGCTTGCTTCATATGATTCACACCTTCCTGGTACAGCCTTAAGGGCTTCAAGTCCATCTTTTATCTGCTCAAGGCTAAAACCTTCTAGTAAGCATGCTGCTGCACTTCCAAGGGCATTATATGTGTTATATCTTCCTGGTATATTCAAATTAACATTCACATGTTTGCTTAAATAATTAATGTCAAACTCAATACCTCTTGAATGCACCTTTATATTTTCAGCTTTTAAATCTAACTTTCCATTAACTCCATAGGTTATTTTGTTATTATCCAAATCATCATATATCCGACTTCCATATTCATCATCCATATTAATTATAGAATTTTTGCTGTTTTTAAATAGTATAAGTTTTGCTCTATAATAATTTTCAAAAGTTTTGTGAAAATCCAAATGATCTTGAGTAAGGTTTGTGAAAATCCCCTCATTAAACTCTATTCCATAAACTCTACTTAGATATAATGAATGTGATGAAACCTCCATGACGCAGTATTCAACATTCTGCTCTACCATCTCATTAAATAGCTGAAAAAGTTCAAGTGACTCTGGTGTCGTTCTACTTGACATATATTTTTTCTCGCCAATATAATTAGCTATTGTACCTATAAGTCCTACTTTCTTGCCACTCGTCTCTAAAATTGACTTCATCATGAATGTGGCTGTAGTCTTTCCATTAGTTCCTGTTATTCCCATCATCTTTAGCTTTTTTTCTGGATGTCCATAGAAATTAGCTGCCATCAATGCTAGTGCCATCCTACTGTCATCTACTTTTATCAAAGTACAATTATCTATAGGTAGCAAATTTTTAGTACAAATTATTGCCTCTGCACCACTTTTAATAGCATTGTTAATATATTTGTGTCCATCTGTATTATAGCCTTCAATACATACGAATAAATCATCATTTATTAATTTTCTTGAATCATATTCGATTTTATTTATATCTAAATCATCACTTCCACAAATAATTTCATATGAAATTCCTTGAAGTATATTAACTAAATTCACATTACCACTCCTCTTTAAATAAGCACAATACTGTAACAGTATTGTGCTTTAGTCTCCTGTAATTTCTAAATCCAAATTAATAATAGTGCCCTTCTGAACTTTAGAACCTTCTGCAATATCTTGATCAGATACTATTCCATTTCCAGTAAACCGACAATTCAATCCCAAATTTTTAAGAATTTCACTTGCCTTATCTTTATTCATACCTGATAAATCTGGTACTTCTACATTACTATTATAATTAGGTGTGGTTCCAGTGTAAAGTATTACTTTTGTCCCTTCTTTCACCGTTGCTCCAGGAAGAGGCGTTATATCTGTTATATTCCCACCGCTTGGTACTTTATCAAAAGACAAATTATTATCTTTTAAAATCTTGTATGCATCTTCACTTTTCATTCCCCTTACGTTTGGAACAACTACATCATTAAGCATACTATTTTCAATATCGTCCTTAGATGCATCAGCCTTTATGTTAAGATAATTAAAAATATCACTAAACATCTGTTTTGCTACTGGAGTTGCTATTTGCCCAGCATAATAATTTGACGGGTCAGGTTCATCGATAGAAATAAGTACTGATATCTGTGGGTCATTTGCTGGTGCCATCCCGGCGAAGGAAGCTATATATTTTCCTGCCTCATAACCTCCTCCATTGGGATTCGGTTTTTGAGCTGTACCAGTCTTACCTGCTATATGATATCCATCTATATATGCTTTTTTACCGCCACCTTCAGATATTACTTTTTCCAAATATCCTCTAAGCTGCTCTGCGGTGCTTTTGTCCACAATTTGTTTTTCACCATAATCTTCATAAGTTTTATCTGTGATCTCATTATTATTTGAATCATAATGAACAATTTTTTTCATTATATGTGGTCTAACCCACACACCATTATTGGCAATTGCATTAAACGCACTTAGATATTGAACCATAGAAACGGTATTTGCTTGACCAAAAGCAATGGTTGCTAGATCTACGGGTCCTATTTTATTTGTAGGCTTAATTATTCCATTTGACTCTCCTGGTAAATCTACTCCTGTCTTTTGACCAAAACCAAATAACTTAATCCATTTGTTTAAATTAACAGCCCCAAGTCTTTGTCCAAGTATTGCAAAACCAACATTGCAAGAATTTTTAATTATATCTACAAATGTTTCTGCCCCATGTCCTGTTCTCTTCCAACAATGAATAATTTTTTTAGCAATTGTTATACTTCCACTACAGTTAAATTGATCATTTTCTTTTACAAGCTTTTCTTCCATTGCAGCAGTAGCCGTTACAACTTTAAATATTGAACCTGGCTCAAAGGCATCGCTAACTGCTCTATTTCTCCATTCCTTTTGAAGTTCATCAAAACTTTTACCTTTTTCCCAGGGATCATTTGGATTATAATCCGGCTTGTTTACCATTGCTAGTATTTCTCCATTTTTCGGGTTTTCAACTATAATTGAAACTGCTTTTGCTTTATTGTCTTTAAGTGCTTCATCTGCACTCTTTTCAGCAAATTCTTGAATCCCTTTATCTACAGTAAGTACAACATCATCACCATTTTCTGGCTTTGAAAATTCAGATACTGTATAATCTAAATTAGCACTATTTTTATCTATTTCTGCTATTCTTCTGCCTGGCATTCCAGCTAAATATTTGTCATATTGTAGCTCCACCCCAGTTAATCCTTTTCCATCAGAGTTTGTATGTCCAATTACTTGAGCTAAAAAATTATCATTAACATAATACCTTTTGGTGTCCGGTGAAATAATAATTCCATTAACTTTAAGACTTGCCACTTTATCAGCTACTTCCTTAGGCACCCTTCTAACAAGATTAGCTGATCCTGCTAGAGCACCACTTGGGAGTTTATAATTTAAAATTTTATTTATTTCTTCCTTAGTTTTACCTAAATCGTTAGCTAGCTTGCCCGAGAGTATATCCATGTTCATGGCTTTATTATTATGTAGATAGCTTCTTATGGAGTTTAAATCCAAATCTATCCTAAATACATTGCCACTGATTGCTAATTCTTTTTCATTTCTATCTAATATTCTTCCACGTTTTGCAGATATTTTAACCTCACTTGTCCACTGTTCAATAGCCATTTTTTTGTATTTTGATGATAAGATAACCTGAACATTAAATAGCCGCAAAATCAGTAGAGAAAAAACTATTATAAAAAAAATCAGTGCAAATACCAATCTTCTTTTTATAATAACCTTATCCCTATATTTTCTTGTGATCAACTAAGTTACCTCCAATAATTAATATATAACTAATTAATATTAATTATTTCAGCATAATATTCTCATTTATTTGTAATTGCGGCTATGATCTTATTAAAAAAAGATTGTTTATCTTTTGTATCATCTGAATTTTCGCTTGCAGTTAATGTCTGTTTATCATAATTCAATGAAACTTCCTGACTTTTATCTATTGGAACCATATTAAGTTTTGCAGCATTATCTTCAACAACTGAAACCCTATTATGTTGAACTAGCTGTAAACGCAAATTCTCATTATCCTTTTCAATATTTCCAGAATTAGAAGTACTCTTTATTAAAGTATTTTCCATAGCATATATTTCAGAATACCTGTAAATCAATGTAGATCCAAGAGAAAACAACAAAACTATACTTAGAATAACTAAACCTTGATTCTTTAATTTTAGCTGTTTTTTATGTCTTTGCTTTTCATTTTCGGCTCTTTTTAATTCACTATTATCTTTTTCTATTGGTTTCCGCTTAGGCTGTAATGCTGTGCTTCCGCTGTTTATGTAGTTTTTCTCTATAACCACCAATTATTTCACCCCTCAAATTTTTTCTGCAACTCGAAGTTTTGCACTTCTGCTTCTTGGATTTTCTTCTAATTCTTCTTCACTTGCATCAATGGGTTTTTTTGTTATTATTTTTATTTCAGCCGTTTTACCACAAATGCAGATTGGAAATTCTTTAGGACATTCACATGGATCCTGTAACTTTTTAAATTTAGTCTTTACAATTCTATCTTCTAAAGAATGAAATGAAATTATGTCCATTCTTCCACCCTTTTTAAGTCTTCTAATCCCGTCTTCAATAGTTTTGCTTAAAATTCCAAGTTCATTATTTACTTCTATACGAATAGCTTGAAAAGTTCTTTTAGCTGGATGTGGTCCATCCCTTCTAAATCTTGCAGGTATTGCATTCTTTATTATCTCCACTAGCTCTAATGTTGTATTTATTGGCCCTAGTTCTCTTCTTTCAACTACAAAACCAGCAATTCTTTTTGCAAATTTTTCCTCACCATAGTCTCTTATTACTTTATATAAGTCCACTTCATCATAATTATTCACCACATCAAACGCTGATTTGCTATCGTCTCTATTCATCCTCATATCAAGAGGTGCATCATGCATATAACTAAAGCCTCTTTCTGGTTGATCTAATTGATAACTTGACACACCAAGATCCATAAGTATTCCGTCAACCTTATCTATATTAAGCTCTTCAAGGATATTATCAATATTATAAAAATTGTCGTGTACATATGTAACATTTTTATAGCTATTCAGTTTTTCTTTTGCTGCGTTTATTGCGTCGCTATCCTGATCTATACCAATTAGCCTACCATTCTCACTTAATCTTTTTAATATTTCATAAGAATGACCAGCGCCACCCAAAGTGCAATCCACGTATATCCCATCTTTTTTTATATCTAAATTTTCCAGACATTCGTTAAGTAAAACAGACACATGTTTAAATTCCATTTTTCCACCTCTATATTAATAGTTCGCTCATTTTTTCTGCGATTTCATCCATATTTATATCTGATTCATTGTATTCTTTCCACTTTTCCTTGCTCCAAATTTCTACTCTAGTTGAAACTCCTATACTTATTATTTCCTTTGTGATAGATGCATATTCCAATAAATTTTGAGGAATTAAAGCTCTTCCCTGCTTGTCTACATTAATTTCATTGGCACCTGAAAAGAAAAATCTAACAAATGCTCTAGCATCTCTGTTTGTAAGTGGTAATTTACCAAGTTTTGCCTCAAGGTTTTTCCATTCGTTTATAGTATAAATATATAAGCATCCATCTAACCCTTTTGTTAATACAAAAGTATCTCCAAGTTCCTCCCTAAATTTTGAAGGAACTATAATTCTATTTTTATTATCCATGGCATGCTGATATTCTCCAATAAACATTTAATTCACCTCTTTGGTATTTTGCTCCATTCTGCTCCACTCTAATCCACTTTACACTACTTATTCTATAATTGACAGTAAAACTCCTCTTTTTTATTGAAAATTTTTTAATATTTTTGAACAAAACATTCAAAACACGATTTATTATCATATTTACCTGCTATTTTTTTGAAAACTTGTGTTTCTAAACCTATGTTTTAAAACCTAATCTTATAATCATTGAAATACATATTGTTCTAATGTATAATTAAATAGAATTTAGGCATCTTCAAAAAAATAACTAGTCAGTATGCTAGTCTATTTTCTTTCAGATGCATTATACAGAAAAAGAAAGGAATGTACATAATGAGATTAGGTATTGTAGGCCTACCAAATGTAGGAAAAAGTACATTGTTTAATGCAATTACAAAAGCAGGTGCTGAATCAGCCAACTATCCATTCTGCACCATTGAACCAAATATTGGTGTAGTTGATGTTCCTGACACGCGACTTGATGTTTTAGAAAAAATATATAATCCCAAACGTACCACCCATGCTAGTATTGAGTTTTATGATATAGCTGGTCTTGTAAAAGGAGCCAGTAAGGGAGAAGGTCTTGGAAACAAGTTTTTATCTCATATTAGAGAATCCTCAGCAATAGTTCATGTTGTAAGATGTTTCGAGGATGATAATATTATCCATGTGGAAGGTTCCGTTGACCCAATACGTGATATTGAGATAATTAGCTTAGAACTTATTTTTTCAGATTTAGAAGTTCTTGAAAGAAGAATGGAAAAAAGTATAAAACTATCCCACTCCGGTGACAAAAAAGCTATATTTGAACTTGGAGCAATGGAAAAAGTCAAAACACATTTAGAGGCAGGTAAACCTGTTAGATCTTTGGAACTTACTGATGACGAATCAGTATTTGTAAAAGATTTATTCCTTATTACTTCAAAACCAGTCCTTTACGCTGCAAATATTTCAGAAGATGATCTTATTTCTGGTAGTGGAGATAATGAATTAGTTAAAAAGGTAAAAGCACTTGCTGTTTCTGAGAATTCAGAAGTCATCACTGTTTGTGCTAGCCTTGAAGAACAATTAGCAGCTTTAAGTGAAGAGGAACAAAATGAAATGCTAGCTGAATATGGCTTAAATGAGTCTGGCCTTAATAAATTGATTCATTCTAGCTATAAATTACTTGGGCTTATGAGCTTTTTGACTGCTGGTACTGATGAGGTAAGAGCCTGGACAATTAAAAATGGAACAAAAGCACAAAAATCTGCTGGTAAAATACACAGTGATATTGAAAGAGGTTTCATTAGAGCTGAAATTGTTTCTTTTGATGATTTAGTTAATTGTGGTTCTGAATCTGCTGCAAAAGAAAAAGGTCTTTATAGGCTTGAAGGAAAAGAATACGTAATGCAAGATGGTGACATTGTAAACTTTAGGTTTAACGTTTAGGAAAATGTCACAATGTTCAGGTAATAAGTAAAATAAAAATGGGATGTAAATATTTTATTTACATCCCATTTTTATATATTTAAAAAGCATATATAATATGATATAATAAATCTGTAAATTTATATTGCATAAATGAAATATTTTATAAGCTTTTACATAAATCTAATAGAAAAGAGGAATCATACACATGGGTTTTAAAGATAAAATACAAAATTATTACGCAAAAAGTTATATGGACAAATATGGTGATAGACTTACACAAATTCAAGGTAATGTAGTCTCAATAAAGGTTGAGAGAAAATCAGTTTTATGGATATTTAACAAACTATTAGTTACATTAATAGTTAAACCTGATAGAAGCAAAAATGTTATCAAATGTATTTATAAAAAACATCGCTGGTTCAAAAAAATTGATTTTATAACTATAAATCAAGGACATCTTTTACTAATTCAAGGTTTAAAAGGAGTTAAGGGTAAAGGAAATAGTGAACTCATTGAAATCGTTAATATACGAAACATGACCACTAAAAAAGATTTAGTTTTTGTAGAAGGAAATACAACAAAGCCAGTTAAGCAAATACGAAAATACAGATAACCCTTGAAAAAGAAGTGACAAGCTTTAATAAACTGTTATAAGTTAAGAATGACAAGCTAAAAACCTCTCATAATTGCTTAATACCTTGTAACTAAAAGAGACCGTATATAGATTTGTGTAAATCAAATCTATATACGTTTTTTCCTTTATTAATTTTGTTACCAAGTGAAAACCTTCCTTATCTTCTCACTTGCTATTTGCTATTTTTTGTTTAAGTACAAATAAATACTATTAATGCCTGCAATAAAGCATGAAAAAAACAGGACAATTATCCATTGAAATAGGTTTAGTGGATCTGTGTGAAACACACCTCTTAAAAATGGAATATATATTACACTAACTAACATAGCTACAGAAATAGCTACTGCACAAACAAGATACATATTTGATAAAAACTTTATTTGAAAAATAGAATGTTTTTCCGATCTACATTCAAATACATGTATTAGCTGTGACATTATTAATGTGCCAAGTGCTAAAGTTCTACATGTCCTAAGTGGCATATTTAAAACTCCTCCTACTAAAAATGAAAGTACTGTACATATCCCGATTAAACTTCCTCTTATAAGTATCTTTTCCTTTAGCCCTCTTGCAAATATGCTTTCATCTTTATCCCTTGGCATTTCATCCATTACATCTTCATCCTTTGGATCAACCCCAAGAGCAATTGCCGGCAAACCATCTGTTGCCAGATTCACAAGTAATATTTGAATTGGTAGTAGTGGTGTATCCAAATACAATAATGAAGATAAAAACATTGTCAATACCTCTCCAAGATTGCAAGAAAGTAAATATCTTATAAATTTTCTAATATTATTATAAATCACCCTTCCCTCTTCTACTGCAGCTACTATTGTAGTAAAATTGTCATCAAGTAGTATCATTGCGCTTGCTTCTTTAGTTACATCTGTCCCAGATAAACCCATTGATATTCCAATATCAGCATTTTTTACAGCCGGAGCGTCATTGACACCATCCCCTGTCATTGCAACTATTTTATTTTTCCGTTTAAAAGTTCCAACTATCCTAAGCTTATGTTCCGGTGTTACTCTTGCAAATATTTTTATTCCATTTATTTTTGACAAGAGTTTGTCATCATCCAATTTATCCAATTCATCTCCTGTAATGACTTCTTTCCAATCTTTTGCTATACCCAGTTCTTTTCCTATTGCAAAAGCCGTATTTTTATGATCCCCAGTTATCATTACCACGTTGATACCAGCCTCATTGCATTTTAAAACAGATGCTTTTACTTCTTTTCTAGGTGGGTCTATCATTCCTGCAAAACCTAAAAACACAAGATTTTTTTCCTGATTGCCATTAACTAGCCCCGTATCTTTATATGCAGCTGCAATACATCTCAGTGCAGCACTTGACATATCGCTCAAAGCTGACTGCACTTTATTTTTATATTCCGCAGTTAATATCTTCTTTTCACCGTTAATATATATATATTTGCATCTTTCTAATACTCTTTCTGGTGCACCCTTTACATAAGAAGTTTTGTTCCCATGTTCATTCACTACAACAGACATCATTTTCCTATTTGAGTCGAATGGAACGTCACTAATTCTTTCTCCTGTTTTTAAAAATTCTTTTACCTCATTACCATTACTAAAAAATGCTTTAATTAATGCTGTTTCTGTAGGATCACCAATAAAACATTTATCAATATTTTTTTCTCTATAATTAACTTCAAAATCATTACAAAAAGTAAATGTCTTTTTTATCATATTTAATCTACTGTCTTTAAAATTTTTGTCGTTATATAGTCTATTATTATAATAGATAGACTTCACAGTCATCATATTTTTAGTAAGCGTACCTGTTTTATCACTACAAATCACCGAAGTGCACCCGAGTGTTTCCACTGCCGGCAATTTTCTTACCAATGCATTTCGTTTTAACATTCTAGATACTCCTAGTGCTAATGCAACAGTTACAATAGCTGGCAAACCTTCAGGAATAGCCGCTACTGCAAGACTTACACCAAGTAAAAACATTTCATATTTATCTTGACCTCTTATTATACCTAAGGCTGTTACTATAATACATATGAAAATGCATAAAAAAACTAATATTTTACCAAGCGTTGCTAGTTTTTCTTTCAGAGGGGATTTTTCTTGCTCTATATTTTGGAGTAAATTTGCTATTTTACCCATTTCTGTATGCATACCCGTTTCCACAACTCTAGCTTCCCCTTTACCTCGAAGAACAACTGTCCCCATGTAGATAGAATTATTTCTATTACTTGAGTCTTTACTAACACCTAAAGATTCACCTGTTAAAATTGATTCATCTATAGATATATTTGATGACTGAATAATTATTGCATCTGCTGGTATCTTATCTCCACTCTCAAATACAATTAAATCTCCTGGAACTAAACCCTCAGCATTTATTACCTGAATGTTATCATCTCTAATTACCTTTGTAGTTTGAGATGACATTTTTTTTAAGGCTTCCAATGACTTTTCTGTCCTATACTCTTGTATAAATCCCATAACAGCATTCATAATAACAATTATTATTATGGTTACCGCATCTGCTTTTTCTCCCATAAAACCAGATATAATTGTTGCTGCTATTAAAACCCATATAATAAAATCATTAAATTGTGAAATGAATATTTTTACAGGTGATATCTTTTTATTTTCCTTTAGTATATTCAATCCATATTTTTTCAAACGTTTGCTTGCTTCTAAACTGCTAAGCCCATTGTAAATTTCATTTTCATTAATCAATTTTTTCACCTCGCATTGGTAGTTAAAATATACTTGTCCTTCTTCCTTTATTCCTAATATATGTTTGCATATGTAACCATTATGAAAAAAATTTAACTCTTTCCTTTACTTTTATCCGTATAGATTATAAAATATAGTAAGACAAATTCTACTTAAACATGACATACTAAATGAAAATAGAATTATAAAGTTGTAAATATATTAAGTATTTTGACATTTTATTTAGTTTGAAATGCCTTAATTATTACAATTTTGATCTAATAAAAGGAGGACTTTTTATGAAAGACATAATTTATGTTACAGGACATAAGAACCCAGATTCTGATTCCATATGTGCTTCAATAGCATATGCAGAATTTAAAAATAAAGTTGGTGATTCAAAAGTAATTCCCCTAAGGCAAGGCGAACTAAGCCGTGAGACTCAGTTTATACTTGATTTTTGGGGCATAGAAAAGCCATTGCTTTTAACAACAATGAAACTTCAAGTTTCCGATTTGGAATTTGACAGAATTGCACCTGTGCAACCAGAAATATCACTTAAAATGGCATGGTCAATAATGAAAAAAAATAATGTGAAAACATTGTCCGTTGTTGATGATAATTCTAAATTAAAAGGAATCGTATCAGTTTCAAATTTAACATCAACCTACATGGATATTTGGGATAATACAATTCTGGCGAAATCAAATACTAAGATAGAGAATATATTAGATACGCTATCCGCAAAATCTATATTCTTAAATGAGCCTGATCCTAGTTTCCCAGGAAAAATTGTCATAGCCGCAATGCTTCCTAGTAGTGCCGAAGAACATATTGATGCTGGTGACGTAGTAATATGTGGTGATAGACAAGACACTCAATCTATGATTATAAATTCTAAAGCTTCTTTGATGATTGTGGCTGGAAACCATGCTGTAAGCGATGAAATAGTAGAAATGGCAAAAATTTCAGGTTGCTCTATTATTTCATCCCCCCATGATTCCTTCACTGCATCCAGGCTTATCGTTCAGAGCATTCCAATTAGCTATGTTATGGTATCTTCAGATATATTAAAATTTAGCACTACTGATTATGTGGACGATATAAAAGATGTTATGCTAAAAACTAGATTTAGAAGTTATCCAGTAGTAGATAATGACAATAAAGTAGTGGGTGGAGTTTCTAGATATCATCTGATTTCACAAAAAAAGAAAAAAGTTATTTTAGTTGATCATAACGAAAGATCTCAGTCCGTTGATGGACTTGAAGATGCAGAACTCTTAGAAATTATAGATCACCATAGACTTGGAGATATTCAAACAGGTTATCCAATTTATTTCAGAAACCAGCCTGTAGGAAGTTCTTGTACAATAATAGCTTCTATTTTCTTTGAAAATGGAATTAGACCATCAAAAAAAATTGCCGGTCTTTTAAGCGCTGCAATAATTTCTGATACTCTTATGTTTAGATCACCAACTACTACTCAAACAGATAGAGATATATTAAAAACATTAGCTGAAATAACTTGCATCGATCCTGAAGAGTTTGCTACTAAAATGTTTAAGGTAGGAACTTCTCTTGAAGGTAAGAGCGTAAGCGAAATATTTAATCAAGATTATAAAGTTTTTGCACTTTCAAAATTAAAAGCTGGTGTTTCTCAAGTAACTACAATGGATATAGATGGTTTTGATCCAATGAAATCCGAAATGTTAGATTATATGAATAAAAAAGCCAAAGATGAGAATTTTGATTTACTACTTTTACTCCTAACTGATATATTAAAAGGTGGTTCTCAGTTATTTGTAGCAGGTCCTAGCAAGGACTTAGTATCTAAGGCCTTTGCAGTAACACTTGTTAATGATTCAGCCTATGCTCCTGGATTACTTTCCAGAAAGAAACAAGTTATTCCACCATTAACTTCAGTTATACAAGAGCTGAATCAATAAAAAGAACGCAGGTAGATTTATGTAAATTAAATCTACCTGCGTTCTTTTTATTATTATAACAGCCGTCCCCCTATACAATGCCTATATAATAACATTATTATATTTTGACCCAATGTAAACTTCTCGTAGTTTGTCAATTATCACTGTGGTGCTAATTGATTAACCATACCGGCCATTTGATCTGCTGTACTTAATCCTTTTGAACTAAGTTGAAAAGCCCTTTGTGCAACTATCATATCAGTCATTTCCTTTGATATATCTACATTAGATCCCTCATAATAGCCTTGTGTTATAGTAGCACTATTTGTCACAAACATTTGCGCTCCAGGTTTAGGTACATAAATATTATTACCTACTGAAGTTAATGAATCCTGCCCTATTGTATCATATACATTTATTTTTCCCACATTTTTTCCAGCTACACTTATTGTTCCATCGGTTGCAACCGCAAAATTACCATTAGTAAAAGTATCTTGACCCATTACCTCAAGTCTATCACCATTACTATCAGTAAGCCTACCAGCACCATCCTGAGTAAAGTTTCCACTTCTCACATATGCACTACTACCATCTTGACGAATAACCTTAAAATAGCCCGATCCCTGAAGTGCTAAGTCAGTTGCTTTGCCTGTTTGTACTAAACCACCTGATGCATCATTTCTTGTAGTCTCTGTAGTTCTAACTCCTGTACCATTTTCAGGGTCAACAGTTCTATTAGTATCCGTTGTAACAGGAATACCGATTCTATTCATAGTTTCATATACTAAATCTCCAAAGCCAACATCAATACTTTTATATCCCGCTGTATCCATGTTTGCAATATTATTTGATATAACATCCAATTTTTGCTGTTGCGCATTCATAGCAGTACGGCTAGTCCACATTAATCTATCCACTTTTTATCACACCTTTCCAACGTCATTTGCTGCAAGTCCTAAACTTTGATCTATTGCTGATATAACTTTTTGATCAGATTCAAAATTTCTCATAGTGGACATCATATCTACCATGGAATTAATTGAATTCACATTAGAACCTTCTAATGCATTTTGCTGAACTGAAACATTGGCGTTTAATATTGGATTTGTACCTGAATATAAATTATTTCCAACCTTCTTAAGAGATTTATAATCATTAAAATCAACTAAGGAAAATGAGTAAGTAGGTTTTCCGTCCACACTTAAGTTACCATAGGAATCACTTGTAAGCTTACCATTACCAACATTGATTTTTTCAACATTACCTGTAGCGAGATTTTTCCCCATTACAGCATCTCCATTTTCATCCATCAAACCACCTTGCATATTAACATGAAAATGACCGTCTCTTGTATAATAATTTTGCGCTCCTGCTCCATTTCCCTGGCTTACTGTAAAAAAGCCCCTACCATCAATTGCAAAATCATCATCACTATCAGAATTTGTTATAGTTCCCTGAGTAAAGTCAGTAGTGGTAGCATCCACTTTACTCCCTAAACTTAGTGAGCCAATAGTTTGCCTTACATTTTTTCCATTCTGAATATCCTCACTATTAGAAATCAAAACATTTTTAAAGTTTTTAATCATTAAATCATCACCTTTGAAACCATTGGTTTCAGAGTTTGCCATATTATTTGTTATTACATCTTCTTTAGATTGCTGAACAATCATTCCTGAAACAGCTGAATATAAACTTCTTATCATTTCCCCACACCCTTATTATTTATTACTTTCATATCCTCTGGATATCTCATGCCATAATTGTATGCTCGAGTTTCAATTTGTGTTTTACTTAAAGTAATAATTTCTTTTTCCCATACCATAAAACATGTTGCAAGTACAATACCAATCCCAATTCCAAACAAAACTTTTCTATCACAGGTAATATTAATAAATTTTTTTATTTTAGATATAATTTTTCTATTAATAGTAGCTCCCCCTTACCAATCCCTAGTTTTTCAGATATACTATCTATAGATAAGCCATCATTTAGCATCTCTTTAATTTCATTCACTTTAACATTGTTTACTTCAAAATCACTTTCAGCATTAAGCTTTTTATCTTCTCCTATTTCTTCACCATTTTTTGAAACAATACTATTTATGTTATCGGCCTCTAACTCTAAAACTTCAGCCTGTTTTTCTTGTATACTAATTTTATTATACTTCATATTTTCAATTTCCTGTTGAAGTTCAAGTATTGTCTCTGCAAATTCTCGCCTCAATTTTCCGATTTCCACATCATAATCTTTTAAATTATTCGAAGCATTGTCAAATGCATCCTTAAATGTGTTTTTTTCATTTTTTAAGGCCTTAAAATTAAAGATTAAAAGCACAATTCCTATCAAAAGTAATAAAAATGTAATCATATTATCCAGAGCTCCAAACTATACATATTTTAATTTTTTCATTGCACTTTTTAAGTGTAGAATTGATCTAGTATGAAGTTGACACACTCTAGACTCAGAAACACTAAGCACATTCCCTATTTGTTTTAAAGTAAATCTCTCAAAGTAATAAAGAGTTAATACAGTTTTATCTTTTTCATTCAATAAGTCCAGAGCTTTGGTCAAATATTCAATTTCTTCTTTTTTTTCTAGTGATTTTTCTGGGCTTGGGCTATTTTTGTCTTCAATTGTTCCCATTAATGGCATATCATCATCATCTGAAAAGATTAAATTTTCTAAGGACACTACAGCTATGTAATTTATATAATTTTCTACTTCACCAATAGCTGACATTGTTACTTCAAGTTCCTCTGCTATTTCCAAATTAGAGGGTTCTCTAAGTAATTCTTTTTGTAACTTGTCTATAGCTTTGTTATACCTACTGAGCTTATCCATTGCACCTTTTGATATAGGACTGTTTTTTCTAAGTTCATCTATCATTGCCCCTTTAATCCTAATAGATGCGTAAGTTGAAAATTTCATTCCTCGTTCTTCATCAAATTTATTAAGAGCATCCATAAGACCTACCATTCCATAACTTACTAGATCTTCATATTCTATATATTTTGATTTTCCAATTATAACTCTTGAAGCTATATATTTTACAAGTGGAATGTACTTCTTTACTATTTCTTCTTTACTATCAAAAGTTCCTGCAATAGCCATAACTAAACCTCCTTAGCTTTTCTTCCTGAGTTCTCTCATTAACTGAAATATGTATGATATAATTTTATCTATTTGAGCATCTTCAGCAGAATAAAATGAAAATCCACATATATTTGACTTTGTCACTGTATCTTTTATAACCCTTATACAATTACATGTCATACAAATTTTTTCACCATTTATTGGTATTTTTACAATAACTAGATCATTTTGCTCAATATCATTTTTAGTTCTTAACCTAATACCTCCCCCACTCAAATCCACCATTATAGCTTTATCAAAATCCTTTTCATCCTGTATAATTTTATTTAATTCGCTATTGGTTAAGTTTGACGAAATTTTTTTATATTCAACAGATACAGACAAGTCAATTCTAAAAAAATTTCTTCTCTGAACTTTTTTTATTTCATCTGGTATTTCTATAGCTATCATTGCTATTTTTTCATTTTTTTTACCTACAACTTTTGATTTAAAGCCATACACATTGTTTTCATCATAATATATGACTTCAATTTCTTCATTTTCAATCAAATTTGCATAATTACCATTAAAAACTGGGATACTTATAAAAATAAATTTTTCACTTACATCTTGTATATTGCTTTTGAATGGTCTTCCTTTAATTAAAATTTCGCATTTTGTGTTCAGATTAATTCCGAAATTACCTATGTTCATCTTGACATAACTCCTTAAGAAAATATATTGAATATTCTTTTAAACAAACCCTGTACACTATTTCCTGTACTTTCTGTTTTTATTCCAAGTATTTTATTAGAAATTTTAAGTATATCTTGTGCTGCCTCACAATTAGGATTAGCTACTACAAATGGTTTTTGATTCCTAACTGCTTCAATTAACTTTCTATCCTCTGATATACTTCCTAAATAATCTACATCAATTTTTAAAAATGTTTTAACTGCACCGCTAAATTTATCAAAAGTTGCCTGTCCTTCTTTCTTATCTAAGGTTCTGTTTATAACAACTTTAGCCTTTGATTTGATTTTAAAATGCACTACTGCTTTTATAAGGCTATAAGCATCCATAATTGATGTTGGCTCCGGGGTTATAATTATTACAAGTTCATCTGAGCAAGCTATGAAACCTAACACACTCCTATTTACACCTGCCCCTGTGTCCATTATAATATAGTCTAAATCTTCAAGCTTTGAAAGTTTGTCTAAAAAAGCATTTCTTTGAATATTGGTAATTTCATTAACCCTAGTGATACCAGACCCTCCAGGTAGAAGTTTAACACCATAAGGTCCTGTTACAATTACATCCTCTATGTCTTTATGGTTAAAAATTATATCAAATACATTATATTTGGGCATAAATCCTAATAAAACATCATCATTTCCCATTCCTACATCTGCATCAAAAATAAGTACCTTTTTACCATTTTTCTGAAGGGTCAAAGCTAAATTCACTACAAAATTGCTTTTACCAACCCCTCCCTTTCCTGATGTAACCGTAATTATTTTAGGTGAACTTTTTGCCACATTTCTCTCTTTACTACCAGATGCCATTTGCCTAAGCCTTTGTGCCTGATCTAACATATGGTTTCAACTCCCATAATAAGATTGATTATCTCATCGGAATTCAAACACTTAATATCATCCGGCACATTTTGACCTGTTGTGACATAACTTAATGGTTGTTTCGCATAATTCATTATATTAAGTATGGAACCGTATGTAGATGTTTCATCTAATTTAGTTATTATAATGTTATTATAGTTCAAAACTTTATATCCCTCAACTATTGTCTTAATATCGCTATTTTTTGTAGTTGAACTCATAACTAAATGGATATTGTCAGATTTTGTTTTTCGAATAAATGCACTTAGTTCAGAAATTTGCATAATATTTTTGCTACTTCTTCCTGTAGTGTCAATTAGAATCATGTCACACTCACTCATATCTTCTATTGACTTCTCCATATCCTTTATGGAGAAAACAACGCTAAAAGGAATATTCATTATATCCGCATAAGTTTTTAATTGTTCTATAGCTCCAATTCTGTAGGTGTCAACTGTTATAAGCCCAACTTTCTTCTTTTCAATCAATGAAAGCCTTCCCGCAAGTTTTGCAATTGTTGTAGTTTTACCAACCCCAGTTGGTCCAACTAAAACTATTATGTGTTCATCCTTTGGTTTATTTATATTTATCATCTGAGCAAGTGCATCTTTTAATTTCTCTGTTTCATCTTCATTTTTCTTGTTTAATGTTATTCTACTTGTAACTTCCTCTATTATTTCTGAATTTAAATCCAAATTTTCAAGTTTCTCTTGCAACTCACTTTTTCCATTTGCATTTGTACCTGTTAGCATTATTGTATTCAAAATTTTCTTCATCTCATTCATTTCATTCATAAGATTACTTTCACTACTATCACTTTTATCATCTACATTTTTACTATTAATTTCTATACTGTTATCTCTTATTAGTTTTTGTGATACTTTTGTTTCTCTATTCATAACTTTTTTAATGGCCTCTAAACTGTCGTTAATATCTAACTTTTTTTCTCCATTTACTTTTGTGTTTCTTTTATTACCACTTCCTTCATTGTCAACAGCTGCAGTAACTTCGATAACTTTTTTTGAAAAGAAACCTCCAATACCTTTTTTTCTAATTTTTCTTTGACTTATAATAATAGCTTCATTTCCAAGTTCATACCTAATTCGTGTCATTGCTTCATTCATGTTATTAACCACATATTTTTTTATTATCATTATATGTTAACAACTCCTTCAGCTTTTATTTCAACATCATTAGGTATTTCATTAAGTGATAATACTGAAACATTTGGAAAAACCATTTCTAAAAGTTTTCTTACTGCTGGTCTTATTTTAGGAGAAACTAAAATTGCTGGTTGATTTTCCGGAAAATATATTGACGCCAAAACATTTTTTATTGAGTCTAAAATCTTTGATGTAGTTTCAGGATCAACCGCTGGAAAAGAACCTTGCATAGATTTTTGTATATTATTTGCAATAACATTTTCTATGTCTGGTGAAAGTGTGGCTACCACTAATTTGTTATCTTCACCAATAAGTGGATTACATATAGTTCTTCCTAGGGCTATTCTCACATATTCTGTTAAAAGCTCTAAATCCTTTGTATTTCGGGAATTGTCTGCAAGAGTTTCAAGAATAGTTACCATATCTTTAATTGGCACTTTCTCTTTTAATAAATTTTGAAGTATCTTTTGTACCTCACCAATTGTCATAAGATCTGGTATCAATTCTTCTACAACTGCACTGTATTTTTCTTTCATTGATTCAATTGTTCCCTTAACTTCCTGTCTTCCTAAAAGCTCATAAGAATGAAGTTTTATTGTTTCTGTTAAATGGGTAACCATAACAGTAGTTGGATCAACTACTGTGAATCCTTTAATTTCTGCCTCTTCCCTTTGATCTTTATTTATCCAAACCGCAGGAAGCCCAAATGTTGGCTCTACTGTTCTAATACCTTGTATTTCCTCAGCTTCCCCAGTTGAATCCATAGATAGCAGCATACTAGGCATAAGTTCCCCTCGTTGCACTACTGTACCTCTTATCTTAACTACATACTCATTGGTCTTTAACTGAAGATTATCTCTGATTCTTATAGGCTGTACTACTATTCCCATTTCAATAGCACATTGCCTTCTAACAGATGCAATTCTTTGAAGAAGATCTCCGCCTGATGATTCATCTGCAAGAGGAATTAATCCATATCCAATTTCAATCTCCATTGGCTCTACAGAAACAAGACTCATAACATTTTCTGGTTCTTTATTCTCCATATCTGCAATTTCACTATTTTCACTCTCTTGTTTTTGTATGATTTTGCTCTGTTCCTCTTTTTTTAACAAGTATGCACCTGCTGCACAAGCAAAAGCTAAAATTAAAAACACCAATGTTGGAAATCCTGGTAAAACCCCTAGAAGGAAAAGTACAGCTGCGGCTATACCTAAAACCTTTGGAAAATTTGTAAGTTGACCAATTAATTGAGTACCAAAGTCTTCATTATTTCCTGACCTTGTTACTATAATACCTGTAGATACGGATATTAATAGGGCTGGAATCTGACTTACAAGTCCATCACCAACTGAAAGTCTAATATAAGTTTGTGCTGCAACCGCAGCCGTCATATTAAGCTGAACTACTCCTATTATAATACCGCCAATCATGTTTATTACAACAATTATAATACTTGCAATAGCATCTCCTTTAACAAACTTAGAAGCACCATCCATTGAACCGTAAAAATCAGCTTCCATCTGAAGCTTTTTTCTTCTCTCTTTAGCTTGCATATCATCAATAAGTCCTGCATTAAGGTCTGCATCGATACTCATCTGTTTACCAGGCATAGCATCTAATGTAAATCTAGCTGCAACTTCTGCAACTCTACCCGAACCATTTGTAATTACTACAAATTGTACTATTATTATAATTAGAAATATTATTATTCCAACTACATAATTCCCACCAATAACAAAACTACCAAATGCATTTATTACATCTCCTGCATTTGCTTGAGTTAAAATAAGTCTTGTGGATGATATATTGATTCCAACCCTGAATAACGTAGTAATAAGAAGCAATGTTGGAAATACTGACATCTGTAATACTTCTGTGGTAAACAAAGATGTCAAAATTATAATCATGGCAACAGTCAAATTTACAACTATCAAAAAATCTATTAATATCGTTGGCAATGGTATTATTATCATTAACACTATTGCCATTACACCAAACGCTACAATAACGTCTAAATTATCTGCTATCCTAAAACTTCTCTTATTGCTGCTAATATTATTCATCTGCATTCCTCCTTTACTTCTTTTTCATCTTAAACACTATTGCTAAGACCTCAGCAACAGCTTGATACATATCCATTGGGATTTCATCGTCTATTTCAACCTCATTATATATGAGCCGTGCCAATGGTTTGTCTTCAATTATCGGAACATTATTTTCCTTTGCTACTTCCTTTATCCTAAGTGCCATTATGTCAGTACCTTTTGCCACAACCACTGGAGCGCTATTTTCTCCTTCACCATATTTTAGTGCTACTGAAATGTGTGTTGGATTAGTAACAATTACTGTAGCATCTGGTACACTTGCCATCATCCTTCTTGTTGACATCTCTCTTTGCTTTTGTTTTCTCTTTGCTTTTATATCTGGATCTCCTTCATCTTGTTTAAATTCTTCTTTAATTTCCTGCTTTGTCATTTTCAAATCCTTATTAAACATATACCTTTGATAAATATAATCAGTAATAGCTATAATTACCATTATGAATGCGATTCTAAATAAAATTGTCATAAACAGTCCTTTTATTACTCCTGGAATTAAATCAAATTTTAATGTGTTTATACCTAAAAAATCATTAAAATTATCAATTACAAATCTATACCCCACATATCCTACAACTGATACCACAGCTACATCTTTTACAAGATCCACAGCAGTCCTCATTGAAAACATCTTTTTTAATCCCGCAATTGGGCTTAGCTTTTTAAAATCCGGAATAAGAGGCTGAGTAGTTAACATAAACCCTGATTGCATTACATTAGCTGCTATACCCATAATCATAATAGGAACTGCAAATATTAAAAAAATAATTCCTATGTTCTCTCCAGCAAATACCAATACTTTACCAACTGTGTATTCATTTAACGTTTTCGGACTAGAAAGATATCCGTTAAAATATATAATCATCATGTTTTTTATTTTTGTATATGTAAAACTTCCTAAAGTTAAAAAAATAAAAGCCGATGTAATAAGTGTAATGGCTAATGGTACCTCTTTACTTTTTGAGGTTTGCCCTTTTTTCCTGGCCTCGCTCTTTTTCTTAGGAGTGGCACTTTCAGTTTTATCTGCATCTGCAAATATAATTATGGCTGGTATTATATTATAAAATCCCTTCCATAAATCAGGTATCATTCCAAAGGCATAAACCATTAGATTTATTATTACTGTAAGGGTAAGCATAAATACAAACATTCCCAGTAACATTTTAATAGGCATTCCTAGGATCATAACATTTAATTGTGGAACAGTCCTTGAAACAAGTCCTAAAACTATATCGGTAATTATTAGTACAACTACTACTGGGATTGCCATTCTAAGTGCTATTTGAAAAAACTGAATAAATGCATTTAAGGCATACATTGCAGACCCACTACCAAGTACAAAATCTCCTAGGTGAATAACATTAAAACTATCAATAAGTGCTTTTATAAGTACCAGATGTCCATCTATTAAGAAAAAGACCACAATAGTTAGCATTTGTAAGAGTCTTTCAATTAAAGTCGTAGTACTTTGCGTATTGGGATCATAGGTACTCATCATTGAAAGGCCTATCTGGACATCTATAAACTGACCAGCTATCCTTCCACATATAAACACCAAATTTGTTAAGTACCCTAGTACAAGTCCAGTTATTACTTCAAATGCACATTTCTCCATATACAGTAGTCCATTGCTTATTCCTGCAATATTAGAATAGTCAATACTAGATATGACGAAAAAAGCCATGCATACAGAAATAGTTATTTTAGCAATACTCGGAAGTCCATTTGGAAACAATATTTGCAATGCTATAAAAAATGTTGCTATCCTCAAAAATACTAGAAAAAATGCAGAAAAATATGACACACTTATCATTGTACTAATCACACCTATCTAGTTATATTTGTTATCATATCAAATATTCTCAACGTAAAACCCGTCATTGTATGAAGTATCCAGGCTCCAAGTATAACCCCTACTGCTGCAATTGACAAAAGCTTAGGAACGAAGGTAAGTGTTTGTTCCTGTATCTGTGTTGTAGCTTGGATTATACTTACAAAAAGTCCCACCACAACAGCCACAATTAAAAAGGGAGCTGCAACCATAAGACCAGTAGTTATTCCATCTTTTAATACCGACATAAGCATATTTTCTGTCATAAACTTTCACCTCACGAAAAACTTAGAATAAGCGATTTGACTATCATATACCAACCATCAACCATAACAAATAAAAGAAGTTTAAATGGCAAAGAAATCATGGAAGGTGGTACCATAAACATACCCATTGACATCAAAATACTAGCAACTACAAAATCTATTATTATAAAAGGTATGTATATTAAAAAACCTATTATAAACGCTGTTTTAAGTTCACTTATCATGAATGATGGAATTACAACATGCATTGGAATTTTGTCTGTTGGTGTCTTAGAATCTTCCTTAGCTTCCTCCATAAATAGTTTTAAATCCTTTTGTCGAGTCTGCTTAAGCATAAAATCTTTTAATGGTTTTTCTCCTGCTTTAATTGCTTGATCCTGGGTTATTGTATTGTTTATGTATGGCTGAAGAGCGTTGTTGTTAATAGTAGTAACCGTTGGCATCATAATAAAAAATGTTAAAAACAACGCTAGTCCAACGATAACCTGACTTGGTGGTGCATTTTGAGTTCCCATGGCACTTTTCAAAAATCCAAAAACAACAACTATTCTAACAAAACTTGTTGTCATAATTACTATGGATGGGAGTAGCGTTAACACTGTCATCATTATAAGGATTTTTATATTGTCTACATAGTCTGTAGGAGTAGACGCATTGTCTACAGACAAACTTATTTTGGGTACGGGTATACTATTTGCCGTTGCTGCTTGTACACTATGTCCCATAAATATTACACATAATAAGACTAAAGCAGATATTATACAGGCCTTTTTTTTCATACTAATCTTCCTTTTTAATCTTAAGTTTATTTTTAATTGATTTTAATAAATTCTTATTATCCTGAAATTTCACTCGATCCTTAATGTTTCTTAGAAATTCATCCATATTTTTATATTGAGTTATCTTCTTTGATTCCTGAATTTCTGAAATTTCTTCCTCTGTTAATTCCTTAATAATTTCCATTTTATTCCCAGTGTTAGAGAATACATAACCCTGTTCACCTATTTTGATTATTAGTAGACTATTTTCCTTAGATACTGAAAGTTTTTCAAGTACCTTCATGTAGCTACCGTTTTGCACATTTTGGAGTTTATTACCACCAAATTTTAAACTTAAATATATTAAAGGTAAAATAACTAAAAGTGCTACTATAAGCCTTATTACTACGGACAGTGTATCCAGCATCTATTTATCACCCTCAACATGTTTTATTGAATAACTAATTCATCAAAATATACATTCGTAAATTGCCCTTTTTGCAAATATGGATTAACAGTATCCAAAATCTGTTGTTTTACTTTATCACTACCTGTCCCAGCTAAATCTGAAGACTTTTTGCTTCTAAATATCTTTACAACAGCATCATTAAAAATAGGTGTCATCACAGCAGTTTTGTCTGTAACCTCAGCTGTTAATTTGGAGTTTGTAGAATCATATCCAAAACTCACTATCACTTTTACGTATTTTGGTGTATCAGTATCTGCTAAGTTTATAATTGTTTCATTCAATGAAAGTGTTGCCTCAACTATTTTTGTTGTTGAAACTGTGCTATTTGTAGCTTTTGTCCCTGTAGTTTTATTGAAAAACAACATATATGCGCCAAAAGCTCCCCCAAGTATAACGATTAATGCAATTAGAATAATAACTATCTTAGGTATTCCACCTTTTTTTTCTTTTTTCTTTTCACTCATTTGTTAGTCTCTCCCTCTAAAAACAGAATTCATATCAATATTTAGCATTATTTATTCTCTTTTTAAACTCTATAATTTTATCTATAACTTCATCAATAGATTCTTCTACTAAATATTTATTTCCGTTTAATAATGTTATAACTGTTTCTGGAACTTCTTCTATCTTTTCAATAATAGAAGCATTAATTACCACCTCTTTGTGGTTTAAACCAGTTAGTCTAATCAATTCTAGATTCCCCTCTCAAAATATAGAATTTACTCTTTTACAAGGAAAGTGTAGCATTGATTTTTTACAATCAATCTACACCTTTACTTAATAAACCTTAACTACTGTTTAAGATTTATTATAGTTTGAAGTATTGTATCACCAGTGGAAATTATCTTACCATTGGCCTCAAACGCTCTACTTGCTTCTATCATATGTGAAAACTCTGTTGCTAAATCCACATTTGATTGTTCTAAAGAACTTCCCTTAATTGTACTAAATGATCCGGAATTATTATCACCTAATGTGTTTACTCCTGAATCTAAAATAGCTTTTCCTGAGTTTGAAGACTCAGAGAACATATTATTTCCAACTTGATCAAGTCCAGAATCATTTGTAAATTTAGCTAAAGCAACTTGACCTATAGCCGCAACTTTGTTATCTGCAAGAGTTACAGTAACAACACCATTTGAATCAACTGACCAAGATGATACAGCAACATCCTTTGCTGGTGTTGTTGCAGTTGCCACTTCATGAACTGTTTCTGGTATTTGAAGCGTTATAAGTGCCCCATCATTAGCAGTTACTGTTTTTTGGCCATCAACAAAATCCACCCGGCTACTAACAGTACCCGTAGTACTAGTAGTAGTGGCAGTAGGATCTAAGCTTGAGGCAGTAGTAGTTGTACCTGTATTATCAGTACCTGACACAGCATATCCCATAAGCCTATAGCCATTTAGCGTAATACTACCGTCTGGATCTTTACTAAAAGATCCATCTTGTGTATATAATAGTTGTGTACTTGATGGTTCAGATGTAATAGTGTGTGATGCAGTACCAGTAGTAGGATTATCTACTGGAATTGTAGCTGTTGCTGATGCTTTGACTATATCTCCCTTTGCTACTATAAAAAAACCTGAACTACCATTTATAGATAGATCCAAAGGATTACTAGTGGACGCAGCACCACCGTAAGACATATCTTTGTTGATTCCTTGAACCTTTACACCAGTTCCAAAAGCACTGGAGTTTGTACCACCAGAAGAAGTTGTTGGTGCACTACTTCCCTGAACTGATTGATAATACATATCTTCAAAAGTTATACCTGATGATTTGAATGCAGTTGTCTGTGAGTTTGCTATGTTATTACTTATTACGTTTAATTCCTGGTTACTTGCCTTCATTCCAGATATTCCAGAGTACATTGATTGTAACATTTATTTTCCCCCAATTATTTTAAATTTATTTTTTATTTTACTTTACAATTAACCTCCGTCTTTCAGTTAATCCTGGCTTCCTAAAATCAGGTCCAGCCTAAAGTATTACCACGCTATCAATATTAGTAAATATGTTTTGTTTGCAACTTTCTTTGTCCACTGCTGTAATAACAGTTCTATTTTTTATGCTTGTCACATATGCAGTATCTTTATAAAATATAACTGAATCCGTGCAGCCTTTTGAACCTGCCTTATTAATACCTTCGTTTATTGCCTTCATATCCTCATTATTTAGGGTTATATTTCTATTCTTTAACCTGTCAACTGCATGAGAAGAAATAATAAAGCTATCATTCTTATTAACTTCTGTGCTTAAAATGTTATCAAAATTCGAACTTTCACTTTTGCCTTTTAGATCTATTTTATGGCTAATATTTCCAATAGGTGCTACAGGAAAAATCGTCCCATTTACTACTCTATATCCCATAATTCTTACTCACTTATACCCCTGTTGCTGTTGTCGGATTTATAGTAATAACATCACCATAACTATAGGATTGCACTGTTGTACCATTTACCAGTACGTTTAATGTCACAGCATCCCCATTTTTAGATACAGACTGAACAACACCCTGGATGTTATTTCCATTGGCATCTGTATCACTCAACTGCACCTTTACACCAATAAGATTTGATGCTCCATTTAAAGTCATAGTTCCATTCAGATTAGTCATCTGCTCCAATGAAGAATATTGTGCTAGCTGACTAACATATTGTGTAGGATCATTGTTTTGTCCAGTAGGATCTTGATTTGCAAGCTCTGCTATTAATATCTTCATAAAAGCATTTTTGTCCAAAGTATCACTTTTAGTTGTTGTAGACTGAGTTGTACTTGCCGCGGCATTAGCATTTACACCTTGAGTTGTACTCATATTATCTCCTCCTATACTAGAGCATTTACATTATCATTTTCATAAATGCTATTTAGTTCATCTATATCTTGGTCTTCAATGACACCTACTCCATTAGTTGTCTTGCCATCTCCTTGTTTCTGGTTTGCAGCATCCCCAGAGTTTGAACCATCTTTAAAATATGTTGTATCACCATTGTAAATATTTATATTCACATTGCTTACTTTTATCTCTTGCGAATTTATGCTGCTATTTATTTGATCCACATTAGCGTTTAGAAGGTTATATGCCTCCTTGTTTGTAGCAGTAATGGAAGCCTTCATAACTCCATTTTCAGTAGTTATGTTTATCATTACTGTACCAAGCCCTTTTGGTGCTATTGTTACTGTCAAATCTTTTATATTATTATTATCCATGTACTTTAAATTGGTTATTATGTCTTCAGCAAAATTAGAACTTCTAGCTGTAGGCACTGGATTTTTTATCTCAGAACTACTTGAAATATTGTTATTGTTTAAGATTTGATTAATTACACCAGTAACTTTTGAATACTGATCCGAACTACTCTGTTTGTTATCAATCAACTTGTTTAAAAAATCATTATCCTTGTTAGAGGTATTATTACCATAAGTGTTCTCACTTCCAGATTCACTACTGTCCGGACTTAATGAACTTGAACCTGCTGTTGTATTAAAATCCACTTTTGTAGTATTATTTGACTCAGTTACATCAGTTAGCTTGTTTGTATCAGTTAACTTTACAGTATCTATAGCTTTGTTTGTCACAGTTAATATTTGTTCAATATTTTTTAATTTAGAACTTACTGCGATTGAACTAGAATTACTTTGGCTTGACTTAATATCCTTCATCAAATCTGTTAGTTCAGTTTTAATCTTGTCAAAAATATTATTGTCATTTGGATTATTTACAGTTACTTTACTATCAGAAGAATCATTACCTGCAACCTTATCATTTACAGTTGTACTACTGACATCTGCGTTATTATCAGTTATATTGGTTTGTGTTGCAACTGCACTATTACTTAGATCAGTTTTCCCCAAATCTAACTTTGAAACCAAATCTGTTAATTCCTGTGTTCCATTAACATTTTTACTTGACGATAATAATTCAGCATACTTAGCCAAATTATCTTTTAAATCAGTTAATTTTGATATTAGATTCACATCTAAATTACCACTAGCATTTTGATTACTTTGAGTAGCACTAGTATTCTTTAAAAGAGAGTTTAAAATTTGCTGTAAACTGGCAATTAATGCGGCCAAATCATTATTATTCACACTTTTAGTTCCATCAGTAATATCATTAATTTCTTTTTCTATGTCCTGTAGTTTTTCTTCGTCAGTTTTGCTAGTAGTATCAACTGTTTGATTCTTATTTACATCTTTGTTTGTATTAGAAGCACCGTCATTTTTACTTGCACTACCAGTAGTTTTTGTATTTTCACTGTTTTGGGTTTTAGACTGTAAAACATTTTTAAAGTTTGTGTTATTATCTACTGAGGCATCACTATTATTAACACTTTTAGAAACACTACCGGCTGTACCTACACTGTCAAGAAACTTCACGTTATTATTTATACTTATTTCACTCAATATCTCACCCCCTTTCAGCAGTATTTCTTATGTACCCATATAGAGCAAATTCATCATTATTCCTCTGTTCTATAGCATTTACCTCTTTTGTATATTTATCCATTTGTTTATCTTTAAGAATATCAACAGTTTTTCTATCGACCTGTTTTTGCTTTAAATCTTGTCTTTTTTCTTCTAATATCATTTTTTTCTTTTCAAGTTCTGAGATAGCCTCATCTATACACGTAGCAAGAGAGTTTAAATAAAATTGAGTTGTTTTCTGCTGAACAACATTTCCATGCATTCTAGTTTCACTATATTTACTATAATTCATATTTAGTTTATCTAGATTTTCTTCTGCATTAGTTTTATCATCTTGTGCCTTGCTAAAATTCAGTTTACTCTCTTCCTCTTTGTTATATCTTATATCTAAAAGTTTTTGAAGCTTAAAATCAAATTTTTTCATAAATCACCCCTTTCAAAATATCAATTAAACATTTTTTCTAAAGCATTCACACTTTCTTGAAACTCTGATTTTTCATCAATCCCCTGCTTTAAATAGTTAACAATATTTTCGTGATAATTTATTGCAATGTCAATCTTCTTATTACTTCCTCTTGCATAGGCACCTAGGTTTATCAAATCTTCAGAATTTTTATAAGTGGCTAAAAGTTCTCTAGCAATGCCCGCAGCTTTTTTGTGTTCACCATCAGCAACTTCAGACATAAGTCTACTTATACTTGCCAAAACATCAATGGCTGGATAATGGTTTTTCGAAGCAAGCTCTCTAGAAAGAACTATATGTCCATCTAGAATACCTCTCACTGCATCTGCAATAGGTTCATTAAAATCATCACCATCCACAAGTACTGTATAAAACGCTGTAATAGATCCTTTATCAGACATACCTGACCTCTCCATGAGTTTAGGTAACATTGCAAAAACAGATGGAGTATAGCCCTTAGTTGCTGGTGGCTCACCTATGGCAAGACCTACTTCTCTTTGTGCCATAGCAAATCTTGTAACTGAGTCCATCATTAAAATAACTTTTTTACCTTGATCTCTAAAATATTCCGCTATAGCTGTGGCAGTAAAAGCACCTTTAATTCTAACTAAAGCTGGTTTATCTGAAGTAGCACATACCACTATTGATTTTTTCATACCTTCTTCGCCAAGATCTTTCTCAATAAAATCTCGAACTTCTCTTCCTCTTTCTCCAATAAGTGCTATTACATTAACATCAGCTTTAGCTTCTCTTGCTATCATGCCAAGAGTTGTACTTTTCCCTACCCCACTACCTGCAAAAATACCAATTCTTTGTCCTTCACCGCAAGTCAAGAAACCATCAATAGCTCTTACTCCCGTTGGCATAATACTGTCAATCCTTCTCCTCTTTAAAGGATCCGGGGGACTACTATTCATATTATACATAATTCCATCTAAAGCTTTAACTTCCCCTAATGGTTTTCCAAGACCGTCAAGGACTTTGCCAAACAATTTTTCTGAACATGCAACGCTAAGCTGTTTTCCAGTAGGTAGTACACTGCACCCTGGTGATATTCCTACTAGCTCCCCTAGAGGCATTAGAATAACATTTTTTTCTTTAAAACCAACGACTTCGCATTCTATAACCTTATTTGACTCATTATAAATTTTGCACACTTCTCCAACAAAAGCTCTTATTCCTTCCGCTTCTATTGTGAGTCCAATTATTTTACTAACTATACCTTCATTGTACAATGTATTGCATTCTTCAACCGTTTCAATTAAAGCTTCAAAATCTAATGAAATCATAATAATAACTCCTATAAATCATTTTCTTAAAAGTTCTTCTTTGATTTTATCCATACCAATATCAATTCCAACTTGAGTTTTTCCGTTATTTTTCTCAATAGTTGCTTTATCATCATCAAAACAATTGTCTTCAATAACAATTATTTCTCCAGATACAGGAAGCTGTTGTTTCCAAAGTGCCGCTGCTTCAGTAACTGAATTATAATGTAGCTTGCTACATTTAATAATTATTAGCTCACTATTTTTTGATTTTTCAACAGCAGAATAAATCATATCATTAATTCCATCTTCATCTTTAACTTTTTTATTTAAAATATGACCAGCTATGGAAAATGCTAATTTTTTAATCGCTTCTTCTTGATCAATAATATATTTTTCACACTTCGCTTTTGCACTAGTTAATAAGTTAGAAGCATTTAGTTCAGCTAAAGACTTATAATTCTCAACTTCAATTTTGCCTTTAACTACAGTCTCTTCATATGCCTTATTAAATCCATCTTGTGTTCCTTCTTGAAAACCTTTTTCATATGCTTTTTTTTCAATATCCTGTGCCTCTTCTATTGATTTACTTCTTAAATTTTCTGCTACTCTTTTGGCGTCTTCAATAATTGTATTAGCAATTCTATCTACGCCCTCAAACATTTCACCACCGCTCTGCTTCAATATATCTTCTATATCAGAAAGCGACTGTTCTTTTAACTCCATGTTCCCATCGGTAATTATTTCTTTATTACCATATTGAATTATTTTTGTATTCTTAATAACTTTAGAGGACAATAGCATCTTCTCCACCTCTTGAAAGTACTATTTCACCGGACTCATCCAACCTTCTGATTACGCCAACAATTTTTTGTTGTGCTTTTTCAACATCCATAAGTCTTACAGGTCCAAGGAATTCTATATCCTCTTTTAATGAAGCAGCAGCTCTCTTTGATTGATTTCTATAAACTGCATCACCAACTTCATCAGAGCAACCCTTAAGAGCCAATGCCAATTCTTTGCTTTCAACTTCTCTAAGAACCCTTTGAATGGCAACATCATCCAATGTAATAATATCCTCAAATACAAACATTGATTCTTTAACTTTCTCAGCCAATTCTGGATCTTCTTTTTCAAGACCCTCAGTGATATTTTTCTCAGTTGTTCTGTCAACTTGATTTAATATATCAACTATTCGTTCCACACCACCAAGTACAGTTACATCAGCTCTTACTACAGATGATAATTTGCTATTTAAAACTTTTTCAATTTCTTTAATTACCATAGGTGAAGTATTACTCATTGTAGCAATTCTATATGCAACTTCCCCTTGTAGCTCCTCAGGTAAAGCCGACATAATTTGTCCAGCTCTATCTGCTTGTAGGTAACATAGTATTAGTGCTATTGTTTGTGGGTGTTCATTTCCTATTACATTTAAAAGTTGATGTGCATCAGCCTTTCTTGCGATAGCAAATGGTCTATACTGCTCAGTTGCTTCTGCCACTTTATCCAAGATTTCTTTTGCTCTTTGAGTCCCAAGTGCTTTTCCAAGCAAATCTCTTGCATAATCAAGTCCACCTTCACTTAAATATTCCTTTGCTTTGTTCATTTCAATAAATTCTTTGAAAATTTCTGCTTTTTGCTCAGGTTTTACAGAAGTAATATTAGCTATCTCATAAGTTATCTTCTGTATTTCTCTTTCTGGAAGTTTTTTTATAATTCCTGCTGATGCCTCTGGTCCCAAAGTAATGAACAGTATAGCAGCTTTTTGAACTCCAGTTAACTTTCCGTCTTTAGCCATTGCGCTATCACCTCTCATCCTCTGAAATCCATGATTTAACTACATCAGCTACCTGTTCCGGTTTACTAGTAGCATAAGTTCTTATTTCTTTTTCCATGTGTGATTTTTCACTATTCTGCTCAAATTGGATAGGTGGATATTTTATCTGCGTAGTTTTATCAACATCATCCCCAATTAGTTCATCAAATCCTTCTTCATCTTCATCCATTTCTTCTTTGTTTTTCCTTCTCCTTGCTAAGAAAATAATAAATCCTATAATAGCTATAACTCCAATTACCGCACCAATTATAATATTTCTAATGAAAATATTTTTTTGCTGTTGTTGTTGAGCTGTATTCATTGCAGTTTGCGCTTTCTGTGCAGCATTTTGCAAGCTTGTATCAAACGCTAAACCCTCTATGCTTACCGTATCGCCCCTTTGTGGATTTACTCCAACTGCTTGGCTAACAATATTATTAATTGAAGTTTGTGTTGTATTACTCACTCTTCCATCTAAAACTACTGACACAGTTAGCCTGTTTATATCACCTGGTGCTGTTACAGTTTTAGTTTCTGATTTTGAAGTATCATAATTTTTAGTTACATCTGTACTTGTTGTAGCTCCACTTGTTGTATTTGAATTAACTATTTGATTTGACGAATTGTTATTATTTACTGGACTTCCACTTGCTACAGTGTTTCCACCTGGAGTTACAGTATTTGTCTCATGTTCACTTATAACTACTGGATCCTTTTCTACTGTTGCATCTTGCTGAACCGCATTAAAATTCATATCTGCATGTATTTGAACCTTAACATTATTTGTGCCATATATTGGTTCTAATTGATTTAATACCTTTTCTTGAAGCTCTGTTTCTTCTTTTTCTTCCACTGCACTCCTAGCTGCTGTGGTTGCAGAAACATCTGTATTGTCCCCAGTAGTAGAATTAAGTCCAGCGCTTAGAAGTTTCATATTATCATCTACGACTTGAATATTTGCTGCAGGTAAATTTTTTACTGCACCAGATATCAATGCAACAATTGCTTTAACTTGACTAGTAGATAAACTTTCACCTGAATTCAATTTTAAAAACACAGACGCAGTAGCAGGAGATGCATCCTTCACAAAAACAGAATCATCTGGCATTACTAGTTGAACTCTGGCATCAGCTACCTGTGGGAAACTTTTTATTGTTCTCTCAATCTCACCTTCTAGTGCCCTTTGATATTGAACATTAAACTGTTGATCCGTCATTCCAAATTGACTACTGCTGTTATCAAAAAGTTCAAAGCCCGTGCTACCCCCTTTTACTAATGTAGCGTATTGAAGCCTAAGATCATCTACATTAGCTTCAGGTACCGAAATCGTATTGGTAGTGGAATCTACCTTATATGCAATTTTATCGGTTTTTAATTTAGCTATCACAGTTGTTGCATCAGTTGAGTCCATTTTTGAAAATAATACCCCATATTTCGTGCTTGTTATAGATGTTGTAGCTACTGCTGCAGCCGCTATAATTGCTACTGCTAATATCGCTATAACAATTTGTTTTGTTCTACTTAGTCCAAACCATTTATCCTTTAAATTCTTTACACCCTCTAAGAGCTTATTCATCTTTTGCACTCCCTACTATACTTGCGTTTTATTTAATTCTTGATATGCCTCAACAATTTTATTTCTTACTTGAACAGCCATGTCAAGTGACATCTGTGCCTCTGAAGTAGAGAGCATTACCTGATGAATATCCACGTCTTTTCCGTCAATAAACTGTGTTGTTGTATTATCTGCGCTTATCTGTTTATCGTTAACCGCCCCAAGTTTTTCTTTTAATATAGATGAAAAATCAACACTACCAGTCCCCGATGTTGCCTGGTCATTACTTGCATTGGCTGACGAAACATTACTAGAATTTGATAATATGTTGCTAGTTGGAATAAACTGATTAACATTCACTGACTTCACTCCTATTTTCCAATTTGTAATGCTGTACTGAACATGCTTTTCTCTGCACCCATTACACTGACATTTGCTTGATATGCCCTAGTAGATGATATTAAATCTGCCATTTCATTGAGTATATCAACATTTGGCATAGCCACATATCCATCTGCATTTGCATCAGGATTTGTTGGATCATACTCTTGTTTTAATGGAGAATTGTCATCTACAATTCCTACTGCTTTCACACCTTTTAAATTATCCTCAGCTTGTCCTGTATTAGGATTTATACTTTTATCTAAATTCTCTTGAAATACTGCAATTTTCCTCCTATAAGGCTGGCCAGTGGTATCACTTCTAGTGGTATCTACATTTGCTATATTAGAAGAAATAGTGTCCATTCTTAGTCTTTCAGCAGATAGACCGCTGGCACTAATGTTTAACGAATTAAAAGCATTCATTTATCAGTTACCTCCTCCTGTTATGGCGTATTTTTCCATAGATATTCTTGTACTAGCTTGATTTGCTAATGCTTGATACATAAGGGTGTTTTTTGCTTGATTTGACATTTCTGAATCTATATCTACATTATTGCCATCATTTTTCATGCTGGTAGTGTTATCTTGTTTAACACTAATTGAACCATATGTATTTCCATCATCAAGATGTTTAGAATTGTTTTTTTTCATCGTTATGTTATCCATAGTATTGTTTAGAGTATCCTCAAACGTAACATAATGTTCTTTATAATTATCTGTGTTTACATTTGCTATATTGTCTGCTATAACATTTCCCCTTGTACTGCTTGCATTTAATGCCTGCTTTATCAAATCATAAGTTGACCCACTCTGAGAAATACCACTTGTTGACATCAAATCATCTCCCTATACATTAATTAGACAATTATTATTAAATTCCTTCTTTTTTATTATAAATATTTTATTTTTTTCTTTAATCTCATTAAATTTTTGCTTCGTTACCAATATTATATAATATAGTTTATATTTATACAATGTTTTTATGATTTTTTAATGATTAATTCAAAAAAATACTATAATTCATATTTGTAACTTAGATATTGGTATGGGCTACTTCACATTATTCATTTATCCATTTATTCGTGACAAATCAAGTATTTAGAATTAAGTATTGGAAATTTATAATATATCTTATAAAATCATCTTTTTATCTACATATATTTGCTTTCTAACTACAATTATAAATCATTTTTCCATAAAGCGAAACTTTTTTATGCATTTATTTAAATTTCACACAATTTAGAGTTAAAACTTCATAATTAATTGATTATTACCTAAAAAATATGACAAATTATGTATTTAATATAACATTTATAATATAGGATGTAGTATTTATTTGAAACAAAAGACTATTAACATTTTTATTTGTATAACAATAATATAATTTTAATTATACAATTGTTATACAAATAAATAAAAAATGTCCTCGCGGACATTTTTATTTTACATTTTGCAATATAGATAATACTTGTTGTGGGAATTTATTTGTCTGTGCCATCATAGCTATCCCAGCTTGAACCATAAGACTGCTTTTAGAGTAGTTTAGCATTTCAGATGCCATATCTGCATCCATAACATTACCGTCCGCTGCTTGAACCTGATTACTTATATCATCAGAACTTGACACATAATCATTAAGTCTTGTCTCAATAGAACCATATTTACTCATAGCTGAAGTAACTTGCTTTAATGCTGCATCAACTGTAGCTATTGTTGTTGTAGCATTAACATTTGTTGATACATCAATCCCTGAAAGGTTAAGTTTACTTGCTGTTAGATCATAGGTTGGAATTGTTATAGTTTCTCCAACATTAGAACCAATCATAGCAGTTACTGTAGTTGGCGGTGTGGTTGTGGGCGTATTTAGTAAACTAACTCCATTCATATTTGTGCCTTTAGCTAAAGTATCTATATTTTTAACAAGATTACTAATCTCAACTTGAGTATCTGACTTATCCTGGGATGAATTGGTTCCATTAGCTGCTTGAACTGCCAATGTTCTTATTCTCTGCAGTGTATCCGTTATTCCAGCTAGACCACCATCAGCAACTTGAAGTAAATTCACAGAATTTTGCGCATTATTAGCTCCCATTTGCATTCCTCTGAGTTGCATATTAAATTGATCATTTTGTGCTATGGCATATGGACTATCAGCTGCACTATTTACTTTTATTCCTGATGATATATTCGACATAGCTTTACTCTGACTTGCTAGTGCTTTTTGATATGCTGTAAAAATATTTAATGATGGAATATTGTGATTCAATATCATTTTATCACCTCCTAAAATTACTTTTTATAGATAATAACTTGTTTAATTATCGAATTAATTGCGTTTATCTTTAGTTTTTTCAAAAAACTTGTTAAAAGCACCAATAATATACTCTCTTTTCTCTTTGTCAATCCCAGGATATACACCAATAAAAAATGTATTATTCATAATAATATCAGTGTTTTTAAGTTCACCAATCACTCTTTTTTCAATATTTTCGTAGGCCGGTTGTCTTAAAAGATTGCCACCAAATAACATTCTGGTCATAATTTTGTTCTGCTCTAAAAATGCCACAATTTCACTTCTAGTAAACCCTGCATCTTCTTTAACAGTCAAAGGAAACCCAAACCAAGACGGACTTGAATTTTCTGTAGCTTCTGGAATTATTAAATATTCGTTATACTTTTTTAATGCTGTTTGCAAAAGATTAAAATTATTATTTCTAGTCCTTATAAACTCAGGGAGTTTTTTTAATTGTTCAAGGCCTATTGCTGGTTGTAAGTCTAAAACTTTAAGATTATAACCAATATGACTATATGTATATTTATGATCGTAACCATAAGGTAGCTGTCCCATTTGACGTTTAAATCTCATTTTGCAAGTATCATCAATTCCAGGTTCACAATAACAATCTCTTCCCCAATCTCTAAAAGACCTAACTATTTTTTCGAGTTCCAGATTATTAGTAAGTACTGCTCCACCTTCGCCCATAGTCATATGATGAGCAGGATAAAAACTTACAGTAGCTAAATGTCCAAAGGTTCCAACTTTTTTTCCTCTAAATTCAGCGCCAACTGCATCACAACAATCTTCAATTAGATATAAATCATATTTATGTACTAGTTCCATTATAGCATCTAAATTAAAAGGATTTCCCAAAGTGTGAGCTAACATTATAGCTCTAGTTTTAGGAGACACTGCTTTTTCTAAATTTTTTGTATCTATATTATATGTACCTAATTCTACGTCAACAAATACTGGAATAAGACCATTTTGAATTATAGGATTTATTGTCGTTGGAAAACCTGCAGCAACAGTTATTACCTCGTCACCTTTTTTCAATCTTTTATCTCCAAGCTTTGGAGACGTTAATGCAGTTATGGCTAAAAGATTTGCTGAAGAACCAGAGTTTACAAGAGAACAATGTTTAACTCCCCAAAACTTTGCAAAGGCTTTTTCAAACTTATTAGCGTATTCTCCTGCTGTAAGCCAGAAATCTAGGGATGAATCCACTAGAGATGCTATCTCTTTTTCATCATAGATTCTCCCTGCAAAAGGTATTACCGTTTCACCTGGCACAAAATTTCCCTTGTTTTTTCTAATCTTATAAATCTCAGAAACATATTTTCTAATTTGCTCTCTATAATAATTTTCGTCTTCCATATGATTTAATCCTCCATTACCTTTACTCTTTGCTTTTGGGTAAATTCATTTATTTGCTTCAAGCAAAATTCATACATATTATTATTCTTGTAATTCTTATACCAATCAGACGTCATATCTATGGTTTCTTGTAAATTAAGTACTTGCTGCCAATTTAATTTTTCCTTTGCCTTTGTGCAATCCAGCATTAGCAGATTAGCTTCATGAGGCTGATCTACCTCCGAATCATCTATCCATTCACCTTTGCCATAGCTTTTGATAAGCACATTTACAATGTCTTTAACTTCAGCATTTAAAGACATATTAGGTCCAAAGTTCCAAGCCCCAGAAAACTTTTCAGCTTCAGTATATAATTTTGAAGCCAGTTTTATGTATCCACTAAGTGGTTCTAAAACAAACTGCCAAGGTCTAACAGAATGAGGATTTCTAAGTTTAATTTTGCTGAAATTTTCTATTGCTCTAATACAATCTGGTATTATTCTATCAGAGGACCAGTCCCCTCCTCCAATTACATTTCCCGCTCTAACAGAAGCTATAGCTTTTCCATGTTTTGAATAATCATTTATATAAAAAAAAGAATTTCTGTATGACGTTATTAAAAGTTCTGCACAACCTTTACTGGAACTATATGGATCATATCCACCCATAGGGTCATTTTCTTTATAACCTATAAGTTGTTCCTTATTTTCATAACATTTATCTGTTGTTACCATTATTCCTACTTTTGTAGCTTCACAATTTTTAATTGCTTCAAGCACATTAAGTGTTCCCATAACATTTGTTTCATAAGTTTCTTTTGGATTTTCATAGGACTTTCTCACAATTGCCTGAGCCGCAAGGTGAAACACAAATTCTGGTTTATACTTATTAAATACTTGTTCTAATTTTTCTGAATCTCTAATATCTCCACGTACATCTATGAGCTTATCCGAAAGCTTACAAACATTAAAATTGTCATTTGCAGTATACGGATCATGGGAATATCCTATTACGTTGGCTCCAAGTTGTATTAACCAAATGGAAAGCCATGATCCTTTGAATCCTGTGTGACCTGTAACTAATATATTTTTATCTATAAATGATCCATTTATGTTTGTTGGCAAAATTATACCTCCATATCTTTTTCATCATTCACACAACACTTTTTCTCAAAAGATAAATCATCAAATATTGGTTTATCCGTGAACTTACAAATATAATTAACAACACTATTGTTATTAACTTCATGTTAATAAGACTTTCTTACCTTAAAATTTTTTTATTTATCCCATTATTCCATGTATTAAACATACTATTTGAGTTTTAATTAATTTTTAAATATTTATTTATCTCATCTCCATGCTTTTGTTCATGAAGAAAAATAAAATTTGTATCCAATGTATCTTCTGTCATAATTTCAAATATTTCTAGCATATTATTCTTCAAAGTAAAACATTTATATCCTAAGTTCCTGAATAATTCAATTATTTCATTAGGATCATAATGAAATTTTTCACTCCATTTTCTTAATATTTCAGTAAATATTATTGGTTTATCTCTTTCTAAAGTTTCAATACCACCTTTAAAGGTTAATAATTCTCCTCCCTCAACATCGCATTTTATAAAATCTACACTTATATTATTTTCTTTTACAAATGAATCTATTTTCACAACTTTACATTTTATTTTTTCCATATTATATATTTCACCTAAATTTACAGCTGAAGCATTTGCTGACCCCTCTGGATAGTAATAAAATTCAGCTTCTCCATCATAATTTGAAAATGCCAAATTGAAAGTTTTAATATTTTTAATCTTATTTATTTCAATATTCTTAGTTAAATAATTATATGTCTTTGGAATAGGTTCAAAAGAATTTATTTTGCATTTTCTATTATGAATAGAATATTTTATCGAATGATAGCCTATGTTAGCACCTATATCGAAAATTGTAAAATTATCTTTTAACAGATTATTTATCATATATAAAATATCTTCCTCATAGTCCCCAAAATTCAACATTTCAATTGGTATAATTCTTTCATCTATATTATCACAAACAAGTTTTATATTATCTTTATTTGTTGTCATAATAACGTTATTAGAATTAATCTCAATTTTTTTTATATTAGTTTCTTTAATAAATTCAACATAATCAAATAAATTTTTATGCATTTCATGCATTTTTCTTATGTAGTTTTTTTTGCTTAATTCACCCTTTATAAATGTATTCTTTAATTCTTTAAGTTTATTATTCATTATTTTCAACACTCCTTATAGTTCTTCTAAATCCTTCTTCTAAAGAATATATTGGTTTCCACCCTAAAGCTTTTATTTTTGTTATATCTGGATATGACTTATCAACTAAGCTAACTAAATAGCCACTTGAATTTTCTCTTAATTTATGTTCCACCTTTAAATTTCTTTCTGAATACAAACTAACGAGTAACTCCGCCAAATTCTTTATACTAACACTACACTTATCATTGCTAACATTATATGACTCTCCATTTTTTCCTTTTAGTAGTATTGTAAAAAATCCACTTACTGCATCTGCAATATAGCAAAATGTTCTTATGTCCTCTCCTTCACTTTTTAAGACAATATTTCTTTTGTTTACTATATCATATATAAAATCAGCAAAAACTCTTCCATCATCAATTTTAATTCCAGGTCCATATGTATGAAACGGTCTTACCATCTTGCATGGAACTTTATATTGTTTATACCAAGAAACACACATCGTCTCACCTAATCTTTTACTTTCCCCATAGCAAGACCTTATATTAGTTGGATCAAGATACCCGTAATCACATTCTTTTGTAGGTATATGTTTTTCATCAATTTCGCCATATACTTCTCCACTACTAAAGAATAAAAATCCTTCAACTTTATTCTTTGCTGCAATATTCAGCATATTATGGGTTCCAATTACATTTGCATTAATTGTCCCCACTGGGTCAGTATTATAATATATTGGGCTAGCTTGACTAGCTGCATGTATTATATAGTCAACCTTCTCATCTAATGAAATAGGCACACATACATCATTAACTATTAATTTAAAATCACTTCTTATCATATAATTACAAAATTTTTCTTTTCCTTTTTTTTCACTTCTAACCATAGCAATAATTTTACAATTTATAGCTTTTTTTTCATTTAGATTAATCAAAGTATAAACCATATATGATGGTAATAAACCATTAGCCCCTGTTATAAGTATAGTTTTATTTTTAAATTTATACCAATTAATATTATTACTAATAATATAATCAATATCTTCTTGAATAATTCTATTCATACTGTTAATGTCCTTTCAAAATATTATTCATATTTTTTTATAATCATATTTTTATTAAATTGTTCTCTGTCTACTAGTGGATCTTGATCTTCAATCGGTCTGCACATCGATAATTTAGGTATTACGTAAGTTGGATTATTTAATTTTACTTCAATAATACTGCTATTTTCATTTTTCAATTCTTTTTCTAAAATATTCATTTCTGACATTTCAGATATAAATATTGATTTTATTCCATATGCATTTCCAATTTCACAAAAATTTGGAGAGTTATATCCATCTATTGTTCCATAATATTTTGATTCAAAATACATTTCTTGAAAATGTCTAATCATTCCAAGTGCATTATTATTCATAATTATTATTTTTATTGGAATTTTTTCTCGTACGATAGTTTGTAACTCCTGTATATTCATTTGGATTCCACCATCACCTACAATTGCAATAACCTTAGCCTTTGGATTGGCATAATATGCACCAATTGCTGCTGGCAATGCAAATCCCATTGCTCCCATACCACCAGAATTTAATAATCTATTGTTTTTCTTTAATTTTAATGATTGTGCTGCCCATATTTGATTTTGACCAACATCTAAACTTATAATTGAGTTTTCTTCAAGCATATTACTTAAATTGTACATGAACTCATTTGGATCTAAGTTATTAATATTTTTTTGAGTTGGATATGAAGGATATTGTGATTTATAGTCCTTAACTTTTTCAATCCAGCCTAAATAATCTGTATTTATATTAATATCATCTATTTTTTTATTCAATTTTTCTAGAAACAATTTTATATCACATTGAATACTCATGTATTCTTGTATTTTTCTATTAAGTTCTAGTTTATCAATATCGATATGAATTATCTTTGCTTCTCTAGCAAAACTATCTACTAAAGTGCTGGTTTGCCTTGATGTCAGCCTTGAACCTAGTACTATTAGCAAATCTGAATTTGCTACAGCTAGATTTGAATACCTAGTTCCATATGAACCCATGAATCCAATATAGTTTGAGTTATTATGATTTAAACTATCTAGTCCCATCAATGTACTTACTACAGGTATTCTCAATCTATTACATAATTTCTCTAATAAATTGCATGCATTACTAAGTCTAACCCCACCACCGGATATAATAATTGGTCTTTTGCTACTATTTATTAGTTCAACAACCTTATTTATTTTTTCATCTTGTATATTAATTTGAGTATATTGTTTTCTTTCATCACTATCATAAAAACTCTCTAACGTGTATTTATTTATTTCAGCCCTTTGTATATTCATTGGAACATCTAATAAAACTGGTCCTGGCCTACCTTCTTTTGCAACAAAAAATGCTTTTTCTAAATAATATCTAATTTTACTTTCGTCTTTTATCATAACCGCAAATTTAGTAATGGGTTTTACAATACTTACAATATCAGTTTCTTGAAATCCATCTTGTCTAATTTTTTCATTTTGTTTGTATTCATATGTATTCACTTGACCAGTTATATACAAACATGGTATTGAATCAAAAAATGAATTTCCAATTCCTGTGATCAAATTTGTAGCACCAGGTCCACTTGTAGCTGTAGCAACTCCTATATTCCCCTTGATTCTTGAGTAACCTTCCGCTGCAAACGCAGCTGCTTGTTCATGATATGATGATAAAAATTTAACATTACTATTCTTATAGATTGAATCAACAAAATGAGTAATTGCACCACCTTGATATCCAAAAATTGTGTCAACCCCATTTTGTTCTAAAAATTCCACAATATAATCTGATAACTTCATATCTCTACCACCCACTATTTATGATATTTACGTTATTTCCAAACCTATCTATAGTTTATCATATTTTTTCATGGATTGTTGCCTTTAGTTTCACTAATGACTTTTCAAGTATACTTAACGAAATTGATAGATCATAATATCAATTTAAATAAATTTTAAGTTTATCTACTTCCAACCCACCCATGGTCTATCTCCGCTTTTCCACATTTTATTTATTTTTTCTATATCCTTAAAAGTATCTATAGCTGTCCAAAAACCGTTATGCTCATAAACTGCTAGTTCTAAATCTCCAACTAATTTACTAAGAGGTTTTTCTTCAAACATACAGTCTTCTTCACCTAAATAAGAAAATACCTTCCTATTAAGTATCATGTATCCTCCATTTATAAGATCCTTTAACTTAGGTTTTTCTTTAAATGCTTTTACTATTCCATTATCAACCTCAAGTAACCCAAATGGTGACATAGGATGTACTCCAGTAATTGTAGCTAATTTACCTTTAATTCTATGAAATTCTATTGATTCTTTTATGTTTACGTCACTAACACCATCACCATAAGTCATTAGAAAGTCCTCATCATTTATATATTTTTCTATTTTTTTAAGCCTTCCACCGGTCATAGTTTCAAGTCCTGTATCTACAATTGTAACCTTCCAATTTTCATTTTCTTTCGTATGAAAAGTTACTTTCTCATCTCCATTTATGTCCAATGTAAAATCATTATTTCTCCAGTACATATCCATAAAATATTGTTTAATCATATCCCCTTTATATCCAACACATAATATAAACTCATTAATACCATATTGTGAATATATTTTCATTATATGCCATAATATTGGTTTACCTCCTATTTCTACCAGTGGTTTAGGTCTATATTCAGTTTCTTCTCTCATTCTTGTGCCCTTACCGCCACATAATATAACAGCTTTCATAAAATCACCTCTACTATTTCAAAATATCACTTCATATAAAATTTTATCATATCTAATTTTCAATAAATTATTATGTGATTTTATATATGTTGATTTTTCTATTTCCCTAATTCCATTTTATAGTACGTTTCAACAAAATATTTTTTTTAAATTTCTTGGAAATTCATAGTACTTATCGTATGGAAAATCTATTTTCACTTGCACCTTACTTGATAATATTTTTTCTAATTCACAATAAGCCTCTCTATCATCTCTAAATACAAATATTTTATAATCCATATGTATCCCTCCTTGTCTACCTTTAAATTATTGTGGATTGCTTATTATCGCTAATAACTCATCTAAGTATGTTTCATCTTTATAATATTTCTTTATATATATTTCAATATCACTTATATCTAATTTAATATCTTCTTCTCTTATCTTTTTACACCATGGTAAAATCATACCTTCAATTAATTTCTTCTTTTCATACTTTATTGTTTCATCACTTATAGAAAGTTTTCTAAAATAATGTAAAATTTCAAGATAATTTTGTATAAATGTTTCACCAAAATTGTATCCATGAGGCTTATGTGTTCCTGATTCATATAAAAAGTAATCATGTAAAATGCAATACAAATTATTATCAGAAAATATTGATAACTGAAGATACACGTGATTCAAATTTGAACCTATGAATTTATCTTTATTATTTATGTTATCAAACTCACATTTGCTTAGTATTATACCTGAAATAAATGTGCAATAAAATGACATATCTCTTATAAAATTGTCTATTCCACAATTAACTTTTTCACTAGTGTTTACGCCATTAAACAAATAAAACACTCCACAGTTAGGATTTTTATATAACTTATTGATTATTTTATACAAAGCAAAAGGTGCAAAGTAATCATCATCTCCATGTGCTGAAATAAATCTACCTCTACCCCTTTTTAGCGCAAGTAATACATTTTTATCTGCACCTAAATTTTCTTCATTTTTAAAATACCTTATGTTTTTGAATTTATTCATATATTTATCAACTATTTCTTTAGTATTATCATCTGAATCATTGTCTGACACAACAACTTCAATATTACTATCATTTCCAACCTGATCAAATATAGATTTTAAACATTTATCCAAATATCCTGATCTATTAAATGTAGGAATACAAATTGACAAAATTGGTTGAGCATTTTCTCTATCGTCTATTATTTTAGTTAGTTGCTTTTCATTTTTTATCTTCATCCATTCACCAGTTACATAATCAAACGCTTTAATAACTTTTGCAGGGCTTCCAACTGCTACACAATAATCTGGTATACAAGAATTAACTACACTATTAGCCCCAATTGAACAACCTTTCCCTATATTTACATTGCCAACAATAACACAATTATTAGCTATCCAAGTGCCATCTCCAATACTCACTTCATCACTAAATGAAGTGATTCCTTGTTGTATAATCGGAATTCCAACATTTCTGTACTCATGGTTATGATCAGTAATATGTATATTTGATGCAAAAATACATTTTTTTCCTATTTTGATTTTATTTGCAGCTGATATTACAAGTCTTCTTCCAAATTCACATCCATCTTCAATTTCAATTAATGGTTTACTTTTTAAATTTCCAAAAGGTATCATAAAACAAGCATCTTTTAAAACAGTAACATTTTCACCTATACTTATGCCTTGTGGATACATAACCTCAAATCCAGAGGCGATTTGTGAATTGTTTCCAAAATAAAAAAACATAAACTTTTGATTTGATAAATATTTTTTCACAAATATTTCATTGTATTTTTTATAGTGTTTACCAATACTGCCTTGTCCACAATCATGAATACACCAAGGAATATTTTGTTTTGGAACCGCAACTTTATATCCGTTGATTATAAATTCAGCACTTAAAGATGTGTCATAAAAATACCATCCATCAAATAAATCCTCACACCATCTTAGGTCATATTGAGTAATCATAATTAGTCCATCAACCATCTTTACGTTCTCAATATCAACATTGCACTCATCAAAAGCCACAATATTCATTTTTCCTGTACGTGATTCATACACTTTTCCAAATTTACTATTTGATTTATCCCATTGTCCAGATTCATGTACTGTCTTGGACCCAACAACACCTAACAGCCCAACGTCCAAGTGATTGTTGAAAATATTTATTGTATCTTGAATAAAATTTTTATTTATAATAAATGTATCTTGATGTAAATAAACTTTGTATCTAGCATCACTCTCTCTCATTGCATCATTGTATGCTGATGTCATACTATAAGCATCTCTTATTGCTATTGAATCTGTAATGTATCCCTCTGGTATATCTAGATTATTTATATATTTCAAACATTCTTCATACTTCTCATTATCATTTACACAAGAAATAAAACAAATTTTCTTATCATTTATCATTTTTATCACCTCTAATATCATCAGCTAATTTTTTAATTTCATCGTTACTATTCTCCATTTTTGATAGATATTTCATTGCCACCTCGTCCGCACCAAATTCATGCAATATGTAGCCTATGGTATATATTGTGTAAATATTAGAAGCATTAATTTCATAAGATTTTTCAAGTAAAGGAATCACTTCATCATACAATTCATTTTCATAACACAAAATTGCAATTTCATTTAGAATACTTTCTTTTTTTATAATATCATTCATAACAACTTCATTTATTTGGGCAGAATTTAAAGTTTTGTTTATAAACATCTCAAGTATTTCATTTTTATTCTTTGCCGTATCGATATCATTTTCAATTCTTCTTAAAATAAATTTAACACTAACTTCATCAAAAAATCCGTTCTTATGTTTTATTTCATTAATCAATTCTACCACTTCGCCATTTTTATCTTCTATATTTTTAAGATAATGCATTGCAAGTTCATCATTATTAAATAAGTGTAAAACATACCCCATATTATATAAAGTATCTTTATCTTTAGGTTTTATTTCAAGTGCTTTATTTAAAAGTGGAATTATATCTTCGTAACATTCACTTGCAAATAACACATTCGCTACATAATTTAAAGTCTCCACCTTGTCTATAGAAACTTTAGCTACAGATTTTATTATATCTTCACAATTTGCATCTGACTTTTCAATCAATTCAGTAATATTTTTAGCAATTACGTCGTATTTACCTTCTTCTTCAATACTTTTTAGTATTATATCCAACTTACTTAAATTTTCCTTATTGTGTGCAACAACAATATATTCCTTTACTGAATACTCTCCTTGTTTATCACTCCCAAATATTTCACACAATCCATTGATGAATTTTCTATCATTATCTTCTAAATTACTTTGTACTTTGTTAAAAGTTACACTTTTATATTCACATTTTTTGAACATTTCAACCATTTCATTATAATTAAAAAGCATCACTGGCTTATCATATAATACATTATAGATTGAACTGTTTTTATGCAACTTACTTCCACTTGCAATACTATATATAAGCATATAGTTATTAGCATTTGGAACACTAATTAATAACTTTCCATCTGCTTCTAAATGTTTTTTCACTTTACTTAATAATATTTCTGGTTCTTCAAAGAGTTGTAATACATTATCCATTATTATATAATCAAATTTGTCTTCGCTAAAGTTTAATTTATCCATTTTAATGTCAAAAGCATCAACCTGTGCTATTTTTTCTGACTGTTTAAGAGTATAAATATTTTTATCTAATCCAAATAATTTAGCATTTTTATATTTATTTTTAATTTTCAACAGGTTAGCACCACATCCGCAGCCTATATCTAGCAAGTTAAAATTACTATCTTCATCTTTATCTATAAGGTTGATTAAATTTTCATTTATATTGGTAGTATCCCAAGTAGTAAACTTCCATTTTTTTATAAACTTCTCTTGATTTTCGTCTATTAATTTTACATAACTTTTATTTTTAGCAAATGACATACTTCCATAATGATGAATAAATGTATCCTTGCAAAGTATATTTTTATATCCTTCATTTCTTATTCGCAGGGATAAATCATCGTCTTCAAAGTTTCCTGGTGAAAATCTTTCATCTAGTAATCCTGTTTTTTCTAGCACCGATCTTTTTATAAGCATACAAAAACCAATTAATTTTATTCTCTCTTCCCACTTCATAGGATTACTTACATTGTATTTTGTAGCAAACTGATTTAATTCATATAAGCTGGTATAATTTACTGGTATTTGCTGATAATATGATACATTATTTGATACGGGTCCTACTGCTCCAACATTTTCAGAGCTGTAAAGACACTGGAGCATGTTTTCAAGCCAATTGTATGTAACAATTACATCGTTATTCAAAAGAAGAATATTATCCCCTTTTGATGCTTCAATGCCTTGATTACATCCTTTGGGAAATCCATTATTCTCACTATTCAGTATTGAAACAATATCATCTTGTTCATTAAGCCAATCTTTTGTTCCGTCCGAAGATGCATTGTCGACAACAATGATTTCATAAGTTCCAAGTCTTGTATTTTTTCTTATACTTTCAATGCATTGTTTCGTAAATTGTAAATTATTGTATGTAAGTATTATTATACTTGTCTTCATAATTTCACCCATTCTTCTTAATATTTTAAGATATATGTTTAATCCTTTTCAAGGCTTGAACATAATCTCCACAACGTAAATAATAATCTAACGCCTTTGATGTATATCCAAGACATTCATATATAACTCCAATATTGTAATTTGGTAAAAAAGAATTTACACCTTCAATAGAACCTTGTTTATCCACAACAGCTTTATTAAAATAATTTATAGCCTCCTGGAATAATGTATTATTCATGCTAGCTATTCCCATAAAAAAATTAAAATCTGATGAATTACTGTAATATTTTTCATATTTTTTAATCGCTAAAGCCTTATTTAATTGTCCGCTATTTACCATTGAATATCCGTAGGTTTCAACTAAATCTTCAGCGTATTCTAATTTAAAGTCTAGGTGGAAGCTTAGAGCAATTTCAAAATATTCAGATGCTTTAAAAAAATTTTTTTTCATATAATATGATTTTCCAAGTTGATAATAAATATATGGATCATTTTCATTTGTTTCCAATGTTTTTTTTAAAAGACTAATATTTCTGTGAAGTTTATTTGTCTTCCTTATCACTTCTTTTGTATATCCTATGTGTTTAATTATTAAATCAACATCCCAGGAGCACATTTTATTTATGCCTTTAGGAACTAACTGTTCATGTATTATGCCTTCATAATAATAATATGTTTTATTAAATAATCTACTTATTCGTTCAATATACTTTTTTTCACCCTTATCATCTTCAAAAACATTTATGATTTTTATTTTTCCAATTTTATCATTGTTCGCATCTATTTGTTCCATAATTTTCTCTTTATTAAAACTTTCAATAACTTCATCCCCATCTAAAACAAGTACCCAATCATTTGAAGCTTTGCTAATAGAATAATTCCTGGCCTTTGAAAAATCATCACGCCACTGGAAATCGTATACTTTATTTGTATATTTTAATGCTATCTCTTTTGTTCTGTCCGATGATCCTGTATCTACAATTATTATTTCATCCACTTTTCCCTGTGCACTCTTTAAACAATTTTCTATATTGTCCTCTTCATTTCTCACAATCATACAAAGGCTAATCAATTTTTTTCACTAACCAATTTATTAAGCTGTTCTAATATTTCAACTCTGTTAGTATTTTTTAAGAATATTCTAAAATCATCTAAACCTTCATTCAGAAAATTATTTGTATCAAATACACTTTCCATAAAACAATTTATAGCCTTCAATTCATCTTTTAATTCCACATAACACCTTGCCATCATAAATTTAGCCTTAAAACTTCCCATTCCTAGAACTGATAGAAACTCCTTCGTCTCTCCCATTTCTGTGCATTTATGGAAACATTTTATTGCTTCTTTATATTGTTTTTGTAAATAATAGCACATTCCTTTTAAATACTCCAAATCAACAAATCTCTTATAACAATTATCACTTAAAAGTTCATCAATCATATCTATACACTCATCATATTTTTTAAGCTGTGCAAGACATTCTGCTATTCTTTTTGACATGTCTATTTCATATAAAGTTATTCTTGTGAGACTTTTTTTACTTGCTATGCTATTACATTTAAAAAAATATTTAAGTGATTTTTCATAGTCACCAGCCATGTGATACCCAACCCCTATATTGTAATAAATAAAAGGATTATTTGGATCTTCTTTTAGTTCTTTTTTTAGTATTCTTAAATTTCTTTCAGATTTACTTTTCCCTTTTACTATTGACTCTAAATATCCATAATGCATAACTTTAGCTATTTTTTCATCAATTATATTCTCATTTAAACCCGCATCAGGTAAATTTATTTGTTCATGTATCCTACCCTTGTATTTATACCCTTTATTATTTCTAAAAAATTTTATATATACTGCAGAATACACTACAGTTTTTGTATTTATAATGTTATAAAGAGGTATTTTATATCCAGCTGCTTTTGTATTTGCTAGTGTTTCTCTTACTTTATCGGGGTCACATAACAATTTTTCATCTGCATCAAGCATGAGTATCCAATCTCCAGTAGCATTTTCAAGAGATATATTCCTTGCCTTTGAAAAATCATCTTGCCATCTATAATCTATAATTTTTATATTTCCAGAAATTTTTTCGATTATTTCTTTTGTTTTATCTGTGGAACCTGTATCCACAATTATAACCTCGTCCACAAGCTTCATAGCATTTTCAAGGCACATCTTCATATATTTTTCTTCATTTTTTACAATCATACACAAACTAATTTTCATAATATTCCCCCGTAGCTTTAGTATCTATTATATTATTTATCGACATTATATGACTATCCTTTAGTTTATATTAATAAAAAAAAGCCTTTCGCATATAGCGAAAGACTTTTTTGATTCTACTGTAATAATTTAAGAACTTGTTGTGGATTTTGATTAGCTTGTGCCAACATTGATTGAGCCGCTTGTTGAAGAACGTTCTCTTTAGAGTAGTTCATCATTTCTTTAGCCATATCAACATCTGTAATGTTTGCATTAGCAGTAGTCAAGTTCTGATTTTCTGTTGAAAGGTTGTTAATAGTATGTGTAAGTCTGTTTTGCATTGCTCCAATAGTAGATCTTGAAGTAGAAACAGTATCTATTGCTGCTTGTATTGAAGCCATTGCCTTAACAGCATTAGCATTAGTATCAACTGCTACAGTGCTAACTCCTAATACAGTTGCGCTCATACTTAAAGCACTAAGATCAACTCCAATTGAATCATAACTGTTAGCCGTTGATCCAACTTGGAATGTTACAGTACTTCCACTATTTAAAAGCTGAACACCATTAAAGTTTGTCTGACTTGAAATATGATCTATTTCGTCATTAAGTGTTTTAAGTTCTGCTGATACTGCAGTTCTATTCAATGTTACATTAGTATCATTGGCAGCTTGTGTTGCAAGTTCATTCATTCTTTGTAGTATTGATTGAGTCTCACTTAATCCACCTTCAGCAGTTTGTAACAAAGAAACTCCATCTTGTGCATTACTTGTAGCTTTATCAAGACCATTGATTTGTGATTGCATTTTTTGTGATATTGAAAGCCCAGCTGCATCATCTGCTGCTTTGTTAATTTTTAAACCTGAACTCAATTTTTCCATTGAATCAGAAGCACTCTTCTGATTTTTGTTCAAATAACTAAGTGCTGTGTTTCCGCTAAGATTGTGATTGATTATCATAATATATTCCTCCTTGAATTTAAATTGGGAATCCTTTCCCAAAGTTTATATAATAAGCAGTAAAACCTCATGGCCACTTAGCCTTACTGCTTATATTATATATATCGTTGGTCACTTCTTATACTTTATACCTTTAATAAATTTTTTTATTAAAAAATAGTGAATTTCCTGAAAAGCCTGGATTATATTTATTTTTAATACTGGCATCTGAATTTATGGACTGTAATTTTTCTCGTACTTCCATAAAATTTTTCTTTGTTAATTCACTAACTTCTTTGTCTAATGCAAAAATATCTCTATTATTAAACTCACTGGCTATTTCTGTTTTAGCATACATTTCAGGATTTTCCTTAAATATATCTAAAATTTTCTGTCGCTCTTCAATCAAAATATTTAATTTATCATAGTCTTCCTGTTCTATAGCTTTCAGCATATCTGTTGTTTTTTCTTTATATTCAGAAACTAAAGTTTTAGTATCCTTCATTTCAAGCACTTTTAGCCTGTAGAAGAACTACTTAACATTGAAGTAATATAACTTTGCTGACTGCTTAAGGAAGAGAGTGCTGATTGTAATGCTGTATATTGTGTAGTATACCTTGTTTTATCATTAGTAATTTGTGTTTTATAATTAGTCACAGCGGTAGCTTGATCTTTTAATAACTTACCGTAAGTGCTAGTATCAGTTATATCAGTTGAACTACCAGCCTTAGCTAGAAGTAACCCTTTGTTGCCCTTTGAATCCATTGTAGTGCTTGAATACTTAGCAACTATGTCATTTAATCTCTGAAAAATACCTTCCTCATTGTACTTTGTCTGGTATTGATCAGTTGTTAAAGAAGCTTGGTCACTGCTAGGATAAGTAGTTGATGGTTGAGTCAAAAGATTTATTACAGCACTTGGATTACTCTGAAGCGCTTTAGTTAATTTTGATGTATCAAGTGTAAGTTTTCCTCCTTGGGTGTAATCATCTGAAGTTGATAATCCAAGATCTGCCATACTAAGACCGCTTCCTGAAACGGAATTATAAAAAGCAGCTCTCATTTCACTTTGCAAACTAGTTAGCTGCGCATCACCTGCCAGGGATCCCTGCTGTGCTTTAGCATTCCATGCAGTAACTTGTGCAGAGGTCATTTTGGACTCTTGAGCATAAGTTAATGGTTTATAATTGTAGTCAGTTGTTTCTGTTACAGCAGTATTTATTCCTGATGTTAAATTATTATAAGCATCCACAAAACTCTGAATTTTACTAACCACACCAGCTGTATTTGAAGCTACATTTATTGTAACTGGGCTACTTGAATCTATAGCACTAGTTACATTATAGTTCACACCATCAATAGTAAAATTATTTGATGGTTTAGTTACAGTAGTAAACCCGGTGCCACCAGGTTCTTTTATGCTAAAAGTTCCATCCGTACCCGTTGCTGAAGGAGCTGCTGAACCAAATAACTTAGTTAAAACTGTAGGCGAATTAGCATCAGTTACAGCAGTGACTGCAAACGAAGCAGCTGATCCAGTGGTTGTTCCTGCTACACTAAATTTATTAGTAAGTTCACTGTAACTAAAATTAAGACCGGACTGATTACTTAGGTCAGTCATGGCTTGTGCAATAGTTGTTGTAGCGCTTATAGTTGAGCTTACATTTTTTCCATTTACTGTGAATGAAAGGTTCCCAGCTGATAACCCTAAATCCGTCATAAGTGATGAATTTGTTATTGTGGAAGCCTGAGCCGCTCCAGTTACGCTTGGTGCTGTTGCTAAAGTTGCTGAATTTATAGTATAGTTTCCAGCTTTTGCTGTATTTAAAGCCGTAGACGTAACTAAAGTATCATTAGTAGAACTGGCAGTAAATGCCGAAAATGCATCAGATGAAAGTGTATAGTTACTACTAAGTGGATCAAAATAACTTCCGCTAAAACTATTTAGATTGGTTATTTCAGATCTGTATCTGTCTTCTGTCCATTGCGTCTTTTGCTGAGTGGCTAAAAGTTGGTTAAGTTTTGTGTAATCGGATGTCATCATCTGTGAAACCATACTACTTACATCAAATCCTGACATGGATGAAACAAGTCCTTGGGAATAGGTACCTGTGGTGCTACTTGTAGTTCCACTTGATGAAGTTGTACTTGTAGCCACGGATCCAGATAATGTACTGTCTGTTCCTATTATGTCACTACCACTATAACCAATAAGATATGGATTTACTATTGATGTCCCATTAATTGTACTCATAATATCGCTCCTTTTTATTTTGAATTTACTGAAATTTTGTAAGCTTCAGTCCAGGTATTTCTTACTTCCTCAATGATTGGGATTACTTCGTCCATAATTGAAATATCTTTTTTAATATTTGCCTTAATTAAACTTTCTATAATAAAATTATATACAGAAACCATGCTTTGTCCCCAATCTCCTGACTTACTCAAATCAAGAGTTGCTATTAATTCGTAAAATATATTTTGTGCTTTTTTTAAATTTTCATGAGATTTTTTTATGTTTTTCTCTATTATAGCTTGTCTACCCACCTTGGAAAATTTAACTGCGTTGTCTAAAAGTAAAAGTAATAACTGTTCCTTTGAAGCAAAATTTACACTGTTTTCTTTGTATTGATTATATGCATTGCTAGTATTCATAAATAAAGCACCTACTTTCTAACATCTAAAAAATTACCAACATCAGTCGACGGTAATTTATCATTTTCGTTAAAGGCTTCTACATCTATAGATGTCTTCTCCTGCTTTACAGCAGTTACAAAAATTTTGCTATTACTCATTTTCATATCTGGCACAATAAATTTTTTCTTTTTACCTCCACCAGCATTTTTGTCCCTTTTTCTATCCCTTATGGTTTGTACTTGATCTTTTCTGTGTATTCTTTTTTCTGATGTAGTTTCATTTATTCTTTCCCTAAGTTCCATATCAATTTTGTTAAGTCTGTATTCCATAAAACCTCCTCCTTATTTCTAAACCTTTTTATCTAAAACAAGTCCAGCCATTTCAGCAAATTGAGCAATCAAATCCATGATTTGCTTTGAAGGTATTTCTCGAAGTACTTCATTTGTGGTATTATCTACAACCTTCATTACCATAACACTTTTAAAATTTGCATCTTCTTGATATTCCACATGAGTTGTTTTATCCTCTAAAAGCTTATTTACCTTGTCTACAGCTTTCTTAGCATCATCTACACTAACCGGCTTAAATTCTGTATTTTTCGCATCACTTTTATTCATACTTTGAATACTTGTTTCGTTTCCTTGATTGCTAGCACCATTGCTGTCATTTATGTCGTATGAATTTTGTCCTCCTTGACTTGTTACTTTAACATCCATATTGTTGGCACCTCTCATTATTTATATTATTTTAATTTTTTTAGAACTGAACTATCTACTGATACTGATTTTTTGTTTTCTTCAGTTATCTCTTTATATAATTCTTTCCTTAATATCTGAATTTCTCTTGGCGCCTTTATTGCTATTTTCACAGAACCATCATCAATCTTTACCACGATTATTTCTATGTCATCCCCTATAAGCACCGACTCATCTTTTTTCCTTGTAACAACTAGCATATCTATTCCTCCCTTAAAAGAGGTTGTTTTATGAGGTACTTTTCATCATCTAATATTAATTGTTCCCCTAAATGTTCTTTAATATTTATTACAATGGGAGCTTTTAGGTTCGTTGTTATTTTATTTAAATCGTTATTAACACATACAGTACTAAATATAAGTACATCGGCTTCACTTTCAATCTTCAATGTTTGTTTTGTATTGTCATCAAGATTAATTTCATAATCTTTCATAACATAAAATGGTGATACGACAAATAGCCCAATTTCACTATTTTCTATGGAATGCAGCATACTAAATACATTGTTTTCTTCAAATGGAAATAGTATAAATGTCTTTAAATCTTTAAAACCAGGTATACCTTTTTCAAAAGTTATTATATCCTCTTCTGTGTATTCTTTGATTCCATGATATTTAGAATATAATTTCATCTTTTACACCTCTATTTTAAGTAGTCTGTCAATGAATTCTGAAGTATTTTAGAACTAATTTGTAGTGCAGCTTGATAAACTGTCTGTGCCTGAGAATAATTCATTGATTCTTGTGCGTAATTTGCATCATCGGTTGATGAGAGTACAGCTGTTAAGCTTGAATTTTCTGATGTATTTTCATCCTGTGCACTAGTCATTCTATTTTCAATTGCTCCAACTTTTGTACGAAGTGATGACACATTTTTAATTGCATCCTGTATATCACTTAAATCAGAACCTATTAAATCTGCTCTACTTGTAGAATCTGCCACACCAGATGAATTATTTCCATCTAAATGAGAAGTTATATTACTTAATATTGTGCTTAGATTACTTCCTGAAGTCCCCGTACCACCAGCATTAGCAGCTTTATGATCCATGATATCACTAGCTGTTACATTATAATTTACTGTAACGCCTTGAGAAATTTCTACAGTCAAATTTGCTGCCACATTTGCACTTCCCGGTGTACTATTAGTAGCTGATGCAGAATTATATGTTAATACTTCGTTGCCTGAAGTTGAATCTTTTGTTGATTTAGTTGGTTTATCTGTTCCATCAGTTCCTCCAAATATATATTTTCCATCAAAAGTAGTATTCAATATTTGGGATAGTTGATCAATATTTTGATTTATCTCATCTTTTACGCTTTGTTCTTCATCTGGACCATAACCAGCTGATCCTGTAGAAACAAGCAATTCATTTATTCTTTGAAGGACATTACCTGCTTGTCCTAAACTTGTATCCGTTACTTTTAACCATTGTGTGGTATCTGAAATATTACTATTGTATTGTTGATTTTCAGAAATTTGTGTATTTATCTGCATCACCTTTGATGTTCCAAATGGATCGTCAGATGCTTTATTTATTAGTTGTCCTGAAGACATTCGCTGCTGTATAGTTTGCATATTAGAAAGATTGTTTCCTAGATCATTCATATAGTTATTCGCAAGCATTTGATTTGTTATTCTCATTTTATTCGCCTCCATTTTCTATTATTATTTCATTAATCCATTTACTACTACATCCAGGAGTGAATCTACAGTTGAAATAATCTTGGCATTTGCTGCATACGCATGCTGAAATTGTATCATATTTGTCATTTCCTCATCTATGGAAACACTAGAAACAGAGGCCCTTGTCTGGGTAAGTGAGTTAATAATGGTTGTTTGATTTGTAAGATCTTTACTGGCTTTTTGAGCATCTTCACCTAAAACATCAATTGTAGTGGAATAATAATTACCAGTAGTAGTTCCAGTGGAGCTATTAGCTATAGCAGAAACACCGGTTGTACTATTCAAAACCAGTCCTCCCGTTCCAATTAAGTCACTGCGAGTTGTACTAGTTGTAATATCTTGAACATTCAGCAATGTGTTTTGTGATTGTGCCACTGCTAATGCCCTAGTTCCATCAGTAGTACCTGAAGTGGCTGTGGCACTTGCAACTATTTTTGATGGGTCATTAAGTATTGCAGTATTAATTGTTATGTTACCAGCTGTTATAGTATTTTCATTACCACCATTTTTATCTACAAAGAAGTCATTAGTAGTATCTGCACCAGCTGCTTCAGCCGTTGATGATTGCTCTTCTATTGCATTCACACTAAGAGCAATAGATTTTGCAAGCTTATTCAAATCATCAGTATATTTATCAATATTTTGTTGAACTTGCGTTGTTCCTGTTAATACTCCATCGCTGGGAGTAAATAATTGTAAAGGAGCACTGGTAGATGTATAGGTTACTGAACCAGTTGTATAATTAGGTGCAGTTCCAATTGGGTTATTACTTGAATCAACAGCTACCCCATCACTATTAGCCCACAAGACCCTATTTTCTTGAAGCTGTTTTACTTGGTCATCGCTAAGACCTGTAGCATTAATAGTACACTTACTATTGGCATCACTTGTAGCACCATTTTTGTAATATGTTATATTATAGCTACCATCTGCTTGTTTATCAATTCCACTAATATATGCTAATCTATTTTCACTACTGGAATCAGTTGGATTAACTAATGTGGATCCAGCGGTTAAATTATCTCCAGCAGTCAATGTGATACTTTCTAGATTTCCAGGTGAAGATTTAAGATTGAAATCTTCACTTAATTGATCCACAAGCAAATCTCTTTGATCCATTAAATCATTTGGTTCAGTACCTGCACTCTTTAAATCCATAATCTGCTGATTTAATTTGTCTACCTGATTTAACTTGTTATTTATATCACTCACCGTATTTTGCAGAGACGTTTGGGAATCAGTTTGTAATTTTTGCAGTTTATTATACATATCATTTAATGTATCAGTAAGAGTTTTTGTCTGCTGTGCCACCAATGTTCTTGAATTTGAACTTTGTGGATCTTTTGAAAGGGTTTGCCAATTAGTATAAAATGTATCTATAACAGAAGAAAGCCCTGTACCTGAAGGTTCGTTCATTATACTCTGAATTTGAGTCATATAACTGTCTTTTGTTTCATCTGTGCCTTTAACACTTGTCGCTGCTCGCACTTGATAGTCAAGAAAAACATCTCTTATTCTTTGAATTGAACTTACAGTTACACCATTTCCAACTTGTGCTCCAAAAGGTCCATCTTGACCAATTGCACTAGCACCATTAGCTTGTAAAGCTGCTCTTTCTCTTGTATAACCAACAGTATCTGCATTTGCAACATTGTGAGAAGTTACATTTAATGCTGCTTGTTGAGCTTGTAATCCTGTATTCGCCGTATTTAATGTTGTAGCTAATCCTGCCATTAATTTTACACCTCACCTATATTTGTATCTTCCCATAATTATTATATGTTTTTGCATTTTTACTTGGCCTAAATATATTTAACATTTTATTTGTAAATATTAATCCTTGTTTAATTAATAATTCATTAGTATCCTTCTGAAAGCCAATCTTAGTTAAAATATTTTTAATTTCAATGAAATTCCCATTAAGCTCTTCGTCATTAATTTCTTTTATTAGTACCTTCATAGACTTATTACCAATAAGTTCTCTTCTCTCAACTTCCATAGTAGCCACATTAGTGTTGCTGTTTTCAATCTTTTTAACTATGGATTCCAGTGCAAACAAATCTTTCTTTATATATGCACTGTGTTGTTCATCAAGCATCTTCAGTAAATCTTCCAGAGCATCAAGCTCCTTTTGCATTACTTCCTTCAACTGATTTTTCATTGTTATACTCCTCTTTCTTTCATTTGGTCATATATTTTTTCAGCAACTAATTTTGAGTCTATGTTATATGTTCCATTTTTAACATCATTTTTAATAGCATCAATTTTAGCGCTAGATGAGTTAAAATTGTCATCAATTGAATACGCACTTAATTTTTTACCTAAAGTTGATATTTCTAGAGAGTCATTTTTAGCAATTTTTGTGCTACTATCTTTTACAGCTTTATTGGTATTATTGCTATTATTATAAAGCTTTAAAATTTTGCTTGAACCCACTCCACTCACATCCATATTTACACACTCCTTACTTTAAACGTTAAAAATTTTCTTTCTCACTATTTACATTATCGTTATTTTATATTTAAAGTTTATACTAATATTTTTATTGTTCATGGTAATTTCATATATAAAAAAACAGCCGAGTGAATCTCGACTGTAACTATCTTCCTATACTTCTGATTCTTTCCTCACTACTTACTATACTTGTTATTCTTACTCCAAAGTTCTCATCAACTACTACTACTTCTCCATAAGCTACTTTTTTTCCATTAACAAGTATTTCTACTGGTTCCTCGGCTAGCTTATCAAGCTCTATTAGAGATCCAGTACCAAAATTCAATATATCTCGTATATTTTTTTTGGTTCTTCCAAGTACTACTGAAATTTCAAGAGGCACATCCATTATTAAATCTATATTTTTAGGTGCAGAATAGTTTTGCGTTTCCTGCAATGGCTGAAAAGCTGCCCTTTGAACTTCTACAGGTGGTTGATTTCTTTCAATTGGTTTTTCTTGTATGTACTGTGGTTCCTGTGCTTGGCTTTGTTGATTGTTTTGTTCTGCTTGAACATTTCCGCCAGAAACATTTGTATTATTATTAATTTGTTCAGATGGTTTTTCCTTCTCAGGTGTATCCGAACTTCCTCCTGATTGAACGCCCATCATTATAGCACTAATTTTTTTAGCAGTTTCTATTGGTAGTACTTGCATTATAGTACTATCTACCAAATCTCCAATAGTTAACCTAAATGCAACTTCAACAATAGTTTCATCATCAGTAATTGCTGATGTTATTTCTTTTGTGTTACTATCAAGAATTTCTGAAGTTGGGGGTGATATATTAACTTCTCTTAATAACATTGTTGCCATAGAAGTTGCAGCTGAACCAATCATCTGATTCATTGCCTCAGAAACAGCACTTAATTCTATTTCGGATAGATTTTCTATTTTAGCTTTTCCATCTCCACCCATCATTAAGTTTGCTATTACTCCTGCATCTGTAACTTTCATTACAAGAAGATTTTCTCCAACTATACCACTTGTATATTTTACATCCAGTGCAATATTAGGGACTTCAAATGTACTCCTCAGTTCTTTAAGTGTTGTTATACTAACAACTGGAGTTGTTATATTTACTTGTTGACTTATTACTGTGGATAACGCTGTAGACGCTGATCCCATAGATATATTACCGATTTCACCCAATAAATCTTTTTCTATGTCTGAAAGTAGATCATCTCTATTGTCTTCTTTTTTTTCAACTTTTTTTTCTTCTTTTTTTTCGCTATCATCAGCTCCACCATTTAGTAGAGAATCTATCTCCTCCTGTGAAAGAAATCCATCACTCATAATTTTCCACATCCTTATCAATTATATCTAGTATTTGCACAGCCATATTTTTTCCAATAACTCCTGGTTTTCCAACATAGTGAACATTACCGTCAATACTTATGGAAACAGGATCACTACATTTGTTATCTAATGAGATAACATCTCCAATAGATAGCTTCAAGAAATCATCTACAGTAACATCTGTAATACCAAGCGTGGCTTCCATTGTTACTTCAACAACATTTAGTCTTTGCTTTAGCTTTTCTCTTGAATCGCTAACAATATCTTCGTCATTCTCCTGATACCAATATTGAACTACTAGTTTATCCAATACCTTTTCAATACTTAAATAAGGTATGCATATATTAATATATGAACTACTATCTCCAAGTTCAACAGAAAAAGTAATTAGTGCTACCGGTTCATGCGGTGCTAATGTCTGATTCAATGCTGGGTTTGTTTCAAGACCTTCAATTTCGGGTTCAACATCTATAACATCGCTCCAGGCTAGCTTAAGATTATCAATTAACCCTTGATTTATTTTCATGATTATATTCTTATCAATATCTGTAAATTCACGTGTTGTGTATTTTCCAGCGCCACTTCCACCAAGTAGAATGTCTATAACTTTATAAACAAACTCAGGATTTGTCTCAAATAATATGGAACCACTTAATGGTGGCATTTTGAAAATAGTTAAAATGGTGGGATTGGAAATAGAATGAATAAATTCCTCATAAGTTACTTGTTCAATGGATTCTATTTTAACCTTAACATTAGTTCTAACCTGCGCTGTGAGATAATTTGAAATTATTCTTCCATAATTATCATGTATTAGTTCTAATGTTCTAATATGATCCTTTGAAAATTTTTGAGGGCTTCTAAAGTCATATAACTTAACTTTTTGTTTTTCCTCATCCTTTGAAAGCTCATCTGGCTGAAGTTCACCAGATGATAGAGCTGATAATAGCGCATCGATTTCACTTTGTGATAAAACGTCTGGCATTATTCTACCTCATTTCTTTAACCTGTAGTTATGAGTTTATCAATATCAACGAATGTAACTATTCTATCCTTGAAATTAATAACACCTTTTTCATAGGCTTTTCGGCTATCATCACCAATACTTTCAATAATAGCCTCATCAATATCCAAAACTTCGTCCACTTGATCTACTGCAATCCCTACAAGTTCATCTTCTAATTTTAATATTATAGTACTCTGCTGTTCTGCACTACTTTCTCCAATATCCAAAAGCATATTTAAGTCTAACATAGACAACACGCTTCCCCTTAAATTTATAAGTCCTTTTACGAATCTAGGTGCATTAGGTACTTTGGTTATTGTCATAACTTCACTTATTGTCTGTACCCTAGATGTTTCTACTGCAAATTGTTCATCCTTGAGTTTAAAAATAACTACTTGCATATTTTTCACCCCCACATAACTTTAATGAGTAGAATTACTCACTATGCTCCTATAACTTTTCTTAATGCTTCCAGAACTCTGTCTGCTTGAAAAGGCTTAACAATAAAGTCCTTAGCTCCTGCCCTAATTGCATCCATTACCATTGATTGTTGTCCCATCGCACTACACATAACTACTTTAGCTGCAGCATCAAATTCCTTAATAGCCTTAACCGCCTCAATACCATCCATGTCAGGCATTGTTATATCCATTGTAACCACATCTGGTTTTTCCTTCTTGTACATTTCAACGGCCTTAATTCCATTACTGGCTTCACCCACAATTTCAAAACCATTTTTTTCAAGTATATCCTTTATCATCATTCTCATAAACGCTGCATCATCAACAATTAATACTCTTGCCATTTTTTCAACCTCCAAACTAATTTACTCCTAGTATATTTAATATTTTTTCAAGTGAACCGGGCATTGGTATATAATAAAAATGCCCACTGAGTTTTGTTGAATCATCCTGTAAAAATTCTGTTTCGAAATCCAAAACATTGTCATCAAATTGACCTGATTCAATAAAGGATGTTGATAGTATCGCACCAACCATATCAAATGAGACTGCTGGTACAGATGGTGTTAACAATAGTCCTGTGAATTTACTTATTGCATTCATATATGAACTTGATATTATATTTCCTATTTCACATAACACTGATGCACCAAATTCATTTAGCTCTTTATTTCTTGAACCTGTAAGAGCTTCTATAACATTAAATGCTGTTTCCTGCTCAAATACAAACAAAATATTTCCAGGAGCATCTCCAAGTACCCTTACCATAACACCTGCTGCAATCTCTTCACTGCCAATTCCAGTAAAAATTGTCTCAAATGGTATTACGTTAACTTGTGGAGCTGTCATATCAATCTTTCTATTCAATAGTTGAGATAATGCCGTTGCAGCATTTCCAGCACCTATGTTACTTACCTCACTTAATACATCAAGTTGCATTGGAGTAAGCTTTGAATAATCCATAAAAATCCTCCTGTTTTCCTTTGTGCTAATGAATAATGATTAGCTTACTATTAGCCTATACAAAGGCAGCCACATCTAAAATTAATGTAACAAAACCATCTCCAAGTATTGTTGCTCCAATGTATTCTTTTAGCCCTTTAAGAGTTTTACCAAGTGGTTTTATTACTATATCCTGCTGACCTTGAAGTGAATCAACAAGTAAACCTGCAGTTTTTTCTCCAACATTAACAACAACAATATAAACTTTTCCACTAGCAGTTTCACCAAGCCCTAATTTTTTATTTATCCGCACAATAGGTAGAACATTGCCTCTATAAATTATAACTTCCTTGTTGTTTGTCTTTTTAATGTCTTCTTCCTTGTAGTCAATAACACTATCAATATAATTCAAAGAAATTGCTAGACTTTCATCTCCAACTTTTACAAGTAAAGCAGTTATTATCTGAAGTGTAAGTGGTAATTTAATTATAAAAGTTGAGCCTTTGCCCTCTTCACTAATTACATCTACAGTACCTCCAAGTGCAGAAATTTTTGTCTTAACAACATCCATTCCTACTCCTCTTCCTGATATATCTGTAACTACTTCATTAGTACTAAACCCTTGGGCAAAAATCAGATTTTTAATATCATTGTCATTCATTCCATCTGTACTAATACCACTTTGCTCAGCCTTAGCCTTAACTCTCTCTACATTTATACCAGCACCATCATCTTGTACCTTTATTACGGCTTTTGTTCCTTCTTGATAAGCAATAAGCCTTATTTTACCTACAGGTGTTTTGCCACTTACTGCTCTTTTTTCCTTGCTTTCTACTCCATGATCCGCAGCATTTCTTAAAAGATGGATTAATGGTTCTCCTATCTCATCAATAACTGTTCTATCAAGTTCTGTATCTTGACCTTCAATAATTAATTCCATATCTTTGTCAAGCTCAACAGACAAATCTCTTATAAGCCTTGGAAATCTATTGAATACACTATCCAGTGGTAACATTCTTATTTTCATAACCAAATCCTGTAGATCATTGGTTGTTCTAGCTACCTGTTCAATGGTCTCATTTAATTCTGTTAGTTTATAGATGCTACTAATCTGCTCTAGTCTTGTCCTATTAATAACAAGTTCAGAAACCATATTTAAAAATTTATCTAATCTTTCAAGTTCAACCCTTACAGACTGATGAACTTTTTTCTTTGGTTCACTATTTTTCTTTGCTACAGCAGTAGTTTTTGCCTTTACTGCTTCAACTTTGACTACTGGTTTTACTTCCGTTTCTGCTTTTTCTTGAGCTTTTTTATAAGATATCTTAGCACCACTTACTATATCGGCTTCTTTCACTTCAACTTTATCTACTTCTGATATATCAAGAAGTATAGTTTTGATTTCATCTTTATCCTTATGTGTAACAAATACAAGATTAATTTCAAAATCAAAATTTTCATTTTCTAAATCTTCTGTTCCCGGAATTGATTTTATAATCTCTCCATGTTCTTCAAGATTTTTAAATATTAAAAATGCTCTAGCAGACTTTAAAAGTGTACTTTCGCTTATTTTAATATCAATGCTAAAAGCATTAAATCCCTTTTCAATGGCTTGCTTTATTACGTTTATATCATACTCATTTAAATCAATATTGTTTCCATTGTTTTTTTCATCCGGTGTTTTTTCAGCCTCTTTAGGTTTAATTTGATCTTTATTGCTAGTAGATGCATCTTCTACACCTAACTTTCCATCATGAGCATTCTTTGATATTGTTTCTAAGCTCTGAATTAACTCTTCTACTGGTAATTCTTTTTCTTCTCCATTTGATATGATGTCTACCATTTGTTCTAATGTATCTAAACATTTAAATAAAACTGTTACTACTTCTTGAGTTGCTTTTAGTTCTCCATTTCTGAATTCTGCTAAAACGTCTTCCATCTTATGAGTTAACTGTGCCATTCCGTTAAATCCCATAGTGGCTGCCATTCCTTTAATTGTATGTGCAACTCTAAATATTTCATTTAGCTTGTCTACATTGTCTGGCTCCTGTTCAAGTTGAAGTAGTGCCTGATTTAATGTTTGTAAATTATCCATTGATTCTTCTAAAAACATAGATAAATATTGAGAAGTGTCCATATATTACCCTCCTTACTGTTTTCTGTATATAAAAGTAGAAGCTTTTTCAAAACCATAGTCTTTATAATTGTATATGCTTTCTGTTGCTCCTACAAATAGTAAACCGCCTTTTTTTAGCGAATCACTAAATTTTTCATAAATCTTGTCTTTTACATCTTGGTTAAAATATATTACTACATTTCTACACACGATTAGATCAAAATTCTTTTCATAATCATCTAGAATTAAATCGTGCTTTTTAAATGTTACCATATTCTTAATTCCTGTGTCTATAGTATATTTATCATCTATTTTCTTAAAATATTTGTCTAAATATATTTTATCCACATTTTTAAGTTCAGATATTACATATTCTGCCGCTTTTGCTCTTTCCAAAATTGTGTTGTCAATGTCTGTAGCCAATATAGAATGTTTGTTTTTATTCTTTAAGTTGTCCAATATCATTGCTAGAGAGTAAGGTTCCGCTCCAATTGAACATGCCGCACTCCATATTTTTAGATTTATATTTTTCTCCTTAGAGTATATTTCGATTTCTTTTTGCAGTTCTTTAAACAATTCTGGATTTCTAAAAAATTCTGTTACGTTTATTGTTATAAAATCTAAGAATTTTTGCCTTTGTCCATAGTCGGATTTTAGTAGTTTAACATACTCATCTATATCTTTAGCTCCTACCCTTGACATCAAGCTCAAAATTCTTCTGTGAAGCTGATTCGATTTATATGCAAATAGATCTATTCCAAATTCTTTATGCACCCAAGTCTTAAATTGTTCCAAATCCAAAATTATCCCCCCAGTAGTCTTCATTATGCATATCTTGCCACTTGCAACTTTTCACTAAATCTTCTTGCCATTAACTATATCAATAATACCGTCTGCCACCTTTTCAAGAGGTATTACGAAATCAACAGCCCCAGTCTCATATGCCATCTTAGGCATACCGTAAATAACACAAGTAGATTCGTGTTCCGAAATTGTGAAACCACCATTTTGCTTTATTATTTTGGTGCCCTCAGCACCATCTCGTCCCATCCCTGTTAATACAACACTAACAATACTAGATCCATAAACCTTAGAAGCTGATATAAAAAGCTTATCAACTGCCGGTCTTACTCCCCATATTGAAGCTTCTTTATTAAGATGAATTCTTCTATCATCCCAGACTTCCATATGATAACCACCAGGAGCTATATACACCACATTATTTTGGCAATTCTCACCGTCTGTGGCTTCTACAACCTTTATCTCACTATTTACATCTAGTCTATCAGCAAAAGCTTTAGTAAATCCAACAGGCATATGCTGAACTACAAATACTGGAACACCTAAAAACTTTGGAAGTTTAGTAATAACACTATATAAAGCCTTAGGACCACCGGTTGAAGCACCTATTACTACAGCTTTAATACTCCCAAATGAAATCTTTTTTATTTTGCTCACATAATCACTGGTAACAATTTTTTTATTTAAAACTGTTTTATCATATTTATTTTTAGAAATATAGCTGTCATAAGCCGCTTTAACCTTCAAAATTAATTCAGCAGCTACTTTGTTGATATCGATGGAAATCACTCCAGAAGGCTTTGCAACAAAATCGAAAGCTCCATAAGCAAGTGAATCCATAGTCTGACTTGTTCCATCTTTTGTTACACTACTTAGCATAATAACCGGTATTGTACTCCCATCTTTTTTTAACTTTTTTAATGTTTCTATGCCATTCATCATTGGCATTTCAACGTCTAATGTAATCACATTTGGTTTATATATTGATAGCTTCTCCATCAGATCAATACCGTTTCTAGCCGCACAAATAACTTCTATATCAGCATCTGCATTTAGCATATCTGATATTATTTTTCTCATTAATGCTGAATCATCAACGACTATAACTTTCATTTTTTTCATTGGCCATCACTCCATTATAATTCTTTTGCTTCAAGACCTACTGTTCTGATTTGAACAATGTAACCAGTAGTATCAAGAATCATAGTTCTACCTTTGTTTCCCCCGACATCTTCATTCAATAATGGTATATTCATGTTTTTAAGCACTTGCCTAACCGATATACTGTTCCTATTGCCAATATCCATATTCATACTTTTATCTGAGAAGTTAAACATCGATGCTCCACCAGCAATTTTGGCTTTGATGTTTTTTAAATTAGCGCCTTTTTTTATCATCCTATCAACCAAAATAGGTATCGCAAGGTCTGCAAATTTATGTGGATTAGTAACATTATTAAATTGTTTGCTTTCAGGAAGCATAATATGTGCAAGTCCACCAATTCCATTTGTTTTATCATATAGTGCTATCCCTATGCAGGATCCAAGGCCTACAGTTATAAGTCTTTCAGGTGGAAATGCTATATTTAAATCAGCTATTCCTATTCTTATCTCTTTAATGTTTTCCATACTTTCACCCTACCAATTTTATAATAATGCTTTTTCTTCCTCAGTTAGAATATTCGCAAGATTAAGGAATATTATTATTCTATTGTCTGATTTTATGAGGCCTTTTATGTATCTTCTTGATATCCCACTTACTACAGTTGGGGTATCCTCTATTTCATCATTTTTTATATTTTTTACTTCTGATACAACATCTACAATTATTCCATATGTTTCTTGTTCATGTCTAGTAACTATTATTTTTGAATCATTTTCTCGCTTACTATTATTTAGTCCAAATCTTTTTGCCAAGGAAATAATAGGCAAAATACCTCCTTCATAATTAATAAGTCCCTCTACAAAACTAGGTGACTCTGGAAGTCTTGTTGTTTCTTCATATCCAAGTATTCTTTCAACTTCTTTAATATCGGTAGCATAATATTCACCGTTTATAATAAAGATTAATACTTTCAATTCATCGTTGTTCATTGCATCCTCCTTCATTTTTATTCACACACTTAGAGCACTAATTTTTCCACGATAATTTCTCCATTTTCATCAATGAATGCATGTACCTTCTTACATGGATTTTCAAAAGTGTATTCCCTATTTCCGATGTAAAATACTGTGTTTTGATAAACCTTTTCTGCATAGATATTTCCTTTTTGTCCAACCATTATTTTAGTGGAAACTCCGCCAGCACTCCCAATTGTTCCACATCGAACTTCATTGGTGGCTTTTACAATCCCACCTCGCGATATACTCGTTGGGTTCGTAAATTTTACATAATCATTAGCAATAATTTTTGAAACATACTGTCCTTTACCGCTTATTATTATGCTGCCCGAGCTTTGAACAGTTGAATCTTGTAAATATCCAATGTTAATACTTACTGGTACTGCCAAAGAACTACTTATTTGAGTTATGCTCTCTTGAATTATAGAATTTATATCGGCTAATTCACTTAAGTTTTTGATTTTCAAAGGACCTAATCCCGATAATTTGTCTTTAAGCATGTCCCCTATTGTAACGATGTCAATATCCTCATTATCCTTATCTGCTAATACATCACCACACAGTTTTGGTATATTTTTAAATTTACTTTCTATTAGAACCTTTATTATTTCTCCATACGGAGTATCTTCTCCCAGTAGATTATAACTTTTAACCTGTTTTACAGCATCTATTAGGCTAATAATATTATCACTTAGATTTGAATATATATCAAGCTCTTTAATCCTATTTACATCGTCTCCGCCTGCTAAAATGGTTGAATATATAACATTTTGTGCTATTACCACATCGCCCTTTGAAATAATTTTTGAATTTTGCATGTTTTTTAATGCATTAACATTATGACCTGATTCAATAATCATACCCTCTTTAATATCACCATAAATTACTATATCACCGCTGAATTTTATATTTCCAGTTGTAATATCAACATCAGAGTTAACTTCATGAACATCAAACACTGAAAATTTATTACTAGAAACGCTAGGTTTTCCGCTTTTAGTTGCTACTACTGTATTGTCCTCTTTTATTTCACAACCGTCCCCAACCTTAATATTTATTTTTTTACCTGTTTTTTTCTTTATAACAAGTCCATAAATATTCGTACCATCAGTACCTAGTTCTCCTTGCTTTTTAATCGCAATTATGGTACCTTGCTCCACAGAATCCACAAATCCGATACTTTTAAAGTCTATAGTCCCTTTGCTATCTTCATCAAACTGTTTGGAATTTTTAATCTTAAATTTAATGTCTAAAGTATCATTAGAATCATTAATAACTTCTTGCCCTTTAGCAATTAAAAGATATTCTACGTCTTTGCCGGTAGAACACTTATCTAAATTTTCTTCAATTATTCCATAAACTATATTGTTTTCTTTTAAAATATCACGAATTTCTTCCTTTGTATAAGTTGCAGGATATTCCTCATCTGCTTTTTCAGATTTAAGAGTAATTATTTTATTTTCAGGCATATCTTTTAATTTTTTTATTATTTTGCTAATGTACTTAATTGTCACATATGCTTCCATATTATTGGAGTTTGTTGATATATCTAGTTTTCTCTGTGCCTTTGGTTCTTCTTCGATTATTGTCTGTATTATATCCCCATTTTTTATATAGATCTTTGAGTTTTTCTCTTCACCATTAACAATTAATTTAACCTGAGATGATGGTACTATTGTTGCCGGTTCTCCATCATCTTCTGGATCCTTAACTATTATTTCACCATTTTCTATTTTTAAGGTTCCATCTTTTTCGTTATTTTCTTCCTGTTTTTTTAATTCATTACCGTCTTCAGTATTGTTTTCTTTGGTGACCTCTAAAACCTTTACGAGAATCGAAACCTTTTTTCTAAAAAATCTTTTCTTCTCTTCAATGACCTCATATTGAAGTTTATCTGCTGTTAACCCTAAATCTTTGCACGCTTCTTCAATACATTCATCAAGAGATGATCTAGTATATTTTATTTCACCCATGAAAATTCCCCCATTAATATAATTATAATATAAAAATCATAGGACTATATAACTTATTATACCATATTATTTATCGTAAAATGTCGCTTAAACTTTATTAAAATATTATATATGTTTTAATAAATTTTGTAAATAATTCAGCAAATAATTTATTAGCCACTCAATTTTACATATTAGTTTTATAAAATTGCATAAATATTGATTTGTTGCGTTTATTTACATAGATATTGTTTGGATTCATTGATAATTATTATCATATAATATATAATATATTATATGATAATAATTAATATCAATTTTTATTCATACAAGTAATACCTAGTATTTCGAAATAAAATTTTATGAATGGAGGTATTAACAATGAGATCAAAAACTAAAATATCAATAATTGGAGCAGGTTTTGTTGGGTCATCTACAGCTTTTGCACTTATGATTGGTGGTCTAGCTGCTGAAATTGTCATAGTAGATATTAATAAAGATAAATCGGAGGGTGAAGCCATGGATTTAGCACATGGAGCTTCCTTTGTAAAGCCTTTGGAAATAAAAGCCGGAGATTATAAGGATACAGCTAATTCAGATATAGTAATTATAACGGCTGGTGCTGCTCAAAAACCTGGAGAAACCAGACTAGATTTAATAAGTAAAAACTACAAAATCATGGGTTCCATTGTACCTGAAGTTGTAAAATATAGTCCAAATTCAATCTTGTTAGTTGTATCAAATCCCGTTGATATACTAACTTACATTGTTTATAAACTTTCTGGGTTCCCTAAAGAAAGAGTTTTAGGTTCTGGTACAGTGCTTGACACTTCTAGGCTTAAATTTATGTTAAGTGAGCATTTTAACATAGATTCAAGGAATATCCATACTTATATTATGGGAGAACATGGTGACTCTGAGATAGCAACATGGAGTATTACAAGCATTGCAGGCATGGATGTAAATGATTATTGCAAAATTTCATGTAACCAATGTGAAGGGATTAAAAATTTACACATTGAAGATGAAGTAAAAAATGCAGCTTATGAAATAATCAAAAGAAAAGGCGCAACCTATTATGCCGTAGCACTTGCAATAACACGAATAGTCGAGGCAATCCTAGGCGATGAGCACTCAATTTTAACTGTTTCTTCGCTACTTGAAGGGGAATATGGAATAAATGATATATATTTAGGTGTCCCTAGTATTGTTTGTAGTTCTGGAATTAAAAATATTATAGAAGTTCAACTTTCACCTTCAGAACTTGCAGCACTTAATTCATCCGCAGATAAATTAAAAGAATCATTATCCTCAATAAAATAGTCCGAAATAACGATACTGCCCCCAAGTATATTTACATAAATATACTTGGGGGCAGTATTACAATTTCACCCTAGGTAGGCTTTTAGCTCTTGATACTTGGGCAGTGATTTTATCGTTATAGCCCGCTGCTATATCTTGAATTACAGCGTTCTTAGCTGATGAAAATTCTAAGTTTCCTACCTTTCTCACAGGTAGTACCTTTGGTGATGTTCCAGAAATGAATAGTCCATCCATGTTCTCTATATCATTAAAATTCACATCTTTTTCCATCAATTTATAACCTTTATCTTCTATAATTGATATAATGATTTCTCTAGTTATTCCAGGTAGCACTGCCTTAAGTGGAGCTGTATAGACTTCCTTACCTTTTACAATAAAGATATTGGATTTGCTGCCTTCGGTAATGTTACCATTTCTATCCACTAAAATAGCTTCATATACATTTGCTTCATTAATTTTTTCATCTACAGATTTTCTAAAACTTACATTTATAACTTTTGCATTAGGCATATCTCTTTCTCCGTGAAAAAAAATGGTATCCACGCCCTTTTCATATTGGAGTTTATCAGGGTAATTATGTTTTAAAAAATATGCGTAAAAATTTATATTATCCTGGTAAAAGTTAAAAACAATCTTTATATTGCCATATTCACACTTATTAATCTTAATTAACTTGTATATTTGATTTTTTACTTTTTCAATACTATAAGGTAATGATAACTTCATGATTTTTGTTGAATTAACAAGTCTATCCATATGATTTTCTAAAAATATTGGAACGCCACTCTCTACTCTGAAAACTTCATAAAGAGATTTTCCACTAAGCAAAAATTCATCACTAAAACTATTGCTGTCTTTAATTTCTTCATTACAAAAATAATATTTTCTATAACTTGAATCCATAATTACATCTCCTACGATTTACTTCCAATTTAAAATTTCTATATTGTTATTCTTTTTTCTTGAATTTATAAGATAGGGATGCCCTACAAGTTTTAATAAGGGCAAATCTGAAAGGGAGTCGGAATACATATAAGAATTTTTAAAATCCACATCTAAATTTTCCTCTTTTAAAACTTGGAAGAGTCTTTTCACCTTTTCTTCACCTTTATTGTTCTCCCCAACAATTTTGCCATTATAATATCCATCTACAAATTCAAATCTTGTTCCAATTACTTTATCCACTTCTTTTATATTATATAACTCATTTAGATAAAATTCAGCTGACGCAGAAATCAAATATATTTTATATCCTTGTTTTTTTAACTTTTTCATTGTATCTATAGCATCCGTGTAAAATATTTTACTAAACCGTTTTTCATAAAATTCCTTAACTACTTCTTTTAATTCATCTTCATGTATCTTAGTTACAAAAGACAAGAAATACTCTTTGGCCCTAGCCGCACTAATAAATTTCGTAGCATATAATAGTGACGCTCCAAAACTCTTGGGCATATAAATTATTAGTTTTGGTTTTTTTGATATCATAAACATAAAAAATTCAAAAAGTGTTTCTCTTTTTGTAATTGTGTAATCCACATCGAATATTGCTAATTTTTCCATATAGTTGTCACCCCTGATATTACTTCGTTTTTAATGCTACTTAAAATCAAAAAAGGTCGCTATACAAATTCTAGCGACCTTCAAAGTTAAAATTTATTTTTCTAGTGTTGACTCATAATAAGCAGTTGCAGCATCAAATTCTTCATCTTCAGGGACAACAAGTTCTCCCTCTTCGCCTTCACCAACTACTTTAAACAAATATACTGAATCATCTTGTGGGTTTTGTACCAATGCAAATTCTGCATCATTGAAGGTAAAACCGTCTATAACTTCACATGAAACTGTATTTCCATGTTCATCTTCTAATTCAACTACAAGTGCTTCATGATCTTTACAATCACAGCCATCTCCACATTCTGATCCACATTCTTCGCCGTGATTATGTCCGTGAGCTTCATTACAACCACATTCATCACCATGAGTATGCTCATGAGTATGTTCTTTTTCTGAACAACCACAACCACATTCTGCTGTATTTTCTTTTTCGCTCATATAATTTTTACACCTCCATTTATGTTATGCTATAATTTTACCCTTAAACTCCGAATATTAAAAGCTTTTTTTTAAATTTTTTTGTATATTTTAATTTAAATATTAAAAAGCTTTAAAATATGCTCCAATGAAACTAGGTAAATTCTATATCTTATTACTTAAAATAAAAAAGAAAGAGGAGAAAAGCTCCTCTTTTTTTTATCTACTATTTACCTGCTAAAGCTTTGTATCCTGCTAATCTTTCTTTAGCATCTCTTTCTGTTTTAGCATATAACTCTTCTGCTTGATCTGGGAATGCCTTCTTAAGTGAAGCGTATCTTACTTCGCCTAATAAGAATTCTTTAAAGTCAGTTGTTGGTTCTTTAGAATCTAAGCTAAATGGATTTGTTCCTGTACCCTTAAGTTCAGGATTAAATCTGTATAGACCCCAATATCCACAATCAACAGCTTTTTTAGCTTCAAGTTGACTACAACCCATACCAGCTTTTAAACCATGATTAATACATGGAGCATAAGCAATTATAAGTGATGGACCATGATATGCTTCTGCTTCTGCAATTGCCTTTATAGTTTGGTTCTTGTCAGCTCCCATAGCTATTTGAGCAACATAAACGTAACCATAAGTCATTGCCATCATACCAAGATCTTTCTTCTTAGTCTTTTTACCACTAGCAGCAAATAGTGCAATTGCAGCTGTTGGAGTTGATTTTGATGATTGACCACCAGTGTTTGAATAAACTTCTGTATCAAAGACAAATATATTTACATCTTCGCCTGAAGCTAGTACGTGATCAACACCACCGAAACCTATATCATAAGCCCAGCCATCTCCACCAAATATCCATTGAGATTTCTTAACTAAATGATCTTTTCCTTCTAATAATTCTTTAGCAAATTCATTGTTCTTTTCTGCTTCAAGTAAAGGTACGATTTTAGCTGCTGCTGCTTTAGAACCATCAGCCTCAAACATATTATCTAACCATTCTTTAGAAACAGTTTTTAATTCTGCACTTGCATCAGATTCAATTAATTTACTAGCTGCATCTGCAAGTCTTTCTCTTGTTTGTTTAACTCCAAGATACATACCCATTCCGAATTCAGCATTGTCTTCAAATAATGAGTTAGCCCATGAAGGACCTTGTCCTTTGTAGTTAACAGTGTAAGGTGTTGCTGGTGCACTACCACCCCAAATTGATGTACAACCTGTAGCATTAGCTATCATCATTCTATCACCAAAAAGTTGAGTTATAAGTCTTGCATATGGAGATTCTCCACATCCTGCACAAGCACCACTGAACTCTAGTAGAGGCTGCTCAAATTGGCTACCTTTTACTGTTTCTTTATTCATAGGATTTTCTTTATGTGCAAGATTTATTGCATATTCAAAGTTAACTTCTTCTTTAAGTTGAGTTGCAGCTGGCTTCATAACCAATGCTTTTTCTTTTGCTGGACAAACTTGAGCACAGTTTCCACATCCAGTACAATCTAAAGGAGAAATCTTTATTGCAAAGTTTAATTTTTCTTCTGTTTTTAATCCTTGAGCTGGCTTACTTTCAAATCCTTCTGGAGCATTCTTAACTTCTCCATCAGTCAATAAGAATGGTCTTATAACAGCATGAGGACAAACATATGCACATTGATTACATTGTATACATTTATCTACTTGCCATTCTGGTACGTTTATAGCTATTCCTCTTTTTTCAAAAGCGGCAGTACCATTAGGATAAGTACCATCTTCCATACCATTGAATATACTTACAGGAAGAGCATCTCCTTCTTGTTTATTCATAGGCTCAAGCATTTCAGTAATAAATTTAGGTTTAGCTTTTGCTACTACTTTTTCGTCCTTAGCATCTTTCCAGTTAGCAGGAACATCTATTTTAACAATAGCGTTTACTCCTAAATCTATTGCATCACAGTTCATTTTAACAACTTTTTCACCTTTTTTACCATAAGAAGTTACAACAGCTTCTTTAAGGTATTTAACTGCGTCTGCTACTGGTATGATGTTTGCAATTTTAAAGAATGCTGATTGCATAATCATGTTTATTCTTCCACCAAGACCAATACCTTGTGCAATTTTAACAGCGTCCATTGTGTAAAAATTGATATTATGCTGAGCAATATATCTTTTTGTTGCTGCTGGTAAAAATTCTTCGATTTGATCTTTATCCCATATACAGTTTAAAAGGAAGCTTCCGTTATCCTTAATTCCTGCAAGAAGATTATATTTGAAAACATAAGATTGATTATGACACGCTATAAAATCTGCTTTATTTATTAGATAAGGGGATTTTATTGGTGATTTACCAAATCTTAAATGTGACATTGTTATACCACCTGATTTTTTTGAATCATATGCAAAATATCCTTGTGCATACATATCAGTGTGATCTCCAATGATTTTTATAGCACTCTTGTTAGCTCCAACAGTACCATCTGAACCTAGTCCCCAGAACTTACAAGCTGTAGTTCCTTCTGGAGTAGTGTCAACTTCTGCTCCTCTTTTTAATGATTTAAATGTAACATCATCTTCAATAGATAATGTGAAACCATTTATAGGTGCTTTAGCGTTTAAGTTATCAAAAACAGCTACGATATCACTTGGAAGCGTATCTTTTGAACCTAATCCATATCTTCCACCAACTATAAGTGGTGTTTTATCACTGTTGTAGAATGAAGTAACAACATCTTGATAAAGTGGTTCTCCGTTACTTCCTGGTTCTTTTGTTCTATCAAGAACAGCAATTTTCTTTACAGTGCTTGGTATATATTTTAAGAAATGACTAACTGAGAAAGGTCTGAATAAATGTACTTTAAGTAAACCTACTTTTTCTCCCTTAGCATTTAAATAATCGATTGTTTCTTCAGTTGCATCACAAATTGAACCCATAGCTATTATAATTCTATCAGCATCTTTTGCACCATAGTAGTTGAATAAGTGATATTCTCTACCAGTTATTTTGCTTATGTCTCCCATGTAGTTTTCAACGATTTCTGGAAGTGCATTATAAAATTTGTTTGATGATTCTCTTCCTTGGAAGTATACATCAGGATTTTCTGCAGTACCACGAGTTACTGGGTGTTCTGGATTTAAAGCATGTTTTCTAAATGCTTTAACTGCATCCATATCTACTAAAGGTCTTAAATCTTCATAATCCATAACTTCAACTTTTTGTATTTCATGTGAAGTTCTGAATCCGTCAAAGAAGTTTAAAAATGGTACTTTACCTTTTATTGCAGACAAATGTGCAACAGCTGCTAAATCCATAACTTCTTGAACACTACCTTCTGCAAGCATAGCAAAACCAGTTTGTCTTGCAGCCATTACATCTTGATGATCTCCAAATATATTTAATGCATTTGTTGCTAAACTTCTAGCAGTTACATGTAAAACAGCTGGTAAAAGTTCTCCTGCCATTTTATACATATTAGGTATCATAAGAAGTAATCCTTGTGAAGCTGTATATGTAGTTGTTAATGATCCTGATTGAAGTGAACCATGAACTGCACCAGCAGCACCTGCTTCTGATTGCATCTCCATTACTTTAACTGTTTGACCAAATAAGTTTTTTCTTCCTTGTACTGCCCATTCATCAACATGTTCTGCCATTGGTGATGATGGTGTAATAGGATATATTGCTGTAACTTCAGTGAACGCATAGGATACGTGAGCTGCTGCAGTGTTCCCGTCCATTGTTTTAGTTTTTTTCATATTTGTACACCTTCCCTTTAAGTATTAGTTTACATTTATATTATACGGTGGGAGCTATTTAAAATCAAATCTATAATAACTACCACGACTTAATATACTCTCTTGTGTATCACTTTTGCAAAATTGGATATTAAAGTTCACAGCACTTTATTTTGTTATATCATTCTATTGCTTCCTCGTGCAGGTTTATTCTCCAAATTCTGTTTTACACTGATTATTCAGCTAATAATTCACCTAAATCTTCAGCTTTTTTAATTTGTTCCTCTGTAGGTGCTTCTTTAACAGCTATGCTTCCTTTTACTTCAAATTTTTCTTCCTTCATTCTTTGACACCAATCAGTCATAAACTTTCCATCGTCCCAACCATATGATCCAAATAAAACTACTGGCATATTATTTGGTGCTAGTAACCTTATTTCCCTGATGAATGGTTCCATTTCCTGTTGCTCTATTCTATTGTTATCCATTGATGGACTTCCAAGGGCAATTGCATCATATTTCGTAATTTCATTGGGCTTTATTTCATTTACGAGCTTTATCTCTACCTCAGCACCAGCATTTTTTGCTCCATCTGCAATGTGATTAGCTAATACTTCAACATTTCCCATGTTGCTCCAATATATAACGCCTATTTTTTTCATACTTACCCACATCCTTTTATATCATTTGATAATAATTTAACAACTTAATTATAATACTACATATCCCATTTTACAAGGTTTAAATTGCAATTTTAAATATACCTTTTCCCTATTGTTATACATCATATTCGCTTTATTTTTTGTGATATATAACAACAAATAAGGATGAATTTTTATTTTCTAGTTGTCAGTGCTGTATTTCACTATTATATCTATGATATTGTCTACACCGTTTTTTATTGGACTGTTAGTCATAGCATCAATATATATTTTTTTGTCAGTACTTAATTTTTCAAGACTATTAATAATTAATTGGTCATTTAGATTTTCTTCTTCAATTACTAAGCTGTACCCATTTTTTTCAAATGATGCTGCGTTAAGAATTTGATCCCCTCTACTGGATTTTTTTGAAAGTGGAATCAAAATATTTGGTTTTCTAAGGGTTAATAATTCAAAAATAACATTTGCTCCAGCTCTAGAAATTACAAAATCAGCTGCATTCATTAGATGTGGAAGTTCTTCGTTAACATATTCAAATTCAGCGTAACCTTCTTTATTATTTAAGGCTACGTCTAAATTACCTTTCCCACAAATATGAATAACATTATAATGACGCAAAAGAAGATCTAAACAACTTCTAATAGTATCATTTATTACTTTTGCCCCAAGACTCCCTCCAATGACAAAAAGTATTGGTTTAGATAAATCACTAAATTTACATAACTTAATCCCAATTATTTTTTTACCGTTTAACAGTTCTCTCCTAATTGGTGTTCCCGTAAGAACTGCCTTGTTCCCTTTTATATGCTGGATTGATTCAGGAAAAGTAACACAAACCTTTGTACAGTATGGTGCTGCCAATCTATTCGCAAGCCCAGGTGTCATATCTGATTCATGAGCTATAGCTGGCACCCTACAAAAATGAGCTGCTATAACAACCGGCACACTAACAAACCCACCTTTGGAAAAGACCACATTAGGTTTTTCTTTTTTTATAATTCTTATTGCTTCAACTACTCCTTTTAATACCTTAAATGGATCCGTGAAATTTTTTATATCAAAGTACCTTCTTAATTTTCCACTTGAAATAGCATTATATTTAATATTTGCATTTTTAATTATACTTCTTTCTATACCGTCCTTAGTTCCTATATACTGAATTTCATATCCAAGTTCTATAAGTTTTGGCACTAAGGCTAAATTCGGAGTAACATGCCCTGCTGAACCTCCACCTGTCATAATAATTTTACGTTTTTTCAAAAAAAAAGCACCTCCAAAAACTAGTTTCTTTTTAAATTATATCAATTCGGCATTAAAAATACCAGTTTAGTTATTCATAAGTGCTTATTTTCATTATAATTTCACCGCATATTTGCCATATCTAATGGTTTTTAAATATGGTATTACCTGGGAAATTAAATATATCCTGCAGTTTAGATAATTAAAATCTATTCTACAGGATACTATTAACAAGTCAGTATTCAGTTCTATTTTGTATTATGCTTTATTCTGCTTTTTTGTAGATATTCATTTCTGTCTGTTTTTCAACAAGACCTACCAAAATGGGAACAATTTTAGTAAAATGTTCTGATACAGAATGTCTATCAAGTGCATCTTTATCTTGCCATTCTTCAATCATTGTCAGTATTTTGGCATCTTTTATATCTTGATATAACTGATATTTTATGCATCCCTGCTCTTTTCTAGTGATTTCAACTAGTTTCTTAGCATGTTCTAAAAATTCACTGATTTTATCCTCTTTCACAAAATGTTTAGCTACAATCGTAATCATTTTTATGCACCATCCTTAGTTTCAAAATATTATTTAAATTCCTCATAATGAACTTTTTTTGCATCAAATCTATTACTTGTTACATTTTGCTGTTCTTCTGGATATCCTATTGAAACCAAAGCAAAAGGTTTTATATTCTTTGGAAGGTCAAAACTTTTTTTAATGAAATCTATGGCAGAATCGGCTGTTGCAACACCTAACCACACTGCTCCAAGTCCTAGATATGTAGCTTCTAGAAGGATATTTTCGGCTGCTGCACCCATATCTTGCTGCCAAGATGTTTCGACTCTGAAATTGTCAGTATTTGCTAAAAGCACAATAGTTACTGCTGAACCCGCAACCGGCTTAGAGTAAGGAGTCATTAATGATAACTTGTTTAATGTTTCTTTATTTTCAACAACTATAAATTCCCAAGGCTGCTGGTTTGCAGCTGATGGTGCTTGCATAGCTGCTCTTAAAAGTTTTTCCACTTTTTCTTTTTCCACCGGTCTGTCCTGGTATTTCCTAATACTTCTTCTATTAAATATCTCTTTCATGGTGATTCCTCCATTTTGTCTTAATTATTCAGTTTACACCATTATAATTGTTATAAATTAGCTTTTTTATTCCACTTTACTTATAGTCTTCATAATGTATTTTTTTCTCATCGAATCTATCAATAAATTCATTTTTTTCATTATCCGGATAACCTACTGAAACTAATGCAAAAGGCTTAATGTTCTCTGGTAAATCAAAAGTTTTTTTAATATAATCAGTAGCAGCATCATCTGTTGCTATTCCAAGCCAAACTGATCCAAGTTCTAAGTATGTAGCTTCTAAAAGGATATTCTCTGTAGCTGCACCCATATCACCTTCCCAAGATGTTGCCACTTTAAATTTGTTGCTATTACCTAAAATTACAATAGTAGCGGCGGAATCAGCAACAAACTTAGAATAAGAATTCATTAATGATAACTTGCCTAAAGTTTTTTTATTTTCAACAACAATAAACTCCCATGATTGCTGGTCTGAAGCTGACGGAGCTTGCATGGCTGCTCTTAGAAGTTCTTCTATTTTTTCCTTTTCAATTGGTCTGTCCTTGTATTTCCTAATACTTCTTCTATTGTATATTTCTTTCATATTGTTTCCTCCAATAAAATTTATTTTTAATATGCTACAGAATAGTTTTCAAATTTTTTTATCTTAAACCCTTTTTTCAAAAATACTTTAATGCTAGAATTATCAATTACATAAACATCATTTTTTGATATATTAAAATTTGTAATTCCAAAAATATATCTACCAAACTTCTTAGGTGATCGAAATTCCCCATTTATATCATCATATTGTACAGTATCTACAAATTCCTTTGTGGGTATTTTTTCACAAAACAGAACATATATATACGTCATGTTAACATTACTAGTTAGATAAATATTCCCCTTAGTTTCTTCACTGGCATAATTAATTGCTTCAGGTAAAGACTTATAAAATACTATACCTATCTGTGATGGATAAGTTTTGAAGTAATAACAAGAAAAACTAAGGAATGCTGTTAAATAAATAAATGCTACAAAAACAATGGCTATTTTTATATTCTTGATTACAAACAAAATACCTAAACTACAAAAATAGATTAACGTGATAAATATAGAATTTTCTCTATTAATATTTGTTAATGTAAGAAGACTCATAATAAAAGTAGCTATAAACCAAAGAATAAATACTATAGACTCATCAAATTGCCTTTTCATAATTTTATCTATAGATATTCTTATTGAAGATATAAAACCGATTATAATAAATGGTAAACTGAATAAATAAAATATTCCATACCCATCTATTGCATTGTATATAAGTCCATCTGATTGTCTTAATATTATTTTAATAAATACAATAAGGTTTGCAGCTATACCTACATCCAAATCAGAACCCCTAAACCCACTCATAAATGGAATAGAAAACAGTGGAGTTATAATTTCAGGTATTATTCCTTTATTTATTAATATTAATAGAAATAATGGCATTGCCATTATAACTAATAAAACAACCCCAATTATAAAATCAATAATATTAATTTGTTTAAACATAATAATATACACAAATATAAGCACTAGATAAATGGGAAGAATTATATAACACAAGGCATAAGAATAAAGTGATAATCCAAACATAACCATTGAAATTATAAAAAACTTAGATTTTCTAAAAGATAAAACCAAAAAATATGTGCCAAATAGTAAAAATGCTGGAAGTAGATTTGATTCAAGTGCCCATCTTGAAATCATTATATGCCATGGACTTATTATAAGCAATACCAATCCAATTAATGCAGTGCTCATATTCCATATTTCTTTTATAAGTAAATAAAAAACTAAAAGTGACAGTGTTCCAAAGATAAGCGCTGGTATACGAATAACAATAGTGTTAAGTCCAAACAATGCTATAAGCGGTATGGTTAGATATCCGTATAAGACATTTTGTCCGCTTCCCCATGCAACAAAATACACGGGATTATGAAAATTATTTCTGTCAATTCCATACTTTAAAAGTGAGAAAGCATCATATCCTATTGATGCCTCGTCTTGGTTAAGTCCAGATGGATTAGATCCCAAATAAATGGCACGAACAGCAAACCCAATTATAATTAGTATACACACAATTATCCATTGATTTTTTTGCAAAAATTCAAGATTGTTATTTCCAAAAGATTTTCTTGATTTATTATATTTTATCAAAGATAATATACACAAAGTACATACTATTAATATAAAAAACAAATTTAATACTTGCATAAAATTACCGATCCTTATAATTTGTAATTTAATTTATTGCTAATTAAAAGCAAATTCATCTAAAGTTTTCTATAACTACTTGAATGCTTACATTTCCGTTGTATTCATTAACACTTGGATAAAATACCATATCAAGTTTCAGCCTGCAATTTCCATGGTATAATCTATCAAGTTCGTCAGATCCATATTTATCTATAATAATTTTCTCAAATTCCTCAATATCCCTGAAATATATTCCATCAGTATATTTTCCATTCCTCATAACTATTTTAAATTTAAGCACATTTCTATTTTTACCAAGAATTGATGCCTTTACTACTGTTACTTGTTTTTCACCAAATACTGGTTTAGGGTTAGCTTTTCCAAAGGGCTCTAATATGCTTAAATCATTAATTAAGTTAAGGTCAATTTTTTCTAAAGGTAGCTGCATATCTATACATATTTTAGGAATTATATCTTCATCAGTTAAAGTTACTATATCATTAAGTTTTTTTCTTAATGGCTCAACATTACTTTCATCTAATGATAATCCAGCTGCCATAGGATGTCCTCCAAAGCGTCCTAAGAGTTCCCTGCACTTGTTAAGTTCTTCAAACATATTGTATTCATCTATTGACCTTGCTGAACCTTTAATACCTTCCTTAGCTCTTGTAAGCACTATGGTAGGAACATTATAACGTTCTCTTATCCTTCCCGCAACTATTCCTACGATACTCTCATGGGTTTCTGGGATAAAAATCACGAGTACTTTGTCCTCAGCCATTTTATTGCTCTCAATATATTCTATAGCCGCCTCTATTCCTGCCTGGGTCATATCTTTCCTTTGTTTATTAAGTTCATGTAACTCTATGGCAGATCTATTCGCCTCAGCTAAGCTTACGGCAAGTAATAATTTCACACCTTCCTTAGCATTATCAAGTCTACCTGATGCATTTATACAAGGTCCTATAACAAAACCTAAATGATATGTTGATATCTCTTTGTCTTCAATTCCTGTTACTTTAATTAATTCAGCTAAACCAAGATTTGATGTTTCATTTATTAATTTCAATCCATTTTTTACAAATATTCTATTCTCGTCTACTAAATCTACTACATCACATACTGTTGCAATAGCTGTATATTCAATAAATTTATAAGCTTCTGCCTTGTCAATACCCATTTCCTCATATAAAACTTCAATAAATTTAAATGTTACACCTGCTCCACAAAGTGCTTTAAATTTATATTTGCAATCTTTTTGTTTTGGATTTATTATAACATCAGCTTCCGATCTAATAAATTCCCTATTTTTATCTTCCTTTTCTATAAAAGGAATGTCGTGATGATCAGTTACAATAATTGTCATGCCTAATTCTTTTGCATATTTTATGGTTTCAATTGCAGCTATACCATTATCACAAGTAATTATTGTATCAACACAAAGATCTTTTGCTTTATCAATAATATTCTTATTTATTCCATACCCATCAACTATTCTGTCTGGAATATCATAAACAACATCAGCTTTACATCTTTTAAGTGCTGTATATAATTGAAACAAACTGATTACTCCATCAACATCGTAATCTCCTACCACCATTATTTTTTTTTCTTGTTCTATCTTTTGCTTAATAAGCATTACACCTTTAACTAAGTCTTTCATTTCACGAGGATTATGAAGGTTTTCATAACAAGGATTTAAGAAACTTTTTATATCCTCATCCATAGTAAGATCCCTGTTCACAATTAGCTTGGCCACTACTTCACTAACATCAAACTTTTTAGCAATTTCCCCGTAATTAGCCTTTCTATTTTTTACAAACCACTTTTTCAATAAAATTTCTCCTTTTTAGGCATACCATAGCCTTATGTCAATACATTTTTACTCTTGTCTCTATATCCTTTAGTTTTAGATACAAATCTTCCTATACTTGTTATTTTACCAGTAATACATCCTCTGCAATGACTTGGTGTATCATTAACACATATTTTTCCTGGATAAAGTGCATATAATTTTCTGTACTCACCTTCTGTTATATTGGGCATAACTACATTAGCGCCTGACTGAAGTGCTATAACTCTTCCATTTTTATTTAATGTTTCCATAGCAGTGGTAGCTGGTATATTTATATCCTTTAGTAATATTCTTGTAAGAGCCATTACTTTAAGACTTAAATCAAATTCTCCACCCTTGGCGTTCTTTAAAGGAGTATCTCCATTAGGAATAAACGGTCCAATACCAATCATATCTGCACCAATCTCTTTGAAAAACAATATATCATCAGCCATGGATTCAATAGTTTGATTTGGAAGGCCAACAAGTGAACCACTTCCAACTTCATAACCTAATGTTTTTAAATCCCTTAGGCAATTTTTTCTATTTTCATGGCTCATCTTTGGATCCATAGTATCATATAAGTTTTTATCAGTGGTTTCAATTCTTATTAAATATCTATCTGCCCCAACTTCTCTATACGCCTTATACTCCTCAAAGCTTTTTTCACCAATACTTATGGTAACAGCCACATTCATTTTCTTAATGCTACTTATAATATATTTCATCTTTTCAACTGTATAAAATTCATCTTCACCTGATTGCAATACAAATGTTTTATAGCCATATTCTGTACCTTTTCGTGCAAGCTCTATTATCTCGTCTGGCATTAATCTATATCTTTTTATATTTTTATTTTCCGATCTAAGTCCACAATACATACAATTTCTTTTGCATATATTAGAAAACTCAATTAACCCTCTTAGGTGAACCTCATCTCCCATATATTTTTTTCTAACCCGGTCCGCTGCTTTATACAAAACTTCATTACAACTGTTATCCTCTAAAATAGATATTAATTCATCTCTGGTTAAATTATTTGTAAATTCCGACGTCTCTATAATTTGAACATTATTAATCATATGAACTATCCTCCTGCACTTCTAGTGGCACAAAACTTGAATTGTAGGTGAAACTAGAACTTTTTTTATTATTTTAATTATATCCTGGGCATTTATATCTTGTAAAATTTTTTGTTCATTATTAATTTTTTGCTCTCCAAACATAATTTCATTTGTTGTAAGCTCTTTGCATAATTCTATTGACTTCTCAACTCTTAGTTCTCTCTTTAGCTTTATTGCACTAATTGCTTTAATTATATCATCTTTGGTAAATATATTTTCAAGTTCCTTACTACTTGAGAGTAGATTATTTATTATCCCCATGGCTTTTTCTACATTACCGTTTGAAGTCCCAAGGCATATAATAAATAGTTTTATTCCTGATTCATTTTTAATATAGCTATAAATGTCATAGGCAAGGCCATTTTGAGTTCTTATTTTATCATATAATATACTGCTTGTTCCTTCTCCAAATTTCGTATTAAAAATTTTTAGTGCGACTACTTCTTTATCATCCAAATCATGAATTGGAAAACAATATTGAATCTTCGCTCCTTGAATACCTTCTTTATTTTTAATAAATTTACCTTCATCATTTTTTTCATAAATTTCTTGTTTTAAATGCACTATATCACCGGACCAATTCTCAAAATATTTAGTAACAATATTTTTAACTGATTCATAATCCAATGATGAAACAACACTTATAACACAATTAGTAGGGACATAAAATTTTTCATAAAAACTTTTAATATTTTCAATAGAAATTTTTCTTATACTCTTTTCTTCCCCAATTATGCAAGTGTTTATTCTCCTACTTTTAAAAGCATTTTTAAGCAGTTCATCTTCACATAGCTGGAAGTTATCGTCTTTCCATTCTCTTAATTCTTCACATATAATATCTATCTCTTCACTAAATCCTTCTTTAGGGAATATTGGATTTAATATTATATCCGAATAAATTTCAAATCCTTTTTCAAAATTTTCACTTAATGTAGTCCCATAATATATTGAGTAGGGAAAATTAGTCATAGCATTGTTGAAACCAAAGATTTCATCTAAAGCTCTATTAATTTTTATTTCACTGCGAGTTTTAGTTCCTTTAAAAATCATATGTTCTACTACATGCGCAAGTCCAAGTTCTTCTTTACTCTCCATAAGTGCACCAGCTTTAAATCCAATACAAAATGATGTAATATAATTTTGTCTATATTCATATAAAACTTTTATTCCGTTATTCATATTTAATATTTTCATAATTTATCACCATACAGAATAATATCATAAAGTAGAACTACATTTCTATAATTTATAAAAAAAACTTCATCAATTCTAAAAGAACTGATGAAGTTTTAATATTATTTTATTCATTTATTCATTTATTATATAAGGAAGAGTGGTTAATGCAATATTTCTTCTCTTCAATAAAGTACTTTGTATAAATAAAGAAGTTTGATTATGGAGTATATTTTGCCACCATTTTTTTACTACAAATTGAGGCATAACTACTGTTATTGTATCACCGGGCATTATAACAAACTCCTCTGATTCAATAAATTTAACAAGTGGTCCAATCAAATTTCTATATGGAGATTTTTTTACAACTATTGGAATACCATCTCCACATTGTTCCCATTTTTCCAAAAGTTTATCTGTCATTTCCTCATCTACAGAAACATGGAAAATTATAATATCTTCGGTAAAACTTCTAGCATAATTATATGATTTTAAAAATGATTTATTTAATGAATCAATAGGTATAATCATATAATTTTTCTGTTTTTCATGATTAATAATTTTTGGTTTTTGGTCAATATTAAGCTTTAACTCATCTGCAACTATAACGTAATGAGCTTTTACTCTTGACATAAAAAACACTATAAGCGGTATCAATAAACATACAATCCAAGCACCTTCTTTAAATTTTGTAGCGGCAATTACTATTGTTGCTACAAGAGACAATATTGCACCAATTCCATTAATTAATGCTTTATGCCTCCATGATCCTTTTTTATGTCTAAGCCATTTTAATACCATTCCTGTTTGAGCCAAAGTGAAGGATACAAAAACACCAACCGCATAAAGTGGTAATAAATTATGGTTATCACCTTTAAAATACACAAGAAGTAGAGTTGCAGCTATGGATAAAAACATTATGCCATTAGAATATCCAAGCCTTGAACCTCTTTTTGAGAATTGTCTTGGAACATATCCATCTTTTGCAATAATAGAAAGTAAAAGTGGAAATCCATTATAGGAGGTATTTGCAGCCATAATCAATATTAAGGCTGTAGCTGCTTGAATAATGTAAAACATAAAGCTATTTTGTCCAAATATTTGTATAGCAAGTTGTGCTATTACAGTTATATCTGAATTATATACTGGCTTATATATTGTAGCAAGATATGAAATACCTCCAAATAGTACAAATGCCACACAACCTAATAACAATAATACAGTTTTTGCACTTTTTTGAGATGGTTCTTTAAAACTAGGTATTCCATTACTTACTGCTTCTACTCCAGTAAGTGCAGTACACCCAGCGGCGAAAGCTTTTAAAAATATAAATAAAGTAAGTGCGTTTGTAAACCCTGGTATAACTAAAAGTGGTTTAGGATGGATTCCCATTATATTATATTTTACAAATCCAACTACAATCATTATAACCATAATTGAAATAAATAAATAAGGTGGTATAGCAAAGGATTTAGCCGATTCACTAATACCTCTTAAATTTCCTATAGTCATTATAATTATAAGCACAACACAAATAGCTACACTATAGGGCAAAAGACTTGAAAATGCTGATGTAATAGCAGCCGCTCCTGCAGCAATACTAACTGCAACAGTTAAAATATAATCAATACACAAAGCCGCTGCTGCTATTAAACTTGGAGTAACTCCTAAATTGTCTTGTGCAACTATATAGGCTCCTCCTCCGTTTGGATAACAATCAATAACTTGTCTATATGAAAATACAAGTATAAATAATAAAAATATAATCATTAATGATACATGAATCAGGTCAGTGAATGCCATATAACCCACTGCCGGTATGAGTACAAAAAGTATTTCTTGTCCTGCATATGCTACTGATGATATAGCGTCACTGGAAAGTATTGGCAGGCCCCAGAAAATACTAAATTTTTCTCCTTTTAATTGTTCAGTTTTAAGTGCTTTTCCTAATAAAAAATTTTTAATATTATAAATCATAAGTACACCTCTAATAAACATTTTACTTTTTGGACATTCCTTGATTATATATCTCAGGAATTTATATTACAATTGCAAAAATGCCTAAATTATGACTGTATATGTTAATACAGTTCATCGTTCCACATTATGACCTGTTTTCATGGTTATATCTTAGTATTTCAGCATTATATGTTATTTTCTAAAAAAGTAAGCATCATTTCACTCTTTAATTCATCTACTTTTTGAATGCCTTCAAGTTTTTCTGCAATTTTCATGGCAAAATATATTGTAGTAGCGGGACCTCTACTTGTTATAATATTTCCGTCTTCCGCTACTATTTGTTCAATATAATTGCATTCACCAAGTTCTAATCCTGGATAAGATGTTATAGTTTTTCCTTTAATTATTCCAGCTCTATCTAAAACCATTGGTGCAGCACAAATGGCCGCTACTATCTTACCTTGTTTATAAAAACTACTAACTAAATCCACTACTTTGCTGTTTTCTCTTAGATTTTTAGCACCTGGCATTCCTCCAGGTAAAACTACAGCATCATATTCGCTATCTACTATATTACCAAGTATTTTATCACAATTAACTTCAATTCCATGGGAACCTTTTACAGTAATACTATTTAGTCCACAAATATCACATTTTATATCTGCCCTCCTAAGTACATCAACAACTGTAATTGCCTCTATTTCTTCAAAACCCTCCGCTAAAAACAATATCACACTAGACATAGTTATCCATCTCCTATTATTTCAACTTAATTTCTTTAATAAAATCATCAAGAGCAGTAATCATTATGTTTTTTCCTCTTCCAGCTCTATTTTGTTGTTTAATCTCATCAATTTTCACTGTTTTAATCTCTTTGTCTTTGGATTTTAGTGTAATTTCCTCATATTGACCTTTGTATAAGAATCCATAGACCACATCATCCTCTTCACCAAGACTAACTCCTGTAACACCTGATGCAACTTTTCCCATATAGTTTATAAGACTAGAATTAAATCTAATACTCATTCCTTTTTTGGTAATGAGTATTACTTCACCCTCACTCTCATTACTTAAAAATTCTAAGTTTATAATCTCGTCATTTTCACTTCTGAATTTATATACAGTGCAGCTAGTATAATCTCCTTTAAATTCATCCATTTTCATCTTTTTTACAAAACCATTTTTAGTAAAAAAGAATATATCATTATTATAGTCTTTTATTGAAATTATATTTAATATTTTTTCCGTTTCCTTATTAAATTCATTATTTATGTTATCTAAGTTAAATCCTTCTTCAATAATATTTTGTAACAAACAAGAGTATAAACTGAGTACCTTACCTGTATTTGTGAATACTAAAATTGTATCTTCAGAATCCGTTTTACATTCTTTGAAATGGGTTCCTAGCTTTGATTTATTAGTAGCTCTACCATTAGCTTTTAACATACCTTTTTCATTAATAGAAACATAAAATGTATCATTGTTATATTGATTTATTAATTCAATATCTTTTATTTCATCGTTTTTTGAAAAATTAAATAGCTTTGTTCCAAGGATATTTCTATCCACCGCCTTGAGGCAAGGATTTTTCACTATAAAACTAAGTCCGTTAACAGTTTGGACGTGAATAGACTTAAAATCCTCATCTTTTGAAAGTAATTTTACAAAATTCAATTTTTCATTTCCCTTAAGTTTTAATGCCATAATTCTAGAGTAATTTGAGCTAAAGTTAGGAACACTTGTCCTTTTAATAAATCCTCTATCCGTTATAAGCAAAAAGTCTTGGTCACAATTTATATCACCAACCGAAAATACTCCAATTATACGCTCCTTGTTTAAGTCCAAACCTTTAATTATAGTATCAATTTTTTCACCTTTTTCTTTCCATTTATACTCAGGAATAGCATCTCCTTTAAGCTGGTACATATTTCCATCACTAGTGAAAAACATTACTATATCTTTTGTGTTGGAGTTAAATAAGTATTTGTTTGTATCTCCGTCTCTATACTCTATGTCTTCCACATTTGTATTTGATCTTAAATAAGTTTTTTGAGAGATTCTCTTTATAAAACCTTCATTTGACATTGTTACAACTGTGTCTTCAATTACTATAAATTCTTCAATATCAATTTTTGCTTCTGCTTCATCTTCAACAATTTCAGTTCTTCTACTATCGCCATACTTTTCTTTTACATCACTTAATTCACTTTTAACTACAGCTAAAAGTACGCTCTCGTTTTCCAAAATATTTTTAAGTTTTTTTATTAATTTTGATAGTTCTTTGTGTTCCTTTAGAAAAATCTTTATTTCAAGACCGGTTAGTCTGTAAAGCATAAGTTCAACTATAGCTTCAGCTTGAATCTCTGTAAATTCAAACTTCTCCACTAAATTATTTATAGAGTCTTTTTTTGATTTAGAAGCCCTTATTGTAACTATTATTTCATCCAATACATCTATTGCCTTAATCAATCCTTCAACAATATGGAACCTCTTTTCGGCTATTTCAAGCTCTCTTGCTGCTCTTCTCTTAACCACTTCTTTTTGATGCTGAACATAAAATTTAATTATTGTCTTTAGACCCATAGTAAGAGGTTTCCCCTCTGAAAGTGCTACCATATTGAAACTTATATTTGACTGAAGTTCAGTTTTTTTAAAAATATATTTAAGTACCTTTTCTACCTCATCCTTAGTTGTTACTTTCTTAAATTCTATTACTGACCTTATTCCAGTTCTATCAGATTCATCTCGAATATCGGTTATGCTTTCTAGTGCTTTTTGATGCCGTTTATCCCCGGTCATCTCAGATATACTCTGAAGTAATTTCGCCTTGTTTTTTCTGTAAGGAAATTCAGTTATAACAATGCCATATCTGCCGTTTTCAAGCATTTCTATACTTGTTTTAGCCCTTAATGTTACCTTTCCCTCACCTTTTTCATAAGCAGAAAGAAGTGATTCTCTACCTATTAGAATACCTCCAGTTGGTAAATCTGGTCCCTTTATATAATTCATAAGTTCTGCTGTGGTTATTTCATTATTGTCTATGTACTTTAACGTTCCATCTATAACTTCATTAAGATTATGAGGTGGTATGTTTGTTGCAAGACCAACTGCTATACCAAATGCACCATTTACTAAAAGATTTGGATACCTTGCAGGAAGGACTCTAGGTTCAAGTTCCGAGGAAGAATAGTTATCCATCATATCAACTACATTTTTATCCATATCCTTTAACATTTCCATAGCCATAGGTGTAAGCCTTGCCTCAGTATAACGCATTGCTGCCGCTCCATCACCATCTTGACTTCCCCAATTTCCGTGACCATCAATTAGTGGATATCTGGTTGAAAAATTTTGAGCGAGTATAACCATAGCTTCATATACAGAAGAATCTCCATGTGGATGATATTTACCTAATATGTCTCCTACAATTCTGGCTGATTTGTAGTAAGGTTTATCAGGGAAAGCCTTAAGCATATAAGCACCATATAATATTCTTCTATGAACTGGCTTAAGTCCGTCTCTAACATCCGGTAGTGCCCTTTCCTTTGCAACTTCTACTGCATATGGTAAATAATTGTCAGGCATTGCCTCTTCCAGTGGGATATTAATAATGTTATTATCCTTGGGTATATCTATCTTCTTAGCCATTGTTAGCCTCCATTAAAACTCTGCGTATTTGTATAAATAATTTTTTCTAGGTTCTACTACATCTCCCATTAAAAGTGACACCATTTTTTCAGCTTTTGCAGCATCTTCTATAGTCACTCGTTGAAGAGTTCTAGTGTTAGGGTTTAATGTTGTTTCCCAAAGCTGATCTGGATTCATCTCACCTAGCCCCTTATACCTTTGAACAAGGCACCCTTTACCAATCTCTTTTTTAGCCTCTTCTAGCTGCTGATCAGAATATGCATATTTTACAACTTCACCATTTTTACTAGCTTTATATACTTTATAAAGTGGTGGTAATGCAATATATAGGTGTCCATTTGCTATTAGTTGTCTCATATATCTATAAATATATGTCATCCATAGGGTCCTAATGTGATAACCATCCACATCTGCATCACTCATAACTATTATTTTATGATATTTTAATTCCTGTTCCTTATAATTACCAAGTACTCCTGTACCAATAGCTACTGCAAATATTTTTAGTTCCTCACTGGCAAGTACGTTTTCAAGCTTTTGCTTTTCAGTGTTCATTATTTTTCCCTTTGATGGCATAATTGTTTGAAATCTTCTATCTCTTGCTTGCTTAGCACTTCCACCAGCTGAATCTCCTTCTACTATTATAAATTCAGTTAAACTGGAGTCTTTTAAAGTACATGCTGCTACTTTTCCAGCTAACGGTGCTGTACCTCTTCCAACTTTTCTCTTTTCTGCTTCATTAATTTTTTTTATTTTTTCTCTTCTTGTACACGCTTCAATGGCATTATTCATAAAAGATGTTGCCAATTCCTTATTATCTTCAATCCACTCACAAAATCTAGTGTATGATAAATCGTTCATAATAGTATACGCTTCAGTGTTTCCAAGCTTTGTTTTTGTTTGCCCTTCAAAAATGGGGCTTGATAACCTTATTTTAATTATTGCAGTCATTCCCTCTCTTAGGTCATCACCTTCGAATTCTTTGTCTTTTTCCTTTATTAAATTCAGTTTTTTAGCCCATTCCTTAAAAGCACGGGTCATGCCTGTCTTAAATCCAGTTTCATGTGTACCCGCTTCCGAAGTTGGAATATTATTTACATAACTAGCTATATATTCTGTAGTTGAATCTGTAAATTGTATGCAGACTTCTGCACCTAGAAATATTCCATTAACTTCTCTTTCACCGCTAAATAAAATTGGTTCCTTATGAATAGGGTTTTTGCTTTCATTAAGATAATCTATAAAGTCCAAAAGTCCTCTTGCAGAATGATATGTTTTTTGAACCTCTTGATCTTTTCTTTTGTCAACAAACTCCAATGTTATCCCTTTGTTTTGAAAAGAAAGTTCTTGAAGTCTTTCATCTATTATTTCAAATCTAAAGTCTGTAGAACCAAATATTTTTTTATCTGGTTTAAATGTTACAGTTGTTCCCGTATCTACAGTTTTCTGCTCCAATTTAATAAGTTTTGTTACAGGCGTTCCTGGCATAAGTCTCTTAAGTGACTTATCCATTGAATATTCAAATCTCTGCTTATAGATGCATCCCCCTTGTTTTACTTCAACTTCAAGCCACTCAGAAAGAGCATTCACTACGGCTGCTCCAACTCCGTGCAGTCCACCAGAGGTCTTATAGCTTTTGTTGTCAAATTTTCCTCCAGTGTGAAGTTCAGTATATACCATTTCAACCCCGGATTTTTTCTTTATTGGGTGTATTCCTGTAGGTATACCTCTACCATTATCTGAAATTGTTACACTTCTATCATCATTTAATATGATAATTGCTTTATTACCATATCCATTTGATATTTCATCTATAGCGTTATCTAATATTTCCCATATGCAATGATGTAGTCCCTTGCTACCTGTAGAACCAATATACATACCTGGTCTTACTCTCACTGGTTCTAATTTTTCCAGAGAAGTTAGCGATAATACATCATAAACCTGTTCTTCTTTATTATCCAAAGTCATTGTTTCCTCCAATATCGATATATATATGATTTTAGTAAGTATTTAAACTTACATTTTAAAATTATAAGTCTATTTTGCCTATAAGTAAATTAATTATTATAAATAAATTATTTTTGGTGCAAAAGCAGCCGCTAGTTTTTACACTAGCGGCCTCTTAATATTATTTTATTATGACTATTACGTGCTTCTTGCTTTTAACTATTTTGCGTCACACTGCCTTATACTTCTCAGAAATAGATGCATCATTAATACATCCCTTTATGGTACTCTCCATAGAAATCCATGAACGTTTTGAAAACTCAACTCTTACTCCAATTCGTTTTGATTCTTTTTTTACTATCTCCACTAAATTATGTTCTACAAAATCAACAAAAATAAGTACTAAATCTGTTTTGGGACTTATTTTTATCTTCCTATTTCCGTGTTTTCTTCCTGTTACGTGCTGTATATCATCAAATCCATTTTCTTTTAATTTTTGTGTTATACTTCCAATTCTGTCTCCTCCAATTAATAATACACTCATCAAAATACCACCTTTCAATATATATTATAACTTCATTAATTGATTTTGATTATCATTATCATTCATTGGTATAATAATAACCTGCCCATTGAATTTTGTCAATAAAAAAAATGACTAAGATGTTTTATTTAGTCATTTTAAGTATATTTATATTACTTTTTGAAGAAATTTATAGTTAACTATTTCGTCATATATATCAATCCAACTATATACTCTTGTTATACCTGGATCATTTACATGGCGATTATATGTTGCATCCAATAATAGAACTTTAAACCCTACATTGGAGAGCTGCAAGGCATTATTCAAGTTATCTTCTATAAAGATATCACATTTTAACTCCTCTGCTTTATCAATTTTATAGTGTGTACCTAATACATATAATCCATGAAAATGTATTTCATTGTTTTTTAAATATGATGAAGTAATATTTTCAAGTGATTTATCCCTAGCAGTAACAAAATAAATATTATCATTCATATAAAGATCATTAATAACATCTTTAGCCCCTACTCTAAGAATATCTTGCCTATGATATTCAAATTTATATTTTTCATAAAAACCATTATAATCTTTTTCTGAAATGCCAAGGGCTTTACAAAATTCATACTCCTTAAAATCTTCATGTTTAACCTTTATATTAAAATATTCTGCAGCTTTATCTAGCCAAAAATATGAATCAGTTATGGTTCCATCAATATCAATGCAAATATTTAAATTTTTCATTAAATTCCTTCCCCTCTTATAATGTATTTGATGATACCTAATTACTATTAATATATGTTGAAAATATTAAGACTGTATTAATTTTAAATTAATTTTAGATTTTATTTTTAATCACAACATGATTTTTCCACTTCCCATTTTTGAATCTAATTACATATAAAATACCACGAACTGCCCAATCCACATACATGCCAAGAAAAATACCAACTAATCCATAATTTAATGTTACTCCAAGTACATAACCAAGTGTTATTCTAAAAATCCACATACCAATTATTGAAGTCACCATTGTATATTTTGCATCTCCTGCTCCTTTGAGCCCTGCTGGCAATACAAATGATAATGGCCAATATAACATTGCTGCGGCATTTATTCTTAAAATACTAGTAGTAATATTTATAATTTCAGTATTTGTTGTATATAAAGAAGCAAGCTCTCTTGAAAACAGAAGTGAAAGTACTCCAATCACTGATAAAAGTAAAATTGCCATCTTTGTTATATAGGATAAACACTTTTCAGCTTCTTTGTCATTACTTTTCCCCATATACCTTCCGACTAATGCCGTAGCTGCAATGCCAAGTGCATTGCCTGGAATATTAAAAATGTTTGCAATGGAATTGGTTACAGTATTAGCAGCCATGACTATGGTACCCATGTCCACAATAAACACTTGCATAATGAGCTTTCCTCCATTAAATAGTAAGGATTCTATACTCGCAGGTATACCAATTCCAAATATAGACCTCAAAAGCTGTTTATCAACTTTATAGCTTTTTATTTTTTTAAGTTGTATTATTCTTGACCCTCTAAGAAGAACTATAATTATAACAATAGCACCTATGGTTCGTGCAGTTGCTATTCCAAGGGCTGCACCAGTAACACCCATACTCTTTAAATAAATCTTATTGCCTATACTAAATCCATTTATAAATATCCATGAAAAAAACACATTCAAAATATTCATAACTATAGATATTTTCATGGGAGTTTTTGAATCACCTGCACCTCTTAATATACCGTTAGAAACTAAATCTATTGTTATTAAAGGATATGTTATCAAAGTTATACCAAGATAATTGTATCCATTTATGATTACTGAATTTTCTGCTGATCCGAATAAAAATCCAATCAATGGTTTTCTAAATACTGCCATTAAAATTGTGATAACTAATGATATAGCAATACTTGAATATAATGCCTGCTTAGTAGCTTCATTGGCTTTTTTTATATTGCCTTGTCCGATATATTGGGCAACTACAACTGTTCCACCTACAGCTAGTGCTGAAAAAAATGCTATAAATATATTATTTATTGAATCAATCATTCCTATAGCAGAAACAGCTTCTTTCCCAATATGGCCCGCCATCATTGTATTAATCATACCCATTAATGCTACAAAAAGCTGTTCCGTTATAATCGGTAACGTTAACTTAATAACGTCTTCTCTGTATAAAATCATCTGCCAAACCCCTCTGCATCTATTAATTGTTAACAATACTCATCCTAGCACAATAAACTTTTATTCTCAATAAAAAAAGATGTCTCATAAAAGATTAAATAATCATTTTACGAAACATCACTTATCACTTAGCTAAGCTTTTACTATATGCATAATCTGGTTTACTGAGCTTGAATACCGGAACTTTTGAATATTTCTGAGCCATATCTTTTTTTATAAAATATATTGATGTTACGAAGGATATCATATCTGAAACGGGATATGCAATCCATGCTCCTACAGTTCCAAACATATGAACAAAAAGTATAGCTAAAGGTATAAACAATACTAGTTGCCTATAAATCGAAAATAGGAAAGATTTTTTTGACTCCTCAATTGCCTGATAATAATATATACATATATAATATATTCCTATTACAGGGTGTACTGCTATACTGATTCTAAACGCTATTACAGCACTGTGTAATATTGAAGCATCTTTAACGAAAAATCCAATTATCGGTGTAGCAAAAATCATAAGCAAACTTCCAAATCCAAGTGAGGTAATTGTTACAGCTTTTATAGTAACTTTTAATGTTTCTCTAACCTTTTTATAATTACCTGCCCCATAATTGTAAGCTACAATTGGCTGCATTGCTGCACTTATGCCAATTATCGTTACAAAAATAAACATAGATACCTTAGTGATAACTCCGACTATAATTATAGCTGTATCTCCACCACTTGAAACTAATAATTTGTTCAATATTACTGAAACCACTGCATCAGAAATTTCAATTACAAATGTTGAAAACCCAATAGCTATTATTTCCGCAAGTAATACTTTATTAAATGATCTAACTATATTTGTTATAGTAAATTTAATACTAAATTTAGTCCTAATTTTATTAAAATGGTATAGAGTATATCCAAATGCTATAATTTGAGAAACAGTAGTTGCTATTGCTGCTCCTTCAACTCCGAATCCAAGTACAGCTACCAGAAAATAATCTATTATTATATTAAATATAGCTCCTATAAAATTTGAGTAAAGCGCAATTTTAGTATCTCCAATTGATGTCATTGTATAACAGGCTACCATGGAGAGACATTGAAAGAAACTTCCTATCAAAATAATACTAATATATTTATCTGCAAGAGGGTACACGTTGCTACTTGCTCCAAGCGCAGTTATTAACGGATTTTTAAATACAAAAATGCCTAGACACACACATAAAAATGTAACTACTGTTAAAACAAAAGAATTTACTATTATATCTTTTACTTCTTTCATATTTCCACTTCCAAGACTTCTTGCAACAAATGTTGAAGCACCTATGGATATAAGCATTCCTAAGGATGTTAAAAATCTTTGAACTGGAAATGACACGGTTAATGCAGCAATTGCATCTACTCCCACATAACGTCCTACAAAAACTGTATCAACCATATTGTACAGCTCTACAACTAAAAGTGATATTATTGAAGGTATTGCAAACCTTAAAAGTATTTTACTTACTTTTTTTTCTTTAAATATTGAATTGTCCATTCCCATGAAATTTCCACCACCTTTGCTTTACTTCATGAGTTTTTTTATTTCTATAGTATTATTATATTTTAAATGTGCATTTCATTAAACTCACTAAACTGTTAACTAAAAGGTACTAATAAGGTAATAGTATACTTGCCCAATTTTATACAAAAAGTACAAAAACACCTTATCTAAGGTGTCTTTGTACTTCTTTAATTGTTATTAGTACTGCTCCATAGCCTGTAAGCTCTGCTAGCAGGTTAAGTACCGCACTTTTTTTTGTAAATTTAAAATTTATTTCTGGAAATGATGCCTTATGAATTATTTCTTTTTCTTCTTTATTAAGCCTGCCAGGTCTCCCCATATCAAGCCAATAGTTATAAGAGGAACCCACTTCCTCATCTATCACATATGTTGTGATCCTAACTGAAGATGTTATTTGAACTATATTTAAAGAGAATTTTTTTTCCTTTGAATTCCTAAGACCCCTAAGTTTTGAGTAACTCTTAAGTTCAATAAGGTTATCTATTTCTTCATTATAACTATATAAAAGTATTTGATATTCCCCTTGTTTTTTTGTAACGATATATCCATTATCCCTCTCCACCAAAGTATCCCCTAGCATATTAAGCAAATAATAGGCGTAAAAAGCTGGTTTTCTTATTCCTTTATCATTCACAATACCAGGATATCCAAAAAACACTTCATTTGTTAAATTAACTTGACTACCAAGCACATCAAATGCTCTAAGCATTCCTAAATTTTTTTTGCCTTTTATTTCATTTTCTATTATAAATGGTAACATATAAGCGGTATCATAAATTGGATTGATATTTAAAGTAGCATCATAGTACTCTTTTATAATATTTAATTTATATTCCTGTTCAATTATTTCTCTGGCAGACTTTAATATTTCCTCTGGTACTACCGATGAAAATTGAAATGCAAAATCATTTAAATTTAAAGTTTCTATGTCATCAAAAAAATCCAGGAAAGATTTTAATGCTACTATAAATTCATCTCTATCGAAACCTATATTGTCAATTACGATTAAAGGATTTATATTTAAAGTATCAAGATATTCAAAAACCGTCATAGCTCGACTCCAATTATAAAACTTAGCTCCTGAGAATATTCCCATGTCCAAAGAAAATACATTTAATAATCTTGCGTAATTATAACCTATTTGCTGCTGTAGCTCCTCAAGAATATCTTTATTATCCTCAATGAGTAAATCAAATGCTTCCCCAACATTAATAATGTTTTTAAAGTTTTTTTCAAATTGTCCTAAATCCTTACTCATGTCTATATTGATTTTATTAATCTTATTTTCAGAGTTAAATCTATCATAATCCTCTAAATAATATATAACTCCTTCAATAGCTTCATTTAATGGATGATGCTCCATTCTTTTATGTTTTTCAAATGTATCATCATCCATCTTGAATTTTTTTCTAAAATTTAAAGGTGTCATTTTGTAATATACCTTAAAATTCTTATTAAAATACCTTGTATGCGAGAAACCAACTTCTTCAGATATTTCCGAAATGCTCTTATCACTGTCTAGTAAAAGCTTAATGGATTCTTCAACTCTAGTAATATTTATTAAATCCGTAAAACTAGATCCTGTAGCATATTTAATTTCATGTGATAAATAATGTGTACTTAAAAATTCTTTATCAGCAATATCTTGAAGAGTTATATTATTATTGTAATTGTTAAATATATATTTTGCTATGCGATGATATCTCTCTAGCTGTTCTTCGTTTTCTTTTAATTCTTTTTGCTCATACATTAGATAGTGAAAATTGTTTATAAGATAATATAAAAGTCTAACCAAGTTGTCTTCAATTTCTTCGTCATAATTATCACTTTTTTGGACAAACTCACAAAGTATTATACTTAAGAAAGTTCTAAGTTCATCATATTCCTCACTATCTTGAGCACCTTCATCGGAGGTATTCGTATAAAAAAACATATTTTCTATATCATTATAATATTTTTCAAAAAAGAATGGATCTATATGAAATATCAAAACTCTATTATTCTTATCATTTGAATATAATTTATGTAATTCATCTACATTAATTATCTCAATTTCATTTTCCTCTAATTCATAAGTCCCATTGTTAATCGTTACTTCAATTTTCCCCTTAAGTACATAAATCATTTCAATCGCATTTTGCCAGTGCATAGGATATTCACTGACAGTAACAAAATCAATATATACAGGCACTCCCAGCGAGTAGTCTATATATTCCTTCGCCATTAATTATTTCCTCCTCTATTAATTTCATTTTAATTATCATGGATATTAAGATCAGTGCTCTTCAGCGCTAAAATATAATTAAACTTACTTACGTTTAATTATATTCTAAAAAGCAGTACTTTATCAAATTTTATGATTTGTTATCAATATTAGTTAGCTAAGCGTGTTATATAAAATATACTTAATTTACAATATAAATCAATTCTCTGTATATACTTTTAATATTTATATTAAAGTGTTATGATTTTAATATAAACAATTCTATAAAATGAAGGTGTTTTTACAATTATAGATTTACAAGGAGGATAATACTATGGAAAAAATAGCAAGTTTCACTGTAGACCATTTGAGATTAAAACCCGGAGTATATGTTTCAAGAAAAGACAAGGTAGGCGAAAATGTTGTTACTACATTTGATTTAAGATTAACAACCCCAAACCTTGAACCCGTTATAAATACTGCTGAAGTGCACGCAATAGAACATTTAGCTGCAACCTATTTAAGAAATGACCAGGCTATTTCAGCAAAAACTATTTATTTTGGACCAATGGGATGCAGAACTGGATTTTATCTTATACTTAGTGGCGATTATAAATCAAAAGATATCATTGACCTATTAATTGGTTTATTTAAATTCATCGCAGATTATGAAGGTGATATTCCAGGTGCTGCCCCTAAAGATTGTGGTAATTATCTTGATATGAATCTCCCTATGGCTAAATATGTTGCCAGAAAATATCTTAATGAAGTTCTATTAAATATTAGCGAAGAAACTTTGAATTATCCACAATAAAAAAAAAGATTGGCAATGATTTTATTTACTAACAAATCATTGCCAATCTTTTTTATTTATTTATCTATTAAACAGTTTCAACTTCTTTTATATTTTCTTCTTTTTCTGTTTTTTCAATATTTTTTTCTGGAATACTTACTTTTGCAATTTCTGTAACAAGTTCATCTTTACTTAATAGTTTTAATCCTTTTGAAATTTTATCATTGATTATGCCAGCGCCTACTAAAACAAATGCTATACCACAATATACACCAATAGAATTAAATATTGCAGGAAGTAGTTGAGATGATATTAATTGCTTAGATGCTGCGCTTACCTGGGCTGCTGTAGCTCCTTGTGCTTCTTGTGCAACATATGAAGCGATGGTAGTTCTAAACACCATAACATTAGTGACTAGTGATGCTACCCCAATAATAGCTACAATAATAGCAACAACATATAAAACAATGGAGCTTTTAGCAGTTTTTGATTTTTTTGATAAATTTTTTTCTTCAACACTCATAATTTTTTCTCCATTCCGCCCTAAAAGGCTATGTAATAATTTCAACGATTCAATATATTATTTGAATTTATTATATTATACCACCTAATCATAGTCTAAAAATGAAATCTGTAATAATTTACATTTTGTTTTCATTAGGAACATAATTTTAACAAATATATATCATTTAGAATTAACATATAAAAATTAACATCCAATATCTATAGTCACTAAAAAGATACTATCTTACATAAAAGTGTCTACTTTATTATAATACCAAACTAGTATATAATTTATACATTATATATCTTATTAAGAGAGGACTGAATTCTATGAATGAAATACTACAAGTTATAAAAGAAAGAAGAAGCATTAGAGTTTTTAAGGATGAACAAATTAAAGATGAGGAATTAAATGAAGTTTTACAAGCTGGATTATATGCACCAAGTGCTATGAACCAACAATCTTGGCACTTTACTGTTATTCAAAATGATACTGTACTTGAAAATTTTACTCAGACAGCAAAAGACACATATGCCAAATCCGGTAATGATCAATTAAAAGGTATGTCCAATAATTATAAATATAAAGTATTTTATAATGCTCCAACAGCTATATTAATATCAGGTGATATTAATGCCGCTAATCCACAAGCTGACTGTGCAGCTGCAGCTGAAAATATATTACTTGCTGCCGAGACATTAGGTCTTGGTGCATGCTGGATAGGCAGTATGCCTTATATATTTGGAAATGGAAGCAATGAAGCTCTAAAGAAAGAACTTGAAATACCAGATGGCTATAATCCTATATATTCCATTGCACTAGGTTATGCTGCTTCAGAAAATGCCCATGCCCCAGTTCTAAAGGCAAACAAAATAAATATAATTAAATAATTTTATAAGCCACCATTTTTATGGTGGCTTATTTTATGTGTAATTATATATTACAACTATTATTCTTATTTTATCATCATTTCTTTAACATTTATATTAGGATTTTTATATCTTCCTTTTTTTTCTGTTCCTTTTCCATACTGAATTGCTCGTTTGGGACATAAATTAATACACGCTAAACACTGAATACACTTTTTTCCCCAAATTGGCTTTTTCCTTACCTTAATATTTTTGCAATTACAAGTACTTTCACATATCCCACAGCCTGTACAGTTATGACCTGCATGAAACTTTTTAGTATCCAAACCTTTTTTGTTAAAAAGCGGACTAATAACTGAAGTTAAAATTCCAGGCACAAATCCTTTTTCAATTTCAAATATTCCATCTTTACTATTTTTAACAACATCATTAATTTTATTCAAAACCAATTCTGCTTGTGAAAGCTTTTCCTGTTCCACCTTTTTTGTATAAACGTCTCCTGAAATTATATAATTATTAGGCATTTGTATAGAAAATCCACTTTTTAGTGTTAGATTTTTTTTATTTAAAAGATTACTAATAACTTTAATTGCATTTCCCACATTTTCTCCACATGTTGCTACTGTAAATATATAATTGTTTTTATAGTTGTTAAACTTTAATTTTTTAATAAACTGAATAACCATTTTAGGAGGTGCCCAAGCATAAATTGGATAAACAAACCCTATGATTTCACCATCTTTTAGTGTGTATTCATAACTTTCATCTTTATTATTTATGGCAGATGCTATTGAAACCAGCTCTTCTTTATTATGCTCACCTATATTTTTAGCTACATACAAGGAATTCCCTGTACCTGAAAAATAAAATATCATTACTTATCTCCTCTTAAAATATTCTTTGATTTAATCTAAACTTATAAATTATAGCATAATATGCACAAATTTATTTTAATTGATGGCTTAATACTTGTCAATCCTTTATATATGAAGTTCATCAATGTTATTACTACTTGCTTAGCGCCATCTTTTGCCTTGTTTATTTTATTTATTAACCTTCATCATAGCTAATGAATATACTGTACAGAGGTGATTATATGATTATATCAGACTACAAAAGTAGCAATTGGAATTCTAGCCAAGCTGTCTCTACTACGGTTCCATCACCTGATTTAGTTGCTAAAACAAATAGATTTTATAAACTCCCAGTATTTTTAAGTCATCCTACTAGTAATACCCTAAATGATGTTCAAATCAAATTTCTGATTAGATTGATGGAAGAATTAAAAAGAGAATTGATATTCCCAAGGACTTTGCCAAATACCGAGCAGTATCCTGAATCAACTATGTCTAGCATTAGAACAATGATTTATTCAAGTTTTGGTATGGTAACTTTAAACCTAGCAAGAAAAAAAGTTAAAGTCACTGAAACAAATGGTGCAACTATATACCAAAATGATGTAGGTACAGAATATTGGACAGGTTCATATTTTTCATTTATTGAACCCGCCATGGCATATCAATATGGACTACCTCAATTATTTATTACAGAAATCACTGTTTCTAATCAAGACGTTTATGAATCAGGAGGGATACTTCCCTACCGTGTACTAGTTTGGGATTCTACCCAAGGGCTTGAAAGTATTGATATCTTTTTTAATAGTATAGAATGGAAAGAAATGCTAGAGAACTGGACTGCAGAAGTTAGAAGTGGTTATTTTCTTCAGACTCAGCCGCCATTTCAATATACTGGAGAAAACAAATAATTAATTTTAATTAAGATGTTCTGCCATAATTCTTGGCAAAACATCTTAAAACATATTTTTATAAACCTCTTCATTAATAAGGATTTTATCATTTAATTATTTCCATACCAACTTCTCTTGTTTATAACTTGTAAATACTATATTATATTAGATAATAAACAATTTTACTTATCATTAGAGGAGTGATACTCATGGAAAGCTTAATTACACCTAAAACTCCTCTTGAGGAGATTCAATTTCATATATATGACTTAGGAACTTCATATTACGGTGGCAGTCAATATTGGTTTCCAAAGAAATTTCATCAACTCAGTGGTTGTGGTCCTGTTGCTGCCGCTAATATAACTGCTTATTTGTCTCAAACATTTCCAGATAAATATAGTAATTTATATTCCTATAAAGGTAACATAAATAAAAATGATTTTGTAAAGCATATGGTTGAGATTCGAAAATACGTAAAACCAGGAATTTTTGGGCTTACCTCTGTTAATCAATTTTCAGATAATGTTATGGATTTTTCTAAAGAAAGAGGTGTATCCCTAGTTCCTCATATTTTGAATGGTAATGATTCTAGTATTGATGAAGCTATAATCTTTATTTCAGAAGCCTTATCTCAAAAAATACCCGTTGCCATCTTAGTTCTTAAACATCCAGTAAAAGAATTTAAAGAATATACTTGGCACTGGATGACTATCACTGGCTTAAATATGAATTATCAAGATAACATATATTATATTTCAGTATCATCTTATGGCGTTCGTGAAGAAATAAATCTAGATTTACTTTGGAATAGACGACGTTCAAAACATATAATCAGTCTAGCATATTTTGCATAAATTAGATTTATGCAAAATATCATCTTTAATTTTTTACACTAGTTCCAGTTTTTAAATTAATTTGTACAATTTCTGGGCTAGCAAAAAATCTTATAGGCAGTACTCCATTACCTATTCCTTTAGTTACTAATATATCTCTATTTACTTCATGAACGATATTTTTCACATATTTTTGCCCATATTTTGAAGATGTACATGGTGCATATAAGCCGAAAAAAGTAACTTGACCACCATGTGTATGCCCAGCGAGACCTAAATCATAATTAATTACATTTTTATAATCACTAAAAAAATCCGGATTATGAGAAATAGCAATAGTAAAACTTCCACTATTTTTTTTAAGTATATTAACATCTGGATTTCCTTCGACCAGATCATCCACTCCAATTAGTTCAATGCTTTCTTTACCAATATTAATAACTTTTTTTTTATTTTTAAGTATCTGAAAAGAACTTAATTTAATTTCATTTAATAAAGAATCTCTTCTATTAAAATAATCATGATTCCCGAGCACTGTAAATATGCCTATCTGCGCTCGTAATCTTCTTAGTATTTCAAATTCCTTATTTAAATACTTGGTTACATCTGACTTACTTTTTACTGAAATATCCAAGTAATCTCCACCTATTATTATAATGCTAGGGTCTAGTTTATTTATCATTTTGACTATGCTAATTAATCTACTAGCCCTAAAAAATCTTCCGTAATGAATATCTGATATAAAAACGATTTTAAAATTATCGAAATTGTCCTTTATTTTGTTATTCTTAATTTTAGTTTTTCTAACTTTATAAACCTGACCTTCAATTAAAATCCACGATGTAAAAAAAATAAATAGGTATAATAAAATGTACAATATATTAGCCATGCATGCGCTCCTTAGTTAAACTTTATAAATTACTTCTATCATAACATTAAAAATAAATAAAATGAACCATGTTAACAACTAATTTCTTCCCTGTTATAGTTACTACTCCATAAGTACACTCCCATTGACATGGACTAAGTAATGTGATAAGTTTCAAGAAAAGAACTAACACAAAGGAAGTGGATTAGTAATGCCTAAATATTTAGTTTGTAAAAATACAATGAAATACAATAAATTAGCTAAGTCGCTAGAAGAAAAAAATATTAAATTTGAAACTAAAAATTGTTTAAATAAATGTTCTAAATGCCACAGTAAAATTATGGTTAAAAAAGATGATGAATATATCTCTGCAAAAAGCATTGATAAATTATTAGAAAAATTAGATATATAAGTATAATTTACCACTTAATAAATATAATTGGTTGTTATTTCCTAATTATTTTATAAGAATAACAGCCATTTCATTTATAATTAGTAATGATATCATTACTAATTATAAAATTACTATACATACATTTTTTATCTTCTTCATTATAATCCTCCTATGCTTTTCTCATCATCATGCATCAATTCGCTTCGTAGGCCTCATCGCAAGCTTTAATTAGAAATATTGCTGTCACAAAAACGGATAATATATTTACAATTATCAAAACATTATAATATTTCATCTCATCAAGTAACGTACCAAATAATAAGGCCCCTAGTGGCATGGCTCCCTGCGAAAACATTCCTAGTATTGAAAAAAATCTAGATCGCATTTCCTCTGGAACCAGATTTTGAAGATTTGTTGAAATTGGAGTATTCACAAAAGCGTTAAAAAATTCCATAGCTATACATCCCATTGATACTGATACAAACAATGTGAAAGTTACTCCACCGTAAATTTTTACTACGGCAGGTAAAATTAATGCACAAACCACTAATCTTAAACTAGTCTCAATAACAAGTCCATACTTCATAAGTTTTCTCAACCCTAATTTTTTAAAATATAGTGATATCCCAATATTACCCAGTAGTATTCCTACTGCTAAAAAACCCATTATATAACCATACTGCCGGGAAGTAAAACCAACCCCTCTCTTTAGTGCATAAGGCATTATTACATCAAATAAAGGGACAAGCAAAAAATTAGCAGTCATAGCAAAGGTAAACAATTGAAGTAATCCTTTTTTAGCAACAATAAATTTAAAAACTTCAGAATTTTCCTTTAAAAATAGTTTCAAGCTTATTTTTTGTTTTTTTTCTACTTTTTTATTATAAGCAATAAACATTGAAAATACTGATGAAATTATAAAGGAAATTCCATTTGAATAAAACACCATCTTTATTCCCCACAATCCATATATTATTCCACCCATTACAGGTCCTAAAATGGTTGAAGCTGCATCAAACCCGCCCTTCATAGAATTAGCTTCTATCAGTTCAGTTTTAGATATTAAATCTGGCATTAATGCAGAAGATGAAGAATTAAACAAACTGTCCATTATAGACACAAATATTTGTAGAACAAATAGAGCATAAATATTAAAATTACCGGTGGTTGCAAGTATTCCAAACCAACAAATAAGTATGCCTCTTCCTAAATCCATAGCTATCATTACGTTTCTTCTGTTTCTCCTATCACCTATTATTCCCGAAAACGGTGAAGTTATAAGTGCTGGCAGAATTGTTAACATGGAGAATACACCCATTAATGTTCCAGACCCCGTTAAGTCAAGTATGTAAAGCGGTAGTGCTATCATTTGAATACCACTACCCATAAGTGACACAAACCTCCCACCTAAAAACATATACAAGTTTTTGCTCTCTTTCATATTTTACCACTTACTCCTTCCCCCAATGGCTACTGCAATGATTTGTTCTTTGGACATTAATATATTATCTGCATCAATTTTATAACATATTTGTGTGATTGTCTATATATAAATAAACTTTAATCACTTTTGTCTACAAGTATTTCTGTGGTCAATCCATTATCATCAACCCCAAATGGATTGACCACATTTATTTCTCATTCCATTGGATTATCTTTTTTAGTTAACATTTTGATACCTCCTAAGTTGTTTAAACCTTTCACATTATATATTTTCAAGAAATAAAAATCCCTTCGTCCTAATATTAATAAGGACGAAGGGTTAATCTCCGCGGTTCCAACTAAAATATTACTAAAAATCACAAAACTCTGATCCATAAAAACATTACTAGTGTAAATAATAGCAAACTAGAGAAATTGTATAGATTAAATTTCTTCAAATATACTTTACCCTTGTCTTCGTTTTCTTTTACATATATTTTATAAGATATAAGGCTAGCTAAGGATGCTATAATTGTTCCCATTCCACCAATATCAACACCTAATAGTATCTCTTTCCAATTGTTTGTAAAACTTGATACCAATATAGCACAAGGCATATTACTTACAACTTGACTTAGTATTATTGATGAAAAATAGGTCATATGTTGTAATTTTAGAAACCCTTTTAAGTAGATCTTTACTATTTCTATATTTGAAATATTTCCAATAAAAACAAAAAAACATATAAAAGTAGCTAGCAAAAAGTAATCCACCTCTTTAAACAATCTCCTATCCATGATTATTATTCCAAGTATAACCGCAATCAAAGTGTATTTGTAGTTAATTATGCCAAATACTGATGCTATTACAAAGATGAAAAGGATTATATATGCCGTCACTCTTTTTTTATCATTAATATGTACTTCTTTAACTTTAATCCGTATACCTCGTTTTGGTACTCTTCTATTAAGCCATAGAAGCCAAATAAATCCAAATAATACAAAAGGTATGATTACTTTGAAAAATTCCATTGCATTCAAATTGTAGTGAGTAAATAGGAACAAATTCTGAGGATTCCCCATTGGTGTTAGACTACTTCCAATGTTCGCTGCTAGGGTTTGAAGTATAATGGTTTTCATTGGATCGACCTTAGTTTTATTAAAAGTTAAAATAGTTAAAGGTACAAAAGTTATCAGTGCAACATCGTTTGTTACAAGCATAGATAAAAAAAAGGTTATGGCTATAAATACCATTGAGACTACCCTAGTGCTACTACATTTTGATAAAATCTCCATAGCAATTATATCCATAACCTTTAATTTTTTAAATGCTGCAACTATAATCATTAAATTAAAAATAAGTACCAATACTTTAAAATCTATATAGGATAATTTGGGAGTTGTTATGAATGAAGAACAGATTGCTAAGAGCATTGCTATTATTAAGACTTTTTCCTTCCAAAGTTTTTCAATAAACATTGTTATATAATCCACAACTGCTGATATTGCTACATTTTTCATTTGCTTATTTTCTCCCTAGTAACACATATTTAGTATACAACTATTATACACTGTACACTAAATATATACTTATATTTTGGGACAATATCAACTATAAATATTTATTTTCTAGTTCTTCTAAAAGGGCTATATAGGTTGCTTGAATTTTTTTCTTCTCATTTTCAGCTTCATATTTTTCGCATTCCTCATCTATCTTGTCAAAAGATGCTTTACTTAATCCCCTCTGTGCAAAGGGATATGTAACTTTATCTTCCTTATCAATGTGCCTGGTTAAAAGATGAGTATATGAAATTGCATTTGCTATTACGTCAACTTTAGAATCCTCGTCCCCGTTTTTTACCCGTGCTAAAGCTTCTTCTAGGTCCCTAATAAAAAGCCTTCCAAGATCATGTTCCACAAGCATTCCGTGTTTCACAACTATGTCGGCTATATCTCCCATTTCCGCTACCATTCTTGTAAACAGTATTTTCTCCTCTTTTCCATGATGATGGGCATCAGCATAATTTCTTACGAAAGAAATGATTTTTTCAAAATCTTCGTAATTAATATTATCTTCTTGCATAACCTTAATACTAGCCTTTCTAACAACTACTAACATTCTTTTAATATATTTGTGTTCCTCCACCATTAATTTAATACTGTCCATATTTATCATCCCTTTCTTATTTTATTGTACCCATCTTCACTGCGAGTATAAACGTATTTTCTACCAGTTGCTGATAAAAATCCATTTATCCAAGCATCTCTTAAAGTATAAAAATTAGTTATTTCACCATTAGCATTTTCCCAATGTTCTAAATGTATGTTTCTTGTAGTTTTCCAAGAGAATTCATCCTCAGATTCATTTACTTCTTCGTTAACTCTGTCACAAGGCATTCCCTCAAGAAGATTGTCGAAAATTAATATATATAAAGCCTTTGGTGATAAATCTTCTACAACTGTAGTTTCCATAAGCTTTTTACCATTTTGAAAATAAACTTTACCAATGTCCTCAATATTCACTTTATGGTTTTTTATTAACTCCGTAACCAGCGCTGCTGTCCTATTTTCAACACCTTGTATCTTTAACTGTAACCATCCATGAATATTATCTTGATTAATAACCTGTTCAAGTGGTGTTGTCTCTGGATAACCATATTTTTCATTAATTTTTAATTTTAATTCTTCTACTGGAATGTTTTTTTCTTCTGCTAATTTTAATGTTTCCTGTTGTAGTTTTTCCTGTACCTGTATTTTATTATATAATAAAAAATGTATCTTTCCCAAAAATGCACTCATAACCATACCTCCATATAATATCAATTTTATCAACTTATCCTCTGATTTATTTTGTTTTCTTAACTTGATAATATTATTATACTTGGAGTATGTTTTTAAGTATGTAACCTATGTTACCAAAAATTAAAAGTGTTAAACTTAAATGTCTTATTCTTCATTTTAAATGAAATCATAGCAACTTCAAAATAAAGTCACATTTTATTTTACTTTCTTAAGTCTCCATACAATACTTGAAAAATCTCCAACAAACCTTGTGCTATCAAGCCCTATATACATAAGTTCATCTCCACCTAACGTCATATCATACCCAATAACTTCATATTTATATTTTGAGTTAAGACCTTGAAGTTTAATTCTTTTTGATGGCACATAGGGTTCTGCCAATACTTTTACATATGTACCTATTGCTTCTGTTTTGTCTTCTGTAACAAATATCCATGCTGCTTCATTGCTTTCAAAAGGACTAATCAATCTATAAAAATCTCCAAATTGAGTTATATGCCTTATCTCTTTATAATTTTTTACTTGTTTTTTTACAATTTCTTTTTCCAGCTCTGTAAACTTTGTTAAATCAAGTTCATAGCCAAAATTACCTGACATTGCCACATTACCACGGGTTTCTAAACTAGTCATTCTACCAACCTGATGATTGGGACAAGTTGATACATGAGCTCCCATAGTAATTGCTGGGTAAACTATGCTAGTGCCATATTGTATTTTTAATCGTTCTATGGCATCAGTATCATCACTTGTCCAGGTTTGTGGCATATAATATAAAATTCCACCGTCAAACCTGCCACCACCTGAAGCGCAACTTTCAAATAAAATATTAGGGAAAATACTAGTAATTTCATCCATAACTCTATAAAGTCCAAGCATATATCTATGAGCAGTTTCTCTTTGCCGTTCTGCTGGAAGACACGCCGATCCCATCTCGGTAATCCCCCTATTCATATCCCATTTCACATAGGATATAGGCGCACTTTTCAATATATCTGAAACAGCTTTTATTATATAATCGCACACTTCTTTCCTTGTTAAATCAAGTACGAGTTGATTTCTTTGGTATTTCCCTTGAGATTTTAGTCTATTATCTACATGGATGCACCAGTCTTGATGTTTTTTATATAGATCACTGTCTGGTGATACCATTTCAGGCTCAAACCAAAGCCCAAAATCTAGTCCAGTATCATTTATTTTTTTAACTAAATCTTCAAGGCCATTAGAAAGTTTATTTTTGTCAACTGTCCAGTCTCCTAAGGAACTGTTATCTGAATCCCTTTTTCCAAACCAACCATCATCAAGTACAAAAAGCTCTATTCCAAGCTCCTTGCCAACTTTAGCTATATGTTCAATTTTGTTCGCATTAAAATTAAAATAAGTTGCTTCCCAGTTATTAACCAATATCGGTCTTAATTTATCTCTAAAGTTGCCTCTACATAATCTTTTTCTATATAATTTATGATAAGTTCGAGACATTTCTCCAATACCATCTGATGAATAAACCATAACTACTTCTGGAGCTTGAAAGACCTCATCTGGTTCTAAAAGCCATGTGAAGTCAAAAGGATTTATCCCTAGATTTACCCTAGTATTAAAATTAGGGTCAACTTCAGCCTCAGCTATAAAATTGCCACTGTAGACTAGGTTAAAACCATAAACTTCTCCATGAGTTTCATCTGCTTCTTTACTTAACAATGCCATAAAAGGATTTTGACCGTGACTGCTCATTCCTCTTTTGCTCTCAATAGATTGAGAGCCTGGAACTAAGCTGCGTCTATATATATGTTTTTCCCTACACCAAGCTCCTGATAATTGAAGCATGTCATAGTTATCATTGTCAAAATCCATACTCATACTTAATGCCCTTAAAAGCTTTAAATTTTTTTTACCTTTATTGATAAATTTCACCGATCTAGTGATAGCATTTAGTTCATTAAAAATAGTATATGAAAGCACCACGTTTAAGCCTGTAAGTTTATCTAGCAAATCTATCTCTAAAGTATCTGCCTCCTCTTCATTCTCTACATATGTGCCTGGAAGATTAATGAGTTTTGGTTTACCTTTAGATATTTTATGTGAAACATATGCTAAATCACATATAGTTGAACCGTTTTCAAGTTGCACATGAAAGGCAGGATTTCTGAAATCGCTATTACCATATGCAGGATACTCCTGTGGAATCACGTCATAATTTAATTCTTTATCTAAAATATCATAGCTTGAGGAGGCTATTATAGATTTATTATTAAAATTTAATGTATCTACCTTTCTTCCCCAATAAATATGTGCCAAATGTCCGGTTTCAGTTATTTGCAAAACATAGCTTGTTTTATTTGTTTGTAGATGAATTATTTTTTCCCTCTCATTATAGCTAATTGACATTAAATCACTCCCAATATTAAATAACCTTATTTATAAAACATATATATTTATAATTTTAAACTCTATCCTTATTTTATAGTTTTTTTCACCTAATTAATATAGAATAATGTATACTGTTAATATTATAATGTAACTTTATTTAGTTCAAATAACTACTCTATATTGGGTATTTAAAATTTAATCATTGGAATTTTTAAGGAGAGTGAATATATAATATGATGTTTGAAGAATATACTAGTTCAAACTATATTAATACAGATTTGAATATTACCTGCTATGGACATCAAATATGTGATGCTACTCATTATTGGGGACCTGGAATAAGGGATTATTATTTAATTCATTATGTTGTAAAAGGAACTGGAATATTCAAAATCGCTGAGGAGTCATATAATCTAAAACAAGGAGATATATTTTTGATAGAACCTAGTGTTCTTACCTATTATGAAGCTGATAAAGATGATCCATGGGAATATATATGGCTTGGGTTTAATGGTACAAAGGCTAAACACTACATATCTCAAATATACAATAAAGATATTTTGCCTATTTTTACTTATAAGGGTGAAAATAAATTGCAGATATGTATAAAAGAAATGTTATCTTATTCATATGAACAAAATGGGCGTGACATAATACTTCAGTCTTATCTGTATAAATTTATTTACCTTTTGATTAATAATATAAAAAATTCGACCAAGATTCCTAAAGAAGATGCTACCAGAAAATATGTTGAAGATGCTACCTTTTATATTAGTAATAATTATAGTGATGATATTACTATAAACAATATTGCGAAATCAGTTAACATAACACGTGGTTATCTTTACCGATTGTTTAAGAAATATTTAGATAGCTCTCCTCAAAAATTTTTAATTAATTTTAGGATGGAGAGGGCCTCTGAACTTCTGAGAAGTTCAAATTTTTATATAGGTGATATTGCTCGCTCCGTTGGTTATAGGGATGTACTACTATTTTCTAAGATATTTAAAAAAATTAATGGAGTTACACCAACTGAATTTAGAAATAATAGAACGCTATAAATCAAATGGATGGTTATATTGTATTTTAATATTTGAGTTTGTTTATTAGTTTGTAAATCCAAAAACTCCCAGAATTATAAATACATAATATGCGTTTAAAGAGAATAATATATGATTTCTTAATAGAAATTGCAACATACCCATGAAAATAACAACCACTCCATATCCTGCAGCAAATAAGAAATTTTGTTTTTTTGTTGATTTGCGACTGGAAAGTTTAAAACTATTTTTCCCTATAAAATTCACTATACCAATTGCCAAGGTTAATATTATAGAGGTGGTTATAAAAAATGATATATTTAATAGTTAAAAACATATCAACTAGTATTTAACTCTAAATGAATTTTCCTTGCCTACTAGTTGAATTTCTCTATAATTTATATCATCCACTCTAATGAATTGATTTCCTTTTTTTATTTTTATTAAAAAGTTATCAGTCGCTTCTTCTGTGCCCTGTGCCTCTATCTGCACACTTCCATCATCACAGTTTTTCACCCAGCCAGTTATTTTAAATGCAGTGGCAGCATATTGCACAAAATATCTGAAACCAACCCCCTGAACCCTTCCATAAACTTGTATAAAATATCTATTCATAAAATAGTCATCACCTTATATTAGTTTTTGTACCCAAAGTTTTTTGCGATTTTTTTATAGTTTGCTGCTGATACCCCATATTCATCAGCTAATCTTACAACTTCAAAAATAAGTCCATCCATTTCTGTCTGTTTACCTGCCTGTAAATCTTTTTGCATAGAAGCAGTGGAATCTGGTTCCATGGCATCTAATATTTGAACATTTGAAGTTAGAAGATCAGCGTCGAATGATAACCCCATGGCAAAAGCAATTGCTTGTATTTCTTTTACCAGCTTAATAAAGGTTTCACGGTATTTAAAATTTTTACGCATTTCTCCGGCGTTTACATTATAAAATGCTCCACATGTGGCAAATGCAGAAACAAAAGAGTACTTTTTAAAAGTATCTTTTACTATACTATCTGAGATAATTCCCTTAATACCACTGTTGGTTAAAACTTCATTGATTTCCAATATTTTGTCATATGGAATAGCTTGATTTTTTCTTTCTCCATATACAACGCGAAGAAACTTTCCCATATGAGTAATTTCGCCTGGTGCAGATACAAAACCAACTATGTATACGCAGCCATCTAAAACATAGGCATCTTTGAATTTTTCATATATCTTATCTCCAATACCAATTCCATTTAATATTGGTATAATTACAGTATCTTTGTGTGATACTCTTTTTAGTAATGGTAATATTCCATCAATTGAATAAGTTTTCACGCATATAAATATAACGTCTGGTCTATCATTATATTCCTCACTAGTAAATGCCTTGACATTTTTAAGTACTAAATCGCCTTTAATTCCAGATTTAAGTTTCAAGCCATTTTCATTTATCGTCTTTAAGTGTTCCCCTCTAGCAATGAATGTTACATCATAACCACTTGAGGCTAAAAAACCTCCGATACTTCCACCTGTTCCACCTGCTCCAATTATTAGAAATTTCATCTTTATCACTCCTTGGTTTCACTTTCCATTTCTGCTCCCATTTCCATTTGAATTCCAAACATTTCAGAAACATCATCTTCCTTAATTACTCTAGAACTTTTTATTTTAGATTTTTCTAGTAGTTTAGTAGATTCCTTATTTACTGCTATAGAAATAAGTTCATCCATATTAATATTTCTAAGTTCGAAAAACAGTGCCGGATTATCATCTAATCTTGCTCCTACCCCATATAAAGCTGAAGCCACGTGCTTACACATATTTGCAGCATCAGGGCAACTGCAGTTTAGTTTAATTTCCTTTGGTGAAGGAAAGAGTCCATTACCCTGACCAGTAAACAATTCCGCAAGTACCTTTGGAAAATTTCCTTCAATTAGTTCCTGAAGCGACGCTATTTTTCCAGCACAATCTTTAATTATGTTTTCCCATACATTCTTTGATAGTGGTCCAATATTTATTTCTATTTTATATGGTTTGCTGCTGCTTCCTTGAACAACAGCCATAATATTTCCTTTACTTATTTCTAAGTCTAGCACCGCTCCACGTCGAACATAACTTCTTCCCCTTACGATACGACTTGAATAATCTGAATAGCTCTCTAGATTTTTATTCCATGCTTCTCCCCACCAGGTTTTTGCCAGTTTTTTGCCATCTATTGTTACAGGTTTAATATTGGGATTTTTCTTTTTTAATTCCTCAATGGTTTTCTGTACATTCTCTCTTTTCTTTTGAGCAGAAACATATTTGGGAAATTCACCATAATTATACATTTATAAACCTCCTCGTTTTCCTTAGGCTGAAATATTTCTCCTAATTCCAAGTGTATTTGAAAGTAGTTCTTTCTTCTTGATTATTTAATATCCTGTGTTCGTCCATCATTCAATATAAATAGTTTCTTTTTAAAACAACCTTCTAATTTTGATTACTCTTCTCTTATTTTATCACATTTTCATGCTTCTAATCTGTTACTTTTTCAATATCAATTATATCAATTATATCAAATAAATTAATTAATTAAAAAATGTTCATAGTTTCAACTTATTTCACCCTCAATGTATAATAAATATATTATAATAGTTTTATATTGAACATTTCAAAAAAACATAGTAAAGAAGGAATATATTATGATAACAGAAACAATAAAATTATGGGATGAATCATCTTATAAAGACACTGGAAATACTCATTTTAAACCAACACTTGATACATATATTTTAGGTGGCGATAAAAAAAGAGGAGCTGTTTTGATTTGCCCTGGAGGTGGATACAACTTTACATCCCCAAGAGAAGCTGAACCTATAGCTCTTCAGTTTAATGCTGCTTCTTATGATGCCTTTGTACTAAATTATAGTGTTAATCCAAATTTGCATCCTAAACCTATTTTGGATTTATCAAAAGCCATGAACATAATACGTGAAAATGCTGATAAATGGAACATAGATAACAATAAAATTGCAGTTTGTGGCTTTTCTGCCGGTGGCCACCTTGCAGCCAGCCTTGGAGTTCACTGGGACAAGTCTTATCTTAATGGTACTCCCAAAATGAATAAACCAAATGCTCTTATTTTAGGCTATCCAGTTATAACATCAGGAGATTATGCCCATAGAGGTTCTTTTAACTGTCTTTTAGGAAAAAATCCAGGTGAATCTGTACTTCTTGATATGTCACTAGAAAAACACGTTTCTTCCATAACTCCTCCTACGTTTTTGTGGCATACATCTAATGATGGATCAGTACCTGTTGAAAACACTCTTCTTTTTGCAAATGCTTTAAGTGAAAATAAAATCCCCTTTGAGCTGCATATTTATCCCGATGGTCCCCATGGACTATCATTGGCAAATGAAGAAACAGAAGAAAATGGAATGGGAGTATTTCCTCATGTAGCTACTTGGATGCAACTATGTATTCAATGGCTAAATTTATTATTTAGTTTATAATTAGTTATTCTACATGGTAAAGCTCATCATCTATCATTTGAAAATATATATGGATATAAGTATTAGAAGTACACTTGTTTTCCGGTGGCTTCTAATACTTTTTACATTAATATTTAATGAACAAATTTTAACCAGATATTTATTGGAACATATTGTAAATTCCCATTAATTAGTGTAATATATTTATCATGCAAACGATTGCAAAATTATAAGGGGGGGATTTATCAATGATGAGAACCAAAAAATTAAAATTTTTAAACTTTATCGTAATATTTTTGCTTTTGTTCAGTTTAATGCCTAATTTTAAAATCCAAGCTGATGAAAATCAAAATTCACCACCAACCAATTCTATGGTTTCACTTGTAGGCGATTTTTTTAAATCACAGAGTTTAGGAACTGATTGGGATGCTAAAAATCAAAGCTCTATAATGAATGAATTTTCAAATGGCTTGTATGAATTAACTGTTGATTTTAAAACATCTGGATCTTTCAATTACAAAGCTGCACTAAATGGATCTCTTGATGAAAACTATGGTGCTAATTTCCAAAAAGGAGGAAATAACATAGCACTAAATGTAACAAAAAAAGAAAAAATTACCTTCAAAGTTAATTTAAAAAACAAAACAATATATGATTCAATTAACAATCCAGCTAGCTTTAAAAATAGTGCAACATTAGTTGGTACACTGGCTCAATCTGATGGTTCAGATTGGAATTTAACTGATACTAGTTACGATTTGAATTACATTGGAGATGGATATAGTACAAAAACCTTCTCTATGAAAAAAGGTGATTACGAGTATAAAGTTGCTTATGATCATAAATGGTCAAATGGAGAAATTGATCATAACATTAAATTTTCTTTGGACAAAGATCAAAATGTAACTTTTATTTCAAATCCAGATTTAAACCTATGCACTAACAGTATTTTATCTCCTAATATCTCTATTATTGGTGATATAAGAAATAAAAATACTGATGCTAACTGGAATGAAAAGCTTCAAGGATTTGATTTCAAACAATTAAATAATACTGGAACATATATTTATAGCGCATTTATCAAAGAAGGAACTTACCAATACAAGGCTACGCTGAATTATTCATGGGATAATCCAATACCCGGTGGTACTACAAACAAATCAATTATAGTCCCCACTGGAGGTAAATATGTTGTATTTGTTTGCGATGTATCTGGGAAAAACTTATACGATTCAATAAATGACGCTGATAAAGTATCAACCGCCTTAGGTCTTAATCCCGCACCACAAACATTGACAAGCCCTGTGATAAATGAAAATGGAACTGTTACATTTTCCTATTCCAATGATACTGCAAAAGAAGTTTATCTTGCTGGTGACTTCACAAATTGGGCAACTAACAAAAAATCTATGACCAAAAATCAAAATGGAGTTTGGTCAGTAACTGTAAGACTGGGCGACAATTCCAGTGCATATGAATATAAATTTATTACCGATGGTAATTATGTTACAGACCCATCAAATCAAAATGTATCTGGTGATGGGAACTCCCTTTTAAATTTTCCAAAATATTCCGGTAGAAAAATTGTGGTCCCAGGTACCATGCAACAAAATGTTGGAGGCACAAATTGGGATGCCACATCTCCTGAAACTACTATGGATTATATTGGAAATGGAATCTACACATTAACTCTTAAGAGTATACCTGCTGGAAGTTATCAATATAAAGTCGCAACAGATGGAACTTGGACTGAAAATTATGGTGAAGGTGCAAAACTAGGTGGAGACAATATAGAAATGGATGTACCCACTACCGAGGATGTTACCTTCTGGTATAATGACGATAGTAATTTAATAGTAGATTCCACCTCCTATAAAAAAGTCGATGTAAAACTTACAGGTACAGGAGTCGCAAACAATACTTTACTAACAGATAGCACATTTACTGGAATTTGCTCTGTGAAAGTCCCTTTGAAACAAGGCGAATATAAAGATTTTAAATTAACGGTTGATGGCAAAGAAGAAGTACCCGTTGGCGATTTAAATCTTACTTCAGACAGAGTAGTCACAATAAGTTATGATCCCAATATTGATATAGTTTTTACTGATCTTTCTGACAAAAAAATAAATACTTCATCACTTTATTTTGACTCAAAACTTTCTGATTACAAACTTCCTTACGGCGCAGTACCTACAGGTACAAATGTAGTTTTTAATTTAAAAGCAGCTAAAGGAGATTTATCTAATGCATACTTAATACTTCAAACTCCAAATGGTACTAAAAAACTTTCAATGTCCTTAAATGGTAGTTTTACGGATGGAAGTGATAAATGGACAGTAAACTATAATCCACCTAGCACGGAAATGGACAAATATTACTTTGTAGTAACTAATGGCTACGATGTAAAAGCCTATGGAGATGACGATGGGTATTTTGGTGCTGGAGCACCTAATGATCTTGGAAAAGTAAAATTATATGACATGAATGTTTATGATAAAGATTTCAAAACCCCTGATTGGTTTAAAAACGCAGTAGTTTATCAGATATTTCCTGATAGATTTTTTAATGGAGATACTTCTAATGATACTGCTTTAAAAACTTCAAGAGGATTTACTAACTATGAATTTTACAATAATTGGTATTCAATTCCAGAAGATCCAACCCTGGAATTCACTTCTAATGGGAAGCCTGACCTTACTTATTTAGGTGCAAAAGGTGATGGCTTATGGTCAAATGAAATATATGGTGGAGATTTAACCGGAGTTCAAAAGAAACTAAATTACCTTCAATCTCTGGGAATAAATACATTATATTTTAATCCTATAAGTCAATCTATATCAAACCATAGATATGATACAACTAATTATAAAACTGTAGACCCTATTTTAGGTTCAATGGATGATTATGTATCACTTGCAAAAGAAGCTCACAAAAGGGGTATGCATATAATACTTGATGGCGTATTCAACCACGTATCAGATGACTCAATTTATTTTGATAGATATGGTAAGTATGTAGCTAAAGGAAAGCCTATAGGCGCATATCAATATTGGTCTAGAGTTTATGCTTTAATGAATTCTGATGCAATGAGTCAAAGTGATGCAGAGGATAAAGTAACTAAAAATTTAGCAGCAGACGGAATAACAGATTTACACTATAAAGATTGGTTTAAAATAGATAATACTAAAGTTACAGCAATTACCGGAGACCCTGAGCATTATTCTTATGAAGGCTGGGATGGTTATGATTCTATGCCTGTTATAGAGGCTTTGAATGGCTCTGAATACAACGTTACAACTTGGGACACAGAAGTTATAGATGGAAAAAATGCTGATTCAACTTATTGGTTAAAGCAAGGCGCTGATGGCTGGCGGCTGGATGCTCAAAATGAAGTTTCTGATGAAACTTGGGGGCATTTTAGAACCGCTGTTAAAGGTGCAAGTAAGGACAATGTAATTATAGGTGAAATTTGGACTGATGCATCAAAATATTTACTTGGAAATATGGATGATTCGGTAATGAATTACAGATTTAGAGATCCTGTGCTAGGCTTTGTTAAAGGTACTGCTGATGATAATACTACTAAATATAGTGCAGCAGACGCTATGAATGCACTTGAAACTATGAGAGAGCAATACCCTAAGGAAGCATTTGATGCTATGCTAAATCTTGTTGATTCTCACGATACCCAAAGAGTAATTTCTGCTCTTGATGGATACCAAAAAGGTGTAAAAGCTATTGCAAAAGATACTACATCCGCTGCTCTTGCAAAAATGAAAATGATACCTCTTATACAAATGACCTATCCTGGTACTCCATGTATTTATTACGGTGATGAAGCTGGAATGCCTGGTGCAGATGACCCTGACAACCGTAGAGGAATGATATGGGGCAATGGGAATAAAGACTTAGTTACGTGGTATGCAACATTGATTGGAATAAGAAAGAACAATGTTGTTCTCGCAACTGGTGATATATCACCAATAAGTGTTCCAGACAGCTATAAATCTGATCTTCTAGCTTATACCCGTGATAATTCAAAAGACCATGCAGTTATTGCTATAAACAGACGAACAGAAGATATAGACTCACTTACACTTGATGTCACTTCTATTCCAGATGGAACAATACTCACGGATGCACTTAATACTAAAGAGAAATATGCTGTAGTTAACGGTAAGGTTACTGTAAATGTTCCTGAGCAATCTGGTGTAATTCTTTTATCCAATTACAAAGCACCTGAACTTAACCTATTAGGGTTAAAGGATATTTATGATCCAAGTTATATTGTTCCTGTTAAAACTGCATCAAATAGTGGCTCCGGAAGTGGTACTACACCTAGCGGCGGAAATACTACTTCTGGTAACACTACTTCTGGTAATACCGCTTCTGGTGGAAATACCAGCGCTAGTAGCACTACTTCTGAGAATACCACTTTTTCTAATAATACCGCCGGAAAGCAATCAAACAAAGTATCAGCAGCTCTTCCAAAAACCGGTTCATTTATTGATACAAGTTTGATAATAGCAGTTGGCGTTATATTTATAATTGCCGGGAGCATATGCTTCTTTATTTATAAGAGGAAAAAACATATAGAATAACAATAACTAAAAAAATCAAGGTGATACTATTTAAAAGTATCGCCTTGATTTTCTAGTTATATTCCAAATTACAATGTGTAAAAGCCCATGATCAACAGATAATTTTCCCAAAAGTTTATATTATTCTATTTCTCTGATTTTTCTCAAAATATCCTTATATTCCTCATCTAATTTTCTAATATTATCGTCCCTTGACGGCATAGAAAGCCTACCTATAATCTCAGATATCTTATTTTCCAAAAGCATTTTTTCATTACTAAATATACTGCTTACTTCCTTGGGTCTATTGATAAAACTCAAGTACTCATGGTAATTTCCTTTGAAGGATTTTACTATTTGATTTTCAATGCACATTATATCTGTTGCAATTTTTTCAACAAATTTCCGGTCATGGGATACAAATAAAATTGTTCCCCCATAATCCTTTAGGACATCTTCTAATGCCTCAATTGAATATAAATCCAGATAATTGGTTGGTTCGTCAAGTATTAACATGTTGCTTCCTTCAAGAATTATCTTTGCAAAGCAAAGTTTTACCCTTTCCCCACCACTTAAAAATGAAACTTTTTTATATACATCATCCCTTTTAAACAAAAGCCTTGATAATATAAGCCTTACAAACTCTTCATTATAAACAGAATTCCTCATAACATTATTGAGTATTGTTTCCTCTTCATCTAGAATGCTTAAATCCTGACTAAAATAGCCTATATTTAGTACTTTTGAAATTTCTATTTTCTCCTCAGCCTTTAGTATCATTTTTATTAAGGTTGTTTTACCACAACCATTGTCACCGATTAAAGCTGTTCTTGTGCCACTAAATATATTAAATTCTGCTTTATTAAATATGACTTTTTTCCCAAATGATTTATCAATGTTTTCTCCATGAATAATAATTTTGGAATGAACCTTATTTAATGCTTCGAAATCTATTTTTGTTCTCTCCGCAATTTCTACCCGTTCTTTTATTTCTATATGCTCAATTCTTGAATATATAGACTTTCTAGTTTTTTCTAGTTTTCCTTTTGCCTTCTGATTGCCCATTTTGCGATGAAGTCTAGCCTCAGAATTTCCCATTCTCTTTGGTACTTGCCTCATTGAAGAAGTTTTATTTGAAATTTCCATAGCTGACTTTTGCAGCTTTTGTTTCTCATTTAAATAATGATCATATTCAAACTTTTTTCTATCTATTTCAAGTTTCTTTTGCTCCATATAATTAGAGTAGTTTCCATCATATGTTTTTGTTTTTCCATTTTCAATTTCAATTATTTTGTTACAAACTCCATCTAAAAGTTCTCTATCATGTGAAACAATCATTATAGCTCCATTAAATTCTAGAAGCATTTCTTGAAACATTTTAATAGCGGAAATATCCAAATTTGATGTTGGCTCATCTGCAAAAAGCATACTACTTCTTTCACTAAAGGCTTCTGCTATTTTTAGCCTAGTTTTTTCTCCCCCACTTAAATTATCCTTATCTTTATCTTTTAAATTAAATTTTCTGTGCAGCTGATTATTTAAAATAGCATGATTTGGTTCTTTAAGTTGGCTAATATAAGCATATTCACCATAATGTTTTATATATCCTTGATCTTTATCCATCTCGCCGCAAAGTATATTAAGCAAAGTACTTTTACCTGCTCCATTAGCTCCAACTATACCTATTTTATCTTCACTATATACCTTTAAATTGTTTATATCTAATATTAATTTATCTCCGAAATATTTTTTCAAATTATTAATTTCCAAATTTAGCATAAAAAAATCCCTCCAATTATTTGGAGAGGATCATATACTTGAATAATTTTACAACATTTAATTCAGCGGTTATTAATTTAGACTTACTAAAATGTAGCAATCAGAAATAGTTCATACCTAAATGCTAGTTTTAATTTATCTCACTTTAACCGTGTTTTAATTAAGTTGCCTTATATAAAAGTATGGTGTAATCCTCTCAAGAACTTTATTTGCATCACAAAAATAAGCGCATCCATATAATTGCACATTTTAAAAATAATTGTGATGTTACTTGCCCTAAAAAGATTACTTACGCATATCACACATACCTTAGCCTTTCAAAATATTTACTCATATTCTAATTATACATGTTCATTATTACCCGGTCAATACAGCTATGATAATTCAATTAAAAAGGTTGTAATAAAAATTATTTTAACAATTTATATCACAACCTTTTTAATATTTGTATTGTAATTAGTATATTTTAGAGTTAAAATTTATACACACAGTATCTATTGGAAATATCCTAAGATAATTTAAAATTATTTAAGGATGTTTCCTATTTTTTTATTAAATTATTTACTTTTTTTTCTAATTCAAACACTTTTTTATATAATTCTATCTCCCTTTTAATCAGATTTTTTTCTGATAGAGCCGTCATAAGCTGATCTTGTGCATGTATTACTAGAAAATTAGGTGTTTCACTATCCATCTTGCCTTGAATTAGCATATTCTGATATTCGTGCCCATCATAAAATTCTTCATCTGCTTCATCTAGGCACTTTTCTGCTAATTCAAAATTTCCTTCTTCAGCAGCATCTATGGCATCATATGCCTTTCCTCTGGCATTTCCACCGTGAAGTACTAGATTAAAAATAATTTTTTCTAAATCCATTTTGTTTTCTTCGCTCACTGTTAAGCCTCCATTCATAAATGATATTTATTATACTGTTTCACCACTATTTGCTTGTATTTCAAGTTCTGCTTGCTTTTCGTTTATTACAAGTTGTTTTTCAAACATTTTAAAGAAAGGCCAGTAAATTAATGCTGAAACAATTAAATTTAAAAGTTGAAGTGCAGCGCCTTGCCAATATCCACCTGTTGCTATAAGTCCACCGAAAAATACTGGAACAGTGAATGGTGGTTGCATTACTATTTTAGGAACAATTCCACTGAAAAATGCAATATAGTTTATAGTTACAGCAGCAACAGGGGCAAGTATAAACGGAATAAACATTATTGGATTAAGCACAAGAGGTGCTCCAAACATTATTGGTTCATTTATATTAAATATTGCTGGTATAAGTTCTATTTTACCAAGACTCTTAAGTTGTTTTGATGCTGAAAATAAAAACATTATTACTAATGGCCATGTTAATCCTGACCCGCCTATATGTGTAAACATATGAAAAAATGGTTCTGTAACAATTCCATGGAGTGGTGTCCCAGCATTACGAGCAGCAGTGTTAGCAGCTAATTGAGCTGTCCAAAATGGATAAGCAACTGAAGATACAACATTCATTCCGTGAATACCAAGTGACCATAAAAGCATCATTAAAACAATTTCAAGTACTGCTGCGGGATAGCTGTTTGATACCGCAACTAGAGGTCTAAATAGATTTAATACTAATTGTGGCAATGTAATTTTTAAATTTGCCCACACGATCCATTCTACTGCCCATGATAAGGTTATCATTACAAAGAATGGTACTAATGCACTAAATGTTCTTACAACATATGGTGGTACACCTGCAGGCATTTTAATAACTAACCCTTTTTGAGTAAACAATCTAACTACAATTGTTGTTAATATTCCTAAGATTATTGCAATAAATAATCCCTGCCCGCCAAGGTAGTTTAAAACGTCACCAAATTTAACCTTTGTAATATCTGAAGCTGGGAAACATACAATAAAGAAACACACAAGGGATAGCATTCCACAGAGTGATTCATCCATATCCCACCTTGAAGCAAGGCTATAGGCTGTACCAAATGCAACAGCTACTGCCATAATTCCAAAACTTAAATTAAATGCAATCATAATATTGCTTTGAATTGGGGTAATTGCATTATTCCATGCATTTACAACTCCCCAGCCAAGTGCTGTAGGTGGGTTTGCAATAATTAAAAATACAGATCCACTAATTATAAGTGGTAGTGCAAAAACACAAAATGCATCACGTATTGATTGTAAGTAAATATTTTGTGCCAATTTCCCAAGGACGGGCATTAACTTTTCTTCCATCCATTTCATAAACTTGTTCTCTTTCATAGCTATTATTCCTCCTAAAATATTTATTATTAGGATACGGGAATTAACCCTTATCTTAATTACATTTTACCTGCGTCTTTTGCAATCTTAATTATTTGATCAAGTACTTTTCCACCATTCATGAATGCAAAAGCTTGCATGTCTACTATCTCCACAGGAATATCGAATTTACTTGCAGCTACTTCCACTTCTTTTTTCAAATGCCGTACCTGTGGTTCTAGTAATGCTACAGAATAATTTGCTGCTTTTTTCTTAAATTCTCCAGTGCCACCTGCATCTACAACTATATCTAAATTTCTCTTTTTAGCCTCATCTGAAGCAGCTTTGGCAAGTGAACTAGAGGTTGCACCCCAACTACATAAAATTATTGCTTTCATTTTAAACTCCTCCTCATTTTCTTATTTTCTATTTTTTTCATAGATATATTTAAATTATTTTGATATTGAATAAGCATTTTTGTAAACCATTTTTGCATCCAAAATAATGCAACTAAAAATACTATTGCAAATATTGATAACTTAATAGCTATTCCAATTTTTCCTGATAAAAACAAATTTCTTATTTGTACAACCCATGGTGAACTTAATAAAATAAAAAATAAAATAATAGGCCCTTTTTTGCTATACAACGAATTCTTATTTCCCAAACTCTCGTCCCCTTTTTAATTAAAAACTCTTATTATATGGAAATATAATTTTGATATAAGAGTTTTTTCTATTATTTTTCTACACTCTTCTCCATTCTTACTTTCATTTAATCTATCAATAAAATCATCTTGTTCAATTATAGTTGCTGATAAATCTCCAATAACTTCCAAGCTACTTTTTTTATTTACTGGTGCTACCATAAGAAAAGCAGTATAGATTAATTCTTTTTCCCCTATTAAATTCACAAGATTTATTGGTGTTTTTAGTTTTCCCACCGTTATCATAGATTGTTTAATATCATCACTTACACAATGATATATAACAAATTTTTTATTTGGCAGTATTATAGTACCTAATCCTTCCCTATTTTGTAGTATGACTTTAATGCCTTTTGATATTTTCCTTTGGATTACCCCAAACTTGATTTGTTCTTCTAATAATTCTTCAATTACGTCATTTACTGTTGTGGCTTGTATTTCCGAAAAAAAAGTGTTTTTTACAATAGTACTTATTTCATTACTGTACGCTTTTACATTTTCCACATTCTCCATTTGTTTTTCAAAAGATTGAGTTCTTTCTTCATTCTCTATAGTTATCTTTATGTTTAGCTCATCCTCAAGTTTTCTAATATCATTTTCAGTAAATAATGGATTTACAACAATAATTCTCTTGTTTCCACGCTTTATTGGTACTGTAGATATTATTAAATCAACAGGGTTTTTATTAATTATTTCATCAATTTTAAGTACTGAGGACACGGCCACTATATTTATCTCTTTGATTTTTTTTATTCTAGCTGCAAGCATTCTTGAAGTTCCTACTCCACTGGCACAAACTAAAAGTACATTATATATAACCATTTTATCCTTGATTCTTTCCATTGCAGCTGCAAAATGCATGCATATATATCCAATCTCGTCATCACTTATTTCTACATTTAGATTTCCCCTAAGCACATTTAAAACATTATTACATCTATTAAATACATCTCCATATTGGCGTTTAATTTCACTAATTAATGGATTTCTTATCTTATAACCAGATTTTAGCCTATAAATCGAATATAAAAGATGCATATTTAAATCTTTTTTGAGAATGGAATCTTCCTCAAATTTTATGTTAAATATCTTTGATGCTTCATCTATTACCTTATCTGTAAGTGAATATAAATATTTTTCACTTAGATTCAGACTATTTCCTCCAACCCTTACTCCTTGAAGATGAACTGTAATATATCCAAGTTCACCCTCTGGAATCTTAATATCTATTTCATTCTCAATATACTTTGCTATAACTTTTGCTACTTTATATTCTTGTGACTTCTTTAATTTTTCCAAAGTAATGTTATCAAAACTTATTTTTTCATTATTTCTAAGTCTCTCAATAGCTAAAGAAAGGTGTATAGATAATTCAATATATAATCTATCATCAATTTTATAATCCATTGTTGACTCTATATTAGAAAGTGATCTCTCAATCAGATAAATAGTTTCATAATCTATTATGTTTAGCAATCTATTGTTAAGTTCTTGAATTCTGTTTTTTTTAACTTTACTTATTTCTTCACTATCATTTTCTATGAATCCAATCAATTGTTCTAAATTATAATTTTTATAGAGTAAATCTACTAATGTGTGCCTAATATTTTTTTCATCACCTTCTATATATATTCCAACACCTGGTTTAGAAATAAGATTTATATGATTTTTTTCCAGCCGTTCTTTTATATCCTTTACATGGTGACTTATTGTTGAACTAGATACATCAAATTTATTTGCAAAATATTGAATTTTAATGGGGTCTTTACATTGTAAAAGCTCTGCCATTATAAAATTTTTTCTATTTTTTGCTTCTGATAGAGACTCAGATCCATACATTGCTAATTTGAGTTCTAATATTTCTTCATTTTTTCCATTCAAACTTAAACCATTTAGTGTATTTTGTACGCTTGTTTTATATTTAGAAATCAACTTATTGATGTTGTCTATTTCTCTATAAATTGTTCTAGTACTTACATTATACGTTTGTGCAAAAGTCTTAACTGTAACGTTTTCATTATTAATTAATCTTTTAACTAAATCTATTTGCCTTGAACTAAACTTATCCATACAAATCACCAACCTAAGATAATTACTAAAATGCCCCCCTTCCATTATCATTATACAATTGTTCATATTTGTAATACAAGGTAAACATGAACATATATTGTCCCAATTTACTTGACACTAATTCATCAATGTACAAACGATTGTTCTATAATTAAAATAATTAAACACATTTTATACATTATGCATACTATATTTTAAGACATCAATTATGTATACTCCTTAATTTTCTTATCCAAAATGTATTATGAGGAGCTTGATGTTTATGTATTCAGAACTTGATCCTATAAAAATACCCAAATATAAAAATCAGCTAGTAATACCACCAGTATACCTTCCAAACGTAATAAAGGATCCCTTCAGCAAAGAAATTATAAGCCACAATTATGTGATTTTTGTAAGTCAATTTAAAGAACAGATTTTGCCCTATGGCTTTCCTCGAACTGTTGTTTTCGGATATGGTGGTAATGTTATAGATAAAAAAACAAATAGAACAATTAATAATTTTCGTAATGCTCCTGGTGCTACCTTTGAAACTATTAGAGGAATACCTGTTAATGTTCAATGGATTAATACCCTTAAAGCATCTAATCCATTACCAGTAGACCCCACAATTCACTGGGCAGATCCAAATAACTTGGGTATGGTAGACGCTGATTCAGTTCCACCTTTTCCACCAGGCCTTGCAAAAGCTCAATTTCCAGTTCCAATTGTTACGCATCTACACGGCATGGAAAATAATTCAGTTAATGATGGACATCCCAGTGCTTGGTTTACTGCTAAAGAAGATAAAGTGGGTCCTGAATTTATAACTTCAATTTATCAGTATCCAAATAAACAACCATCTACCACTCTTTGGTACCATGATCATACCCTGGGAATAACAAGACTTAATGTACTAATGGGTCTTGCAGGATTTTATTTAATCCGAGACAGTGAAAATCCCTTAGACATTCCCGGAAAATTTTTTCCGGATAAAAAATATGAAATCCCAATTGTAATTCAAGATAGGTCTTTTTATACAGATGGTTCCTTTTATTTCCCCACAGAGGGAATAAATCCTGATATTCATCCATATTGGATGCCAGAATTTTTTGGCGATACAATAATGGTGAATGGAAAAATATGGCCAAATTTAAATGTAGATCGATGCCAATATCGCTTTAGATTATTAAATGGCTCAAATGCTAGATTTTATAATTTAACTTTTTCTAATAATATGGAATTTATTCAAATTGGTGGTGATGGAGGTTATTTGCCTAAACCTGCAAAACTAACTTCATTACTACTAGCCCCTGGGGAAAGAGCAGATGTTATTGTAGATTTCTCATATTTGTCTCCAGGAATTAAACTAATTTTAGAAAATCATGCTACTGCACCATTTCCAGATGGTGATGAACCAAATCCAGAAACTGTAGCTCAGATTATGCAATTTACTGTTTCGTGTTTCTATCCTTTAAAATCATATGTAATTCCTGGAAAATTAAACAATATTCCAAAACTTGTGCCTGATACTCCTAAGAGAACCTTAGTTCTATTTGAAGTCATGGGTGAAAATGGTCCTACTGAAGTTCTTCTTAATGGTCAAAATTGGTCTGCTCCTATTTCTGAATGTCCTTTGGTAGGTTCAACTGAAAAATGGGAAATTGTAAATTTAACTGGTGATACTCATCCAATTCACTTGCATCTAGTAAATTTTCTGATTCAATCTAGGCAAGCATTTGAAACTGAACAATACACTGATGATTGGATAAATATTAACGGAATGCCACCACTAGATCATCCAACAATAACTCTACCTGTTGATGATTATCTTATTGAGGAACCTATACTTCCTGATGATAATGAAAAAGGTTTTAAAGATACAGTTAGAGCAAATCCAGGTGAGGTAACCACATTTATAGTACGTTTTGCTCCACAAGATTCGGACCCAGACAAAGTTAAACCAGGAGTTAATCTCTTCCCATTTAACCCTAGCCTTGGTCCAGGATACGTTTGGCACTGCCACATACTTGACCACGAAGATAATGAAATGATGAGGCCTTACAAAGTGATTTTAGATAAAGACCCAATGTGAATAGAGCTATATTTGAGTTTTAGCATATAAAAGCTCGCATCTTTTATTTACACTTAAAAGATGCGAGCAAATTGTTTTATCATTTTTCATCCTAACTATTTATATTTTTCACTACTTCTATGCCATTAATGATCATATTATATAGAGCCATGGCGTTCATTAAATCTCCATTATGCATTTCTGCATCATAAGTTTCAACAGCATTAATAGGAACTATAATTCTTGATTTTTTGTTTTTCATATTAAACCACGTTTTTAATGTTAACCCAAACTGCTGAATGCAAATATCCGTGCAATCTCCAGTAATAATAAAAGTATTTTTATCTCTATTTTCTCCAAGCCATTTTTGAAATTTCTCTTCAAGAAATCCATTGGTACTATTTTTAGTTATAAGTTTATATCCACCTATTTCCTTAATTTCATCAACAATTTCTGATTCCCTAGTTCCTTCCAAGCAGTGCACTGGATAAGCTCCAAATTCTGTTGAATCCTCTGTATGACAATCTGAAAATACTATTTTTTCTATATGGGATTCATCACAAGCCCTAGATAGTTTTACTATTTCCGGTATTATAGCTTCGACCCTACTGCTGTGCAAAGCGCCTTCCCTTACAAACCCATTAATCATATCAACAATAACTAATGTTGTGTTCTTAGCCTGAAAATCCCTCAAACTTACACTTGGAAGTTTATCTAACATATTTGATATTTCTTCTATAGTTTCATTTCCTTTATTTATCATATATATTCTCCTCTTGCTCATATATTAATATTTATTGCTCTTTAAGTAATGATGATACATCAAATTAAGTGGAAGAGTCCAATAAAGTCCTGCTGCAGATTTTGATAACCTTTTTGTTATACTTTTCAAAGAATAGAATCGCTTATTAGCCCAATTAAACCCTTGGATAAGTTCTTCACAAGTCATATTTCTTGGCGTAAAAACCACGTCAGTTCTAGCATTGTATTTACTCCAATCATAAGTTAATATTCTTCTCTCTGCTTCTAACCTTTTGAAAAGTGGTGTTCCTGGATATGGCGTCAGTATATTAAATGTTGCATTTTGCACCCCTGATTTTTCGAGAAAATCTAAAGTTTTTTTGAAAATGTCCTTTCCGTCCTCATCAAAACCAAAAACCACACCTGCTTGTACAGAAATACCATAAGAATGAATTTTTTTTATGATTTCATAATAATCTTCAACCTTATTAAATGATTTGTTTGCACTATTCAAGCTGCTTTGAGATATTGACTCTATTCCCAAAAATAATTGTTTGCAACCACTTTTAGAAGCTAGTTTAAGAAATTCATCATCTTTGCCAGCATTTATACTTGCTTGGCTGCTCCACCATTTTTTATATGGAGTTATTGCTCGAAAAAGTTCCTTTGCATATTCTGCATCTGCAGAAATATTATCATCCCAAAATATTATTATCTTGCCTTTAAAAAAAGCATACTCTTTTGCCGCTTCTTCTACTGGCCTTTTTCTTAATTTATTTTTATACATTATTGAAATTGCACAAAATTCACACTTGTTAGGGCATCCACGTGTAGCAAACATTATTCCATTTGAATGATCCTTTCTATGGAATAGATCTTTTCTTGACATGGGTATGCCATTAAGTTCCGGTGGAATAGTACATACATATTTACTTTTATATTGTTTTCTCTCAAAATCATGTATAAATTGAGGCCAAGTTATCTCTGATTCCCCAACAAAAATCACATCGGCATATTTTTCTGCTTCCTCAGGCATCAACGTAACATGAGGTCCTCCCATGACCACCGTAATGCCATTTTTTCGAAATTTTGTAGCTATATCATAGGCATGTTTTGCACTTGGAGTATGGAATGTTATAGAAACAAGATCATAATATTTGGTATAATCTATATTTTCAACTACTTCATCCACATGTTCAATATCCCAGCCAGGTGGAGTAAGCGCTGCCAAATATGGCATAGTGCACTGCTGAAATCCAATAACTCTAGATTTTCTTATAGCCATCATTTCTTTGGAAGCTGCTGTTACTAATAATAATTTCATTTCCGCACCTACCTTGTTTCATATTTGTCCAATGCAAACCATTCTATTCAAATCTTACTATTCTGTGATTCATTAACCTTCTTAGCATGAATATTAATCTTAGCCTCAATCAATGATTTTATATATTCAGATTTGAACTCCTTAGCCAATATATCCATATAGATTTCATCATACTTGTTTCCACCAATAATTTTAGCTTCCCTTAATCGACCTGCTACTTTAAATCCTACCTTTTCATAACATTTTATGGCCGGATTATTATAAGAATAAACTTTTAGATGTATACTATTTAAATTTAATATATTAAATCCAAAATCCAGTAGCAGGCTTAATGCTTCTGTTCCATAGCCATCACTCCAATAATTTTTGTTGCCAATAAATATTCCTACTTCACCTCTGTGGTTAATATAATCAATGACTGGAAAGCCAATATTACCAATAACTTCATCTTTTTTAATATCTATAATTGCAAAATTAAATTCAACTTTTGTTAACCTTTCTAAAATGTTTTTTTCTGATTCCTCATCTATTAGCTTATACGCAAATATCATTCCCATAGACACTTCCATATCATTTACCCATTCTGTATACTTTAAATAATCATTTTTATCTATTGGGGAAAGATACACCTTACTACCAACTAACTTCCTAAAATACATATTTATTATCTCCTTTTTTATCGTAGAATATTTTACCTTGTATCCAAAACTCACTTATGTATACTATTATAAACCACAGCATTAAACTTTTATATAAATATATGTCATAAAACCAGCAAAAAAAGACAGGATTTATATAATAAGTTAATATATAATATAGAAAAAGGCAAAGGGAGGTAATCATGCTATCATGAATTATGCTATTTGTATTAAAAAATCCATTGATTATATTGAACATAATTTAAAAAATAAAATAGAGCTAAAAGACCTTGCTGAAAATGTTTTTTTATCAAAGTACTATTTTCATAGAGTTTTTCATTCCATTGTAGGTGAACCTGTTGCTGAATATATACGAAAACGAAGGCTCATGGAAGCTGCAAATGAACTAGTCAAGGGTAATGACAAGATTGTGGATATAGCTTTTAAATATCAATTTAACTCACAAGAAGCCTTTACTAAAGCATTTAAACGGATTTATGGAATACCACCAAGTCAATTTAGAAAAAATAATTTAAATATAACTCCAATAGGTTCAAAAAATAAAGTTACGAGTCAGCTTAATTTGGCGGCATAATATTTATATGAAAAATTTTTTATGAGGTGATTTTTATGAGTTATGTACCTATAGTTATTGAACGTACAAATTCTGGTGAACGTTCCTATGACATTTATTCTAGACTACTTAAAGATAGAATAGTGATGCTGAATAGTGAAGTAACAGATGAAAGCGCAAGTTTAATAGTGGCACAGCTATTGTTCCTTGAATCTGATAATCCCGATGCTGACATTAATTTTTATATAAACAGTCCGGGAGGTTCTATTACTGCTGGAATGGCTATATATGACACAATGATATATATAAAATCCCATGTATCTACAATATGCGTTGGGATGGCTGCAAGCATGGGTTCATTTCTACTTGCAGCTGGTGAACATGGAAAAAGATGTGCTCTTCCAAATAGCGAGATTCTTGTGCATCAACCTTCAGTATATGGTGGTTTTAAGGGTCAGGCTACAGACATAAGAATTCATACAGAGTGGCTACTTAAAACTAAAAAAAAGCTAAATAAGATATATGGTGAAAATACAGGTAATTCAATAGAAAAAATAGAACGTGATATGGAACGTGATTTTTTTATGTCTGCTGAGGAAGCTTTAGCCTATGGGATAATAGACAAAATACTTTAGAAATATGCTTTAACCCCTATTTCTATTTTCCTAATTCACTAGGCAGATTATTGAAAAGTTCCTCAACTGTACCATATGAATTCAAAGCATTTATAACATTATTATCTGGTTTTACAAAAATTATTGGTATATCTACTTCTCCAAGTTGGCATCTAACATGGAAGGCTAATTTTTCCTCATTTATAGAAAATTCAGCATTTACGCCTATTTTATTACCTCTTGAATCTAGCCTTATCCATTTTTGTAGTTCTTCTATGTATACAGCATTTAATCCATGTAAAATAAGCCAGGGTTTTGTTTCATCATCAAGAATAAGCTTTTGATAGCAAAAACCTGTTGGGATGCCCAAATAACGCAAGAGTGCCGCTAGCAAGTGAGCTTTAGCAAAACATATTCCCTGTTTCTCCTTTAGAACATCCGATGCTTTGCATGTAACAACATCACCATTTATATCAAAAGAATGTGAAATGTTATCTCTAACGTATTCATATACTTTTTTTGATAATTCTAATTTTGATTTTGTGTTTTCTTTAAGGTTTTCAGCTAACTCCGTTATATTAGTATTGTCAAAATCTATTATTGATGTACATTCCAAATAATCCTCTATATCGTTTGTTTCTAAAATTTGGTTCAAATTGTCCACCTCATTATCTTCTTGCTTTTCCTGTTAGATGTTGTATATTGATTTTAATCACTTTAACCCTGTCTTTTGCCTTCTCTATATACTTTTTGCCTTCATCTAGAAAATCGTGAGAATATTTATCAACAAATTGTAGTAATATAATATCCTTCAAATCATCCGTAACTTGACTTGCAACCCCAGAAGCTATGACGCTTTTATATTTTGTACTAAATTCACTTGGCAAAACTTCCGTACTTGTAACAACGCAAAATGATATCTTGGCATCTCTTTCAATATTTTGAAGCTTATACCCCTCTTTAGCACTATGAAAATATAAAGATTTATTATAATAAACATAATTCAGTGGAACAATATAAGGATACCCATCTTCACCTGTAGTGGCAAGAGTTCCATATTCCCCATTAATTAAAACTTCTTCTATACCATCATTAAAAATTTCCCTATCTTTTCTTCTCATTTCTTTGATCATATTGACATATCCCCCTTATCACTTTTCAAACGACCTCTTACAACACCAATACCAAAACAAATAATTGCAACTACGATTATAGAAATCTGGTCAAGTGGATTATCTATTAAATATTTGAAATAATCAACTGTGACACTGTAAATATCATTTGCTGTAAAACTAAATCCTTGTGATATTATAATTGATCCTATAATTGAAATAGGAACTTGAATAAAACAAATCATTCCTACCAGAATCCTTATAAATACACTAAATGACTCCTCTAAATAATATTTGTTAAAGGCTGAAATGATTAAAAAACATGCAAATATAGGTATTACTATATAATTTTTCTCCAATTTATATATTGAAAGACCATACACCACACTTGTAACAATACACATCATTATAGAAGCAATTATAGCTTTGATTATATTATTAATTGGCTCTTCATAGTCTTCATTTGAATTTACTATTTCTGCTTCATTTTCTATACCCGTTTGATTTATTTGATTTTCTATCGTTAACAACAATCTTTCAACCTCAATATCTTTATATAGTCTAAGTGGTATCTGAAATGAATATGATGGAATGCCACTTATTGAATTAAAACTATTAGAAATACTTCTTTTTCTTCTTTTTAACCTATCTTTTTTAAGCAAAATTGCAATAAAAATATTATTTTTATATTCATATGCTTCAGTACTATTAATCTCACTCCAATAAGCCACTTTAGATTTGAATGGAAGAGAAACTTTTATATATTCTGATGTCATTTCTATATAATAGCTTTTAAGAATTCCTACTGCTATGACCATATAAGCTAAAAAGATACCTGTAATTAACATGAATATTCCAAAAATCGCCCCCATAACAAGATCATCTTTCATGATAATCACAAAAAAGAAAATAGAACAACCTACCATAAGTGAAGAGCAAAATAGATATAAAAAAATTGATTTCAAATTAAAACTTGATTTTTTTAAAAATGGAATATTATATTGTTCCACCTTTTCCCCCCCCTAAAATTTATTAATCTAAAAACATAAAGACTTATTTCTATTATATCTTAATATGGGTATTATGAAATATATTCACTAAATAAAAACTAGTTTAAATTATAAAATTTTATTTTTTTTGGCAGCTTCAATCGCTGAAACTCTGTTGTTGACTTGAAGTTTACTATATATATTAATAATGTGAGATTTAACTGTAGCTAGTGTAATAAATAGATGTTCTGCAATCTCTTTGTTTGATGAACCTTTTGCCATTTCATTTATTACATCAATTTCTCTTTCACTGAGTATAGACTTTGTTTCAATTTTACAAATCCTAATTATTTCTTTATAATGTGCCTCTTCCTCAGAACTCAAGTCCTTATAAAAATCACTTTCATATTGTTTTATAACCTTGGTCACAATTTCACTTTCAAAATAATATGGAAGGAGAATTTTATCTTTATAGCTATAAAATATATCCTCCCTGAATAAATTTATTATTTCACGCTTTTGGCCTTGCACGCCATAAATCATTTTTATTTTGAAAAGAGATGCCTGCACAAGTTTTAGCTTTATTTTGTTTAAACGAGAATATCTTAGAATGTCATCGGTAACCTCCATGGCTCGCTGGGTTTTTCCTTGATAAAACAATATATTAGCATAAAGCAGTTTGCTGTCAAGACTGCGATTAATCTTTTCCATACTTTCATAGTCCACAATAAACCGTTCTACAAACTCACCCGTATATTTATTAATCTTAAAAACATATTTTAAAAGAGGAGCTATATACACAAGATTTGAATATATCATTTCAATGTCCAAAAGTTCATGAACAAGTTTGATTGCGCCCTCTGCATCCCCAGAAATAAATTTGTATTCCGCTAGATTGTATCTGTATCCTCCGTCAATTGAAGACGAAACATTATCCAAATCCGAATTATATTCTGCAGCACTTTTCAGACATTTTTTTGCATTTTCTAGATCCAGCTGTTTCAAATAAAGTCCAGTAATTCCAATATAGAAGCTTGCATTTAGCATAAAAAGACTTTCAGTAGATTTCAGTATTTTATCCATATCTTTATACATAGCTAAACATTTATTGAATTCGCCTTTTTCCTCTAGTATCTGAGATTTAGTACTAAATGCAAAAAACATAATATAGGAATTGCTCTTACTTACTGAATAACTCATAGCTTTTTCGGTGCAATCCAATGACTCATCATATTTACACTGTGCAAGTAAAAAATATGCATTTTTTATTAGTATATAAGCCTTTGTAGCCTCCTTTAATGGTAGCTTGTCAATTTCTTCAATGGTCATAACATCAATCTGATTTATTTTAAAATTTTCTTCTACAAACATATTTGAAAATTCAAAGGCAGGAAAGGTTGCGTCATCTGACATATTATTATCAATCACATCATATAATTCCTTAGCTTTTTCAAATTCCATATTAGCGTAATAATAAAAGAAGCACTGATAAGCAAAATCAGGATTTTTTGTAATCGCTATATCTGGAATCTTATCTACATATGAAAGTAGTGCTACGCTTTGAGGAAGCTCCAAAATAAATTTCATTGCAGAGGCATAATCCTCGGCTTCTATTAATTGATCTATACACTGATTATAGTCGCAAAGTTTTTCTAAAACCTCTGCTGCCCTTATATGAAAACCAATTTGCGTTTCCTTTTTTAAGCCTTTAAATCTTCCAATTAAATATTCTTTTAAAATATTATGATATCTATAAATTCCATTTTTCTCATCAATACATATGATTAATATATTCTTCTGAATTAAACCATCCATTATTTTCTTAAAATTAAGTTTGTCTAAGAGATTAATACATATTTCTTCATTAAAATAAGGCAACATAGATGTTACCACAAGAAATTGCTTTTCTTCAGAATCTAAAAATTCATATATTTCTTTTGTAAGATAATCTCCCACAAGTTTATTTTCAAGTCTTAAGTTTTTGATTTCCATTTCACTTTTTCCATTTGTAGCTGCTGCCACAAGCTGAAGCCCACCAATCCACCCTTCAGAAATATGGTTTATAAAGTCCAGTGTTTCCGGTTTAAGGTTAAGTTTTAAAGTATCCTTTAAAAACTTTATTCCGTCCTCCTTAGAAAGCTTTAATTCATTTTCGTCTATTACAAGGAGTCTACCCTCCATATTCAGTGCGCCTAAATACAAAATGGGCTCATATCTGGTAAGCATGATTAAATGAACATTATCAGAAACATTCCTCAGAAAAAAATCTATGGTGTGGATTAAAAAACTATCAGTTACATAATAAATATCGTCTAATACTATAAATATATCCTCCTTGTTATTGAGACCATTTATTAGAAGTGTGAGTAGCTGTTCTAAATTGCTTTTTTGAAAGTTTGAATCATACAATGACAAAAAAGCTTTCCTATCTTCTCCAAGATATTCTCCTGTAACCTCTATAAAATAATTCCAAAACATAAAAACATTATTACATTTTTCGTCAAGTGATATCCATTTAAAATTTGAAATGTTTTTTTCCTTAGCAAAGGAAGTTATAAGGGTAGTTTTCCCTGCCCCTGCACAACCTTTAACTAAAGTAACATTGTACTCATTTATTTTATCCAGCTTTGAAAATATTTCTTTTCTTATTATATAATCTTTTCTTGGCTGAGGCATTTTTAGTCTCGTGGACATTAAAAGCACTTTATCATTCATCATATCACCTAAATTTTCTTTCTTTATTACTATAATCTTATTTTACTTCAATCTTCCCTAAGTACATAGTCTTTTTTCATCTTTATTATGGAAAATATAAAAAATACTAGTGATATGATTATTACATATAAAAGCTGTGGAAGAATCGACGCAATGTTTTTTCCATTTTCCAGTCCTTGCACAAAACTAAGAAAGTCCTTTTGTGGTAGTATCCATATAACCTTCTCCAATATTTTATTTCCATTTTCAAAAGAATAAAAACTTCCTGCAAGAATTGTTGTGAGCACTACTATTGAAGATCCCATCATATTTGCTGTATCTGATACTTTTACAATTGCGTTTATAAACATTGCAAAAGCTATACCAAAAGATACTATTATTCCAAGTAAGCCTGCGTACTCTAGTAGACTAAAGCCTATATTATATCCAAAAATTTCTTTCATTACAGCTAATATAAAAAATGCAGGCAAAGAGACAATAAAAAAGTTAAATATAAAATTGGATAGCAGATACTTGATAAAATATATAGGTGCCGCTGCTATTCTTTCAATTTGCTTAAGTTCTATATCTTCGGCTAAGGTAAACATAAACAGAACACCTTGCAGTAGAATGAACATTAGAAGATAACCTATAATAGTGGTGCCTATACCTCTAGAATCTTTGCTTTCAGGGTTAAAACCCTTAGGATTTTTTAATACCATTTCTAATGTTTTTCTATAATCTTCGTTTTTTATTGTATCAATAGCATATTTACCATTTCCCTTGTCTATTATAACCCCGTCATATTTGCTAAGTACTAATTCATATTTTTCAGGTTCCTTGTCAAGACGAGTAACATTAGCATATTTAGACTTAAAATTAGATGTTGTGCTTTTGGTTACAATGGCAATATTTGCTTTAGTTTGAACGTTTGAAGTTAAATACACTCCCAAAACAATGGATATCATGGTCATTAATACTGAAATAAGAATATAATATTTTCTAGTGCTTATTCTGCAAAAATCATTTCTAATAAAATTTATCATATATAATCCTCCATTCTATAGAATTTTCCACACAAAAGCAAGGCTGCTATGGACAATACTATTATTATAATTACCGTAGGCAAGTAGTAAGAAAAGTCCTTGTCATATATGACTTTGAAAATATCAGTTACAATCCATTTTACAGGAGAGATATAGCTTATATTTTCTACATTCTTTCCAAATCCACCAAGCTGAAAAAATAGACCTCCAAGAACCGCTGAAATATTTATTACAATACTTAAAATCTGATTTGCAGTATTTTCACTCTTAAAAATACAACAAAACAGTACTCCAAGTATAGATGCCAAAAATTCAAACAAGAGTAATACTAAAATTACAAATAAAACATTTGTCCCTCCAAAATTCACATTTAGAGAAAGATGTAATACTAGAATTACAAGTAGATGACAAATAGAGGAAAATACAAAAGAAGCTAATATTTTAGAAACATACATAAATGATTTTGGCACAGGTGAGTATATTATCCGCATGTTCCCTTGTTTGATTTTTTCCTCCATAAAACTATTTGAAGATATTGTTGCTGAATTGAAAATAACGTAAATCATCATAGATACTCCATAATAGTCATATGCTGTAACACTAATTCCATAACTTCCGCTACTTAAAAAACCAAGAACTAATACAAGAAGAAACGGAAAAAGAGTACCATTAAAAACCCACATAGGGTTAAATATTAGATTTAAAAAATCTCTCTTGAAAATTCGTGAAAATCTGTACATAATATTCCTCCTTTTAATCCCTCAATTTTTTACCAGTTAAGTTTAAAAATACGGTTTCTAAACTAGCAGTTTCACAATTTAAATTGTTAATCTTAACAGAACTGTTTACCAAAATGGCTATAAGTTTATCCAGATTTTCCACCCCAGTTAATGTTGTAATATTCAGCTTGCCCCCTTCTATTTTGGCGTTCTTTACTCCCTCAACATTATAAAATTCTTCTAAATTCACCTTATCTAAATCATCAACTTCAATAACAAACCTCTTATCATTTACTATTTCTTCTTTTAATTTTTCCTTTGTTCCAGAAGCTATTATTTCGCCTTTGTCCATTATAATTATCCTTGTGGATATTTCCTCAACTTCCTCCATATAATGAGTTGTATATATAATTGTAGTACCTTTTTCCCTCATCTTTTTTACTGAACTTAAAATGTAATTTCTAGATTGTGGGTCAATTCCAACTGTAGGCTCATCCATTATGAGTATTTCAGGATGATGTGCAATAGCGCAAGCAATATTAAGCCTTCTCTTCATTCCTCCTGAAAAAGTATTCACCCTATCATTTGCTTTTTCTGTAAGTCCAGCAATTTCAATTGCTTCATCAGTTCTTTCATTAAGTTCTTTTCCTTTTAATCCATAAAGTGATGCAAAAAATCGCAAATTTTGCTGGGCTGTTATATCCTCGTACAGAGAAATCTCTTGTGGTACTATTCCTAGTTGCTGCTTAAATTTTCTATCACCTTTCTCAATTTTTCTTTCCTTGTAAAATATTTCACCTGATTCATAACCTAGAGCCCCTGTAAGAATGTTTATTGTAGTACTTTTTCCAGCTCCATTTGGCCCAAGAAAACAAAGTATTTCCCCCTTTTGTACATTAAATGATATACCTTTGATAACTTTTTTACTCTTATAACTTTTTTCAAGGTTTTTCACACTAATCATTTTTTCCATCTCAAATCATCTCCTCAGTAATTATTGTAACTTTAGAGGGCAAAAATGAAATCAACCTTTCGGTTGATTTCATGGGTTGATTTATATTTTTTTATAAACTAATTCATTGATTAATAAACTTATTAACAACCAAATACCAATGATAAAACCATTTAAAATCCTACCACTTCAATTCCTGCAACAACGCCAATATCTTCGTATATAATTTTATTCTCATTGTTATATAAACAAATTTTCACCTTTCCCGATAATTCCTCTTTGATCTTTTTTACCATATTTCCTTTATGTGGAGCTATTAACTCTCCTGATTGATTTAAAACTGCTTCAATACTTAATTTTACTTGGCTATTTTCTAATACTAAAGTTACGTTATCCTTATCTATATTTTTAATTCTCATTTTGCTACTGTTATAAGTAGCAAACCTGTATTCTTTACCATCTAACACCAAATTACAAATATATCCTCTGAAATTTTTTTTCATAAAAGGTATGTTTGCAACGGAAACAAAAACGCTGGTATTTTTATCTTTAAAAGTATTACATTGCATCCAAATATATTCTTTAGGGAAAGATGTTCCCCAATCTTTCTCCAGGTACCCTTTCCCACTTGTAAAATTTATTTCTTTGTTATTGATTTTTAGCATTCCATCAATTCTATGATTCATGCTTATAATCCCATGATAACATTCCATTTTAGGAATATAAGCAAAAAAGCCCATTATATTTGGCATTAAAATAGATTTTTTTATAGTAGTAAAGGAACCTAATTTTATATTGCCTTGTATATTTACCTTGTCATTAGCCAGATCAATTAAAATCTCTGATTCGGAAAAAACATTTCCTCCAACATTCACTGTGAATGGAGTTTCACTATATTTAAACTCTTTTAGTGGATATTTTATATATCCTGTATTGGTAGTTTTTTTGTTGTTTTTATAAAAGCTCACAAATATATACTGAACAAAACTGTGTGGATCATCATCAAATAAACTAATACCGGGTATAAAACTTATAACATTTTTCTCATCATTTGATATTTGCTTATAATACCAGCCTTCAAAATAATGCTTTTTTTTAAGATCTCCTTGAAATAATATGGGATTTTTAATTTTTTTTAATGTCATATCCATCACCTGCTTTAATAGAATTATACTAATCCATTACACTTGTTGCAATGCCTTTAATATAAATTTATGATAAAATATTGAGGGGATGTTTTTATAAAAAAATCAAAATATGGGGAGTGGTTATAATGAATTTTTTGATATTAGACGTAGGTGGTCAATCTATAAAGTATGCCCTTATGAATGAAAGAGCAGAATTTATTGAAAAGGGGAAAATACCTACCCCAACAGATACAATTGAAAATTTTGTTGATGTTGTTGGTAATATTTTTGATGAGCACAAAAATATTATTCAAGGTATGGGTGTAAGCATGCCTGGGCGTATAGATAGTGACCGTGGTTATCTATACACTGGAGGAGCACTAAAATATAATGACAATACAGAGATGAAGGATATACTTGAAAAACGATGTCCCTTGCCAATTACAATAGAAAATGATGGAAAATGCGCTGCTCTAGCTGAAGCATGGATAGGGAATCTTCGGGATTGCGATGATGCTATGGTTATAGTTATTGGTACTGGAATAGGTGGTGGTGTGATTAAAAATAAAGAATTGCATAAAGGTAAACATTTTATAGCCGGAGAATTTGGTTTTATAAATATGCCTAGCGATAACTCAGGGGATAAATCTGCTGGCATGCTATCATCACAATGTGGTACACCATATTTGTGTAAATCAGTTGCTAGTGCCAAAAATTTGCCCATAGAAAAAGTGGATGGATACAAAGTATTTGAATATGCAAAGAATGGTGATACAGAAGTGCTTAATATCTTGGATGACTATTGTCATAAAATGGCGCTACAAATCTATAACCTACAACATATTTATGATCCAGAAAAATTTGCAATAGGCGGTGGTATAAGTAAACAAAATATTTTCATTGAATATCTTCAAAATAATATTGAAAAATGTGCTAGTGAAATACCCTATTTAATAAAACCTAAAATACTTCGTTGCAAGTTTTTTAATGATTCAAATTTAATCGGATCATTATATAATTATCTTACAAAATTTCATTATCCAACTATAATTTAATCTACTCTAAATAAGCGGTTAATAATATTTAAGTTTTGTGAACGCTATGAAATAAAAAACGTTCACAAAACCTATATAAACATATGTTTACATTCACCTATTTATTTACCCATACTATATTTTTAATTTTCATGTCTTCTTTCCATTGCTCAGGTAACTCACTGTCACATATTATTACATCTGCATTGTCAATATCTGCAACTTTATATAAATTGATAACCCCAATTTTGGAGTTATCAACTAAAACCATTATTTCTTTTGATTTACTCATTATTCTTCTGGATAAGCTTGCTTCTAGCTCATCATAACTTGTTATCCCTTGAACTATGGTTAGTCCTCCGGCTGCAACAAATGCTTTATCAACATACAGATTTTTAAGCATATCCTCCGCTATAGGTCCAGACACAGTCATCTGCTGAGAGTTTATTTCTCCGCCTAAAAATATTATATTACCATTAAAATGTTGCTTGTTTTTTTTCTCTATCAATTCATTCAGTGCAGGAACCGAGTTTGTAACTACAGTAATATTATTTTTTCTGCATATCCATGGCACCATCTTAAGTGTTGTACTTCCAACGTCAAGGGCAATTACATCGTTATCTTCAACAAAATCAGCCGCCAGTTTTCCTATTTTTTCTTTTTCATTTTCGTGTTTTGTGAATCTTTGTAGATATGGAGGTTCTACCCCTGATGATGATATTTTTATGGCGCCACCGTAAACTTTTTTTAATTTTTCATCAATTTCTAATGCCTCTAAATCCCTTCGTATGGTTTCAGATGACACTCCAAACTGCTTAACTAAATCATTTACCTTTACCTTACCATGACTATCCAAAAGCTCTATTATTATTATCTTTCTTTCTTCTGAAAGTAAGGACAAACTAAACACCTCGTTTAATTTAAATTTTTCAGTTCTTCATAAGGTATGTTAATTGAAACATTGCTTCCATTATTATACCATCTATTGTTATGTTTATTCAATATATCCACTGTGTAACTATTTTTATAAGAATTCACAGTGTATCTTATTATATTACCTAGTATTATAGAATCCATAATAGAGCCTTTTAAAGTAATATATCCTTCTTTTAGCTCATTATCAGAAACTTCAATAGCTTCAGGTCTTACAGCAAAAAGATTTCCTTTGATTTCCTTAGGTATTACATCAATAATGTCTTCTCTTGATATAACATTGTAATTTCCCATAAATCTTGCCACAAATTCATTTTTGGGACATGTATAAACCTCCTCAGGAGTACCCTGTTGCTCAATATTCCCTCCATTCATTAAAAATATTTTATCTGAAATCATGAGAGCTTCTTCCTGATCGTGAGTAACAAATATAGTAGTTATATTAAGTTTTTTCTGAATTTCCCGTATTTGAAGTCTTAACATTCTTCTTATCTTAGCATCAAGAGCACTCAAAGGTTCATCCATTAGAAGAAGCTTTGGCTTCATGACTATTGCCCTTGCAAGTGCAACTCTCTGCTGTTGCCCCCCTGAAAGCTGATCAGGATAAGCATTTTCTTTGCCCTGAAGTTCCACAAGAGAAATTATATCCTCCACTGTTTTCTGAATTTCATCCTTTGGAATTTTTTTCATCTTAAGACCGAATGCTATATTATCTTTTACTGTCATATTGGGAAATAAAGAGTATGACTGAAATACCATACTTATATTCCTATCCTTTGGTGCAAGTTTTGTTATATCTTTATCATTTAGGTTTATATCTCCACTGTCCACATCTGAAAGTCCTGCTATAACTCGTAGCAGAGTACTTTTACCACATCCACTTGGACCAAGTAGTGTAACAAGTTCTCCTTCCTCTATATCGATACTAACATTTGACAATACCTTGTTTTTTCCAAAACTTTTTTCCAACTTATCAATTGATAAAAAACTCATATTAATCCCCCTACAAATTTTCTTCTATTTTTCTTTCCTTGCGGCTTGATCCAATTTTCAAAATTATAATGGATAAAATTAAAATCACTACAAAATAACTTATCACAATAGCACTTGTAATGTGTCCACTTTCTGCTCTCTTACTGTACAGATATATCTGTACAGTTTCAAACTGACCTCCTGCAAGTAAATTCGTAAGTACAAACTCACCGAAGAGTATAGAAAATGACAGTAATGCTGATGATATTACTCCTTTTGATATGTTAGGTAGTACAACTCTTATAAAAGCCTGAAATTTTGATGCATGTAGAATTTCAGCAGAGTCCATAAGTTGCTTAGCATTTATGACTCTAAGACTATTCCGTATTGATTGAAATGTGTACGGAAGAACAATTATAAAATAAGCACCTACAAGTATCCATATAGTTCCTGTAAGCATAAAAGGTTTTTTAGAATAGAAATTCAGAAGACCAACAGCAAATACCACACCAGGTATTGCAAAAGGTATTGTTGTTATTATATTAAGATATTTTTCAAGTCTAGGTTTATATACAACTACTGAAAATACTGTAGGTATCATAATCACAAGACTTAAAACTACAGTTATAGTACAGACTAAAAGTGAACGTGCAGCAGAACTAATAAACCTTGGGTCTTTGAAAATTGTGCTGTACCAAGTAAGGCTTAACCCTTCTGGCAAAATTGTAGCCTCCCATTTTGAAGCTATGGAAAACACAAAAGTAGCAAGAAGAGGAATAAATAAAAAAGCCAATATAACGATTATTATAATGTAATGTACTATCAAATTTTTTTTCATATTGTCCTCTCCTTCCTTATTAATTTAACATTTATAATATTAACAATAGTGAGTATAAGTCCAAGTATTACTGCAAGTGCACTTGCCTGCATAGGATTCATAAATATGTCACCTGAAACAAGAGCTCCTATTCTAAGTGGCATTAGGTTTATACTTCCATTAGTAAGTGCAAGTGCTGTAGCATAAGCACCCATAGCATTAGCAAACATTATGTTAAAAGTACCTATCATACTTGGAAGAAGTACTGTTATTCCAATATTTTTCCAGAATTGAAATGAAGATGCTCCAAGTATTGAGGCTGCATCTTTCCATTCCTCCTTTATAGCATCAAAAGCTGGATACATAAGTAGAATTCCAAGTGGAATCTGAAAATATATATATACAAGCTGAAGTCCCGATATCGAATATAAGTTGAAACTACTGGCTAAGTTAATACCAAATTTTTTAAATATAAGAGTGAAAACTCCATTATTGCCAAGTATTATTATAAATGCGAAAGCCAGTGGTACACCTGAAAAGTTTGATGTCATATTTGACATAGTTATTATCTTTTCACGTACCCTAGTTGAAAATTTAGATATAGAATTAGCTCCAATAGTAGCTATTATAATACCTACAATACTTGATTCTAGTGAAATAAGTATGCTGTTTTTTATACTCTGGTAATAAAATGGGTTTTTTAAAGCATTGGAATACTGAGCTAATGAGAACCCTTGCCCAGTATTATCTTGAAAGCTGCTAGTTATAACTGAATAAAGAGGTACAAATTCAAAACCAACTATTATTAAAACAAAAATTATCAAAATAATTATAACGGGACTATTATCCCTTAATCTATTCATATTTTTCCTCCCTTATAGGTGATAATTTAATAAAGGCATCTTGAAAAAATAGCAAGCCATTATGCCACCTATATTTTCCTTCAGATGCCTAAAACCGCTTTGCAAAAAAATTTGCAAAGCGTAAATATTATAGTATACATTTCTCCATTTTTTCAGAAGGCTCAATACCAAGTAATTTACATACAATTGGTGCTACCTGAAGCTGAGGAAGATGGTCCCTAAAATTTTCTGTGTTACTCTTTGATCCAATAATCCATAAAGGTACTTGTCTTTCAGAGTCATCTATTCCTCCATGTAAACCCAAATCGTGCATACCGTGATCTGCAGTTACTATTATTTTATAACCAAGTTTCTCCCAAGTTGGTATGAACATCCCTAATATAAAATCTATGCGCAGAGCACTTTCATAATATTCCTTGGAATTCCCCCCAAATTTATGACCTGCATAGTCTACACCCATGGGATGTATAAGAAGAAAATCAGGATCATGTTCATTTCTTAAAACCTCAGCATCCAGAAAAAGGTGGCTATCTGGATATGTATCTTCAAAATAAAATTTTCCATATTGTATATTTTTAGTTTCATCTTTTTGCTCTCTGTCTTTAACATAATTAAATGGTGAAGAATTATACAATTCGCTTATCCAATAATAGGCTGCAGCTGCGGTTTTAAGCCCATTTTTTTTTGCTAAATCAAATATGCTTTCTTCTGTAGAACGCCTTACTATAAGATTATTTGTAATATTATTTTCATAACAAGGAGTTCCTGTAAGAAGAACTTCATACAAAGGTCTTGAAAGCGTTGGTAGCTCGGCTTTAACCTTACAGAAAAAAGCTTTTTTATTTTCAGCAAGATGCATCATGTATCCCATTCTTTTTGATGCTGCGAAGTTTAGTGCATCAACAATTATAAATATTACTTTATTACTCACCTGAATTCACCTACTTAACATAAATTAATACTTTTTCCTGCCATAGCTGTGGTAAATTTTGCATTGTTTGTGTCCATGCAGTTGTATCTTTTACAGGTTTTGCATTTTTGTAATCAGAAGTAGGAAGTGTCTTAGCTTTAACATCAGCAGGAAGCTTAACGTTACTTCTTATTGGTCTTGCATATCCTCTTGCAAGATTTATCTGGCCTGCATCGCTGAATATATACTCTCTTGCAAGTTTTGCTGCTGCTGGATCAGGAGCATATTTATTTATTATAGTGGAATATCCACTTACCACTGCACCATCATTAGGTATTGTAACTGTAAAGCTATCTTTTCCAAGTTTGTCCCTTAAAGCTAAAGCGTTAAAGTCCCATAAAACACCAACTTGAACTTCACCTTTTTCAAGATTTGCTGCATTACTATCATTTGTAAGAAGTCTTCCTTCCTTAGCAAGTTTAGCAAAGAAGTCTATAGCGGGCTCAATGTTCTTTTCACTTCCACCAAAGGCATACGCAGCAGATAAAACTACATTCTGAGATGAAGCCGCTTTAGTAACATCACCTACAGAAACTTTATAATTACCTTTTTCTACATCTTTCCAAGTTTTAGGAGCATTACTAACAAGCTTAGTATCTGTTATAAAAGACATGGTTCCCTGATAAGCTACCATCCAGTTTCCATCTTTATCTTTAGCCCAACTTGGAACTTGATCCCAATAAGATGTTTTATATGGCTGTGTAACACCTTTTTCAACTGCAATAGGCGCAAACATAGCTCCTACATCACCTATATCAGCAGTAGGATTATTTGCTTCTGCTGTAAATTTGCTAATTTCTTCTGCACTAGACATGTCTGTGTCATTATGCTGTATTCCATATTTTGTTGTTATACCGCTCCATGTATCTTTCCAATCTGCCCAATCATCAGGCATTCCTACGCTTACAACTTTCCCCTCTTTTTTAGCTGTAGCAGCTAACGATTTTAATGATTCCTGTTTTTCAGCCTTGATTTTATTAGCGGAATCCGAAGCCGATGCCGAAGCTGCCCCACACGCTGTTAAACTCATTAATAAAGTTATAGACGCAACAGAAATAATTATCCCCTTAACAAAAATATTTTTATTCATAATTTAATACCTCCTATATTTGACTCTAGTTGGTATTTTATATGAAAAATGTTAAATCCACATTATGTTCTGGTTAGTTTTATGTTGAATTGAGGTTTTTTGTTGCACTACAAATATTAATATTTTTAATTCATTTATGGGATATTTGTAAATGTGCATTTCCCAATAAGTTGTGCTACCTATTGGGAAAATTCGAAACAATTAAAATATTCAAAGATACATTGAATCTAGAATAAATTGTGTTATACTACAATATAAATATCTTAAATGAAAACTCATACGATATAATTATTTATGCATTAGGAAAAGCTTTACAAAAATTCAGCTATGATTATAAGTCTATTTGGTTACCATTAATTTTTCTAGATTATATAATTGAATTGAGATTAAAGTTGTTCACGTTAACATATGAAATTTTAAACTTTAAAACTAATGAATTATAATTTGTAAACTCATTTATAAATTATAATATTAACAATCGGAGGAAGACTAAAATGAAGAAATTAACTTTCAGAGAAAAAATCACTTACGGTTTTGGTGATCTAGGAAATGGCTTTATGTTTGATATGGGACAATTATATTTACTTAAATTTTATACTGATGTTGCAGGTATACCCCCTGTTGTTGCTGGAGGTATCTTTCTATTTACAAAATTCTTTGATGCTATTGCTGATCCTATAGTTGGTACATTAATTGATGCAAGAAAAGGAACAACAGCATCAGGAAAATATAGACCAGTTATGATGATTTCTTGTATATTCCTTGCCATTATATCTGTATTTGTATTTTTAGCCCCAAATTTCTCTCTTAGGGGTAAAATCATATATGCATATGCAACATACATGATTTGGGGAGTTGCTTATTCTTGCACTAACATTCCTTATGGTACATTAGCTTCTACTATGACTCAGGATCCTCAAGAAAGAACCACCCTGGCCGCATCACGACAACTTGGTAGTACTCTAGCATTATTAATATCAGGGGTATTCGTTATCCCTATGATTTCAAAATTTCCTAACCAAAATATTGGATATCCAGTTGCCATTGCCGTCATGGCATTTCTTGGTGTAGGTGCATTTTATACAACTTTTAAAAATTGTAAAGAACATGTACCCGTAGTTAAGGGCAAAGTGGAAAAAATGTCTTTAAAGGGTATATCAAAAACAATATTTACTAATAAACCACTACTAGTGCTGATTTTGATGACAATATTTTCAATTTCAGCTTTTAACCTTAGATCAGCAATGCTAATATATTTCTGTCAGTATAATCTTGGTAATACCATATTGATGGCATATATAAGTTTTATAAGTGTAGGATGCTCACTTTTAGGTGTAGTTGCTATGCCTATATTATCAAAGAGATTTGGTAAAAAAAACACAGTAATAATTGGTTTTGCAATAAGCATTATTGCTGATTTAATAAATTTTATAATTCCATTGCATTTAGTCTCATTTGTAATACTGCAAAGTGTGGCATATTTCGGACTTAGTATTCCAAATGGAATGACTTGGGCACTTGTTTCTGATGCTATAGATTATGGTGAATGGAAAACGGGAGAAAAAAGAGGTGCTATAACTTATTCAGTATTTAATTTTTCAAGAAAAATAGCTCAGTCAATAGCTGGTTTTGCATGTGGTATTGGATTGTCATTAACAGGATATATACCAAAAATAAAGCAAACATCAGGTGCATTACTAGGTATAAAAGGTTTGTTACTTTTATATCCAGCTGTTGCTCTCTGCGTTGCAATGATTGTAATTATTGCATTATATAATTTATCAGATAAAAGATATCTTGAAATAGCGCAAGATTTAAGGGAAAGAAACGCATAATAGATTCATAATTATTTCTAGTATATAAAAATTAGTCACTACAGTGAGTCCTTCCCCCTGTAGTGACTAATTTTTTATGCTTATGCAAAACTATAATTTTATTGTAGCTGCCATCATTACAGCCATTCCATAAGAAACAATACTTTCTGATCCTTGGTTTAGATTTAGCCCATTTTCGGTTATTCCATCATAACAAGCACCGGTTTCTTCATTAATGAGAGACAGTTGTTTTGAATTTTCACCTTTATACCATTTAAAACATTTTAATGCATTATGAAGACACTTTTTATTTTTAGTTACCTTATAGTATTCCATATACAAATAAAGCATTTCGCAGGCCTCTATTGGCTGTTCATCATAAGCAGCTACTTCCTTGCCCTTAATTAACCATCCGTTGCAACCTATTGGTTTAAAAAAATCAGGTTTCATAACTATGCCTTCAAGAAATTCCATGCTTTCTTTAGCAGTTTCCAAATAACATTTTTTGCCTAAACTCTTATATGCACAAATCAACGCCCTAGGAAAAAAAGCATTACCATAGGTTATAGAGTCTTCAAACCAATGCCAGTTTTCAGATCTATTTAATCTATACTGCTCAACTAATGACATTGCTAGGTTTTTAATATGAGTAAAGGTTTCTTCTGAATCCTCTAAAAGGCTTAAACCAACTATGGTATAAGCTTTTGCTCTAGTATAAGTAATGGCTTCTATATTTTTACTTGCTTCTTTTAATATAAAAGTACAGGTATTTTTAATGTTTTGTGGCACAGCAGCACTTGATACTGTACGGGATAAGGCCCAAATACACCTTCCAAAACAATCTTCTGAACCTTGGGTTTCCAAAAATTCTCTTTGATAACTCATAAAGTTCTTAAACATACCTTTTTCATTAAGTGCATAATGAACAAAAGATAAATACGTATAAATTAGTTTCAAATATTTTTTTTCATTGAATTTTTCATAAAGCATAACTGCTAGTATAAGTGCTCTAGCGTTATCATCCGTTGTATAACCATGATTTCGATCTGGAATACCATACTTGCTATGCTGAAAAATTCCTACATCATCTGTAAATGCAAACAAGTAATTTATGAATTCCATGTTTTTATTTTCTTTAGACATCAAACCGCCCCTATTTCTTCGTTTACCATTACTGTTTTCATAAATACATTTATATAATTTTTAGCAACAATATCCCAATACATAGTTTTTCCAAGATTAATAGTATTTTTTTCCATCCTTGCTTTTTCATCTGGATTATCTAAAATATATTTCATACATCTAAAAATAGAATCGGGATTTTTAAATTCAGCAAGTAGTCCTCTGTCTTCTGATAGCATCTCTTGTGCATAAAGATATGGTGTTGAAATGATAGCTCTACCATATCCTACAGCATAAGCTAGTGTGCCACTTACAGCTTGATCTTTTGACAAATAAGGTGTCATATAAACATCGGACATTTGTAAATATTGTATAATCTCATCTTTTGATAGATATTTATTTATGAACTTAACATTTTTCTCAAGATTATATTTTATAACAAGTGCTTGGAGCTTTTCTCTATATGACTCATCTTTTTGATCAGGATGGGTTTGTCCAAGAACTAAATACAGAATATCGCTACTTACGGCACATATTTCTGCTATGGCTTCAATAGCATATTCTATACCTTTTCCCGGACTTAATAGACCAAACGTACTTATTAGTTGTTTATCTCCATATCCAAATTTATCTTTTAAAGTTTGCCTTGAAGGAACTTCTTTTTTAGGAACACCGTGATGGATAACTTCAATTTTAATTGGAGAAACTCCATATATATTTTTCAATAATTTACTGGTGTTTTTTGCCATTGTGATAATTTTCACACTTTTTTCGCTCAAAGTTTTGATTATTAATTTTTGTTTGTCATTTGGTTCTGTTAAAATAGTATGGAGTGTTGTCATTACTGGAATTTCTATGTTATTAACTAAATCTAAAATATAGTCACCATAATCTCCACCATAAATACCATATTCATGTTCTATTATTAATAGATCAATCTTTGAATGATTCAATTTTTCTGCAAGTTCCAAGTAGTCACCTTGGTTATTTTGATTAATCTCATATATCACTTTATCACTATATTCTCGGTGTTCAGAGTTATTTACAGCAATAACATTAGTTTCTACTAAAGCAATTTCATCAATAGCTCTTACAAGATCCTGTGTAAATGTAGCGAGTCCACACTGTCTTGGTGGCCACGTACTTAAAAAAGCAACATTTAAAAATTTATTGTTTTGCATATAATATTCCCCCTTTGAAAATATTTATCTTAAGAATTTAGCTTAAATACATTAAAATTAAAGTGCAATATTCTTTTTTGCTAATTCAGTTTCAACAACCTTAGTATTTGTAACACTCTTACATACCATATAATCAGAACTGAGAATTATACTTGAAAATGTTGAATTGTTTTGAATACTCATTTTATCTGAAACAATAGAATCAATGATTACATTGCTTATTCCAACCCTGCAACCATTACCAATTACAGTATTGGGTCCAATAGTGGAATAGGCTCCAATTTTAGCATTTTCACCAATATACACAGGTGCAATAATTTTAGCTGTAGCATGTATTATTGTATTTTCACCTATAAATATTTCCTTATTTTCCTCATTAAACTCTGGTAAAGAGCATGTCCTATTTAATATGTCTTGATGGATTTTATTGTATTTTTCAACCGTGCCTATATCCATCCAATATGCATCGCTTCTATAAACTGCAACCTTATAGCCTTTCTCAAGTAATAAGGGAAATATTTTTCTTTCAATGGATACTACCTCTGACTCAGGTATTTCATTTAAAATATTTGGCTCAAAAATATATATACCAGCATTAATGTAATTTGACTTTATCTCTGAAGGCTCTGGTTTTTCAGTGAAAGATTCCGCATAGAGGTTTTCATCGTATTCAATAACTCCATAAGCAGAAGGATCCTCAACCTGTGTTACTGCAATTGTGACTGCCGCAGATTTTTCTTTATGAAATTTTATCATATCTGAAATATTAATATCGCAGAATATATCAGCATTAAATATAATAAAAGTCTCATTAAAGAATCCTTCCGCATATTTAATTGCACCACCTGTGCCTAAAGGAACATCTTCACATATATATTGTATTTTTATTCCGAATTTTGCACCGTCACCAAAATATTTTTCTATTTTATCTGCCTTATAACATGTGCTAAGTATAATTTCATCTACACCATATTCTTTAAATTTTAATATGTTTCTTTCTAAAAGTGGTTTTGTCATTATAGGTACTAAAGGTTTTGGTAAATTGTCAGTCAATGGTTTTAATCTAGTCCCCATTCCACCAGCAAGAAATAATGCTTTCATAATTTTTCCTCCTTAATAATCATATTTTTTAAAGTACACTTCCTATATAGAAGTGTACTTATTATGGAGTAATTTTTATCTTAAATTATCTTCACTAGGTTCCGGACAATGTTCTATATATTGAAGCAAATCACACAGATTTGCAGTTGCAAGACAAATACAAGAATCCGCTCCGCCATAATACATGTTTACTATTCCAGTATTCTCGTCTAAAATCCATCCACAAGGAAATACTACATCAGCAACATCTCCAAATTTTTCATAAGGTTCTTCTGGTCCAAAAATCCATTCATTACTTCTTTTTAAAACTATTGATGGGTCTTCTAAATCTAGTAGTGCAAGACCTAATCTGTAAATCGCACCAGCCGCAGTGGTTTTAACTCCATGATAAAGAATTAACCAACCTGCATCAGTTTCAAGTGGTTGTGCTGAAAGACCAATTTTATTTGCATCCCAGCATCCTCCTTCACGAGCATTCAAAAGAATATGATGATCACCCCAGCTTTTAAGATCTGGAGAACTTGAAGTCCAGATATGTGCCTTATGCCCAGGAGACACCGGTCTATGTATTAATATATAATTACCGTTAATTTTTCTTGGAAAAAGTGCGGAGTCTTTATCATCAGGAGGCATTATAGGACCCTGTTTTTCAAAATTCACAAAATCGCTAGTAAGAGCAAGTGAAACCAGTGGCCCTGCTCTAGAAAATGAAGTATAAGTAACTGCCCATTTTTCAAGGTTTGACATCCAAGTTATTCTTGGGTCTTCTATTCCCCATCTTTCTTCTGGATGTATACTTGGTTCTCCTTGTATTGTTGGCCCTTTATCAAATATCCAATTTGATACTCCATCTTTACTTATTGATTTTGCCAAATGTGAAAACCCTTTTCGGTCCTCTACTCTTGAAAGTAATAGCGTACTGCCATTAAATATAGTTGCTGCTGGATTAAATATTGTATGCGCAGGATATGGCAAATCTTTTGCAGTTATAAGGGGATTATTTGGATTCCTTTTGAAAAGCTCTGGATATGATTTGTCATTTGAATTTAATAATGTTGGTTTACAAGTTATCATAGTAAAAAAAGCCCCCTTAACTAATTATTAAATGTGACATTTAAATCAGTTGGTGCCTTACTACATACACTATATTTAATTAAAATAGCATCTTCACAATTGAGTACTATCTGTATATAGTGTATCAGAAATCCGATATTTTAGCAACCGATAATAAAATTAATTGTTTCTTACATTTAGTTATAATATATGGTAATTTATATATTATAACTATGGATTATGTAAAAAATCTAATCTTCTATAACCATCCACTTTTCAATAAGTATATCTAATTGTTCTTGTGTTTTAACCCTTTCATTCTCTAGCTCTAACAATTTATCATATTCGCTTCCATTATTATTCATCTGCCTGACCAAATCTTTTAACCTTTCTTCAAGCTCTTTTACTTGATCTTCTAAGATATCAGCCCCTACTGCCATATTGTATAATGCTTTTTTTTCAACATTTTTTCCCTTTTTAGATTTTATCTCCTTTTCTATATCAGGTGTTACCGTTTTATTTTTTTTAAATTGATTTTTCTTTTCTTTGTAATATTCGTAATTGCCTTGATAATTCACTATGGTTTTGTTTTCTATTTCACATATTCTCTCCGCAAGTTTATTTATGAAAAACCTATCATGAGATATAAATAAAATAGTTCCACTAAACTCCATTAACGCTTCTTCCAGATTTTCTCTAGAATCTATATCTAAATGATTTGTAGGCTCATCAAGTATTAGTAGATTTATGTCATTTTGGATCAATTTACATAGCTTAAGCCTACTTTTTTCCCCTCCAGAAAGATTTTTAATCTTTTTAAAAACACTTTCACCATAAAATAAAAACTTGGCTAAAATCCCTCTTGCTGGTCCTTCTAAAATGTTCATACCCTCTCTAAAAGCATCAATCACCGTTAATTCTTCATTGCTAAAACTTATATTTTGAGCAAGATATCCTATTTTAGTATTAGTGCCTAGTTTTGCTTCACCATAATCGCCTTGAACTTCTCCTAAAAGTATTTTTAAAATAGTTGATTTGCCACTTCCATTATCCCCAATTAGAGCAGTACGTTCACCATATCTAATATTTAAATTTAAATTTTCTAATACCTTTTTATGTTCAAAATTTTTATATAATCCTTTAATATTCACTACATCTTTACCCGACATATCAGTATCTCCAAAATTTAATTGGATTTTGGCTTTATCGGTAACAGGTTTATCAACCCTTTGAATTTTGTCTAACCGTTTTTGCATACTTGCAGCTCTTTTAAAAAATTTTTCATTATCTGCCTGAATTGCCCATTGCCTCAGCTGTTTTATAGCTTTTTCCATAGCCTTTATTTTTTTCTGCTGATCTTTATATGCCTCAAATTGTTCAAAAACTCTTCTTTGCTTTTCTTTAACATAATAAGAATAATTGCCCTCATATAAGGAGGTCTCTCCCTCCTCAATTTCAACTATTTTTGTAACTACTCTATCTAGAAAATACCTATCATGGGAGATAATTATTACTGTTCCTTTATAAGCTTTAAGATATCCTTCTAGCCATTCTATAGATGACATGTCTAAATGGTTTGAAGGTTCATCAAGAAGAAGTATATCTGGGCTTTCTAGCAATATTTTTCCTAATATCACCATGGTTTTTTCACCACCACTTAAACTTATAAAATCTGTATTTAAAAACTCATTATCAAATTTCAAACCAGTACAAACCTTGCTCATCTTCTCCTCAATTTCATAGCCACCCTTTGCCTCGTAGAGTTCACTAAGTTCACCATATTTTTTCAGTACATTCTGTAATTCTTCTCCAACCAAACTAGTTATCTCTAATTCTAATTTTTTTAATTGTCTATTTATGCGGTATTGGGCTTCGAAAGCAATACTTAAAACATCCGTTACTTTAAACTGCTGGGGATAAGTTGGTATTTGATCTAAATATCCTAGTGTTGAATTTTTTCTAATAAAAATATCTCCATTGTCCTGTTTTTCAATACCTGCTATAATTTTAAAAACTGTAGTTTTACCAGTACCATTTCGTCCTATTAATCCTACTCGTTCTCCATCTTGAACTTCAAAGGTAATATTAGTGAAGATTTTACTACTACCAAAATATTTTTCTATTTCTTTTAACGCTAATTCTATCATTATTAATTTCTCCTCAACTTTCACTCTTTTTTATAAAACAATAAAACCCAGTAGCTATTGCCTACCCGGGTTTATTGTTTTGAAATTAGATCTATCATTTGTAATTAATTATTAAACGATAAATCATAAAAACCTAGGCAGATAATCCTTACCTAGGTTACAAATAACATAATTATATTGTATTTAAGGCAAAGCTAACTCATTTTTTTTAGTACAATATTCAATTTTGCATAGACCTGTCCCGTAAAATTAAGAATTACATATGTAATTCCAAATATTGACATTGGTAATCTATCTAAAATTATATTCACTAAAAAAACCTTAGTCACAATTTTCACCTCAATGATTTTTGATTTACCTCATTAATTTTACCATATAATTGATTTATTAGCAATTATATTTTGTATTTTCCCCTGTGAAACGAATATTTACGCAGCAGTTTATTTAAAATCCTTATTTTCCTGAATCACTTAAATCCATCAAATCTTCAGGATATGGATCCCAAATGCTCTGCTCTAATAAATAGGATTGCTCATATTTAATTGCATAAGATTTTAATAGATTTATAGGTACACTTAAAGGCATTTTTCCTATTTTATATTTTTGAAAAGTTCCTAAAATAAATTTTTTTTCATTAACAGATAATTTATCAGAAAAATATCCTAAAATGTGCATTAATGAATTTATATAATTACTAAACCTTGGAATTCTTATAAATGCATATCCAAGATGATTTTTATAATCATCTATAATTTCATCAATGGATCGTTTATTATGATTTCCCACTATATTGCCAAGAAGTTTTTGTTCCTTTTGACTATATGCCATAAGCAAATACTTGTTATCAGATTGAAATTTAACTAATGTGGCCATAGACTTTGCTTTTTGAACTTCACGGAACTTAAACATTATGTATATCTTTGTAAGAAAATGTTCTCTTACTCTAAAGTTAGTTAATCTGCCTTCCTCTTCAATAGCTAAAAGAGGGTATTTTTTCATCACTTGTGAAGCGAAAATACCAACACCTTTAATAGCACCAGTAGTTTTTTCTTTTCCAAGGTATAGCTTTACATCCTTTATACCACAAGATGGTGAACGCCCCTTAAGTATAAAACCATCTACTTCTTCAAAGGAATCTAAACATTTTATAGAATATTCATCCATTTGTTTTGTATACTCTTTACCTGTTGCAGGTTGATACAGAATAATTTTATCTTTTTCTAATACTAGCCTAAGTGTATCTCTTGGTATTCCAAGACCAATCTCCACTTCTGGGCAAACCGTTTTATATTCCACATAATCTTTTAGCTTATCAACAAATTTGTCCGGAATCATCTGACCATTATAGCGACAAGGACTAAATCCTAAGCACCTACTAACAGCAATCTGTGGTTTATCAATATTCTGCATAAATTTTATCCTCCTTCAAAGTAAATAGAAAAAACAACTGTACTAATCATTTAACTAGACAGTTGTTATTATACTCTTCATTATAATATTTTTATACAAAACAATATTATTTTATAATTTAAGATCCGCAATTATTATTCCTAAAATTCAAATCTTGTTTTCATATAAATTTATAATACATACTTATTTAATATTTGCTAAAACTATAAAAGTTAAAGAAGTAAAATTTATCTATAAGGAGATTTTGTATGACTAAAAGTAAGAAGGAAAAAGAAAAGCAAAACAAAGGTCCAAGTAACAATAAAGGCAATAGCCAGAGCATGAATACTCTCCAAACTACTGCTTCGCATAAAAATCCTGACCCCAAAACATGATAAATTTCCAGAAAATATCAATGACTGCTTCTTCACGTTAATTCGTAGTCGCAGTCTTTTTTATTATAGAAAAAAGACTTTCACTTTTTTTAACAGTGAAAGTCTAAGTTAATCAATTTATATTAATCTAATCAATATGTTTTATTACTTTACAAGGGTTACCAACAGCAACCACATTAGCCGGAATATTTTTTGTAACCACACTACCTGATCCTATTACACTATTATCGCCAATAGATACACCAGGGTTTATTATAGCTCCACCACCGACCCATACATTGTTTCCTATAGTTACTGCCTTTGTATAATCAGCATTTTTAGGTCTTAACTTGGGATTGATTAAATGTGTTGCCGTAAATATGCTTACATTAGGAGCAAACAAAACATTGTCCCCAATTTTTACAAGTCCATCATCCAAAACCAAAAAATTAAAATTAGCATAAAAGCTATCTCCAATTTCAATATTGGTACCATAATCACAATGAAAAGGAGGTTCTATTTCAAAATTTATACCTATTTTCCCAAATAATTTTTCAAGAATATTTTTTCTTTCCTCTACTGCTTCAGGGTCCGTGTCATTATATATTTTTGTAAGATGTCTAGCTTTATTTCTTAAAAGTATTAATCCTTCGTCATAAGCATTATATACTTCACCGTTTATCATTTTTTGTTTTTCGCTCATTTTTTTATACACTTCCTAGGCTTTTATACGCTTTTCATATTTAATTAATTACCTGTTAATACGCATTATTCTTTTAAGTATAGCATAGTACTACAAGTAATATTATTTTATTTTTATTAATAATCACTAATCATTTTTTTCTTTTCCCTTTTGTATAACTATATTCATTGCAGCTAACCATTGGTCAACTAGATTAATGGTTAAAGCTATGCTACTAATTGGATTAGCTTCAGTACTGTTTAAAAGTAGTATATCTATATACGGACAAGACAAATCATTTAGATTTATTCTAATTCCTAATTTTTTAACATATTCCTCTTTATTAGTATTATCATCTAAAGACTCAAGTATGTTTTTAACTGTACTTGTTTTTTCATCCTTTATTAGCTGGCAGCTTAAAACATCTTTATAGTTAAACGTCCTGTGAGAAAAATTTTTTATATCAGATTTTTTCCAAACTAGATAGTTTATACATTTTTTATTGTCATCAATAAAAAAATACCCACTATCACCATATCCCGGAATATTAATACTTTTTGTTACTGTCAAGTTATTATCGGAAATAAAACTTTGTACTAATTTATCACTATTTTTAATAGATTTGGTCTTAGACCTAGATAAACTATAAGGTAATAATGCTAAACATATAATAATAAGAATAATTAAATATACCACGTTATCTCCTCCTTTTATTTTCTGGCATATGCCAGAAGGTTAAAAATATACAATGATTTATATGTGCCCTAGCTTATTAATTCAACTGAGTTTTTGCTTTCCATAATAACTTCTATAAAAGCATTTACAATATCACCATCAAACTGAGTACCACTGAATCTTTTAAGTTCAGCTAATGCATCTTCATAGGTTTTTCTTTTATTATATGGTCTGTTAGATGTCATGGCATCAAAACAATCCACTACAGTTAACATTCTAACAATATAGGGTATGTTTTCTCCTTTTAAATTAGCAGGATACCCATTACCATCATATCTTTCATGGTGATGTAATATTAGGGGAATAAGTTTTTTAAGTGATTCCACATGTTTTATAATGTCTACTCCATTTTGTGAATGTTGTTTCATTATATCCCACTCTTCTCGGGTCAATGGCATATTTTTGTTTAGTATTTCCTTAGGTATATTTATTTTTCCAATATCATGCATATAAGCACCATATATTAAATTCTTTTTATCATTCTCATTAAGTTTAAGTTTATCTGCCAATAATCTACTATAGACAACTACCCTTTCAACATGTCCATATGTGTATTTATCTTTAGCATTAATAACACTAATTAAAGTTTTTATAGATGTAATTGTATCTATATGCTCATCTTCTGTATCAATTTTTAATTCATCTAATATAGACGTATAAGTTTCGACCCGATTTTTATCAAAGAACTTAGCTCTATAAAGTGCATCATCCGCACTTTTCACAAGTTCAATATCATTTTTAGCTTTATCTGGATAAATAGATATTCCTATTGAAACAGTCAATTTACCATTAGGCTGATTCTCTTCACCATAAAAATATGTTTTTTCTATTTTAATTCTTACTTCCTCTGCTAAGCTGACAGCATGTTCTTCCGAAGTATTTGGAAGAACTATTGCAAATTCTTCTCCACCGTATCGCGCCACAACGTCATCTTGTCTAAAGCTATTTTTTAATATAGAGCCTATAGTTTTAAGTACCTCATCACCATTTTGATGCCCATAAAGATCATTATAACTCTTAAAATAATCTATATCCATGAATATCATTGAAACTTGTTTATTTTCTTTTTCGCACCGATGCATTATCTCTCCTAATGCATCATAAAAAAACCTATGATTATATACACCTGTTAGTCCATCTTCATTTGCTAAACTCTCAAGTTTTTTAATGTGCTGATTTTCAGTTTTTACATAGTATCCCAATATCCATGCTGTGAGCATAAAAACCCCAGCTAAAATTAAATCATTTTCAAAATATTGATTAACTAGTGAATTTGGTGAATATACAATATCTAAGGCTAAAATAAAAAATGAGGCGATAGAAGCAATCATCATCCCCTGTTTCATACCAGCCTGTATTGTAGATATTATTATTATAAATAAAAATAAATATTTGTAATTACTTGTATTTGCCCCTGTAAAAAATATAACAATTATAAATATTAAAACAAATACAGCGTTCTCTATTAGTTTTAATAAGTTGTTGCATTTTAAACTAGTTCTTTTAATTACTAAAAATTCCAATAATATATATATTGATAATAATATAGGTATTACACATAAAAATATTATTAATCCATAATAAGAATGTGGTGCGTTTTTTATTATACTGTTTTTATTAAACATATATTTTAAAAATATTATTCCCGAAAACAGTAAAGAACATAATTTTACAATTGATAATATTTCATGGATTTTTTTCTCATTATTCTCTTCTAACTTGCCCATTTTTTTCACTACCTCATTAAATTCAGCGTACAAAGTAAGGAGGTGTTTCACCCCCCTTATCCCATTATTCTTCTATTAAACATTTTGGTTCTTCAGGTTGATACAGGAACCAAGCACATGCTGAAGATGCAACAGACGTTGCTACAATAGTTGCTACTGCTGCAATTATTGTTATTAATCTTTTCTTTGATTTTTTCATATTATTCTCACCTCCTTATACTAAATAATATGTTATTTAATAAGGTATCTATTTTAAGTATTGTTAATTTCCCTTGATACGTAATTGTAAATACTTGCCATAACGCTCCAAAATAAACACAAGTCGCATATACAAGCGACCTTTTTTCTCCATTAATTGCAAATAGCGTAATAAGCAAGACCACAACAGCTAAATATATACTCAAAACTATTAATGAACCTTTTTTCATACGCTTTCTTTTTTCTTTACTTTTTATAGTTTTTTTCATATTACCTACTGGTGATAATTTATAAATCAAATAGTATGATAGTATGAAAGCTGTAAATCCCAAAATTATCACTAAATTTAAAGTCCCAAATGCCCCTATTAAAAACGATATAAAAACCGCTGGTACAACGCATACAATTATACCTATAAGATTGCAAATAGGAATTGAGCTTGCATGCACCCCTCCAGAATATTTTCTAAGTATTGCTGCAGTAAATGATATTATTAGTGCCTCAATAACAACGTTAAACAACAATGCAAATAAAAATACAAGGCCTATAGAAAGAATTGCCTGAAACAGTGAAAACATTCCATAAGCTATTACTTCTCTATTATCATTATTTAATTTCAATTCTTTCGAAATACTATTAGCAATATTATTAACTAATCTCTCCATTAAAAGTATCCCTCAATTCTTTTCTTCTACTCATGATTATGTAGTATGTTGTAACAAAAAACGCAAAAATTAGCAATGACGGAATCCCCAATACTATTTTTAGTGTAGGTTCCTTAAATACATAATTAACATCTACTTTAAAGACATACTGTATTATAAATATATTAATAGCCTCGCATATACATTCAAGTGTTATTGCAATGATGCTTGCTTTTATGGCTTTAACTATGTCAATCTTATTTATATTTACAATTAATACAATAATGGCAATTAACCCTAGTATCATATTAACACCATATTGAATGGGAAGAAATCTTATAAAATAAATTGTAATAACTAAAAATATACTTGATATTATATACTTTTTTATATTAACCGCAGTTTTTGAAAATGCATACACTGCAAAAATAATTAAAAATTCTTCCGGTATACCTCTAAAAAAAAACTCTAACAGCGTCAATTTTAACATTATTTCTTCTCCTATAATGAATTTTGCGTATTTTTGAACTTATTAGTAACTGTGTCTTTAATATTATATAAATATTAATATAATTCCGTTTAAATAAAAATAATATCATAAATTGCCACTAAATTTTTTTTCTCCGACTACACTTGTCTTGTTAATAGCTTTTATAGTATTAAATATAATAATAAGAACAAAAACTCTTATGCATATATCTCCAATACTCATAATACTGTAACCAACATCAAATATATCAGTTAAAAGCTTAAATTTAGTTGCTGAATTTCCTAAAACATGTATATCATTAACTTTCATAAAGGAATCCGGTTTTGCATAGCCTGTCCAATAGGACAGTGTTGGGAAAACCGGCATTTTACCGTTGTTAGCTGCTATTACCATATTATTTAAAGTGCTTCCAATAAAAATAAATATTGAACCTATAATAGCGCTAATATTGAGTTCATACTTGATAATCAAAATCAAAAATGTCAAAAGATAAAGATAATGAAAGATATTTGCATATTTTATAAAGTTGTAGTTTCCATTAAATAACATTATGTCTAAAATTACATATATTATTGCACATACTAACACAGGATATATTTCCCATGACCTAAAAATAGGTTTTATTTTATAACCTCTTATTATTGAAAGAACAAGTGCTAAAAGTAAAGTTTCAATCATATGTGCTCCTTGCATCCTACATTAAAATATCATGTTGTAATATTTTAAGATGTTTTCTATTTTTTTGATTAATTATATTATAATCTAATTTTATATAATATTCTACAAAAAGTTAAAAAGTGGCTATTTTATGACACTATATCAAGTTTTACATTTTCTAAGTAAATAAAAATCCAGAAATATTTTTATCATTTCATAACGGATTTTCACTTAATTATATTTAAATCCTAGCATTATATTTGTTCAAAAAAGGCTTAAGAAACAAGGGTCTGACCCCTTAAATTCTTAAACCTAATTATTTTTGGGTTAATCATATACTTGCTATTTTTTTGCGAATACTGTTTTGACTATTTTAAGTACGTCCATAAAAATATCCGTATAATCCTGAATATGTTCCTTTGTTTCTATAACAGTTGCAGTTGTTTCAGTAAAAACTTCTCCAACTGCTTTTAAATCATCACTTAAATCTAAGAAGTTATCTGTTGCCTTAGGAAGTGAAACTAACGTTTCCTCAATATTCTTTTCATTTCTTTCTATTAGTCCGTCCACCCTTGATATAAACTTAAATAGTTTTATTAACACCATAATAAGAATTACCAATGCTACTGAACCTAAAATAAAAAGAATAGCAAAACATAAACTAAATAAACTTATATACATCATCTTTCCCCACTATTCTTCAGTTTTAGTTTTACCTATAACTTCAACTTCATTTTTTTCATCAATAACAGATTTAGCTTCACTATTATTCTTTTCCGCTTTTTTATCTGATAAATATTTAGCTATTTTTTCTTTTGCTGAAACCACATTATTTTTAGTTTCAACAACTTTATTATCTAAATTTTCTTTAATATCTGTTGTCTTGCTTATTGCATTTTCCCCAAGTTCTTTTGCCGTTTTAGCAATATCATCTCTTGTTTCTTTCCCTGCCTTGGGTGCCAGAAGAACCCCTCCAACTACTCCAGTTACAATTCCTGCAAATGCTCCAACAGTAATTTTCTTTACCATTTTAGCTCTATGTTTTTTTTGTCTTTCCAACATCTTTTTCTCTAACATTTCTCTTATTTTCATTACTAGCCCTCCTGATAATCTTTAGTCAATTTAATAATGTAGCTTACAGTGTAACATAAATCGCCATATTTTTCATCTTTCATTTGAATACTAGCAATTATAACTCCTTACCTTTCCATTATTCCTTTGATATAAATTTGCCACTACATCTTAGTCCACTTCAACATGTTTAGACCTATATAAATCAAAAAACTAAACTGAGAACCAAATTATGGCTCTCAGTTTAGTTTTAACTTTTAGTACTCTATTGGATGCTAAAAACTTTTTTCAATAAATATTTTCTAGTTCCTTTTTTTCCCGGTAAAAAAATCAACAAGAAATACGATAACTGCCAAAACTATCAACAGATTTATCAAACCTCCACCAATTTTAAGTAAAAATCCTAATAGCCAAAAAAATACTATTATTCCACCTAGCCAACGTAAAAATCCCATATATATCACTCCTCTCAGCACATACTATAAAAACTTTCGTCATACCTCTTTACATTTCATATAATATATTTAATTTAACTACTTCACATTATCTATGCATTTTACCATTTACACAATTACATTTCAACTAACTTAATTAATCCCATGTTACTTAAAATAATTTTGTGCCAGATTATTAATATTGATTATTTACTTAAATATTCTCTACAAACTGGATTTTTAAACCATTTGGATCTAATATGTAGAAAAATTTCATGTGAGGATTGGGCTGAAATGGTCCACTTTGAATATCTATACCCTTTTCTTTAACAAAAGTCATCATTTTATCCACTGAATTTACTTCAAATCCAAACGAAATATCATGTCCTAAATCTACTTGTTTTAAATCCTCATCACAAATCAATTCAATTTTTGTTTCATCATCCCCTATGAATGCAATTTCCACACCTGATCCTGAATTAAATCTGCTATTAATAGTTAACCCAACCACCTCATTGTAAAACTTCAAAGATTCTTCTAAATTTTTAACCATTAATGTACTCCAACAAAATTTCATTTTTTTCCTCCCTAGGTAAATATGGTTGTTCTAGCATAAACTAACTTGATTATATCACTTAAAAACTTTAAAAGCATTAACCCATGACCACAGAAACTATAAAATCCAAATATGCGTAGATTTGGAGGTAAATCTACGCATATCTTATATTATTTTGGAAGATTTGCTAACATTTTTGCCAAATCACTATATTTATTTTCAAGATATTTACGAGTTTCAGGATGACTTAGACTAACCACTTCTATGTGATCAATGTTATCAATTTGACCTAAATAGTTCCATATACCCTTTTGTGGGGTCCCATTATAATTAACCATTTTATCATTTGAACCAACTTTTGGATAAGTTGCAGATACAAGACTTACTATTCCGTCATTTTCCCACCAACTGTTGTCAATTGGAACATCACCTGATATATTATTTATATATGAACCCATAAAATACGAACTCCTTAAAAGAAGAGGATTCATATTTAAATTTGGAATTTCATAAGGAGTTAATAAACCTTTGTGGGTATCTTCACAAGCAAGTGAAAAATAATAAATATCATTTTGGGCCTTAACCCATGAATTTAGTTCTTTAGCCCCTTCAGGTGCTAGGTCCCATACACTGAGATCTTTAGTCTGCTTCCATATATTACTTGTAATTACCCTTTGGTAATAGCTCTGATAGGATTCATTCGGCTCCTTTTTTAGCCCCCATTGATCCAGTCTGAAATCAAAAACTGGATTATCAGAATTAATAATACCTCCTTGTACTGCCATTGCCGCAAAAAAATCGTGGGCAATAGGCTCTATACTATCCTGTTCATGGGCTTCTTGACTTCCATCATGGGGTGTAGCGATAGTTGTTATACTGTCAACCCAGTGATGTCCACCTGTAAAAAGAGGACTAATCTTACCTGATGGGGTATTAAGTATTTCATCACGGTCTCCATTTTCAAGTAATTGGGCAAGAACTCTTACCGTTTGTCCACCCATACTGTGACCAATAAGATGTACTTTTTCAATTTCATTTGAACTATCTATACTACCAAACTCCGGATACACGCCTGGATAAGTTCGACCATACCTGCTATGTCCATACTTTTTTGAATGAACTTCCCCATAGTCAACAGTGCCACCCTTTATATATGCATATAATTCACATGCTCTATCCCAGTTGCTAGATACAGACCCTATGGTTGGCGTATAAACTGTATAACCATGAGTAGTTAAAATCTGTTTTAAACTTTCAGATCCACCCCAATAATTTATTCCATAAAGTTCATCGTCTCCCCATCCGAAAAGCCCATGTACCATAATTATGGGATACTTATTACTATAACTTGGAATACTTGTTGACTGATTATCAAGTTCTGCTGCATTAATTGGCTTACAATACTCAAAAGAAACAAATACGATGAAACAGAACATTAATAAAAAAGTGATTAACCTCTTGTTCTTTGATGTTTTCAAATTAACACTCCCTTAATATTTATTACATCATAAATATTAACATTAATAGAAGTATTAGTAACTATACAAAACCTGATATTTGTAAACAAATTGTGTTTTTTTAATTTTCTTTTGATTTTAATATACTCTTCACTATTCATAATTACACGACTTACATAGTTAGAAGTTATTTCTTCATTTACGTGTTTAGGTCTATCTGAATTTTTCAGGACCTTTTACATGATTTTCTATGTCCTTATGTATTTTATCCTTTAATTTTGGTATAGTAACAGGAACAACCTTTTGTCCTTGGCTTATAACTAAATCAACATTAACCCCTTTAGCATAAGATGTATTTGCATCCGGTGATTGCCCTATAACTGAGCCTTTTGGGATGCTGTCACTATATTGACTTGTAATATTTCCAATTAAGAATCCATTGTTAGTTATAGTTTTTTCTGCAATATCTTTTGTAATTCCTATAAGCGAAGGAACAAGTTTTTTGCTGTCCAAAGGTGTTTTTTTAATTTCTTTTGTTAAACCGGCTTTTGTCACTGTGTTGGTTTTACTTGTAGGAAAACTTTTAGATATATATTTTCCTATTACACCAATCGTAATCATAACTAACAAAATTGTTACTATAATTATTATTTTCTTTTTATTTTTACTGGTAGCTTTATTTTCTGGTAGTATTTTTTTATTTTTTTTAACTGCTAAATTGTCCTTAAAAGTATTTTTACTCATGACCCTTGTACAATCCTGTTTTGTATCAGAAACTACTGTATCCATAAGTTTCGTAGCACCATTTGGCCTATTATTTAACTTCCGACTAAAATCAAATTCTTCTTTAATTGTACTTATAGCCTGAATCATTTCATCCGCTGATTGGTATCTATTATTATTTTCTTTTTCCACCGCTTTTAGAATTACTTGATTTATAGTTTTTGGTAAATCAGTGATGATTTCTTTTGGCTCAACAATAGATTGTTTAATGTGCATCATAGCTATGGAAATAGGACTTTCTGCATCAAATGGCACTTTGCCTGTCACCATTTCATACATCACAATACCTAATGAATATATATCTGTTCTACAATCTACAACAAAACCTTTCGCTTGTTCAGGAGAGAAATAATATACAGAACCCATAATTGTTTTAGAATTTGTCATTGTATGAGACTCTGATACTTTGGCTATTCCAAAATCCATTACCTTAACTATATTATCCTCTGTAATCATAATATTATCTGGTTTTATATCTCTATGGATTATATTGTTTTTATGAGCACATTGAAGTGCTTTTGCCACTTGAAGCGATATGTCTATAGTTTTATAAGCGTTAAGTTTAACATTTTCCTTTATTACTTGCTTTAATGTTTTTCCACTAATATATTCCATAACAATAAAATTAATAGAATTTTCTTCACCAACATCATAAACATTGACTATGTTAGGATGTGACACGCTTGCTACAGCGCTAGCTTCTCTTTTAAATCTAGCAACAAAATTTTCATCCATGCTAAACTCTGATTTTAATATTTTTACAGCCACAAATCTATTTAATAAATGACATTTTGCCTTATAAACATCTCCCATGCCACCCTCACCAATTTTTTCCAATAGTTCATATCTATTTAAAAGTAAAGTTCCTATCATATTTGTTTGTCCTCCTATGAAAATCAATAACCTATATATTATATCATAGTAAATACCTAATAATATTAACTCATATATAATTGATTATTAGTTATATTATGTTAAAATGAATTGATTATATAAAATATCTTATATTATTACTATAATCTATAAATAAATCACAAAAGAAAGCGAGATGTTTTTATAATTCAAAATATATCAATTAAATCGAATAAATTGTCATTAAAATGGGTGCTATTGTTTCAAACAGTCCTTTTCTTAATTGGTATGATTATTGATAATTTTAAGGACCTTAATAGATATACTGCAGTATCTATTAGTTTTATATACCTTTTAACTGCATTATACATATGGCTAGAAAAGAAAAACACATATAACAGATTTGTATCAATAGCTGTAGTATTTTGTTTTACAGGAGATATGCTATTATCTAAATTCATTCCAGGTGGAACCATGATTGGCATGGGCGCGTTTGCAATTGCTCATATATTATTCATAATAGCTTATGTAAATACCATTCATGATAACAACGGTAAAGTTATGAACTTTGGATTTTGCGTTGCTACAATAATATATTACTTATATTTTTTAATCCTATGGAATATATTTTTAAGGAATACACCTAGTGGTGAATTATTCAGTTTTGCCAGCTTAATATATGGATTGATTATAGGAACTATGGCCTCAGTGGCAGTATCCTTATATATTAATGGTAAAAAATACATAAAAACTGCCCTAGGAGCTTTTATATTTTTTCTATCAGATAGTTTAATAGCTGTGACCCAGACAACTATTGTATCTAATTCCGAAATTATAATATGGATTACATATGTGCTTGCATTATATGGAATAATTTATAGTAATAACTCTCAATAATTTTACATAAAAAAAAGCACTCTTACAAAAAGATGTGCTTTTTTTACTGCTTAAATATTTAACCAGTAAATTGTTCAATATACTTAATAGAATTTTTTTGTATATACAAGGTTCTATTTTCATTTCTTGCATCTTGAAACTTATAATAGCTTTTGTCGTCACTATTAAGCCACTCTAAAATATCATTAATTTCTTTTACGTCAATAATTAAACTATCACCTTGATTAAAATGTATTCTTATTGGTTTTGCTGAAACCTCTTTAGAATTTGCATAATTATCAGGTAATCTATTCCCATATATCATATTAGCATCCCCCAATATTGTATTTTAAATACTTTATTCTACATTATTGGGAAATAATCCTTTTTCCATTGCTCTTTCAATTTCATTTTTCTTTTTTTGTATCTTATCTAATAAAGTTATAGAATATTTTATCTTCATTTTCAGGTTCTTCAACCTTACCTTTTCCGTTTTCAACTAATTTCATAAGCCATGCCATGTTTTTACCAAGGACTCTCATAATCTGTTTACCTTCTTCATCTTGCTTAACTTCACCTGGAGCTGTTCCATTTATTACATTCCAATAGTTTGAACTTGGCATAAGCATCTCTGAATAATTAATATAATTATTCAATTGATCAAAAGTCGGAACACCTCCAGCACGTCTAACAGCAACAACTGAAGCTCCAACCTTATGTCTTAGCATGGATTTGTTTACGCTTGTAACATAAAATGCTCTGTCTAAAAATGATTTCATTGTTCCACCTATTGATGCATAATGAACAGGTGAGGCTAATATTATACCATCTGCTTGTTTCATTTTTTGAATCCATTCATTTACTTCATCCTTAATCACACATTTTTCATTTTGATTTCTTACACAACCATTACAGGCAAGACATCCCCTTATTGCCTTATTACCCACATGAACAATTTCTACTTCTATACCTTCTTTTTGTAGTTCCTCGGCAACCATTTTTATGCCATGGAATGTGTTTCCTTCTTTATTTGGACTTCCGTTAAATGCAACTACTTTCATATATTTTACCTCACTTTATATTTTATTAATGCAGCATATTTGAATTAAATGCCTTTACCTCTGGGCACTAAATATAGTATACTCAACTTAATACTTCTGAGTAAGTAGGCACTTTAAAGTTAGATAACCTACTTTAAAGTAGGAAATGGGCTTATGCTAAGGTAGGTGATAATATTTTGATAGAATATAATGGCAAATCGTATATATGCCCTTTAGATTTGGGTTTTGAAACTATACGTGGTAAATGGAAAGCAGTAATGTTATGCCACTTGTCTGAAGGTCCAAAGCGATTCTTAGAATTACAAAGGATTACTTCTGGTGTAAGTCAAAAAGTATTAAGTGAATCCTTAAAGCAACTTGAAATTGATGAAATAATAACTAAACATATATTCCCAGAAGTCCCACCAAAGGTTGAATATTCATTAACGCAAAAAGGACAGGAATTGGTTCCCGCCTTAAAAATAATCGAAGCATGGTCCAAAAAGAATTTTTCTGATATTATAAATAAATAATTTTAAGATGAATATTCCAATTATGGCTTGTCAATAATTATAATATATCCTATATCAAGATATCCACTTCGTTTAAGAACGTACCCAAAGTACGTTCTTTTTATTTGTATAATATTTATTTTTTATGACATACTAAGTGATGTGAAAAATATAAATGAAAGAAGGTAACCTATTATGAATTCACCTAAATTGGAAGTTAAATGCAGTGTTGATTGTTGCGACTATTGGAAGGATAGCTGCTGTAATGCCAGTGCTCTAGAAGTTAACCCAATGACAGGTAAAACTCCACATACTAGTGATGATACTGCCTGTACAACTTTCAAACCAAACAAATAAAATATGCATAATATATCACTGAAAGGACGTATCAAATCCTGCGTCCTTTTCTAAGTTATACTCTATATTCACTTTACAATGGTAAATCTCTTCTAGAAAATATAAGTATAGCCAAACCATACAAAACGATTGCCACTGCTACTAATATTAATATAGGAAAAACTACATTCTTTCCAGCAATAATATCATTTGCATTAAACAGAGTGAATATTGTGAAATATTTCAGATTTTTTAGATTTCCACCCATATTTGATAGCATCTGTATTAGGAAAAAAGCAACAGGTATACCCGCACCTATAGTAAATGAACGCTTAGTGTCATTACTTATACATGATGCAAAAAAGCATATCCCACTTATGGCTATATGAAGAAAATATACAACCACATTTATCAGTATTAACTTACCAATGTCAAGCAATCCTGGATGCATTATTGCACTGGCAATTATTATTGCAACTGTTACATAAATAATTAGAATACCAATACTTACCCACAAACATAAGGCCTGTGTTAATGCAATCTTTACCCTTTTATTTGGAGTAGCTAAAAGGCATGCCATTGATCCACGATCCACATACCCTGCTACTAGTTTATTTCCAAGAATAATAGAAAATGCCATTGGGAACATTAAAACTATCATGCCATATAACCCCGTTGCTATAGATCCAATAAGGGTACCTCCACCAGAAACAAAACCAGCAGCCTTCATTAAACCTGGCATTAATTTAATTATTGCATCAAAAGATTTGCTGCTATCAGGGTTAAACATGTATACAATCATCACAGTATATAGGGTTAATATATAAATAAATATTATGAGTAGCTTATTATTAGATTTCATTTCACGCTTAAATAGAGTCAAACTAAACATTTTTTTCACCTCCGTAATAATGCATAAATAACTCTTCAAGAGTCTGGGTCTTCACATCAAGATTGCTAACTTCATATTTATTCAGAGCTCGTATTAGCGGCATTATATTACCCTTAATATATACTGTTACCTGATTTTCCTTAATTTTTTTTACTTCAAATCCCTCTTTAGCAAAGCTTGAAACCATTTTTTCTGTTAAAAAAGTGATAATATAAAATTTACTTTTTGATTGGGACAGTGTTTCCATATCTTCAACAGCAACTAAATGACCTTCTTTGATAATGGCTGTGCGGTCACAGCTTCGTTCAATCTCTTCAAAATTATGAGATGACATAAATATTGTTTTACCTTTTTCTTTTTCTAATAATATAAGTTCGAGAAATTTATTTTGCATCAATGGGTCAAGCCCACTTGTAGGTTCATCAAGAATTAGAATATCCGGATTATGCATAAAGGCACATACGATTCCAATCTTTTGCTTCATGCCCTTAGACATTTTTTTAATTTTACCATTTGGGTCTAATTTAAACATATCAATTATTTCCTCAGCCCGGCTGAAATCTTTGATACCTTTCATTTGTGCAATAAATTTTATAAATTCAAGACCACCCATATCATCCATAAACGCAATTTCCCCTGGAAGGTATCCAAGACTTTTCTGAATTATATGGCTTTGCGTGCTACAGTCCAAGCCATTAATATAACATTCACCTTTTTCAGGATGAGTAAACCCCATAAGATGTCTTATTGTGGTAGTCTTTCCGGCCCCATTGGGTCCTAAAAATCCAAATACCTCACCCTTTTTTATTGAAAGATCTAAGTCAAATACCCCCCTTTTATTTCCGTAATCTTTGGTCAATTGTTTAATTTCAATAGTATTCACGACAAAGATTCCTCCTTCAAGGTAATTTAAAGTTATTTATAGAAACTTTTTTTCAACATTTCTAGATAAGTATTCATTTGTTCTAACAATTCATTAAGATTTATTTTCTCAAATGGGATATTCTTTATTTTTTCCATTTGTTTATTTGTAAAACCATCAATAGTCCATGTTATAATGTCAATTGCACTATTAATATCTATATCTTCCTTGAATTTTGAAGTGTCAATTCCTTCATTTAAAAACCCTTTACCAATTGCAATTATCTCCCTATTTCTAATCTCCAGTTCACTTTTCACCTCAGCAGAGTCTTCCATATATGCAACTGTTGTGAATTGGTATATTTCAGGATACTTATTCAATATTTCAATTTTAAGCATACTTGCCTGGAGTCTTCTGGCAAAAATATCTTTTTCATCATCATTAAATTTCATTAAGATTTCATTTTTAATAATATTTATAGCGTAATCATACAAGAATAAAAATAATTCCTTTTTATTCTTGAAATAGTAAAATAAAGCTCCTTTAGAAATAGAAGCATTATTCACAATCACATCCGTTGATGCGTTCTTAAAACCTTTTTGTGAAAATTCCTTCATAGCTGAATTCAAAATACGTAACCGTTTTTCAGGTATTAATTTAAAAAATTTAGAAAATATAAAACTTACCACCCTTCGTTAAAAATGCTAACATAAAATCATTGACTATCTTGGTCAATGATTTTATGTTAGCATTTTTGACTATATTGGTCAAGTTTTTTTATTTACCTTTAATAATTCAACAATTCTAATTATTGTTGAATTAACAGTTAACATTTTATATTAAAAAACATAGCCTAAGGGTTTTTATACCTTAGGCTATGTTTTTTAATTACTTTTAAATAGAATAGATTCCGTTTAATAAGCAAATAATAGTTATAAACAAATTTCTAGTGAGGTATTTTATGACATATAACGAACTAATAACACTTATGACTATTATATTTTCCATTATTACTTTATTTATCTGCACTGGTGTATTGCTCAAGAGAAAATACGCATTTTTTATTGAAGACATGATAATTTATATTTTTTATATAATTTTTTTAGTAATGCAAAATAAATTTAAGTTTTATGTTAATCCTCTAGTAATACTTTTAGTTATAATCACCTTTATTGGTCATAGCCTTATTGGTGAATATTTAAATGTTTATACTAGTTCTAAATACTTCGATCGCTTTTTACATGCTTTTGGTTCATTGGCTCTCTCACTTTTCTTTTATTCTATATTAGATAAACTAACTATACATTCAATGAATTCACAATTTTACGTATCCACTTTTGTGACAACCATAGGCATATCCTTAGGCTGTATATTTGAAGTATTTGAATTTATTTTAGATACGACTAGTAATTCAAAAAATCAACATGGTCTTAAAGACACAAACTTTGATATGATATCCGATATAATTGGTGCAACAATTGCGGGGCTTATATCAAACTTAATCTTATTTTGATTATCATTTTTCATCTATGCTGAGTGCCACCTCTCCATTACTCCCAATAACCTTTTTATACCACTCAAAACTATCTTTTTTAATTCGTTTTAAAGTTCCTTTTCCTTCATTGTCTTTGTCCACATAAATAAACCCATATCTTTTACGCATCTCACCAGTTCCCGCACTTACTATATCAATTGGTCCCCACCAAGTGTATCCTAGTATATTACAGCCATCATGTAAGGCTTCGTTTATTTGAACAATATGTTTATTCAAATAATCAATTCTAGCATTATCATGAATTTTACCATCTCCTGATATTTCATCTGTTCCACCATAACCGTTTTCAACTATAAATAATGGTTTTTGATATCTATCATAAAGCTCATTACATACATATCTTAATCCCTTTGCATCTATTGGCCAGCCCCATTGTGTTTTGACTAGATAAGGATTATCTTGTCCTATTATACCACCAGTATTGCCTAAAATAGGACTTCCTGCCTTATGAAGAGAACTTCTATAATAGCTAAATGCCAAATATTCAGAAGTATATTTTTTTATTAATTCTAAATCGCCTTCATGGATATTTATATTTATATTTATGTTATGTTCATCCCAGATTCTTTTAACATAAGCAGGGTATTCTCCTCTTATCATTACATCTGAGTAAAAAAGCGATCTACGTCTAAGTTCATAAGCTTCAAATACATCATCCGGGTTACAAGTTGCCGGATATACTACGCTTAAAGACAACATACATCCCATTATTGCATCCGGTATTATTTCTTTGCAAAGTTTCACTGCATGTGCATTTGCAACAAACATATTATGACTTGCAGAATAAATTTGTTGCAGTTTAGTTGCCTCACTTTTTATTTTAATTGCTCCAGCTGCATATGGAATGGTATGTAAATTATTTATTTCATTAAATGTCATCCAATATTTAACCTTATTTTTATATCTTTTTAGTATTATCTCACAATATTTACTGAAAAATTTAATTAATTTTCTATTTTCCCATCCACCATACTCATCTATTAAATAAAGTGGGGTTTCATAGTGGGATATTGTTACCATTGGCTCCATACCATTTTTTATCAACTCATCAAATAAGTTATCGTAGTATTTTAATCCTGCTTCATTTGGCTCTGATTCATCGCCCTTTGGAAAAATTCTAGCCCAAGCTATAGACGTTCTAAAAATCTTAAAACCCATCTCACCAAATAACTTAGTATCTTCTTTGTATTTATGGTAAAAATCTATTGCCTGGTGATATGGATAGTATCTTCCCTCAATTATCTTATCATCAGAAACGCCTTTAGAAAGTCCCCCTCTTGTAACATCACTTAAAGTTATTCCTTTGCCATCTTCATTAAAAGCACCTTCAGCTTGGTTAGCAGCTATTGCTCCTCCCCACAAAAAATTCTTTGGAAAATAATTTTTTGTCTCCATATTACACCTCCTGAATTTATCTATTAGCTTGGGTAAACAGTAAAATTCTCTAGAAGTTTTTTATTTGTCCAACCGAACTATTCATAAAGTTGCTTTATTGTAAACCCACTCTTAATTATTATAATATTTTGAATTTTTTATTACAATGGACAATTACATTATGATGCCATATTTAGTGAAAATAAAAAAGTCTTATTTCTAAGACTTTAGTTACTTACTACTCCAAATTTATTTATCATTAGGATTAAACACTTTTACATTTGAAAAATCTGCGGTGTTAAACCTTCTTACACAAAGGATAAAAAATAATAACCCCATTGTTAATATTATTATTAACCCCATATATGGCATTATGATGAATCCATCCACATTAAATGCTACACCAGCTTTTACTAATGCACCCGAGGACATATTTCCCATTTTTAAAGTTATATATCTGAAAATTGCTGTGGTGTATGTCAATGGATTTATATATACAAATGGAAGCAGTATTTTGGGCATTGTGGTTGTTGGAATATAGGCACCCGATAAAAAGGTAAAAGGCAAAATTACAACATTAATCATGATTTGAAATGTGGTAGAGCTTTTAGCAAGTGTGGCTACGTATAACCCAAGAGAACTGAATGTTGCTCCTACTGCCACCATTACACCTAGCATTTGTAAAAACTGAATAACATTTATACTAAGTCCCATAAATAGTCCAATAACAATCATAATAAGGCTCTGCGCTACAGCTATTATAGTTGAAGAAAGTACTTGTCCTATGGATATTTGCCACCTTGCTATTGGTGAAACAAGTACTTCCTTCATCACACCCATAGAAATATCTTCTAGAATATTTGAAGAATTACTTAAGGCTGTTTGGAACACTGTCATAATTATTATTCCTGAAATAAGATAGTTTAGAGGGTTCTCTATTCCTTTAGCTGCACCCTTCATAACAAAAGAAAATATGAACAGAAGAAAAACCGACATAAAAATTGAAAATATTAGCCTTAGTTTATCCCTTGTAAAATTAGTTAAATTTCGTTTTAATATAGCAACAATTGCTCTCATTATGATCTTATCTCCTTTCCTGTTATCGATAAAAATACATCATTCAAAGTACCATTATTAGTCTGAAAATCTTTAATTGTGTCCTTAAACTTTGATACTAAATCAAAAATCATATTAAGTTCATTAGAATAAATGGTAAACATACTTTCTGATAATTCATATTTAATGGAATTTTCTTTAAGATATTTTCCTAGCACTTCCTCGTCCTCTACCATTAATTTTGTCATCCTAGAGGTATACTTATTTTTTAAATTATAAGGTGTATCACAAGCAACTATTTTTCCATGATCCATAATAACCACTTTATCGCAGGCCTCTGCTTCATCCATATAATGTGTAGTAAGAAATATAGTAATATTCTTTTGTTTTTGAAGCTTATAAATATAATCCCATATTTTAGCCCTTGTCTGTGGATCAAGACCTGTGGTAGGCTCATCTAGAAATAAAACCTTAGGATAGTGAATAAGTCCTTTTGCTATTTCAACTCTTCTTTTCATTCCACCAGAAAGACTGTTAACTGCAGCTTTTCTCCAATCTTCTAAGTCTACCAGTTCAAGCACAAAATCCAATCTCTCCTTAATTTCATCTTTAGGTACCTTGTAAATTTCGCAGTGAAATTTTAGATTTTCCTCTATAGTTAACTTACCATCCAAAGTAGAGTCTTGAAAAACTATTCCAATATCCCGTCTTACTTTATCTTTATTGTCAGAAACATCATAACCATTAATCTTTAACTCTCCACTTGTTTTATTAATAATGGTACAAAGAGTGTTTATAGTAGTACTTTTACCTGCTCCATTGGGCCCAAGAAAAGCAAAAACGCCTCCTTGTTCTACATCAAATGAAATATTATCTACTGCAACAAAATCTCCATATTTTTGGGTGAAATTTTTAACTTCAATTATATTTGGCATTTTTGTGTCCTCCTTATTTGTTTATGTACTTAGTATAAATCAGCATTTTAAAATAACTTTAACGTAATTATAAAGATTTTATAAAGAAATTAAATAAGTTTTATAAATACTTTAAGCAAATTTTAAAATTATAATATAAAATAGATATATAATGAACATAAAGACGTGATAGGAGTTGAAATATGCAAAAAAAATTTAGATCTAAATTTACAGAGTTTTTAAAAAATAGGGAAAAGAAGCATGCTGAAAATACGAAATTTCACATAGCCTTTAACGAAAAAATGAAAGAATTTTTTGAAGAAAACAATGAGTTCAAAAGATATACCAGACATTTAAAGTATTCCCGTGTTTTTTTTATTATCTTCAATGTCCTAATCTGGTATTTAATCTTTGGATACTTTGGTGTAAAGTCTATGAGTATAATTTTTGCAGTGATAATCAGTGCTGCAGGTATTATTGAGTTACTGTACCTTGGGACTTTGGAAAAGAGGGTATTAACCCCTATCACTGAATTAATAAAAGGTGTAGATGAAATTGCAAAAGGCAACTATGAGATAAAGGTAGACTACACTGCAAGAAATGAAGTTAGCATTCTAGTAAATTCCTTCAATGATATGGCAGAAAAACTACATAAGGCAGAAATTTTAAAGATAGAGTATGAGGCGAATAGAAAAGCATTAGTAGCTAATATTTCTCATGATCTTAAGACTCCAATAACTTCCATTCAAGGATATGTAGAATTTATAATGAAAGCTGAAAATATGCCTCAAGATACATTAAATAAATATCATAAAACCATTTACAATAATGCAGCTTACGTTAATAAGCTTATTGATGATTTGTTTTTGTTTTCAAAGCTTGATATGGAAAAATTGGACTTTAATTATGAAAAACTTAATTTAAAAGCCTTTATGGATGACGTAATGCAGGAATTTGAATTAGAACTGGATAGTAGAAATGTTGTGTTCCATTATGAAAATAGCCTTAGGGATACTTACTATTTTAATATAGACAGAAAAAGGATATATCAAGTATTAAAAAATATTATAGGAAATGCTGTAAAGTATGGTGACAAAACAGACTTGAAGATAATTGTGAATTTATATGTTGAAGAAAATAATGCCTGTGTATCTATAGAAGATAATGGTCCAGGTATTCCACCAGATAAGCTTCCACACATTTTTAATAGGTTTTACAGAGTTGATTACGCAAGAACCAAAGACTTAATTAGTACAGGACTAGGATTAGCTATAGCAAAGGAGCTAATTGAAGCCCAAGGCGGAAGTATAAATGCTTCCAGTGAAGAAAATAAAGGCACATGTTTCACCATATTGATTCCCATAGAGAGGAGCTTATAAAATGGACCACATTTTAATAATAGAAGATGATATAAATATTGCAGAACTAGAAAGAGATTTTCTCCAATTAAACGGTTATAAATCAGATATTGCAGAGGATGGTGAAGAGGGACTAAAAAAGGCACTTACAGGAATTTACGATGTGATTATTGTAGACTTAATGCTACCAAAAAAAAATGGCAATGAAATTATTAAAGAGGTTAGAAAAAAATTTGAAATTCCTATTATTATAGTTTCTGCTAGAACTGAAGATATAGATAAAATTAGAGGACTTGACTTTGGTGCAGATGATTACTTAACAAAACCTTTTAGCCCAGCAGAACTTGCTGCAAGGATTAAATCCCACATTAACAGATATAAAAGACTAAAAGGCACTAGCAATAATACCCAAGAAATAATAACTCGAGGCGGCCTTGAAATAAGTACTTCCTCCCATAGAGTCCAAGTAAATGGAGAAGAAGTACAACTGACCTCCAAAGAATATTCTATACTAGTGTTCTTAGCTGAAAATCCTAATATTGTTTTTACTAAAGATCAAATATTTGAAAAAATTTGGGGTGGTGAAGCTTATTCCGATACAGCAACAGTTCCTGTTCATATTCAAAAGATAAGGAAGAAGATTGAAAAAGACCCTTCAAATCCAGAATATATAGAGACTCTTTGGGGCACAGGCTATAGATTTAAAGCGTTTACACTAAGATGATTTTTTATGATCCAGCCTTGAAATTATTCAAGGCCTTCATTTTTAATATTTTTCTTATTTCCCAGATATTTAGCTAAATAGGCTTGTTCCATTTCGTCTAAGGTAATATCTAGGCATCTTCCCAAATCTATTATACTAATCAAAATCACAGTGTGACTAAATCTATTTAATGCACTTTCAAATGCATTTTTAAAACATTTCAATACATTTTTATGGCACTCATCATCATCAATTTCTTTCATGAATTTATTTATATGTCCTACTATTGGTGGTTTTACTTGCTGCAAATAATTTTCTAAACTCAGTGCAAAATATAGGCAATCCACAAATTCATCTACTAATTTCACTCTATCTTCAACTTTATTCTTAGACCAATACTTGAAGCCTTTCCACTCTTTTGCCAGTTCTCCAAGTTCAACTAAAAGTGCAATTTTATTCTTTTCTAGAGGGTATCCATTTTCTCCAGAGCTAGCAAATATTATAGTGTCTAGTTGATGCTGTTTTTTTAACAAATTATTTAAGTCCATTTAGTCCTCCCACAACTTATCATTAAGTTTTTCATTTATTCATACATCTCTATAATATGCAAATAAAATTCTTAATGTTACTGAAAGTTAGAAATGGAATAAAAAAAACACCTGGAATTAACCAGATGCTTATATATATATATTTAAGAGGGGGTAATCTCTATAGTTATATACTAACTCTTAATTATGACAACACTATGTCATAATTAAATACTAATTGTAAATGGTTAATTATTTCTTTCAAATAAAACCTTCCCTGCACAAACTTTAGACTGACCAAACCACATACATTTGGCACAATCTAAACATTTGCCAGTGTCTTTGCCATTTTTAGCATCATTTGCCCAATTATTATTTATAAGAAATCCTTTAGCAATATCTACAATGTCAACATTTGTTTCATCTAATATTTCTTCCGCAATCTCTGCGGACTTTATACCATTAACTGCAAATACTGGAATTAAAACTTCTTTTTTAATTTTTCCAGCTGCATAAACTGCATTAGTGAATTTATAATCTTCATTTACATGCATTTCCTGTTCACTCATAAATCCATAAGAAATATCAAGAAAATCTATTCCGTTTTTTTCTAATACTTTTGCATAATGAATTCCATATTCTATTGTGGGTTCAAATCCTCCCAAACGAATTCCAACAACAAATTCTTTTGGTGTTACTTTCCTAATCCCCTCTAATATTTCTATTACAAATTTTTCAGGATTTTCCCCATATTCATCAGTTCTCTTATTTACTTTTTTATTTAAAAACTGGCTTATTAAATAGGCATGACATCCATGAAGTTCAACCCCGTCATATCCTGCACTATAAGCTCTTCTTGCCGCATCTATAAAATCATTTTGCAAAGATTTTATATCTTCAATAGTCATTTTCTTACCAACAACAACCCTTCCATCATAATTTTTATATTCATAGGCACTTGGACATATTGGCTCTTTTGAAATTCCAACAACTCCTGCATGATGGATTTGAATAAATATTGGACAGCCTTCTTGGTGAACTGCATTAACTATATTTTTTAGTCCTTCAATTTGACCATCTTCCCATATCCCGAGTTGGTTTCCCAACAATTTTCCACCACTATTAACACAGGTAGCCTCTTGAATTATAAGTCCTGGTCCACCTTGCGCTAATTTTTTATAACGTTCTATATTTTCATTTGCAACGTATCCATCATCTGTAAATCCAACAACCATTGGAGGAACACAAATACGATTCTTCATTTTTACATTTTTAATACTAAACTCTGTAAATAATTTTTTCAAAAATTCCACACTCCTATTTCACTGTTTCATAATAGCATAACATCTTAATGCCTACTTGTAATTATATTTATAAAAAAATATAATTACAAGTAGGCACCTTTGGGTTAGTATATTTTGATTTAATGGTTTCAATCATTCCTTAATAGCTCAGTATATTTTTCAATTTTTAAATTGTTTATTACAATAAGAGATGTTATTATTGTAAGCATTACAGCTACCACAGTCATAATAGCATCGATTTTTAAGTTCACTGTGTATTTTCCTGAAAATTCACCTGTGACTACAATGTATCCTAGCAATTCACATATTAAACTACCTGCAATGCCAGAAATTCCACCAATAATAATTCCTTCAATAATTGAAATCCTCCTAATGTCTCTATTTTTTGCACCTACTACGCTTAGGATTACAAACTCATTAAGCCTTTCATAATTTATTATCATTAAAACATTACCAACTAAACAAAGAGCTGAAAATATGCTTATAAATCCAATATATATAAAAACATAGGTAAGCTGATCTAAATATTTATTTAACTCATTAAAAACTTCTCTTTCATCCGTTACTAGTGAATTTTTTAATTCTTTAGTTAAACCTAAATATAATTGTTTTTCATTTCCAGAACCATTTTCAATTAAATAATTAATCTTACTATTACTTTCACCTATAGATGTGTTATTCTTAATGGCATTTATATCTATATAGATACCTGAATTATCTCTAAAATTACTTGTTGTACATATTCCAATAACCTTGAACTTATAGATTGTTCCCTGCAAATTCAGTTCAATTTCATCATTAATATTAATGCCCCAATGCTGAAACTTTTCACCTAATACAACATAATTTTTATTAACATCCTTGCTACTAAACCATCTCCCTTCTGCAGTTTTATAGCTTAACATATCTTTGCTTATATCAATGGCCTCTAATTTTATATCATTATTCAATAAATTTTTTACATAGGTTTCATTATCTGGAGTAAAATTTTGATCCTTAATAAAATCCTTCAAGTTTTTCCCCTGTATTATTTTAAATCTTCCAGGAGTATTTATAGTTTTTATATACTTTTTTACTAATTTGTTATTACCTAATACCTTCTCTGTGTTTTTTATATTTTCCTCATTAAAATTTGTATTTACAGATAATGTATATCCTAAATCTCCTCCTATTTGATCAATTATGCTGGGAAGTATACTTTGCCCAATATTAATCATAAGTCCACAAAAAATTATGGTCATAGTTAAAGCAACGATACAAACAGTAAATCTATTTTGTTGTCGCCTAATATTTCTAACTGCTAACAGAACATATTTACCTCTTTTAGTTTTTATCTTTACAACTAAATAAATAGTGCCAAGAGCAATTCCATATAAAACCATTATCAAAATAATCATTATACTAATGTACATTGCTCCAGTTTTTATGGAACCAATATAAATTGAGAACCAAACAATCATTAGTAAAATCATCTTGAATATAGGATCACCGTAATCCTTAGTGTAAAAAGTCTTTTGAACTTCCTGACGTAAAATGGAATTAGGTTTAATTTGCTTGCTTATGGTAATTGGTAATATAGTGAATATCATTGTTTGTCCAATAATAAATATTATTGTCATTATCACTGGAAGAATAGAAGCTTTTATTATTGTAAGTATATCCATTTCCATTAAAATATTTTTTTCTATGGCCCCTGTAATTATAATGCTTAAAAAAATTCCTATACTTATGCCATAAACACAAATTTTAAAGGTTTCATATAAAATCAAATCTCGAAGCATGTCTTCTTTCATCCCATATATGGATAATAACACATAATCTTTCTTTCTCTTTAATATGAGTAGCAAAGTCGTAAAACAGATTCCTATTCCAGTTATAATAATAACTAACATTTGAATAAACCCTGCAGCATTAGTTTCTTTATCTTCAATACCCCTATTTGCTTCAATAACATCCTCATAGGTAGTCATATGAACTCCTGAACCAAATATTTTTCCCAATTTATTTTTTATATCTGCTAAGTTACTGGTTTTATCAACAACCACATTAACATTTGTTGCTAAATTTTCTTTTACTATTCCATCTGATTGAAAATCAGATTTATCCAAAATAATTACACCCAATACACTTTCATCAAGTACATCTGTGCTCTCTACAACATCCGCAACAGTAAACTTACTATTACTATTAGAAAAGCCACTAAGTTCTAGAGAAATAATATCCCCTTTCTTTAGCTGAAATTTATCTGCTGCTGCCCTGTTAAGTAGAACTTTACGGTTCCCTAGCTTTTTCAAATAGCTACTGATTTTTTTATTTATATAACTGTAATTAGAGTCTATTGCTTTTACTTGTACTAGACTTGTAATTTGGTCATTTGTAAATTTATCCTCCATTTTATAGGTTGTATCATATTTAATCTTACCATCACTAGTTAGCTTATTTAAATCATTTAGCTGTTTATCGCTAATACTGAAATTTGTAGTTCCTATATTAATGTCACCATCATTGATACTTTTAGAATTAACCAGGGACCATGAATCATTTAATGAAAATATAAGTTTAAGTGAAACCAGTATTGCTACTGCAATTGCAATAGACGTTATACTTAAAAAAATCTGAAACTTTGATTGCTTCCATGTCTTCAGATTGTATTTTTTAAACAGTTCCTTTCTATTTATCATTTTCAAAATTCCTTTCATAAAGCTCCCCATCTTTTATGTATACTATTCTATCAGCTCTTTCAGCAACTTTCGTATCATGAGTTATAGTTATTATAGTCATGTTATATTTTTTTTTGAATTTATCAAAAATTTTTAAAACCATTTCCGTATTTTCACTGTCTAAAGCCCCCGTTGGTTCATCAGTGAATAATATTTTAGGCTCTCCTGCAAAGGCTCGTGCTATGGCTATCCTCTGCTGTTCTCCTCCTGATAATTGCCTTGGAAATGATTTTTTCTTATCTCTTAGGCCTACAATGTTTATTAATTCATCAACTTTACTTTCCCAGTCAATTTGTTTTTTTGAAAAGAATAAAGGTACTTCAATATTTTCCCCTGCATTTAATACTGAAATTAGGTTAAATGATTGAAATACAATGCCTATGTTGTTATTTCTAAACTCTGTTAATTCATCCTTATTTAGATTACCAACATCTACATTATTAATCATAACCTTACCTGAAGTTTGTTTGTCTATACATGACAATATTCCCAGAAGCGTACTTTTACCGCTACCGCTGGGCCCCATTATAGCAACGTACTCTCCTTCTTTCACAAAAAAATTAACGTTCTTTATAATATCAAGTTTGTTTTTATCTAATTCTACAGATTTACAAACATTCTCAGCTGTTAATGCATATTTAACCATGCCTTTTTACCTCCTAAAATATTATTATAACCAATACTTACATCATTCACTTCTAGTCCCAATTTTACTGATACCGCTACTTTACTACTTTCAAAATATTTAGTATAATTATACACACATAAATTGGTGAAAATCTTATTGGATTACATCAGAAATTTTGCATATCTATTTATGACAAGGGAGTGATTTTTGTGAGTTTTGAGGAAATAACTTTAAAACAGTTCGATTTTAACCCATTTACTAAAATTGATGATTGGGCGCTATTAACTGCCGGAACGGAAGAAAAATTTAACATGATGACTATTACTGGTGTTATGTGTGGAAAATTTTTCCTTAAGCCAATGATTCAGGTATATGTTCATCCAGACAGGTATTCCTATGAATTTTTAGAGGATAATGACTACTTTACGGTGTCTTTTTTTGACGTTCCTCACCATCCCGCCTTGCAAATCTGTGGAAGAATGCATGGCAATGAATGTGATAAAGTTGCTGAGTCTGGGCTACACCCCCTCCCGTTTGAAAACACGGTTATTTTTGAAGAGGCAAAAACAATTTTTGTATGCAAAAAAGTTTATCATACGGATGTGAAAAAGGACAATTTTGATTCACAGCAGCTGTTTAAAGAATATTATAAAGAATCGTCAACATTTCATAGGATTTATCTCGGCCAGGTTGAAAAAGTATTGAGTAACAAGTAAGTTAAGCATAAAAAAGCAAACATTTTTTTGTTAGCCTAATTCAAATAGCACCATTCTATTCTGTTGATTTTTTACCATCTTTTGCTATATGATCAGGTTCTATACTACCTAATAAATCCAATATCTTTTAAAAAATTGATTGCTACTCTTATCTAATATTTCAGAATCAAAAACCCCTCCATTTTTTTCAATTATCTTAGCTGAGGCATAGTTATCTGTTTTACAAGTAACTAATATAGGGCTTAATTTCATTAATCTGGCTTCCTTTAGCCCCAATTTTAAAATAAGTTTACCATATCCTTTTCTTCTCTCAGATGGAGTTATATCATATCCAATATGTCCTCCTATATTTTTTAGAAATTCTGAGTTTAATTCTTTCCTAACCCTAATAGTTCCCAATATTTTATGATTATTAACTAACCAATATGTACAGCATGGAACCCAGCCTTCTGGTAATTCAATCCCCTTTGAATTCTCTATAAGAACTTTAGTGTAACTCTCAAAATTCCTCAAAGCTACTTTTAAAATATCGAATTTTTCTATTTCTCCATGATTGTGGTAGTCTTGTACCATTTGTGAGAATTCATTCTTGTATTTTTTTGAAGGTTCTGTCAAAAATACTTCTTCCATTCTAAACTCCATGATATTTCCTCCTAAACAAAATATAAATTATTGTAACTCTTTCTTCATACATACACTATTGTTATTTCCCATGTATGGTTCAAAATTTTCTATTATCTCATATCCAATATTTTTGTATAAGTTAATTGCTTCATATTGTTTTATTCCCGTTTCTAATAGAGAATATTTATACTCTTTCATTATTCCTAATCCTTCCAATTCGTTGATTATTAATTTAGATAATCCTTGGCGTCTATTCTCTTTTTTCACAAATATTCGTTTCAATTCTATGGAATCAGCGTTGTGTTCCTTAAATGCGCCACAAGCAACTGGTACTCCATCTATATAAATAATTACCACCTCTTTTATATAATCGACTTTATTATGCTTAAAATATTGTTTTTGTATTTCCCCATATCGCTTATTAAGGTCATCATCTAATAGTTTTATAAGTTTCATAAAATCAATATTCATACTATCAGTGTTTAATATTTTTAGACTCATTTTATATACCTCCATTATTAAATCTTAAGGAACACATAAATCATGCCGTTTTTGATATTTTTTACTAAGCAATTTGCCACTGAGGTTTTTCCAATACCAAATGCACCATGAATTAATTATTTATACATTTTAGAAAATGGGTCATAGGTACTATTTTCATTCCAGATGTATTCAATACTTTTACTAATATCAATTGCTTTTTCTTTTCCCATTAGGTCTGCTATAAAACCTAATGTCATATCTATTCCAGCGGATACACCAGAAGAAGTATATATATTACCATCCTTTACCCATCTTGCTTCTCTTACCCACAGTACATCTTTCCCTTGCCCTATAACCCAATTAAATGCTCTTTTATTTGTTGTTGCTCTTTTTCCATCTAATATTTCTGTTTTAGCAAGTAAAGCCGAACCTGTACATACACTAATTATGTATTTTGATTGATTAGAAATATTTTTTATAAAATCCACAAAATTATTGTCATTAACTTTTTCTCTTGTTCCGTTACCGCCTGGCACAAATAAAATCTTTTCTATATCATTTTCGCTTTTATATAAATTAGTATCTACTCTTACATTTTGAGAACTTTCAACAATTCCTCCATTAAAGGATATGAAATTTAATTTAAAAACGTCTGGCAACCTCCCAAATATTTCAACTGGACCAAATACATCTAATGTTTCAAATTTATCAAATAAAAGTATATCTACCCTGTACATCATTATTTTATTCTCCTCACAATGTAATCAACGAAACCTTGTCTGATTTTTTTACCTTCATATATTCTTTCTAACCTCTGCTTTCTTTATATAATATTTTCATATTCTCAAAATATTTGTCTGGTTCATATTCTTCAAAATACTTTGATAATAACGATTATATTTCCTTCATCATTAAGCACTCGTTTACTCCCCTTTTATACAAGTTTTTAATGATTCCAATCTCTGTATAGCCAATACTTTGATACAATTGTTTAGCATCTGGATTAAACTCTGCAACTACAAGAAATAATTTTGAAGAGGTTTTACAAGTTACTTCTTCAAAGTATTTTAATAGTTTCTTCCCTATTCCTAGATTACGAAACTCTTCTTTTACAGCTATAATATGTAAATAAGGAAAGCTGTGGAAAGCACCATTAGTAATAAACCAAAGGAACCCTAAGCATATACCCCTTTTATTTATGGCAATAAAAATCTCGCCTTTAGAAATTCCTTCACTTAAAGCTTTAATTGGTTTACCTTCTTCTGCAAAATATACTCTTCCTAATTCAGATTTCTGCAAGGCTTCTTTGCAGTCATTCAGGTGTTTGTTTTCTGCTTTGATAATATTTATATCCATAAACTACAGCCCCCATAAATTCTTCTACATTAAATTTTTTATAAGAAGATTCCGAAACATTTCATAGAAATATTACGCAAATCTAAAAACACTAACCACGTAATCTTCTTCTGGAAAATCTCCACAAAAATCAAATCCTGATCTAGAATAAAAATCTTTTAATTTTACATTTCCAGCATAGCAGTCCAAATATAGTATCTTTCCTCGATTTTTTGAAATCTTAAAAACATAATTAATAATTTCAAGTCCTATATTTTTCCCTTGATATTCTGGCAATATGGCTATTCTATAAAGATACAAATTATTAGGTTCACTAATATGAAGCACTGCATTAATATCCATGTCTTTTATGGAAAATGTTCCAACTATCAGTTTGGCTATTGTTATCACATATATATTTTTATTTTCTATATCCATATTTATTTCTTTAAAATTCCAAGGATATGTCCACTGATTTATATTTTTTTGATGTAAGCTTAATGTTACTTTATTTAATAACTCAACTATTGTATTTACATCATCCCTCACAGCTAATCTAGGCTCATATAACAATCTAATATCTCCTTTATTATTAAATACTGCTATTATTAAGATAAGAAAATAGTATCTTAACTTTTTCTCTTACGAAAAATATAAGTAACAAAAAATCCTCTATCATCTAGATTTTCAGCATCATTAATTAACTCAAAGGAATTTTCAATATCTTCAAAATCAGTTGCCTGAATTAAATCTTCCTCTCTAATTTTAGAATCAACTTTATGCTTATATCCAAAACCACAGATAAATAAAATGCCTTCATCAGTTATATGGCTTTCAATATGTTTAAGTTGTTGTTTATTCAATCTATAATGATTAATTAAAACATTATCAAAAATTCCAATGGCATTTAAAGGATTTGGTGTACTTAAATCAATTTGCAGTGTATTTACTGAATACCTATACCTTTTAGCAAACATCTCCAAGCGTTCAAGTGCTCTACTGCTAAAATCCACCCCTGTGACTTTAAAACCTTTCTCGGCTAAAAACAAAGCATTTCTACCATCTCCACAGGCTATATCAAGAATAGTTCCATTCTTAAAGTATTCTATATTTTCAACTATTGATTTTTCTGGATTTAAAGGATTATCACTTCTGCTAACAAATTTTTCGTCCCAGTATTCTTTATTTCCCATGTATTCCATTTTATATCACAACCTTCTATTTATTTTGTCTTTTCTTCCCATCATGAGGCAATGAAAGAAAAAAGCTAATTATTAAATCAATTGTACATTATATACTTTTACCAATCCAACCCATTCCAGCTAAAACGGCAATTGTTTTATGTGGGAGCGGCGTAGTTTTCGTAGTTTCATTAAAAAATCCATGTGAAATTAGATTTCTTTCCGATTGAGCAAAGGCTTGGTATCCTTTTTCAAGGATACAATCAGCTGTCCATTCCGCAAGTTCATCAACACAATGTTCCTTTTCCGAAAATTCAGAGTAATCTAATATATTTTCTTTTGATAGACGGAAAATATAATTTGGGCTTAGAACTAGTCCTATTAAAATAGCAACGCTGTATCACCTATTTTCATTTTCCGAGAGCATTGATATATTAGCTACCTTGATAAAATTAGTACCACGGATATTTAACTCAGAAATCAAATCATTTATCATATGTAGCACCTCCTATTTTCTCTGAGTTATAAAATAGTATGTAGTTCGTATCTTTTCATCATTGCGACACGACATAAATCAATCTAAAATTATAGTACCTAAACTCTACAAATTGAGATTTAACAAGTGCACATTATGCTTATAATCCTATTTATAAATTTAAATCGCTATTTTCTAATGTAGGTGCATCAATGTCGTGGGGTGCCAGTATTGGACCATCAATTGGGTATATAATTCCTATTTTAGAATCATTGTATGCAATTTGCCTTGAATAGCGAGAATCAAAAGACTCATCAAAACGCATAACGTTTCTTGTATCATGTTCCAGTGAAATAAACGCATGACCGAACCCTTTAGGAATATATATTTGTTTTCGATTATCCTCACTCAATTCCACACTAATCCATTTTAAATATGTAGAAGAGTCTTTTCGTAAATCAATAGCATAATCAATTCCCCTACCCTTAATGCAAAATAATAGTTTAGCCTGTGCTTTTGGGTTATTTTGAAAATATATGCCATAAAGTGTACCTGCCTTCACCGAACAATATATACGTTCCTCTATGTAATTAAAGTAAATTTTTTCTTTTTCCAATTCACTTTTGCAATATAGCGGATAGGAAAGTCCTCTATTATCAGTATTAAACTCATATTCAAGAATTTTTACTTCTTCTAAAAATGTGCTTATAACTTTCAAAAAATCACTCCTGTTCTATCAATTATAATTATAATTACTATTTTTATATTTCATATGTTACATTATTTTGCTATTCTTCATTATCTGAAATAGAGATTAAATATAGAATATATAAAGATTGTGGACTAGCATTACTTGTAATTTTTTTTCATTAATTCTTGAAGTTTCATAATTAGTTGTATTTTTAGTTCACCATGTTTTTCATCGCTAAACTGGTATTTTCCAATACTCCAATTTTCTTTTGGATATAGCCATACTGGGTATTTTATTCGTTCTTCATCTTCCCATTCATAACGAGGGAAAATATGTGCATGTAGGAAAGCATCTGTATTACCCAATATATCATAATTTACTCTTAACGGATTACATACAGCGGTAATAGCATCTCCTATTAAACTCATGTCAATTAGGAAATCCTCTCTATTAGCAACCTTTAAGTCATTCAAACTATTTACTTTTGGATAACCAAGTAAAATGCAATATCCAGTAAGGAACTGTGGGTCTCCAATTACTGCAAATCCACTCTTCATTTTTGCTAATACTGTTGGATTATTTCCTCTTACTGCTGAGCCAATTCTGTCTTTTTTCCAATCATCCATGCAATTTTACCTCCATTTATTCATATGTAATCTTGATTTTAATTGTACTTCATTTTGAAGAATGATTTTAGAATTAGAATCCTTATATCCAAATGGTATAATTGTTGCCACTTCAAGTTCCTGTGGAATATTTAGAATTTTCTTTATTGCTGATGTGTTTTTGGGAATAAACGTAACTCCAAAAACCCCATTTTCAGATAAACTGAGCAAAATATTCTCTATACAGCACCACACCGAGGCTAAACAATTTAAGTCATACACTCTTTGACTTTCACTTACTTGTGTTTTGGGTTTATATACCACAACTAATAACTCAGGTGCAGTTAATATCATTTTTTCTGTTTTGGTATTGCGTCCAAATACATGGTTTTAGCAAGCATATCCTGATTCTCAAAATTTTGCTTTAATTCATCAGTTAATTTTTCTATCATTTCTTCTGTTTGAGTTAAATCAAGTCGTATACTTTGTTCTTTTACTAAAATAAAGTCCCATTGTCTGAGGTGATTGTAACTTGGAGCTTTAAGTCCTGCTTCTAAGGCTTTTTCAATAATTTCATCAGGAACTTTTTCTTTAGAAAAATCCCTAACTGTCCTTCTCTGTTTTATAGCTTCCATCAATTCCATTCCCCATAACTCCTCTAACATTATTATGACCACCATCTTTAAGAAGTTCTTCATTAACTAAAATAGAAATTCAATGTACAATTTAACTTATTAAAACACTTAAATTACGAGCAAGTAACTCATAATATTCTATAAAATTAATTAGTTCCAATTTTCTATATGTTATAGCTGGTAATTTGTGTAACGGTGTCTTTGATAATATCATTTTTGTTTCCTGCTCATTGAATTCAGCCAAATCTTCTAAATCCTTAATGCTATTTCTATTTACAGGACAAATAATTTGACATCTCATACATCCTATTATAGAATTATTCCATTTTTGGTTTAACCATTTAGGAAAATCTTTTTCACTTTCATTCTGCAATGTAATGCACTTACTTGCATGAATAACAAATCTATCCTTTGTTATAGATCCAGTGGGACAATTTGCCATACATAAATCACAGTCTCTGCATGCATCCATAATATTAGATTTCTGCCAAGAATCATTTTCACATGGAATATCTGATATATATACACCCATCCAATAAAAGCTACTTTCGTTATTTATATAACATATATTGTTTTTTCCATATTGACCAATACCACTTCTTGATGCTATAAGTTTACATGGAAGATTAATCTTTTTTGCTTTTAAGTTATTATATAAAAGAATACTCTCAATAATTGAAGTTACTTCACTTATTTTTTTATGTTTTTCTTCCAGTTCTATGCTAGAATTAAGCAAATACATAGGAGGCATAATTACAGCTCTCCTTTTCCCTCCAACTGTAAAATATATTCTATTCATAGGTTGGGGAACTGCTATAACAATAATTGACTTTGCTTCTGGAAAGTTTTCCATAGGATTATAATCAAATTCATTTAAATATTTGCCTATATAAGTATTAACATCGTTATATTTTTTTTGGGTAGCATCCATATCTGATTTTATTTCTTCTAGGTGCTTAATAGAAATTATTCCAACTTTAAACCCATGTGATTCAATTTGATTTATAAATTCGTCTTTAATACTAGCCATACATTAAAACACCCCATTTTTATATTGTCTTCACAATATAATCAACGAACCCCTGTCTGATTTTTTCACCGTCATATATTCTTTCTAAAACTCTAATTTCTTTATATAATATTTTCATGTTCTCAAAATATTTGTCTGTTTCACATTCTTCATTAAATCTTTCATTTGTATTGTTCCAGTTTATTACAGCATCATTATCAAAATATCTATGTATATCATTCCAATTTTGTTTATCAATATCACTCCATAACCCTATTACTTGTTCATTATAATTCATTATCTATCATACCTCCTGCTATATAAATACTCATAACTACCTAATTATCAACCGTTGTTACATAATCTAATAAAAATGTTCAATATAATATCGTTTATAATTATATTTGTTCAGATTGCTTTAATCTATAATGTTGCTTTGTCATCAAGTAAGAAGGATGATATAGCCCTGTTGGCATATAGAATTCATCATGAGTATATTTAAACCCAAGTTTTTCAATTAATTGAGCAGATGCCATATTTTTAGGATTGTGTCCTGCAAAAAGTGCATTAACTCTAAGAGTTTTAAAGGCATATTCTATGACTGCAGAACACGATTCTTGAGCAAATCCTCTTCCCCAATATTTCTTTTTTAAATGTATTCCTATTTCAAAAATATTGTTTAGAGAATCATATTGTCTCAAACCACAACATCCTACATTCTCATTAGTTTCCATAAAATAAATTGGCCAATATTGAATATCCTCGTTATTATAAGTTTCTATTTCACTCTTTAATCGTTGATGTACCTGTTCTGTTGACATTTTACCATCTTTTGCAATAAACTTTGTTACTTCTGGATTGCCCCAAAGTTCTAAAGCATCAGCTATATCTTTTTCGCTCCATACTGAAAATCCTAATCTTGGTGTATTCAAAAAAAATTCTCTCATGTTATCTTCTCCTATAGTTTACAACATATGGCATATTCATTTTACTTCCAAAGTTCTACATACTCAACAATAGTTCCATCTAAGTGTTTTATAGTCATATTTCTTCCAGTTGGAACTTCTTTTAATCTCTAATAATTGTAGAACCATTAGCTGATTTTCCTTATACAACATCTTTAAATTTACTTAAAAGTAAAGGTTGTATTTCAGGATATGTCCATGTATTAGGTAATTCATCATATCCTAATATTGAATAAGCACATAAAGGCTTTAAATTATATTCAATCGCTCCAGTTTCTTCAAAAAGCTCTCTTTTAGCTGTTGTTACGATATCTTCTCCCGCTTCTCTATGTCCTCCTGGACATTCATAACTATATCTGTTCTTATGTTTACAGAACACCCATTTTCCATTGGATTTTGACAATATTACTGCAAACTTCAATAAATTATCATTAACTTTATCATAAAATTTAACTTGTATCATATTTGCCTCCTTATATGCAAAATGAACGATTCCCCCATGGCTGTGTTGTAAGTGGTTTTACTATATCTACAGTAAATTGCTCTATAACCCAATTAAAGGCTCTTTTATTTGTTGTTGATCTTTTTCTAACTAATATTCCTGTTTTAGCAAGTAAAGCAGAACCTGTACATAACCTTATATTTTCTTCACAATATAATCGACGAACCCCTGTCTGATTTTTTTACCTTCATATATTCTTTCTAAAACTCTGCTTTATTTATATAATATTTTCATATTCTCAAAATATTTGTCAGGTTCACATTCTTCAAAATATGAATGTATTACAGGGGTTTCATCATCCATTTGTTCATATTGGTTTTCGCCAACAACTACACCTTTACCACAACGGAAATCTTTTGTTGTAAGAAAGTTTACAAACATTAGCCCATTTAGCTTTAATACACGTCTCATTTCATTTATAGATATTGCAACATCTTCTTTTGTCATATGGAATACTGAATTGTAAGAATACACAAAATTAAATGAATCACTTTCAAATTTTAATTTTCTCATATCTCCTTTCTTACTCTTTCATCAATTTAATTTTTTTAATCTGCAACGGAATAGGCAAATGGTACTAGCTCTCTCACACCAATCTTCTTTAATTGATTTTTTGTATTAATAATCACTTCACAGTCAGGCATATAGTCCAAAAGTATTTGTCTACAATTCCCGCAAGGTGGCAGTATTTCTTTACCACTTTCCCCTCTAACCGCAACTATACATTCAAAGTCCCTTTCACCGTGAGTTATGGCTGAACCAATGGCTATCACTTCAGCGCAAGCACCATGAAGGGAATGTACATTAACTCCTGTATAAATTTTTCCGTTTTTACATCTAACTGCCACCGCCACTGTATGATTGTATTTTATGCTATCATAATTCTTTTTTATTGTTTCAGATGCTCTTTCGATTAGTTCAAAGTCTTTTTCTGTAACATCTTGCATTTTATTTTACCTCCTATAAATTCAAGTTAATTACTAACATTCGTTACTGTTTATTAATTTGGTTTTTAATTGTAATATTTCACTATCACTTAAACCAATTTGAGAAAGATATTCTTCTACTGTGTTATATTTTTGCTCAAACATATACAGAAATTTATCCATATACTCTGTTTTTGGAGTTATGATATTCACATCAACGTCCCTGTTTTTTTTACAAAATTTTTGTATAATAGAACCTAAATATGCTTGTGAAATCTGATAATCATCTAAAATATCTGTTTTACAAACACCAGATAATAAGAGTAGCAATGCTGAAATTACCCCCGTCCTATCTTTCCCAGCGGTACAATGATAGAAAACACCGCCTTTAGCTTTTACAAATACTCTCATGATATTAAGTACAGTTTTTTGCTCATCTACCATCTCAAAGTACGAATCTGAAACAGCTTCAACACTTGCAGGTAAACATCCATCCCCATGCATTTTGCAATGATAGTATTCAAAATTTTTATCATTTTCTAACGCACATGGTTTGCTTTGAACTTCATCATCACTTCTGAGGTCAACTATTGTTGTTATATTGCTAGATAATAATAATTCTATATCACCATCCGATACTTGAATTGGCACATCACTACGAAGAAATACATTATATGTTGTTACTCCTGCGCAATCTATTGGATAGCCACCTAAATCGCGTGTGTTTAGAGTATTTCTTAATAAAATTCGACGCATATATTCACTTCCTACCCTATAAATAATTTAAATAAATGTTTTGATTATTATATCATTTTTTCCAAATAGTCGCCATATTTACAAATAACATTATATTTGACTGTAAATAATTCATACCACAACAGTAGGGAAATTTTGCATTTGTTAACAACAAAATAATGACTTGTAAAGTCAACTATCATATTCTTACCTTTATATTATTTAATACAACCACCATGAAAAATACATTCATAGACTTTAATATCATTATAGAATATTTCTTCATAACCATTAAACCACTCAAATTCTCCATTTACTTTACAATGATACTTATAATCACCCTTTTGGTATACTAATGGACCACGATAAGGGTACTCTTTTGGCACTAATAATAAGCACTCTTTTAGGAAATCTCCTGAAAAACCGTCCTCAATAATACGTCCCCTGTAATTCATTGACCAATACGGTGAATTATCACGCCACACTGCTTCTTCTCCAGTAAATTTTTCTCCACCTAAGTAGGTGTCAATATACAATAAATTATTTTCTGCATATTGTATATCATGTGAATTGGGTCTGGAAGAAATAGCTTCTGCACCTTTACCTGCATAAGTAGATTTTTTTGCACGACACAAAAAATCTATTTCTTTTCCATTTATATAATCCAATTGCTTTGTAACCTCATATGCGCACTTTTCATCATCATAATTTTTAATCAGTTTATCAATACTTATTCCAAATAAATTGCTTAGACTAATTATCTTATCAAAGTCAGGATATGACAACTTCCAGTTGCTTTACAATAAAAGTATGAAGCATTTATACCCTATTTTTCTTCTCTACTATTCATTAAAAATTCCAACACAATTTCATTAAATTTATCTGGTTTATCCAAATTAGGTAAATGTCCAGTGCCATTTATTTCAACTTTTCTCACCATATTTATATCAGTTTCCAATAATCTTACAATTTCTTTGATAGGCTGGCAATCATCTGAACCTATAATTAGCAATGTTCTTTTAGTTATTTCCCTAAGTCTTTCTGAAGCAGGTGGATTTAGTGTTTTCTCTATATCCTCTAATGCCCATTCTAATGATGTATCTATAAACATATTTTTTAAACATTTACGAGCCTTTGGATTACGTTGTCTCCACATAGGATTATCAAGCATAAACTCAACTGATTGATTAAACTTTTCATCTCTCTTTGCTATAGATATCCCTGCTAAATACCTTTGTTTACTTGCCTCATCATAAGTTGGATTATACCCATTTAGAGATGAACCACTTAATACTAAGCATTTAACTAGCTCAGAGTATTGAAGAGTAAAGTCAATAGCAATACCTCCCCCCATGGACACCCCAACTAAATGTGCCTTTTTTATCTCAAGATAATCAAATAATCCTTTTAAGTCCTCAAAATGTGAAAATGGTTCACTTGGTCTATCAGATTTACCAAATCCCCTTATATCATATCGAATAACTTTAAAATACTTTCCAAAAAAATTAAATTGGTCATCCCACTGTCTTAAATCAGTAAATCCACTATGAAGCAAAACTAAAACTTCTCCTTCACCTATCATTTCATAATACAGACGTGTTCCATTTACTTTAGCAAAACCATTTGTGTACATTAATTTCCCTCACTCCCTTGACACTAAGCCAACTATTACCTAAAACATAACCTTTATTTCCTGGAATTTGTAAGGATTTTATGAATTAAATTGCCATTTGGATTTAAATAAATATTTTCATCATTATATCATTTTCTCCAATTAATCACCATATTTACAAATAGCATTATATTTTACTGTATATAATTTATGAATATTTACTTGTTTTGTACTTCTTTAGGAACTTATACCACCTGTAAATCCCCTATTTATAATAGTTTTATTATAAAAGTATTATTATAAAAGTGTTAATCTTAATTAAAACAAACCAATTTGCTTTACAAAGTAAACTACTTACCTAACTGCTGTAACATCTTTTGTTATTACTTAATAAACTACATTGTAGCTAATTAAATTTTGGAGGCTGAATTAATGGAACACTATCCTGTATGTCCTTTTTGTTTTAATTCACCGTATACCCCTAATATGTATAGATTAGAAAATACAGTAAACATTGATCCTTATACCTATCCCCAAAACCTTACAAACGCAATACAACTTATTGAAGGAGCAGTAGCAGGTGAAAGAGAAGACGAACTTTTTTATGATTATTTAATAAATGTTGCCACCAGTGAAGAAGCAAAAAATATAATTGGAAGCATTAGAGATGATGAAATGAAACATAATAAAATGTTTAGAAAGATTTATACTGATATTACAAGAAAAACATTACCTGCTAATCAAAATATTAACTTTGAAAAACCCAAATCATACTGTGATGGCATTAAAAAGGCTTTAAATGGAGAACTAGGAGCTGTACAAAGATACAGAATGATTCTATTTGCTCTCCAAAATAGAGTCCATATTAATATGCTTACAGAAATTATAACTGATGAACTTAGGCATGCAAACCTATATAATTTTTTATTCACATTAGGTAAATGTGCTGAGCAAAACTAAAAATCCTATAAATATTAATAATATGTTCCCTTTTCTCCCTAATGCTGCAACAGAGTAGTTTTGTCGTTTTACTATATTAATTGTCAAAAATTTCTGATACAATTAAGTAGTTTGTGGGAAATTTGAGAATAAAAATCAATATACAAAAAAACAGAACTATTCTTTACACTTATTTTGTTTGATAGTAATTAATAAGATAAAATACAATTAACATCTTATTAAATTACTTCCTACATACAATAAATAAGCTTTAATCAATAATGTACAAGGAAGAGGGATTCATGGATGTGTAACGAAAGAGAAAAAAAACATTTTAAATTATTTATGATAGTCATTACCACTATTATAGCTTATGCAGTTAGTTATATTTGCCAATCTAATGGGGTTTATACTATATTTCAAAATATATTTTATATACCAATTTTATTGTCATGCTTTTGGTTTGGCAAGAAAGGTTTTAAATATTCTGTATTCATAACTACGACACATTTTCTGCTTTTCATTAAATATAACTCTGGACACCATTTGGAAGAGCTTGTGAGATTATTTGTATTTATTATTATCTCACTAATAACATATAAAATTATCACTAGAATAAAAGATCAGCAAGCTAAAATTAATCATATGAATAAATTACTGATAAATGATGTAGAAAGGTTTAATAAGGTTCAAAGTCTCTCTCATTTAGGAAACTATGAAATAAATTTGCAAACAGGTAAGACTATATGGTCTGATGAGCTTTTTAGAATATTTGGGTACGAGCCTAAAAGTTTTGAGCCTACAAGTGAAAAAAGAATAGAGTTAACCCATCCTGATGATAAAGAATTTTTAAGAAATAATATAAAAAAGGCTATTGATGAAAAAAGTAGTTTCAGAATTGAAAACCGTATAGTAAGACCTGATGGAAGTATACATTGGATACTATCAACGGGTTGTGTAGAATTTAGCGAAGACAAAAAAACACAAAGTTTTATAGGAGCACTTATTGATATAACTGAAAGGAAATTATTAGAGAAATCCCTGGAAGAAGAAAAAGAACAATTAAATGTAACCATATCTTCAATCGGTGATGGTGTAATCTCTTCGGGGGTAAACGGTAAAATAAAAATATTAAATAAAGTAGCTGAAAATTTAACAGGATGGACTCAAGAAGAAGCTCTAGGAAAACCTACAGAGGACGTTTTTAATATAATAAGTCATGGTAGCAGATTAAAATACGAAGATCCAATACGAAAAGTGATAGAAAACAGACGAACTATAGATCCTAAACATACGCTGTTAATATCAAAAGATGGAACAGAAAGAGCTATATCCAACAGTGCTTCACCTATTAAGGATAATGATGGTAATATTCAAGGTACGATACTGGTATTTAGAGATCTTACTGAAGAAAAAACAAGGCAAAATGAACTTTACTACATGAGTTATTACGATTTGCTCACAGGACTTTATAATAGAAAATTTTTTGAAAAAGAAATGGAAAAGCTAGATACAGAAAATAATCTTCCTATTGCCATTATTATGGGGAATGTAAATGGATTAAAACTTACTAATGATGCCTTTGGGCATAGTGAAGGTGACAAACTTTTAAAAAAAGCAGCATTAACAATTAAAAATACTTGTAGAAAAAATGATATTTCAGCCAGGTGGGGTGGAGATGAATTTACTATTTTGCTTCCTAAAACTGAAAAATGTGAAGCAGAATCAATTGTACAAAGGATTAAGAATATATGTTCTAACATACAGATTGATTCTATTGATGTTTCAATTTCTTTCGGATGTGATGCAAAGGAAAATATTAATGACGATATATTAAAAGTATTAAAGAATGCAGAAGATTATATGTATAAAAATAAAGTTATTGAAAGTGACAGCATGAGAGGGAATATAATAAATACAATTTTAAATACTCTCTATGAAAAAAATCCCAGGGAAGGACGACATTCAAAGCGAGTTAGTGAACTTTGCCAGCAGATAGGTTTAGCAATGGAATTACCTAAAATAGAAATTAATAAATTGAAAGTTGTTGGTCTCCTCCATGATATTGGTAAAATCGCTATTGAAGAAAGTATTCTTAATAAGCCAGGAAAACTTACAGATAAAGAATGGGACGAGATAAGAAGACATCCCGACATAGGTTACAGAATATTAAGTTCATCAAATGAAATGTTAGAAATAGCAGATTATGTCCTGGCACACCATGAGAGATTTGATGGATTGGGTTATCCTCAAAAATTGAAAGGAGAAAAGATCCCCCTACTGTCAAGAATTATCGCTATTGCGGATTCATATGATGCTATGACCAGCGAAAGATCATATAGGAAGCCTTTGGATAAAAATACAGTTGTTAACGAACTTATTAAAAACAAAGGCACCCAATTTGACCCACAAATCGTGAATATATTTATAAAAAAAGTGTTAAATAACCATCAACGTACATATTGAACATAGCTTGGTAAAAAATAATATGATGGCTAAATTGTGGTAATTTTACTAAACCTAGAACTACTCTATATTATTTTAGCTATACTATCCAAGTTTACTGCCGATGTTGCAAGATCTTCGATAGCTTTCGCTATATCATTTATAGCTGTTGATTGACTATTTCCAAGGCTAGCTGCCTCAAGAATAGTCTTGTCCATAATTAATGATTTTTCCTGGATGTTTTCAAGTATTCCCTTTATGCTTTTTACAGAATCAGAACTATTAGTTGACATTTTCCTTATTTCTGATGCTACTACTGAGAATCCTCTTCCTGCTTCTCCTGCCCTAGCTGCTTCAATTGCAGCATTGATACCTAATAGATTAGAATTTGAAGCTATGCTGTTTATAAATTTCAATACCTCATCTGTTTTATTAATCTCATCCATTACATCTTTAACCTTTGATTTTAGGCTTTCTAAATCTTTTGCTAACATTGTTGAAGATGCAGCAACTTCTTCTGTAGTTGCTGTAATTTCCTCAGATGTTGCCGCAATGTTTTGAATAACATTCAGTAAAGTTTCTTGAGATTTCAGACTTGTGGCATTACCAATTGCTCCTATAATTTTATTATCTTCATAAATTGGTGTGCCAATTGCTTTTACAGGAACACCATAAACCTCATTAGTAAGAGTTTTATGAATTACCTTACCAGTGGATAAACATTCGGCTACCGCACTTCCTTGTGGTAATTTAGTACCTATCTTAGCATTTAACTTAAAACTCTCTGCATCAATAAAGTTCACTATTATACCTTCATTGTCTACTATCATAACAACAGAATCCAGTGGATTTAAATCCTTAAAATTATTTAAATATGAATTCAATACTTCCAAATTATTCATACCAGTCATCTCCATTTTGTATTTTTTGTCATATTATATCTAATTTTCGTATATTTTATTATAATTATAACATTATTATTGTATTAATTACTATATTTTATAGTAAAATAATGCCTTTGGAGTTTAGGTAAATCAAATTTAATCCCAAATTATAATTTTCTTAATGTAATATATTGCATAATTGTATATCATTGTATAAATATTGTTTCTATGATGATAACCTTAATTATATTAACAATTGATTTTATTTTATCATTTTTATTTATTAAATCTACTATCCAAAAATCTTTTCTTTTGATACGTAAGGCTATCGTATTCTTTGTCATCTATTAAGCCTCTTTGCTTAAATTTATCTAATAAATAAATCATACGCTCACAAAGTTCTTTTATATCCTTCTCATATTTTTTATTATTTTCCACGATAAACATCTCCAAATATGCAATCTTTATATTACAATAATATCATATTTTTACAATTTATAAAATACTTTGTTGCATATATTGCGTTTGCTAGTTCAAAATAATTCAATAGTACTGATATTTAAGATATTCTATCTCACCTAAGAAAAGCTCGCCAAATGGGCTTTCCTTTTTATGCATAAAACTAATAATAGACGGTATACTATTAATGCAATCTATTTTTGCGATTAAAATACCTATTTGGATGGGTGAAACTACAGGATTTATTTTTTAGAGTTTCACCTTTTATTTGTATTGCTACGTAAAAACACCCCAAAATCCATTTATGAATAATGCGGTGTTTTAAATAATTGTTCAGTTTTTATAGTTGTGACGTTTTATAAGAAAAATGCGAAATAACCGAATCTAAAATTATATTTATTAAACTCCATAAATTGAAATTTATCAATTTATGATTATGCTCATAATCTTACCATTCATTAATGGCATATAAAGTTGCAAGCCTAACCTGTTTCAGTAATTCACTCGACAGAAACTCGTATTCTTTATCCATCCCTTTTTCATGTGCCATATAAGGAGGACTGTCATTCCAAGAACCCATTGCACCAAAAACATCGGCAGTACTAGCCGCTTCAAAAAGGTGTAGGTTTTCTTCTGGAATTTCTGGGCGTGGTATATAATATGCAGTATCTGTATAGTCAGAAGAACCCAACAGTATATCAAGAGCCTTTTGAAATACCATGGCAAAATTATTACAATCAATCTTTCGTGCCAATTCTTTTATTTCGGATAATACGGATTTGAAACTCTCAGTATTATTTTTAAACTGTGGTTTTACCGAAGGAGCATCTTTCCACTCCTGTTCTGTATAAAGAATATCCCACATTTTTTGAGCGGAATCAAATTCCCATTGTGCAGAGAAGTAAGCAACTTCGCCACCTTTATAAAAGCATACAACAGAACTTTGTCTTGTGCTAGAAAAGCCGAGAATATTGCGATCCTTAACTGCGGCAGGTGCAAGGAACTTTATATCTTGTATCCGTTTTTTTAAGCAATAATCATACCATGCCGGTACATTTTCCGCTTTATATTTTTTTGTACTAAACAGTTTCTTTTCCGGCAGAAACTGAAATTCAATTTTTTTCTCATATTTGAGCGGAGTATACGTTAGTGCTGATTTCTCTTTTAACGCTTTTTTTGCTGCTGCAGTAATGCAACAAATCTGATACATTTGACCGTTCAACTATTCTCATCTCCTTTACACAAATTTTGAATAATCTCTGGTTTAATCCCGCATACAACTTTACTATTTGTCTACATATAAATAATCTTTGCTTCGCCTTTTTTAATAGTATGACTTAACTAATGGTAATTATATCATATCAACATTGTAGTAAAATATCATTTTTGTATAAATTAGATATTATTTTGCTTTTTAGCCCGCATTATTCAATTTTCAAAGAACATTGCTCGTATTTTAACTTTTACAAGTTACGTCGTATTTTTTTCAAAATACATATCTAAATGTACAATCTTTTTTGCAAAAATATATTTTAAATTTATATACTCTGGCAGAGGTCTTATATAATAATTAATAAGCCACAAGTATATTATATAAAATTTTAATATTCAAGGAGTGATTGAAGTGGTTATAGAAAAAGGTGATAGAGTATACCTTAAAGGTAAATATGGTATGAGTTATGACGTCGCAGTTGAATCAGTTAATGGAGAATATGCAACTGTAAAAGGAGATATTACATTTGGTACTAAAAAAATTAAATTAAATTAAATAAGCTAGTTAAACAACCTTCTGAATAATTTCTAAAAGATTCACTTGAGATTGATACAAATATGAAAAACACTAAGTTATTAATTTAGTGTTTTTATTGTACTAATTGCTATTTTTTATAGCAGAATAAAACCTAATGAGCTTAACTCTCACTATATTTTTTTTATTATTCATATCTATTCTATCAAATGACGTGCCAAACAGTTATTTATTTATTATTACGTACACCATATTCAACTTATATATATAATTTATGTTATTAAGCAAGAATATGTTTTCCTTTTTTTAGATTAAAAATCTCTTCAACTGCCCTTTTATAACCACCCGTCTGTTTAAAAGAACTACTTATCTTTTTTATATTTTCAAGATAGCTTGGATTAGTTAAAACTTCATTAACAGAATTTTTTAAAATTTCTGGAGTCAGCTTGTCTTTATCAAGAGCAATAGTTGCTCCAAGCTCTGATGCTCTTCCCGCCATATATGGTTGATCTGCACTTATAGGTATTGCTACAAAAGGTACATTATTATATAATAAATCACTTGTACTGTTCATTCCCGCATGAGTTATTGCAACATCGGTATATTTTAGAATTTCTGATTGAGGAACATAATTCCTAACAATGAAATTCTTTGGTACATCAAATCCAGATAAATCTACATTATACGCAGCCATAACTACAATTGCCTCGGTGTTAGCAAAGCTTCTAAAGAATATATCATAAAGCTCACTATTAGTATTGTTAAAAACCGTACCTAATGAAATATATATAACTTTCTTTCCTTGTAACTTTTCAAATGGAAAATTCAAGTCTTCTTCTCTATTATATATTGGTGGACCAATAAATATAAAACTATTATCATAATATTCTGGATGTGAAACAAAATATTTAGAAGTATAAGCAATATTAATATCACCTTTATTGAAAAACAATTCAAGCATGTTACTAGGTAATTCCACATTGTAACTTTGTTTTAATTGCTTTGAAACCTCTTTGTAAATATCATTAATTGGATGATCTTTTAATAAACTTATATCCATAAATCCTTTGTTTTGAGCCATAAGTTCCTTTGGAGTAGCAAATACTGCGAATGATGAAATAGACGGTATTTCCAATATTTGAGCAATCATATTTCCATATGGGAACATTGCTCCATAAATGATATAATCAAATTCTAAATCTTTAATCTTATCCAAAATATCTTTTATAATAGCATCACTTGAATTAAGTATCTCACATCTCTGGTCTAAAAAATCACCAATCTTCATTTCAGATGTAATCTTTCGTCTTTTTGTCAATGGGTTTGTCTCTTTACTGTAGCTTATAAAATGAGCACCGGTTTTTTCAATTTCATTCTTGAATTCATCAGTGCAAAAATAAGTTACACTTTCCCCTTGTTTCACTAGTGCATCTACAAGCCCTAGCGTGGGATTAACATGACCATAAGCAGGAACATTTAAGAAAAGAACATTCGACATATCTTCACATCCTAACATTATTTTATACTAATATTTTACTACAAAGATTAATAATGTCAATATGTAAACAAACAATTCAATTCTTATATTGTTGCATCAAGCATTTCAATGTCATTTGCCCAAATTTCAATATCTTTTACTTCCTGTTTGCTAGTTAACAATACCATATGCAATATATCTTCACCAGAATTAACTACAACATTAAGTATTTCATCATCTCCAAATTCTTCACAATCTGGTTTAATTGTATATTTTTCAACTTCACTAAACACTAATTTACATAAAACAACTTCTGGTTTATCTTTCTTATATCCTTTTTGTCTCCAATTGCATAATTCAATATCGATAACTAGTTTTTTATTAATCTTATCATATTGTAAATCTTCAACAGAACTGTCGTGAAAATCATAGTTTTTTGTTAAATCATATAACTTCATAATATCATTTCCCTTTCATTGGTAGGTTTCCTATGTTATCTTGTATAGCTTTTCGTTCTGAAGTTTGAACTTGTGGTACATCTTGAGCCTCAATGTCCTGCTTAGTTTTAACATCTGTCTGATTATCTGAATTCATTTTGATGAATTGTTATTATTTCGATATTATTTCAATTCCATCTTCGGTTACAAGAATTGTATGCTCCCACTGTGCTGAAAGCGATCCATCAGCAGTAAATGCTGTCCATCCATTATCCTCATCTATAAATATTTCATGACTTCCACCATTTATCATTGGTTCAATCGTAAATACCATTCCTGGTGCTAAAATCATATCTGTTCCTTTAGTTCCAAAATGAAAAACAAATGGATCCTCATGAATATCTATTCCAACCCCATGTCCTCCAAAATCCCTAACTACCGAGTAGCCATTACTTTCTGCATAATCTTGTATAGCAGCGCCTATGTCACCTAAAAAGCTCCAAGGTTTTACTGCTTCCATTCCTTTATTTAAACATTCCTTAGTTATTTCTACTATCTTTCTAGCTTCATTACTTACTTCTCCAATCATAAACATTCTTGACGCATCTGAATAATATCCATTAAGTATGGTCGTTGCATCAACATTTATAATATCACCATTTTTAAGTACTCTATCTTGGCTTGGTATTCCATGACACACTTCATCATTAATAGATGTACAAATACTTTTGGGAAATCCATCATAATTGAGAGTGGCCGGAATTCCACCATGATATATTGTATATTCATGAGCTAGTTTATTAATTTCTTCTGTAGTCATTCCTTCTTTAATATTTTCACTAATTAAATCTAAAAGGCCATTATTAATTTTAGCACTTTTTCTGATTCCTTCAATTTGATCTTTGTTTTTAATAAGATTTCTTGTTGGAACTATGCAGCCTTGATTCTTCAAGTTTTCTAACTTTTTATCAAAGTCCAAATGGCAATTCTTATATTTTATTCCACTTCCACACCAGCATTTATCATTTCTACATAAACTCATTATACATTCTCCTATATTAAGATTAATTTAACTAAAAACAACATCCGATTAATCTATTATTTAATAATTCCACCATGAAAAAAGCACTCATACACCTTCGTATCATCAAAATAAATTTCCTCATATCCTTGAAACCACTTAAACTCTCCATTAACAATGCAATGATATTTATATTGTCCATCTTGATATACCATAGGTCCACGATATGGATTTTCTTCTGATACTAAATTTAATGCTTCTTTTAAAAATTTTGCTGAAAAGCCTTCACCAATAATTCTGCCTGTATAATTCATTGACCAAAATGGAATGTCATCTTCCCATAAAGCTTCTTCTCCTCCAAATTGCTCTCTTCCTAAATAGGTATCAATATACTTTAAATTTCCTTCTGTATACTCAAAATCATGTGAATTAGGTCTTGAAGATTCAATTTCACCGCCCTCTCCTGCATATGTAGCTCTTTTGGCATTACGTAAAAATTCTACTGTTTTTTCATGTATAGAATCAACTTTTTTCTCTTCTATACATAAACGACAATTTTCTTCATAATCATTAACTAGTTTATCTATACTTACTTTAAAGAAATCACTTAATGCTATTAGTCTTGCAATGTCGGGGTATGAATGACCAACTTCCCACTTTGCAACTGCTTGCCTTGATATACCAAGCATTTCAGCTAATTTCTCTTGCGATAATCCTTTTCCTTTTCTAAGAATCTGCAATTGTTCCGGAAAACTCATTTTTAATCACCCCTAAATAAGTTTACTAATAAAACAACTATATTGCTACCAATTGAACATAACATTTTGGCAACTATAGGTTGCTTTTGATAAGGACTCAGATGTTTTTTTATATTATTTAGAATGTTATGCTATTAGATTGATATTTTCTTCAGATAGAGTATGCAAGACCTCTTCCTACAAGACCTATGAAAAAATTGTGAAAGTCATTAATATCTATTTCCCATAACTTTTTCATAATTGTAATCAAATATATCTTTCAGTTCCTTTAAATATTCATTACTTGTGTCAGTTTCTGAGGAATACGTTACTATGTCCTGCTGCTAGATTTACAATATTCCCAAGACAATCATCAACTAATTCATTGTTTTGTATTGATAAAAAAAGAGCTTTTCAGCTCTGTTTATTTTGGGTTCCACTTAAAGGTATATCCATTTTTGTATTTGTTGTAATTTTCTCTGGATGTTTAGGATTTCTGCATTTTTTATCATCTTTTTTTTCCTTTTCTAGTTTAGATTCCATTATATTCACCTTCCTCAATAATTGTATTCCCTAAGGTTAATGAAAATATTCTTATATATTTGGGACCTTAAAAATACTGCTAATTATCAAGTAATACCAATGTAAATATCCTTATAACTAAAACTTGATTTGATTAGTATATAGCTAGCATAACTTGCTACTTTATTGTTATCAGTTTTAAGCCAATGATTCCACTTACGATTAATACAATACAAAAAACTCGCATAATACTAATATTGAAATCAATTATAATATCTCCCAGGCCTTTATCCTTCCGTGAACACAGAAACAACCAGTACCAAATATTTAATGATATTAAATATTTGAATGTCTGCGATATATGTCAATTCATCTATCCTTTATATGGATTGACTTTATATCTTTTATTCCATTTGTTTACATTTTGTTTCAATAGTTGTAATATATATTATAAAAGGGGGAATTTACAATGTTTAAATCACAAAAAAAAAATATTCATCAACTCTTCTATATTTATTTTATTCTTTTTAGCTTTTACAATTTTTCAAAGTTCAATAGCGAAAGCAGCTGCAATAGATCCACTGACTCATTCAACCAACCAAGGTAATATATAATATATTACCGCTTATTCTTATAATTAAACTCCATATTGGTATTCAAAACAAAACAATACTACATCTACCATCTATGGCACTAGTGCATGTATCCGTTTTCGAGAATCTCAAGATAATACACTTTCAAATGAGATCATTTATGTAGACCATGACCAAGTAACATCACAAAATTCAAGGGGAACAACAACAAGTGCTTCTGATAGACCTTCTGGCTATGCTAACTACCTTTTTTCGGACTATAATATTAGTGGCCTATCTGCTGGATCACATACTATAACAGTTTTAAGATATAAATATGCCGGTACATCATTAATTATTTATGCTGATTCGATTAATATTAATGTAATACCAGATTCAATTATACCAGATGAGACAAATGTTCCTATCGATAAGATCTTTGGCTTTGGCTTTGGCTTTGGCTTCGGTACCCCTATTCTTCGGTACCCCTATTACATTAGATGACTATAATCTTAGTCATATACATGTATATAATGGCTACGGAATAAATGGTACAGGCTTCAATTTAAAAACATCAGACGTAGTGCCTGGTATTACAGCTGGTTAAAAATAACCTTTATGTTTTTTCGCCATCCCAAGGATACTCTTTAGGTTATCTTTATACCTTAGTAATTGATGCCGGATTAAGAGCTGACAATGGTGGTTTGTTAACAAATAGAATTGTATGTCACTTTACGATTACAAATACTAAAGCAAATACTGTAACTAGCTCATTAGTAAAAAATTCTAACATTCCGTATACGTTTAAACCTAATATATCTTTTAAATAGGTTGCAATGATTACATTAGTCTATTAACTCCACTATATTGATTTGAAGATATTTATATATTCATTTGCTTGATCTGGTGTTAAGACTCTATCTATTCTTATTAATACATTGTTTTTTTGTTCTACATACTGTGTTAGCATAGGCATCGATTTTATTATATTTTGTATATACTTTTTCCTATTTGTTGCATCTTCTTTATTTTTAAATAATTCAACAGAACAATCTACATTTGAATCCTTTGATCTGCTATCCGCCCATGTTATTTTTTCAGTATACTCATTTGGTCTTCCTAAAAATTTATTAGGATCATTTTCAGCTGTTATTACACTAATATTTGTCATATATTGTGTATCTTTTTCTTTTAACTTATTTACAATTAGCTGTGCGGTAATTTTTATTTTTGGTTTTACCTTTGCTTTTTTTATAGCATTTCCTGTAGTACTAGATTCACATCCAGTTAATAAGGCAAATGCAACTAAACATAATATAAATATATTCAATATATTTTCTTAAATGGCGTGTCATTTACTCATTCAGCATTACAAAATTGTATAATATTATGTAATTCATCTCTAAATATGATATGATTGTTAAAAATAGCCCAATTTAATGATTTCATTTTTAGCATACATAATTAGGGGATGAATCTATGTTTAAAAACAAGAAATTAATTTATGATATAGTAATGGCTTTACTGTCTTTGGTAGTTATTATTATGTTAATAATTGATAGCTCTTATACCTTGTCTAATAAAATTACAGATATATTCGATATTATAGACAACGCAGTATTAATTGTTTTCTCTATAGATTATTTTACAAGATTAATTCTGTCAAAAAACAAAAAAGCATTTTTTAAGAGTAATATTATTGATTTAATTACAATAATACCATTTAACTCAATTTTTCAAGCAGCTAAAATACTAAGATTAGCAAGAACACTTAAATTCACTAAATTATTTAAGACTCTAAAAATACTTAGATCAGCAGTATTTCTATTGAAAATTCGGAAACATATAGATGACTTCTTAAAAACAAACAATTTTCATTATGTAATCTGGTTTACTTTAACTGCACTTTTTGTTGGAACTCTAGGAATACACTTTGCTGAAGGCATTTCATATGGGAATGCACTTTGGTGGAGTTTTGTTACTCTTACAACTGTAGGATATGGCGATATATCACCTGCCACACCTATTGGCAGAATAATCGCAAGTATACTTATGCTTGTAGGTATAGGATTTCTGGGCATGCTTACCGGTACTATATCAGTATTTTTTCTTAGAAAAAATACTAATACAAGCTATAAAAACCAAACCATAGAAGATATAAAAACCAAGCTAGATAATTTTGATGACTTAAGTAGTGAGGATATATATGATATATATAAAGTGCTTAAAGCGTTAAAATAATGCTTTATATGACTATATTACTAGTTGCTGCTAATTGAAGGTGCCTTTGTTGTAGCAAATATAGCTGTAAACCTTCAATTCACAATTGGTATGACTTATGAGCCCTTTCTCTTTAAGATAATTTTTTAAAAATATTGATTAAAGTTTAAGATTAAATCAGTTCATTAATGAAACCCAAATTAAACAAAACCCCGCAACTATTATACAAATATAAGCATTTGATTTATTCTTTTTATATCTAATGATATTTGGAATAAATTCCATGCTAAATCCAAGTATGATGGTCATAATTCCTGCACTGAACAAAAAACAAGTTATCCGTTTTGTTAGAATACTAACAAGTAATATAGGTAGTAAGTACAAAATAATTGTTATGAATTTATTCATCTCAGTTACCTCCTTAATTTTACAAAAATACTATTAATGTGATACATTAAATACAATTATTTTACCTAGATATATTTTTATCCTTGTTTCATATAGTACGAAAAGTTTGAAGTAATTTCATTACTTCGCAAAATTCTAATTTGAACCTCGGAGATTACTCTTTTTATTCCACAATTTCAATTTGATTGTTTTCTGAATCAAGGCAACAGCTTTCGTAATATCCATCACCTGTTATCCTTGGTCCACTTATCACGGTATAGCCATCTTTTTTAAGCATATATGTCAAGTCATCCACTTTTTGTTTACTGCCAACACTAAAAGCTAAATGAATGTAACCATAATGCTTCATATTCTTTTCATTTTCATGCAATTCTGGAATGGTCATGATTTCCAACCGTTCTTCGCCAGAAAAAGATAAAAAATATGTTTCCAACCCGGTTTTCGAATTGTGATATTTTTCATTTTCTATTGCACCAAAGTATTTCTTGTAAAATTCTTTTGCCCTTTCTAAATCTTTTACATATAAAGCTATATGATTAATTTTCATTCAATTACTCCTCCCCATATTTCTTATTATATAAATAATCCCTGTGTCGCAATATTTTACTATAGCAACTTAAATTCTATAAAAATTATATCATATTATTATTGGTAAATTTTATATTATTTTGATTCTTATTATAAAATTCTCCAATGTGGAGTTAATGCTGCTTGCTTAATATTACCTGTAAACAATTACATTTTTACCTGAATATAATACTGGAAATTCACCTTGTTTTAGTTCAAAATAAAAAACTAGGTGGTTGGCCTAGTTTTTTATTAAATCATCCTAATGGTGAATCCATGTCTATATTGATTCCATGGTTAGATTGAATCATTCCATATGGTGAACCCTGATCTATATGGATTATGTGTTTTGATTGAACCATTCCATATGGTGAATCCTCGTCAACGTGTATGGTATTTCCGCTTAAACCACTTGTTACATTATAATTTTTTACTACACCCGATAATAATGTAAGTGCTAACATTGAACAACCTATACCTAGAGTGACATTACGTAAAATTTTAAATTTCATAACTATTCCCCCTATTAATTTAAATCATTTGATAATATTAAATACTTTTCACAAGGTATTGATTTCCCTTGTTTAGAGTACATAAGAGCTATTTTATCATAAATTGATTTAAGATTATTTTTATCCTTTTTAATCTTTAATAGTTCAATCAATTTCATATAGACACTTTCTAAATTAACCAAATTATTTAATTTATCGTATATATCTTCCAATGTATAATAGCCTTTTATTAAATATTCTATGTCATTGTACTCTAAGGCATAATTTAAACCTAAATCTATAGTTTTAATTGCATCACTATATAAATTTTGTTTCAAAAAAACATTTGATTTTTCAATTAAGCTATGTGACAAATTTGATTTATTAAATTGACCTTTAAATTTTTCTGCCATTTCAAAGTATTTTAAACTCTCCTTAAATTCATCTTTATGACAATAATTTAATCCCAAATTATTGTATACATAACCCAAAACAGGAGTTTCGTTATCTGAAATTTTAGTAAGCAAATCCTTATAAGTATCTATAGCTCTATCATAATCTCCATTCAGTTCATGGCAAATTGCTTTAGTATTAAACCCGAAATAATAAAAGTGGTCCGTTTCATCACTTATTTCTAAATATTTTTCAATTGTCTCTAAAGCCAACTTAATTTTATTTGTTTTTTTATATGCATTCGCCAAATTGTACAAAGACGATTGTTGAACCTTCTTATCATCATAAATAAATGAATAATATTGGCTTGAATTAAAATAAACTATAGCTGTATCATGTTGTAAGTCTTTACCTTTAGAGATACCCATTCTAAGATAAACCTGTCCTAACTCTTCGATTTTACCCATAGTCCTGTATATTTTTATAGCCTTGTCATAGTTAATACAAGCATCATCAAAATTTTTCTTTTCTTCATTAATTTCTCCAATTTTAAAACATGTTTTAGCCTGTACAAATAATAAATCATATTGGTGGATTAATTCAAAAATTTCTTTTATGGTACTTTCCGTTATGTCATCATTTTTAAGCTTATTTAAACAATAAATTTCAGCATCTTCAGCTGGGGAACGCATTAAATATACTTCATCAATATTCATTATAATGTTAAGTTCTTCAGCTTTTTCGTTAAATTTTTCAGCTAGGCTCACTCCTGTAGCAAAGGTTATATCTCTTCTGCCTGTTTCAATCATACTTATGAGTCCTCTAGTTACTCTTTCTGAAATTAAATCCTCTTGTTTAATATTTAATTGCTCCCTTAGCTTCCTAACCTTTTCTCCCGTCGTTAAAAATTTCATTACATCACCTTTTCCCACAATATTCTATATATGTATATTATACAATAGCAAAATGGGAATAGCAACATTTTTTGTTATTTAATGTTTTTATACATTTTATGTTTTGTAATCGTTTTTAGAACCATATTTCTTAGGTTTTTTTAATTAATACAGCCATAAATAAGACTAACTATTAATGTCACAATATAGTACACTTGGCGAAACTGTAATGCTACCTCAGTACCAATCAGAATCTATTTTTATATTTTCTCTTTCTACATAATATTTTATATGCTATCTTCAAGTAATTTAATATATTTATCACTTACAATTTCACCTTCTTTGCATGCTTTGATTAATGGTTCTAAACATTCTTTTCTGTATTGTTCCAATTCTTCTATTGTAGTTGTCCCATTCTTCAGTAGTACTTTTTCTATTGCTTTAATTTGTGCTGCTAAAATTGATATACTCATTAAATTCTCATAATCAAATTTATATTTTTCCATACTACCACTCACCTTTCCGCTTTATACTTCTATATTTAAAACGTATTTTCCTTCTTTTAACTATTTTTTTATTATTTTGCTTTAATTTTAAGGTATTAGAAGTATTTAAAACTCCAGAATTTTTATCTTAACAAATAAGATAAATATCCTGGCCCCCCTTTAATAATAAATTAAATGCCGTTTGCCTTACACCATTTCATATAATTAATTTGTAGTAACTACCTTTATCTATAATTCTATTTATTACGTAAAAATAGCACTTGGAATTAACCAAATGCCTATATATAAGAGGGGTAATCTCTATATTTATATACTAACCTTAATTTGTGACAATGCTATGTCCACATTAAATACTAGATGTAAATAATTCACTTAGTATATTTTCTAACACATCAATCACAATACTGTCACCAGCCATCTTGTCCAGTTGACTGCCTGCTTCATCCCTACCTTTGTTTAATATTACTAATATCAACTTTTGTTATATCGCCTAGATTATAATCTTCAGATATTCCATGCATTACTGAATATGCATAACTATTTTATGACATAAAGAAAGAACACTCATTTCTGAATGTTCCCTTCTTACTTTTTCTATAATATTATCATACTACTATGATTTAATATATTTTTAAGATATTTTTAATATTTGTTTCAAATGCATTTAAGTGTTATTTTCAATCTATATTGTTAGCTCTTGATTTGCTCTATATTGCTACATATAATCTTTGAAATGCGAAGTAAAACCACCACAAAATCCATTTATGAATAATGCGGTGTTTTAAATAATTGTTCAGTTTTTAATTTGTGACGCTAAATTAGAATTTTGTGTATTATATTTTATTTTTGTTCATCAATTTCTATTTTGTTAAATCATAGCTCAGATTAATTAAATTGTAGATTTCTTCTTTATGAAAAGGGCTATCCAAAACAATTGTAATCCAGTGTTTTTTATTCATATGGTATGCAGACAAAATTCCTTGTTGGCTTCTTAAGAAACTGTTTAATTCTGGGTCACACTTCAAGTCTAATATCTCAGCACTTCCTTCTCCTGTTAAGCCTAATTTAATTCTTGGTACATTCATAATTATTCCATACCATTTTCCACCACTCTTATGTCTAAGTACCGCATAATTTGGATACTTAAACCAAGGATAGTCTGGCTCTGTATCAAATTTTTCCTTTACATAAGCAAGAATTACTCCTCTTTCTATCATAAAAATGCCTCCCGAAACCATGTATAAAATCATTTAATATCCGCCAATTAATCTATAGATTAATAAATAATCTGTACTTCGCAGTTTTTTACCAATATGACTTAATTAATGATAATTATATCATATTAGTATGGTAATAAACTCTTATTTCCGCTTTTTAACACCGTATTATTCAATTTTCAAAGTACATTGTTCGTATTTTCATTTACGATAGTTAGATTGCCTTATTTTCATATGGTGAACCAACTGTTCGTTATTCCTACATTACTAATACCAGGTTAATTAACTTATTTACTATCTTAGGCTTCACTTACCCTTTGCTCCATTAAATCCAGTCTTGTTGCTACATACTTATTGGATATATTTACAAAATACCTAAGTTCTATTATCTTATATTCTCTATCCGTTAATATCTCAAGTGCATTATCAATTTTTTCTATCTGCACCTCTAGCTTATGTTTCCTTTTTTTAAGCCACTCTGATTTATATCTTCTGGTTATCATTTCATTTTCAACTGGACTGTTAAATTTATTTGCTCAGATTCCATGGATTCATTCCTCCTTTTTTATCAGCGACTTAATAAATATTAACTTGTCCATATATCACCATTCTAGAATTTATTTTCTTTTTTTATCTTAGTTATCTCTTGAACTATTAAATCATAGTTTTCTTTCTGAAATGCATCTAATTTAATCTTTTAATTTAGATGATGATTCATGTTTACCACGAGCACCTTTCTGCTTTAAATTAGTATAGGTTCTTCAAAACCACAGTCTCACCGTGGGTGTAGACAGGCTGTTGATACTAATACCCAAATATTTAGAAAGACATGTAGGGGGATGTTTCTCACTGAATAATAAGTTACTTAAATCTGCTGTAAGATCATCACTCTTTCGTAATTGTGCTTGAAACAACAAATGCATATTATCTCTCACTCCATAGCTTACTTTGGATTTAAGTCAATAGTATAGACACTTTTTTTAAAATTGTCTATATATGAACCAAATAATTATGTATTAAAATATTTATTTGTTTTGTATTGATTTATGTCACAAACTATATTACAATTGTGTGACATAACAAATATATAAATATAAACAAAAAGGAATGATACTTATGAATTTAGTTGGAAATCTAGAAATTGTGAGAGAGCAACTAGATTATATATTATTAAACGAGCATGACATATCCCATGATAAAATAATTAGATCAGGCATAGAAAATAAAAATATAGAAACCCTGAGAAGACAAATAGATTATCTGTTATTAAACGATTGTGACATATCGGATAATAAATTGATTAAATTAAGTACAGAATTGGACGAGCTTATTAATAGGTATTACTCCAATGATGACAAATCTAATTTTAGTAACGATTAATTTTGTATTTTCATTTCTAATTTATTAGATCTACTATCCAAAAATCTTTTCTTTTGATACGTAAGACTTTCATATTCCTGCTCATCTATTAAACCTCTTTGCTTAAGTTTATCTAATAAATGAATCATATGCTCACAAAGTTCTTTTATATCATTCTCATATTTGTTATCATTCACCACATTAAACATCTCCAAAATATAAAATCTTCATATTGTGATAATGTTAGATTTTAACAATTCTTAAAATACCTTGTTACATATCATTTATCGTAACTAGTTAAAAATAATTTAGTGCTACCAATAATTCATGTATTAAAATACGATTAATATAATAATCCAAACTAAAAAAACACCTTAATGGCAAATTATCTCACATACTATTTGAAGATGAATCTATGATTAGAGATTATCAAGCTATAAAAAGCACTTGGTTTCTAAAAGAACATCAAAAGAAAATACCAACCTTCGCTAAGAATGCGGGAGTTAATAAGATTTTTAAAGCCGTGATTTTATCATTACTTATCGTAAAATGATAGTCTAAATTTACTGGACTTCCTTCGAAATCACCAGACACTGATGCAGTAAGTAACTTTTCCTCGTTTCTGTCTACTAATTTTATAGCATCTAGTTTCACTTTATATTCTTTACTTAACCATTCATTCCATTCTTTTATAGCCTTAATACCATTTATATCTTTTCCTTCATCTTGTACAACTGCATTTTCTATGAAACAAGCAATATATGCATCACTGTTATGTTCATTACTTGCCTTAATAAAATCATCAATAATCTTTGGTAATTTTGTATACATGTTATCATCTCCTTATTAGGTTATATCTAAATTTTAACTACATATCAATTATAGCAATCAAAACCTGATACCAGTATGTCATATTATAATCATCTACTTATATTTATTTATTATATCTTCTAACTTTGATTTAATTACTTCTCTCACTTTAATAGGTTCTAAGACTTCAATTGTCGTACCAAACGAAAGAATGTAATCATATATCCAAACTCCTCTTGGTAAAGAAGCATCCACATTGAAAGAACCGTCTTTATTTTTAATAATAGCTTCTTTATCAAATTCATCATATATTCTATATGCCACACTTGATGAAAACCTTAATTTAAGATTAATTAAATTATCCACTTCATTCTTTTCAGGTTCAATTAGTTCTTCATCTAAGTGCTTTTTAGTGTAAAGTTCTTCAGTTAGCTTAACATCAAACATACGAGTAATCTTAAAAGTCCTATCTTCATTTTTTGTTAAACAAAAACCTTTTAGATACCATGATTTAGCTTTAAATCTCAGTTTTATGGGTTCAATTTTTCTATTAGTTTTTTCGCCTTTTGAGTTGTAATATTCAAATGTAATTATTTTATTATTTATAATAGCATTTTTTAGTATCTCAAATTTTTCCTTTACATGTTCATTGCTACCCCAGCTTGAGAAGTCAACTTCAATCCAATTATAATTTTCTTTTTTAAAGAAGCTGCTTAATTTTGAAAGTGTTATATCAATAATTGGATACCCTGTTGCCGTCAAACTTTGAAGAGCAATCAATATCTCATTTTGTTCATCTTCAGAAAGCACTGATTTATTTAACACAAAATTATCTAAAAGTGTGATTCCCCCATTTTTCCCTTGGGTTGCATATATTGGTATTCCTGCTGAACTTAAAGTATCAACATCTCTATATATTGTTCTTGATGATACTTCAAAATGTCTTGCTAGCTCTTTAGCGGTTACTATCTGTTTATCAAGCAAGATATATACAATTTCAAATAATCTATTTATTTGCATATAATCACCTCGAGATCATTATACAATGAAATCTTCACAATAGTATGCTAAGATTTCATTTACATTGCAGTCTTATATTCTAATAACTTAAGGTATATCAGCTACATTAGCTAGCTATATTAATCATTTAAAGCAAATCTATTCCCAAGTTATTTGTAGCGGATTTCTATCTACAAGCCGTTTAAAAGTATATTTAGGAAATCCCACCATTAGTCCACCGGTAACGCTCATATTTTGTGGCAAATTTAAAATACGTTGAAGTGGTTGATAACATGATGTAGCACAATTCTCAAAAAATCCAGCCCAACAAGTTCCAAGTTCAATAGTGGGTGCATAGAGCTGAGCATAGGCAAGAGCGAAATGAGTGTCATCTCTACCAATAGACATCATGCTGCTATCGGTTATGGCTACAATAAGACATGGCGCAGATCTCAAAACAACATCTATGCCATATTTGTGGTAATTATCTACCTGTGTTTTAATACTGGATGCCAATGTTGAAGTGTCATCTTTATATTTTTCCTCGGCCCATTCGATTGTGATCTCAGTAATTTTTTTAAGTGTATTAGGGTTATCTATTACGTGATAAGACACTCCTTGTAAGTTGCATGCACTTGGAGCAAAGCGGGCAATGTCAAGAAGTTTACTTATCTTTTCACGAGGTACAGCAATCTTCTTATAAGAACGTATTGACCGCCTTGATCGTAAAAATTGAGCCGCTGAATCTGCATTTAAATTCAGGTTTTTTTTAAGTAGTACTTGATTTTTTAATGGTGAATTCAGATTATCTAGTGCTCCATTAGGACATGCGGCTACACAGTGTCCACAGCTAATGCATTGTTGTTTTATAACTTCTGGTCCATATGTACCTATACCTAAAGCTCCTCGGCATACATTTACGCAAAGACCACACTGAGTACATTTTTCTTTATCTACTTGAATGAAGTTCATATTTATATCACCTTTCTTTATTAAATCACTAGACTGAACGAAGGGTTCCACCGTCAATAACATGCTCACTGCCAGTAATATATGAAGCTCGGTCTGAAACCAAAAAGGCCACGAGTTCAGCTACTTCTTCTGGGCGAGCTGGACGTCCAAGTGGAATACCTCCCAGTGAATCCATCAATTCCTGCCTGGCACCTTGGTAATCAGTATCTGAATTCTTAGCCATTCTTTCAATAAGTCTTTCAGCGGCTTTTGTTTCTGTGAATCCATGTGCGACTGTATTTACACGTATTCCATATGATGCCATTTGATTTGCGAGACCCTTACTGTAATTTGTTAAAGCAGCCTTCGCCGCTGAGTACGGCATAGTCATACTACCAGGGAGACGTCTTTGAATTGATGTAATATGGATAATGACACCAAATCCTTGTTCCTGCATAGATGGTAATAATCCTCTATCAAGGCGGACAGCAGAAAATAAATTGGCATTGAAGGTGTTTTGCCAGTCATCATCACTCTGAAGAAGAGCACCTCCTACTGGAGCTGACGATCCACCAACAGTGTTAATCAATATATCTACACCACCGAAAGACTCAATTACTTGTTTAACAACACTATTCACACCCTCTGGTGTACTGACATCAGCTTGGATGAATAGGTCTGATACGTTGCTATCAGATGGAATTGACCTAGCAGTAGTTATTACTGTTGCTCCAGAACTCTTAAGACGCTTAGCGACAGCCTCGCCAATTCCCTTAGTCCCACCTGTGACTAAGATTCGCTTACCTACAAATTCTTTTGCGTTGAATTGGTTATAGGATGGTATATCCATTGTCCCATTAATATTTTCGTTATTATTTACAATAATATTCTTTTTGTCCATTTTGTCGGCCTCCTGCTACTATAAAAAATTTATTTAAACCATGTGTTTATTATAACCATAGTAACTTGACAGCTGTGTGTCATATTATTAAAGGCATACGATATAAAAAATATTATATTGAACCTAATGAGAGTTGGCGTCACCAGGAGGAAAGAGGAATTTTTTTTAACTTTAAAAACTTTGGAATTGATTTCATTATTTTTTTACGAAGTACAAGCGGAAGATAGTTAAGTGGTTTGAACATATCAGGAATATCTTTCATTTCCAATTCAAGCTTATCATTAAGATATTTATGCTTCATTTGAAACTCGGCCAATATTTTGCTCTAAGTTTTTACATATATTTTATATTTATCTATTTTGAATATAAGAGATTTATTTCCTTTCTTTCTTTATAGTTGTAAAGAAAGAAAGGAAACAATAAATAAGATGTAATTACTACCCATTAATAATAAATGATATTCGAGCATAAATATGTTGTAATTTTCGTATCGGCCTCCTTTTTGAAACTTATGGTTTTCTTAGTCAAAATCACAAAAAACAAATCGCAAATGAAACATTTATACATTGTTTGGATGAAGCTGATTCTTGTTTTGGAGTGAACTACGATAAAATAGATAAAGAAAGTAAAAATTCTTATTTTATAAATATATATTCTAACTTACATACAGCAATGTATATATTACCATTTACTTCTTATGCTAACGTGGAAAATAAGGATGAAAATTCAGCAAATGCAATATCAAGATTGTATTTAACCATGACAGTAACTAATAAAAGCAATAGTAGTTGGAAGGCTGTTACTCAAAAGAGACAAGCTATATTTAAATATTTACATTATATAAGCACCAATCCTAATGATAAAAAGTCACAATTGAGTTACTGTCTTTATCTATAATTCTATTTATCACATAAAAATAGCACTTGGAGTTAACCAAATGCCTATATAAGAGGGGTAATCTCTATATTTATATACTAATCTTTATTTATGACAATACTATGTCAATATTGAATACTCATTGCAAATAATTCACTTAGTATACCTTCTGACACATTAACCACAATACTGTTACCAGCCATCTTGTACAGTTGACTGTCTGCTTCATCCCTACCTTTGTAGAATTTTTCTCTTAAAATCGCTCTAACCTTTAGGTAATCATCACCAAACCCCATTAGTCTCCAGAACTCTAAAGGTGTTAATTTTCTTATCCTACATTCTACTATTTTAGGGGCATTATAACTTGACGTTGTTAATGTTGGACTTACGCTATCTTTTGAAAATACTCTATTATTCATCATAAAGCATTTAGGATTTTGAATTTCTCCAAGCTTAAATATGCCAGTTGTTTTATTAGTATCTCTTTTATTAAGGTCCATTTCAAAATGTCTCTCCAACTCCTTTGAATAATTGTCTTTTAAGTAGTATTTTTCATTAACTCCACCATCCTCTAAAATATCTTTCATAGTTGAGGTTCTGTATATTTTTCTTTTTATAAACTTAAAAGAATCTTTGCAAATGTCTTTTCTTATAGACACTACAAAAACCCTTTCTCTATGCTGAGGTACTCCATAATCTTTACTATTCAATACTTTCCAATAATTACGGTAACCTAACTCCTCTAATGTATTTAAATACTTATCGAAATTATGTTTATGCTTCTTACATGTTACTGCCTTTACATTTTCCCAGATAACATACTTTGGCATCTTATTTCTAATAATATCAACTTTTGTAATATCACCTAGATTGTACTCTTAAGATATTCCATGCATTACTGAATATGCATAACTTGCAAATTTATCAATTTCACAGTAATTCACCAATTGATAATCTACTTTTAGATTTTCTAGTGCCTTCTCAAAAGCACCAATTCCACTAAATAAACTCAACATTTTTATCATTTACACTTCTCCTTATTTTGATATTAGGTTATTTACACACCGCCCGTCACACCAAAACAAGTTTTACAATATGTTGTATTAGTTATTCACAGTATCTACAATATGCTGTGCATAACTAATTTAAGATATAAAAAAGAACACCCATTTCTGAATGTTACTCTCTTGCTTTTTCTATGATATTATCGTACTACTATATAATAAATAAAGCTGTTGTAATAACCCTTAGACTAAAACTTTGCCAATCTATTCTCATTAAGTATCCTCCAGTTCATATTTTTTTTTACTTTCATAATTCAATATTGGGAAATTACGGTTCATTCTTTCATTTAGTTTGTTGTTTCGTCTAATGAGAAGATTGCGTATGAAAGTAAATAGGGATCATTTAAAAATTTGATTTCGACTTATCAAGTTTAAGTTGTTCTTCACCCCATTTAGACAATTCATTCAATGCAGGAAGTAGTTCTTTACCTCTTTCTGTTAAAGAGTATTCAACTTTAGGAGGAATTGCTTCGTATTGGATTCTAACGATAAGATTATGCTCTGCCAATTCTTTTAAAGATTTTGTAAGCATCATATTAGTAATACCTTTAACTTTTCGTTTTAATTCATTATATCTAGTGAAGTCATTATCAAATAAGTACCACATAATAGGCAACTTCCACTTTTGTCCAATAATCTCTAATGCATATATAAGGGGACATCTTGTATTATAGTTCTCATTTATAGAGTCACTAGGTAATTCTACATTACAATCCAAATCATCATTCATAATTACAACTCCTTTAAATTCAATAGTATATTTTTTATACTAACACAGAAAAAACTGCGTACTTATGTATTTATGACTTTATGATATATAATTATAGCATAAAAGAAAAATAAAAAAATAAATGAGAAAATAAAAAAATAAGAGGAGTATTACTATGAAAGTTTATGCTATTAATGGAAGTCCAAGAAAAAATAAAAATACAGCTACATTACTTCAAAAAGCTTTAGATGGAGTAAAAGAAGCTGCAAAAGATAAAGAAGTTGAAACTGAAATAATTAATTTATATGATTTAAACTATACTGGATGTAAAAGTTGCTTTGCTTGCAAAAGACTTGGAAGTAAAAGTTATGGAAAATGTGCTATAAAGGACGATATCTACGAAGTTTTAGAAAAGGTATCGCAAGCTGATGGGCTTATTTTTGGTTCTCCAATATATTTTAGTAATATAACAGCTCAATTATTGGCATTTTTAGAAAGACTATCGTTTCCTTATTTAGTGTATGATGAGAACTATTCTACAATTGCACCAAAGAAGATGCCAACAGCATTCATTTATACAATGAATGTTCCAGAAAATCTTATGGAACAAGTTGGTTATCCAACAGCCTTTAATAAAATTGAATCTACTATTGAAGGTATATTTACAAAACCATTAGTTATGTATTCAAATGATACTTACCAATTTGATGATTACTCAAAGTATGAATCTAGTGCCTATTCTGAAGAAGCAAAAGCAGAACATAGAAAAATACAATTTCCTTTAGATTGTCAAAAATCATTTGAATTAGGTGCAAATTTAATAAAATAATATAACTAACTAAGTGAATAGTTCCCTTGAAATATTCTAATTAAATTTAATATTTCAAGGGAGTTTTATATTTAGATAAAGTAAGTATTTATACACTATCTATAAGACATAATATATTACAATTGTGACTTAATCACTAGAAAAATAATACCATTAAACACCATTTTTACAAACTAATACAGCCTATCTATATACATTTCATAATTTAAATAGAAATTATAGTTTGATGTTAAAACGATTTGCCCTGCGTAAAGGTCTAAATTGGAATAACTTAATTGTAAAGTCAATACCACTGAATTACAAGTGGTATTGACTTTATATGAATTATAGCGAGAATGTTTCAGGTTCATCAGTATAAGAATAAATAGTGGATGTTCCTTTTGTAAAGTATAAAACAGCAAAAACTCCATCATCAACGTTATACTTGGATTTTAAATTTGGTATAGTTTCAAGTGCAAATTCTTTTACTTCACGTCTATCATCATTTGCAACTTCTCCAGTAACACGAATCCATTGTCCTGTTTTGTTCATACAAGAAATTTCGACTTTAGGGTTTTCTATCATTTGTTTAAAGCATTTTTTTGTATTGTCTGTGGCAATGTATAATTTTCCTTCATATTCTAAGACAACACCAAATGGTCTGACCCTTGGTTGATCGCCTTCATTAGTTGCTAGATAAAAAGGTACACTTTCTTTTAAAAATTCTAATGTTTTGTTCATAAGTATGCTCCTCTCGTATATGTGTGTTAAAATTGACTACATATTTCACCAAATATTTAATAAATTATACTGCTAAGATAAAAAGGGGCGTTCAAGATAATTATTATTGTTATGTTGAGTGCCCCTCATAGTTTAAATTTATTTCAATACTTATTTATCAGATAGTAGTTGTCCCCCTATACTGATATTTTCTTTTTCATTTTCTTTTATAAAAACATAAACTCCTTGTTGTGCAGCTTTTGTAACTTTAACAATTGTCAATAGTCCATTAATGTTACCCCATTCCTAATTTATCACGAATTCATTATAATGTTATAAGGAATATGTTAGATACAGTTAAATTTAATAGATATACTACTCTTCAATTTGTGTAAAATGCTCTCCCGAAAGTGGTCCACCGACGTATTGCATCATTTTGCCTCCAATTGCAAGAGATCCTAGATCAACAGGATAAAATCCCATTTGTTCGAATAATCCTTTAACTATGGATTTTGCTTCTAGATCATCTCCAGCATAAAATAGAACACGTTTGCCACCGTTAACTTCTCCGTCTATAAATGGTGCATATAGTGAACTAAAAGCCTTAATTATCCTTGCACCAGGTAGAGCTTTTGATACCGTCTCACTGGATGTCAGTGTTTCTAAATCTGGTTCAGGAGAATTTGTAGCATCAATAACAATTCTATTTTTCCAATTAGGCAATCCCTTTACAGCCTCAGATATTTTTGCAAATGGCACCGCTA